>CAMLLB010000025.1 GCA_946480815.1 uncultured Flavobacteriales bacterium
GGATCAGATCGCTTCCTCCCGGGGTGGTTTCCAGGAGCCAGATTACCCAACAAAGAAGCAGTAGAAGCAATGGATAAATTAATGCTTCAGCAGTCGAACCGGTTATCTTAGTTTGTGTTCTCACGAAAGGAACCCGTCAAAAAGCAAACCGAAAAGCAAAGCCTGACAGAATGACATTTGGTTAATTCTTAATTCCTAATTAAAAAATGTTCAAAGAGTTGACTTCGACTACGCTGCGCCTATGCTGAAGCTGCTGCGCAAGCATTCAGTCACCTTGTTCGCTAAAGTTTCAATATTCGCAATTCGCAATTCGCAATTCGCAATTCGCAATTCATTTAGTTAAAGAGTTCAAAAATTCGCAATTCATCATTCAAACTTTTCAATTGTCAATTTTCAATTCCGTAAATTAGAAAGATGAGGATAAAATATGTATTACCACTTTTCAGTCTAAATTTGCTGCCTTTCGTCTCATTGGGGCAGGATAATCATTACTGGAACGATCAATTCGGGATCAAGGCAACAGCGCTGGGAGGTGCAGCCGTTGGCGGATTGAATGATTACTCGATGGTTTATTACAATGCGGCTGCCATGACACTGGTTGAAAAAAGAGCGCTTTCCTTCTCCATGAATGCTTACCAGATCCGAAAATTCAAGCAACAGAATTCATTAGGCCCGGAACAGGACCTCCAAAGTACAGAGTTTTCGGTTGTCCCAAATATGATCGCAGGGATCATGATCCCAAAAAAATTCCCGAAATGGCATATCGGGTACATGCTTTTATCCAAAAACGTCCATAACAGTAAACTGAACTCCTTTCATTCGGGGAAATATGATGCTATTGAATCTCCGGGATCTGAGAAATTCATTTCCAAGTATGCCCAGGAGATCCGTAATATCGAATATTGGGTGGGATTCGGGATTTCCTATGATATCTCTCCGAATCTATCTGTGGGATTGACACACATGGGATGTTTTAAAAGTGTCCGGTATTACAATGATTATTCTGTTACGGTTCTCCCACAAGACACTTCTTCTTCCCAGGACACGCGTCTTTCCTCCAATATTTCCTTCAATTACTGGGATGTAAAAGCCATGTTCAAACCTTCCATCCTGCTTCATTACCCTAAATTCCGGATCGGTTTTGCAGCCACGCTCCCTACTTTCAACATTGTTGGACAAGGGACATTTTTTCGGGAATTCTACACACTCAACCTGGACGGCGACGGAATTCTTCCTTTCGATATTTCCATCGCATCCAAATCGACCAGACATCAAATCAAAGTCCGCAATCCGGCATCCTTCAGCTTAGGGATCAGTGCCCGGTTGACTGAAAAAATCTGGCTCAACATCACATCGGAATCATTTCTTGAGCAGAAATATTACCTGATCCATGACGACCCAACGGTGGCCGAGCGCTACCCGGAATTCATCAGCGATTCTACTATTCAGGCACTTTTCGGCGGACAGGAATTCCTCTCTTTCGGTGAAAGTGCGAGGCCTGTGACAAACATCGGGATCGGGATTGATGTACAGCTCACGAAGCGGGCCGCTTTTCAATTCGGAGGACATACGGATTTCAACTATAACCGGAACCCGGTTTATTTGTTTACGCAACAACACATCCAATCTTCGCAATACAATCGCCTGGTCTTTGCTTTAGGAGGAAACCTGGACCTAAAAGATGGAAAACGTGCTTCTATGGTGTTCGAATTTGGTTTTGCACTTCCCAAAACAACGGATTATGTGATTGATTTCACTACTCCCAACGCTGCACGAAATGGTTTGATGGGTGACCGTGGGGTTGGCGTGAAAACGCAGGCTTATTCTTACCGTTTGATGGTGGAACTGACTTTGGGGAAATTGATGAAGGAGGGGATTAAGTAATTCCTAATTAAAAAGTTAAGTTCAAAAAGTTGACTTCGACTACGCTGCGCCTATGCTGTAGCTCCTGCGTAAGTATTCAGTCACCTTGTTTGCTAAAGTTCAATATTCGTAATTCGTATCCCAATAGCTATCGGGACGTAATTCGTATTCCCTGAAAGTTTTTTCGGAAAATTTAATTGAAAATTGCGCAAAACAAGCCCTTTGCATTTGTTAAATCCTTCACACAACTACGCTCTCCAACGCTCTATCTACGCTTTATCCTCCCTTAATCCACAGAGTATCCTCCCACTATCTATTTTTAACCTTTCGGATCGGCATCCATTGGTTACACTTTTGGGAAAACATCCCACATGGGGATTTACCGGAAGCGTAAAAAGATCAAAACGGAACCCGCAACTAACCACAACCAAAAGGTGCGATCTACAAAGTTCATGATCCGCAATTTGTATTCTTTCATGATTTCTACTTGCATTTGTTGTTGCAAAGGTAGAGCGCGGATTCCGGAAGGAAGTTAAGGGGGAGTGAAGAGTGGGTTAATAATTGCGAATTTCCAAACAATTGCGAATGAACAATTAACCAAGTGAGAAACTTCATCTAATAGTTTCCCCAATTATTTATTTGCTTTTTTAGCTTCATCTTTTAATTCAGCCATTCCAACAATTGACTTGAGTTTCAATTCTCTTTCATGTTTATGGACATACCATTCTTCAAACAACATCTCAATTAATTGAACTAATAGTTGAGCTTCTTTTGGCTCTACTTCTATTATTAAATTGATGTCATTTTCCATATGGGCACCGATATTCCCAACCTTTCTAATGGCATCAATCGATTTCCAAGTTAAAGGATCAACCCTATCTTCTATAGCATTAATTTCATCGACCAACCTTCCCTTTTTTACTCCCCAAAAATCTCTAATCATACCTTGTAAACATCTTCTCGAAAGGGTGGCAGATGCTTTAGGACTTAAATCCAAAATCGCGTACGCTTCTTCATAATCTTGTCTAATTGCGATTGGAATGTAATCAGGATAAACATTTGCTTTTGTATCTGGTAATAATGTCCATTCTTTTATTAGACCTCCTCTTTGCCATAGATGAATATAATTGTACTCATATAATTGCACATAAAGTGACAGCTTTTTACAATCTGTATTGGGACAAACAATCCATATAGAATCAAGACTTTTAGTTCCGTCTGTGTTTTTGATTCTCAAATTTGACTCACTTTTATGGTAGTCATTATCATTTACAGTTGTTTTTGTTTTGCAGTGTGGGCAAGTCCAATTGAAAGCCATAATTCAGTGAATTTTTAATTGTCAATACTACACAAAATTCTTTCACACACTCTAAAACAATTGTGTGACACAACACAGCTACTATCGGAATTGTGTTTATTTACGGATTGATTACTCAAATCCTCCTCCTCATTCCTCCTCCAAAGGAGGAAGCACGTATTTCCCTCTAAAAGAGATTTCCACACCTCATTCTCATTTCCATTTTATTTCTCATTCTCTTACCTGTGATTTATGTAACTTTCTTACAAAAAAATATAAGAGCCCGGTGGTGAGAAGGTCTATTTTAAGCCACATACTTATAAAACTTCACGCCATGGAAAACTCAATTACTTCAAACCTGCGCTGGTATCATTACCTTTCAGCATTCTTTGCCGGTTTTTTCCTGGCTAATGCGATTCCACACCTGTTTAACGGTATTTCGGGAGACGCTTTTCCAACTCCTTTTGCAGAAGAACCCGGAATAGGACTTTCCTCACCGCTGACAAATGTTTTGTGGGCACTTGGAAACCTGGTAATCGGTTACCTGCTTTTCAGAATTGGCAGGGTCAACTCCCGAAGAATCGGTGTGCTGATCGTTTTCTTTATCGGTGCGGCAGCTATCAGTATTGCATTAAGTATTCTTTTCGCGGATAAGGATTTTGTGTATTGAGAAATTCCAGCAATCATTACTGTTGATCAATGTGAGAAGAAAATGGTACGGGAGTCGAACCACTCATTTTATTCATAGCTGCTAAACTCCCAATAACCATCTTACGTCAAAAACATCCGTTATCTCAATTAGTTTTTGGTCATCGTCATTCTTATTGAAATGATCCTTTTTGTTGGCTTCCAACTTTTCAATAAGCACTTTTCTATCATTGCTGGTTTTGCAGTGCAGAAAAATGGACATATAATTCCCAATTTTTCTTCCTTCTTCGTGTACCAGGTCGGAACCATGAATAATTATTCTGTCGGAAACCAGCGATCCACTAACGACAGGTGTTTCTGTGTAAACCTGTAATAATTCCTTTCCAAAAGTTTCAAATTGCAAGGTACCGCCAAAGCAGGATTGGTAAAACCGGAGTGCTTTTATACAATTCCCGGAAAATGTGATAAAAACCGCACTCGTTACCTTATTCGTATGCTCATCCATGTAGCATAAATTAAGCATCCGGAATTTCAGGTTCTACAAGCTTAATCAATTTATCCAACGATTCCTGCCAACCTAAATAACACATTTCTGCCGGAATTGCCTGAGGAATCCCTTCTTGCAGCACTTTAAGTTCCGTGCCGCAGATCACCTTATTCAGCTGTATGATTGTTGTCATTTCTCCGGGTAAATTGGGATCATCAAACGTATCGGTGTATTTAATAAATGCATCCTGTTTTATTTCAAGATACTCTCCACCAAAAGAATGTCCATTTCCTGTACTGAAATTGATAAAGGTCATTTTGAACTTACCTCCTACCTTAAAATCCATTTGCTGTACCGTGCATAAAAATCCATATGGAGGAAGCCAGGTGGAATATGCAATGGAGTCTTCAAACGCCCGAAACACCTTTTCCGGGCTTGCTTTAATTACTCTGTGGAGTGAAACACTGTTGCTTGTCATTTTATTGAAGTTTTATGATTAATAATGAATTCTTTTATTCTTTGCCGACACGCATCAATTGACTGATAACCTGCTTTGGCTGTAATTCTGAATTTTCTTGTTATATACATAAGAAACGGCCAAAATTCCCAGTACCACAAGCGGCATTAACATGAACCCCACGTTTTTGTCTACACAGGCATGACTGATGAATGCAAAGATTAAATTAAAGGTAAGTCCCGCATATGCCCATTCTTTTAGCGTCTCCGGAGTTTTAGAATAGGAAATTGCCAGGACTCCAAGTGCTTTACAGAAAATAAGGGTGTAGGCGAAATAATCCGGATAACCCAGGGGTTCTGTACCCGCATTTACATATTCCGGGGCAAAGATTACAGTGCTAAGCGGCATAACACCTTCCCAAAGAATGATGATGACAGTTGCCACCCAAAAAATTATTTTAAACTTTTTCATCGCATTAAATTTTATTAGTTTGATTCAACATATTTTACAAAGTTGTTCAGGATCGCTTGCCATCCTTGTTTCTGAAATTCAGGGTCATTTTCTGTTTCAGGGTCAAATGTGGTCGCTATTTTGGTTTGCCCATTTTGCTCTGTAAACAAAGTAGTAGCCTTTCTTCCGTCACCCATTGTGTATGTAATTTCCTTGTGCAGTTCCACCTGGTCATAAGTACCTTCAAAGTCAAAACCGAAGCTCCCATCTCTGGCTTCCATTCGATGCTTGAATTTACCGCCTGTTCTCAGGTCGTTTTCACTGCTTGGGGTGTGCCAGCTTGGGTCGGCGCTGTTCCATTGAATAATGTCGTCCGGTGTATTCCAAGCTTTCCAAACTTTTGTCACAGGAGCGCTTACTACTGTTTCTACCGTAATTCTTGTTACTTGTTCCATTGTTATTTTTTTTAAAGTTTTATAATTCAAAAGTACAATGGAATGTAAACCCCGGTCTATTGTAAAAAATGACAACTTTAGGGGTGGATTATGACAAAACATTTTTATCTTGTGACTCAAAATTTTGTTGATATGCGCATTTCAGTATTTGTACCTGAGTATGGAGTGATCGAAGCCGTTACACCACCTTTTAGAACGTTTCATACCGCCAATGAATTTTTGACAACATTTGGTAAAAAGCCCGTTTTTGAGGTAGAATATGTTGGCTTAAATGAATATGTACCTGCAAATAACGGGGAATACATGATCAAAACAAACAGGTTGCTCAAGGATGTGACTGAAACGGACCTACTGATCATACCTCCTACATTTGGCGACACCCAAAAAGGAATACAAGCTAATGCGGAAGCGATACCTTACTTTAAAAAGTTATATGAGGGAGGTGCAAGCCTTGCCAGTTTATGTATCGGTGCTTTTCTTTTAGCTGAAACAGGTTTACTGGATGGGAAGAAATGTTCTACACATTGGGCACATATTAATGAGTTTAAAGAAAGATACCCGGATGTGGAAGTCGAAGACGGGGCCATAATAACAGAGCATGAAAATATTTACAGCAGTGGCGGAGCAAGCAGTTTGTGGAATTTGATATTATACCTGGTTGAAAAGTTCACTGACAGAGAAACTGCAGTAATGATTTCAAAATATTTTGCATTGGATATCGGGAGAGATAGTCAATCCCAATTCGCGATATTCAGGGGACAAAGAAATCATGGTGATATTGAAATTCAAAAAGTACAGGATTACATTGAAAAAAACTATTGTGAAAAGATAACAATAGAAACATTGGCAAGTTTAATTAATACGGGGCGCAGAACTTTTGAAAGAAGATTTAAAGAGGCTACGAATAATACATCCATAGAATATATACAAAGAGTGAGGATCGAAGCTGCCAAAAACTTTTTCGAGGCATCAAGAAAGAATGTGTCAGAAATCATGTTTGATGTAGGCTATACCGACACAAAAGCATTTAGAGATACGTTCAAAAAGATTACAGGGCTTACTCCAATTGAATATAGAAATAAGTTTGCACGGGTTTCAAATGAGGTGTAATTTTTCTTTTGACCCGATTCTGCCAAAAAACCTGGAATACGGTGCCTTTTGAGCAAAAGGGGGATCGAACTGATTGATTTCAGGAAACCGAATGAAATCGGTCCTTACGGAAGATTTGGGTTTTGCCACCCTCCTTAATCCTCCCTCGAGGGAGGAGACAGAATCGTAGCTTCGAACCGGGATTCCCCTCATTCTCATTCTCATTCTGTTTCTCGCTCTGAAAAAGAAGAGTCAGCCATGGCTGACGAAGACTGAGGCTTCGTCTTAAAAGACGAAAAAAGCCGATTGATAGCCAGAAAAACAGAGTGAGTGTGAGAGCGAGTATTGATGGACAAAAAGCAAAAAAGCATCCAACTAAGTTATGACTCCTTGTTTTCGAAGAAAATTTTTTCCTGCTGTTGACTTCAGATATTTTTCACGCTTTCGTGCTAATGAAGTTTCTCCGACCTCTTCCGAATAAACCAATTTCCATGGAACAAATGATTTTGTATAAGCAGATTTCCCTGAATTGTGTTCTTTTAGTCGGGCTTCAACTTCTTGTGCCATTCCCACATAAAATGATCCATTGAGCTCACTTTGTATTACGTAGACTGAATAGTGTTTCATTGAATGAATATACCGAAAAGATCTTAATCTCTAAAGAGATGCCTGTGGTGATGGAGGGAATCCCTGCCTGACTGCGTCATGCAGACAGGGAACCCCGCGGCACAGTAATCGAAAATCCTTGTGTCGGGGGAATAGGGAATAAAAAAAAGCTCCAGAAATAATCCTGGAGCTTCCGAGTGGTGATGGAGGGAATCCCTGCCTGACTGTGTCAAGCAGACAGGGAACCCCGCGACACAATAATCGAAAATCCTTGTGTCGGGGAATAGGGAATAAAAAAAGCTCCAGAAATAATCCTGGAGCTTCCGAGTGGTGATGGAGGGAATCGAACCCCCGACACAAGGATTTTCAGTCCTTTGCTCTACCAACTGAGCTACATCACCATCCTCAATTGCGAGGGCAAAGATAGTAATAGAATTCATTACTCCTAAAAAAAAGTGAAAATTTTTCTAAATCAATCCTATCTTTGTTCCTGATGGAGCAAGGAATTAAATCAATTGTAGTCGATGCCGGAAATACCCGGATCAAAGTTGGCCTGTTCCAAGATTCTAGTTTACAAGAAGTTCATGCGTTCTCCAATGACGAGTTGGACAAACTGAAGTCCTACTTGCTGAAGCATAAAACTATTCGCGGAATTATCAGCTCGGTGCGCTCGGATAAGAACACCAAATGGATCAAAGGACTGCTTCCGAATGCCATTTTGTTCACTAATCAATTGGCTGTTCCGCTCACCAATAATTACGAATCCCCGAATACGCTCGGAATTGACCGATTGGCAAATGCGATTGCTGCAGCCAATATTTCGGAAAAAAATGCGTTAGTGATTGATGTTGGAACCTGCATCAAGTATGATTTTGTCCGTTATCCTAAAATTTATGAAGGCGGAAGTATTTCCCCCGGAATTGAATTAAGATACCGGTCGATGCACCAGTTTACAGGAAAATTGCCCCTGATTGAAGACCGGATCCAGGGACCATTCCTTGGAAAAAACACCCTGGATGCCATGCGAAGCGGTGTGATGAACGGAATGCATCTGGAAATGGTGGGTTTTATCGAAGAATATCGGAGACTTTACCCGGAATTAACAATTTTTCTCACCGGTGGTGACAGTCAATATTTTGAATTAGGTAATAAATATGGCATATTTGCCGACGAGAATTTGACCTTAAAAGGATTATTAATAGCGCTTTTACATGCCCAAACATTTCATTCTTCTAGTATTTAGTACCATTTCGTGTTTCACAATCTGGGCACAGACCACCTCATCATCCCCTTATAGCACAACCGGAATCGGTGAAGAAGGAGCCCTTCCTGAAGCTCAATATGGAGGAATGGGAAATATTACCGGGATTTGTTTTGATTCCACATTGATCAACACGTACAACCCCTCCAGTTATTCATTACTGTCTTTCGGACAACCTTTGTTTTCTGTAGGAGTCTCATCCAAATTCTCAACTTACACCGGCAATGCAGGAAGCTTTAACGGGAAAACAACCGGTATCTCGAATATCACCATGGCTATTCCTATCGGGAAACATTTCGGGATTGCTCTAGGATTAAAACCCTTCACCCGAAAAGGATACGATTTGACACAGCGCTCTCATGCATACGACGATTCAACAACATTCAACTATAAAGGTTACGGATCAACGAACTTACTTTTTGTTGGTCTGGCGTACTCCATTATTAAAAATGACAAATCATACCTAAGCGTTGGTTTCAACGTGGGATATTTATTCGGATCGGTTACCAATCAGCGCAGCAGTGTATTTGATGCAAACAGTCCTGCAGGAGGTGTTGACTTAACAACTTACCGATTGAAGTCTGTGCATTATTCGTTTGGTGCCAGCTACCAGCGTTTCCTGGATATCGATAAGCGCAAACAATTGTTTTTATCCGCTGTTTATACTCCTAAGATCTCCGTTAACTCGTTCCGGGATTACTCCATGTTTTATGCAACTGACGTAAATAATCAGCTTTCATACACGGATACGATCACTTACATTGATAACAACAACGGAAAAATCGTTTTCCCAAGTAAACAAACAATCGGAGCTGGTTATACGTTTACCCCGGATACAAAGAATTCAGACCAAATGAAGTATCAATTGGGTGTATTTGCTGAGGTAGACCTGATGCAATGGGAAAGCTATGCCGAAAACTTCGATGCGCATACTTCATCTGCCGTTTTCTCGAATACCTACGTCTCAAAAGTCGGTTTGCAATACATTCCAAGTATTGATTACACTAAAAAAACGAAAGGGATCAAGTATTTCTCTAAAGTCAAATACCGCATCGGAGGCCAATATGGTTTATTGCCAAATTCGATCAATGGAAGACAATTAAAAACGACTTCTGCAACAATCGGGTTCGGATTCCCGTTCCTGAGCCAAAAAACAAACTCGTCACTGAATGTCAGCTTCCAATACGGTTCCAACGCAACAGGAAATGCTGCTGATTTGAAAGAACGTTTCTTCTCGGTGAATTTCGGGATTATTATTGCACCTTCTTCCTACGAAAAGTGGTTTAAAAAGTATAAACTGGATTAAATGAAGGGGGGACAAACATTATTTCATTTGTGCATTGCATGCGGATTGGTGTTTAGTTCCTGTGTGAATGATATTGACGAGATCAAACAAATTACGTTTAAGTCAACAGACCCCGAGCAAAAAACGGAAGAATTGTATGTACTTCAAACGGAAGGCGGATTTCCCCAATTCAAATTATATGCTCCTCTGGCCGAAGCATACTCAAAGCCCGAACAGGTAACCAAATTCAAAGAGGGTATCAAAGTAGAATTCTTTGACAATGACGGAGAACCGGAATCGATTCTGACCGGCCTTTACGGAGAGATCAATGAAACAAAAGGAACGATGCGTGTTTTGGACTCCGTACAGCTTCATAATCCTGCCCGGAAACAAACCATGTACACAGAGGCACTTTACTGGGATCAAAAAGATAGTCTTATCTTTACAGACAAAATGGTAATGATCAAGAGTCCGACAGAACTGATTTACGGAAAAGGGATCCGTGCAAAACAGGATTTTTCGTACTACGAGTTTTTGGAGCCTCAAGGTCGTATTTCAATTAAAAAATAGAAGAGAAAGCACTGCTTTCGATATAAGTGATCTACAGATCACAAACTAAATATAACAGACATGAAACTATATAATCGCATTATGGAGCTCTTTTGGCTGGCAGTGGGAATTATCATCATTATTTTGGTAACAGTGATGTGCCTGAAAGAAAGTTTCAGTAGCTGGGCTGTTTATTATGCTTTTGCTTTCATGGCGTTGGGAACTTATTTCCTGAGAAGATTTATGAGAAAACGCATGGAAAAGCACCAGGCTTTTTTAAATAGTCAAAAACAGAAATAACCGCTCAAACCTGCAATTCAGGCTTTCACATGATTTTCAACTGATTAGCGATCAAATCTCCTTATTTTCGTTTCACCAAATACTCCAGGTTAAATGAAGCTCTTGAAGGTTTTTTACCTACTTTATTTTATTTGCATCCCTGCATTTTCCTTTTCTCAATGGAATTTGAGCGGGACGGTGCTGGATGAAAAAAAGCTTCCTATTCCGTTCGCTAATGTATACGTGAAAAACAATACAGACCTGCGAACCCAAACGGATGAAAACGGAAAATACTCCCTCCAGCTTTTCGACGGGGAATACTTTCTGGTTGTAAATGCTACCGGTTACCAGGAACGCGAAACTTATGTGGTGATTTCCAACAAAGGAGCTGTAAAAGACATTCAGCTTTTTCCCCTCAAAATTAAGGAACTGGAAGATGTGGAGGTTGCTGTCAAGCGCAGTAACCCGGGAAGGGAAATCATGCTCGAAGTAGTCAAAAAACGAGACAAGATCAATCCCTGGGCGTATCCGCATTCAACGGATGTGTATATCAAAGCTACCGAATCGATCGTACGAAAAGAAAAAGAGTCGGACTCGAAGAACGACCGGCAGGACGCAGACCCTTTCGAGGAGGAAAAAAGAAAAATGGCGAAACTGGCCGGAAATATGAACTTCGCAGAAATCCAGGTTACCCGCAATTATTCGCCTCCCAATAAAGTGAAGGAAATCCGGAATGCCTATGAATTGCGTGGGGAAGATAAAACACTCTATTACACCACGACAGTCAAATCCAATTTCAACTTCTTCGAAAACCTGCTTCATTTGGAGGACCTGCACAGTACTCCGGTTATGAGCCCAATTTCAACTCCCGGCATTTTATCTTATCGCTACCGGCTCGAAGCACAATATATAGAGAACGGCAGAAAAATCCACAAGATCAGGATTCTTCCGCGAATGAGTTCCACTTCTACTTTGACCGGGTATATCTATGTAATCGATTCGCTTTGGCTGGTCCAAAAACTGGATTTGACCATGGAGAAAGGAAACCTGTTCATGTATGATTATTTTTCCATTCACCAGGAATTTGACCTGCAGGGAGATTCTATGTGTGTATTAAAAGAACAGGTTTTGGATTATGGAGTGAAATACAAAAACCAAACTTCTACCTGCAAGACCGTTGCGCAATTCTCGAATTATAACTTCCAACCGAATTTCCCGCCGAGATTTTTCAATAATGAATTGGCTGTTACAACAGAAGAAGCTTATGAACGTGATTCCAGTTTTTGGAAAGAACAACGTGCGGTTTCATTAACAGCGGAAGAACAGCGTTTCATTATCGTGAGGGACAGTATCCACGATGCCTTGAACCGAAAAGAATACCTGGACTCCATCGACAAGGTCTTCAACAAAGTCACTGTCCTGAAAGTACTCTGGTTTGGAGTGGAACACCGGAACCGTCCTAAAAAAGTACAATGGTCGATCAGTTCGCTCGCTGCAATGGCAAGGCCCTTATACCCGGCCGGACCACGCGTGGCGCCGGGTTTCAGTTACTTTAAAAAGTGGGACGATCAGCGAACCCTGGATGTAAACACGGAGATTTCCTACGGGTTCCTCAATCACGACATCAAAGGAAACATTAATGGGAACTACCTTTACGACCCATTCAGGCAGGCCAGGCTTAGGGGTGGGTTCGATCATGATTTCGACGCAGTTGTGTCCTATGATGCGATTACACAGATCTATAAACGAAGTAACTTCATTGAGGCCACGTCGCTCAGCATTGGTCAGACTCAGGAATACATCAACGGTTTGTACGTCGATATTGATTTTGAATTTACCGAACGCAGGTCCATTCACGGCTACAAAAAAATGGGATTCCTGGACAGCGTTATTCCCAATGATGATTTCAAACCATTTCAGGGTTACCAGGCTTTTATCGGTACAGCAACCATTAGTTATACACCCAGACAAAAATACATGCGCGAACCTCATCGCAAAGTGGTGCTTGGTTCCAAATGGCCTACTGTTTACGCAACTTACGAGCGTGGGATTCCAAAACTATTCGGCAGTGACGTTGATCATGAATACGGATTACTTGGAATTTACCAAAACTTTCAGCTGGGAACTTTCGGAACATCCTCTTATCACCTCAAATCAGGAAAATTCCTGAGTTCAAAAAGTTTGAAAGACGCCGACTTCAAGTACCAGCGCCGGAGCGATCCGCTTTGGTTCTCCAATCCCTTGTATTCCTTCCAGGACCAGGATTCTTCGCTTCCTTCCAGGGATTATTACATCGAAGCACACTTCATTCATCACGACAATGGTTCGATCATGAATAAAATCCCTTTTATGAAGAAAACCGGGATCGGGTTGGTTTTTGGTTGTGGTGCTTTATATGTTGCTCAATACAATTGGAAACACTACGAGGTTCTGGCAGGAATTGAACGCAACTTCAAATTTTCGAAAAGAAGGTTACGGATCGGTTTGTATGGCGTATTCTCGGACGGAAATCACATTACGCCGAGATGGACAGGTAAAATTTCTTTTGCAGTCCTGGACGACCGGAATATGAAATTTAATTTTTAATAGGATTGAATTCCTAATTTTTGAACTTATGATTCTGCCATTGGAATCCTATGAAGTTAAATCCAATTAGCATCGATACCATTCCCCTGTAATCATTAGCTACACAGCAAAACTTTCCAGAACATGATATCATGATATTATGTTTTAATGATATTACGAATTGGGGGTGGTTATTATTGGACTTTCAAAACAAACCAAATTGGATTTTGAAATAAAACGCAAGTGAATCACCGATTAAAACGGTAAGCACATGATTAATCGCACCCCTACTTGTTCAAATCAAATCTACTGGTTATCTTTGCAGCAGATCTTTGAGATAACTTATGAAGAAAGGTGGAGGGACAGGCCCTGTGAAACCTTGGCAACCTGCCGTTTCAAAACGAAAAGGTGCCAAATCCGATCCCGGCAGAATCGTCAGGAAGAGATAAGTATCAAGTAGTATTTTACTACTTCCCCGACTTCATAGTTTGCAAAGCAACGAATAAAGCTATGAAAGACATCAAGCAATTACTAAACGAACGAATTCTCATTCTCGATGGAGCTATGGGAACAATGATTCAACGTTATAACCTCGAAGAAGAAGATTTTCGTAAAGGTTGGTTTGAAGATCATCCGCATAAATTAAAAGGCGATAATGATATTCTTGTCTTAACCCGTCCGGATGTCATAAAAGAAATTCATGCACAATACTTAGAGGCCGGTGCCGATATTATTGAAACCAATACCTTCGGTGCGACAAGTGTTGCACAGGCAGATTACCATTTGGAAAAAGCAGTTTACGACATCAACTATCACGGGGCGAAAATCGCGCGGGAAGTTTGCGATGAGTTTACCGCAAAAAATCCGGATAAACCCCGTTTCGTAGCAGGTTCCATGGGACCAACAACTAAATTGGCTTCCATGTCTCCGGATGTGAACGATCCAGGTTTCAGGGCTATTACCTTCAACGAATTGGTAGTTGCATTCAAAGAACAGGCGACCGGTTTAATGGACGGAGGCGCTGACTTCCTGTTGGTGGAAACAATCACCGATACACTAAATTCCAAAGCAGCTATGTTTGCCATTGATGAATTAAGCGAAGAGCGTGGAATTCAGATCCCGATCATGATCTCCGGGACCATTACCGACCAAAGTGGACGTACCTTAACAGGCCAAACAACCGAAGCATTTTTAGTTTCCGTTTCTCACATGCCGCTTTTAAGTATCGGGTTGAATTGCGCTTTGGGGGCAGATGCCATGAGACCTTACTTACAGGTATTGGCAAACCAGGCACCGTTTGCGGTCAGTGCACACCCCAACGCAGGTTTACCAAATGAATTCGGTCAGTACGATGAAACTGCAGAAATGATGGGTTCACAAATTGAAGAGTTTCTGCAGGAAGGATTGATCAATATCATTGGCGGTTGTTGCGGAACAACACCTGACCACATTCGCAAAATGGCTGAAATTGCAGCTAAATACTCACCAAGAAAAATCAGCGAAACAGCAAACGCATGAATTATTTACGCTTATCGGGCTTAGAAGCCATTACCATAACACCTGAAAGTAACTTCACCAATATCGGTGAACGTACCAATGTAACCGGATCCCGTGCTTTTCTTCGTATGATCAAGGAAAATGATTACGAAGCAGCTCTATCTGTTGCACGTGAGCAAGTAGAAGGTGGTGCACAGATAATTGATATCAACATGGATGAAGGAATGATCGATGGCAAAGAAGCCATGGTGAAATTCTTGAACCTCATTGCTGCAGAACCTGATATTTCAAGCGTTCCGATCATGGTGGACAGTTCCAAATGGGAAATTATCGAAGCCGGATTGCAATGCATTCAGGGAAAAGGGATTGTAAACTCCATTTCACTGAAAGAGGGAGAGGAAAATTTCATTCGCCAGGCAAAGCTGATCAAGCGCTATGGTGCTGCAACGGTAGTAATGGCTTTTGATGAGCAAGGTCAGGCAGATAGCTACGAACGACGCATCGAAATTTGCGAGCGCTCTTACCGCATTTTGGTAGACAAAGTCAAATTCGCACCCGAAGATATTATTTTCGACCCCAATATATTCCCGGTTGCAACCGGAATGGAAGAACACAATAATAACGCCCTGGATTTCTTCCGGGCAACCAAATGGATCCGCACAAATCTTCCGGGAGCGCATGTTTCCGGTGGAGTTTCCAACGTTTCCTTCTCTTTCCGCGGGAACAACCCGGTACGCGAGGCGATGCATTCTGCCTTTTTGTACCATGCAATCAAGGAAGGAATGGATATGGGAATCGTAAACCCATCCATGCTGGAAGTTTATGATGACATCGATAAGCAATTACTGGAATACGTAGAAGATGTCCTTTTAAACAGAAGAGACGACGCTACGGAACGTTTGTTGGATTTTGCTGAAAACTTCAAGGGAGAAGACAAGAAAAAAGAAGTTTCCCTGGAATGGAGAAATGCACCGGTGAACGAACGTTTAGCTCACGCATTGGTAAAAGGAATTGTGGATTTCATTGATGAAGACGTGGAAGAATGCAGACATCAGTTTCCAAGACCGATCCAGGTGATCGAAGGGCCCTTGATGGATGGAATGAACATTGTCGGGGACTTATTCGGAAGCGGGAAAATGTTCCTGCCTCAGGTGGTGAAATCTGCACGTGTCATGAAAAAAGCAGTGGCTTATCTCCTACCCTTTATCGATGCCGAAAAAGACGGGAAATCAAGTTCTGCAGGAAAAGTGATCATGGCAACCGTAAAAGGAGATGTACACGATATCGGGAAAAATATCGTTGCAGTTGTCCTGAGTTGCAATAACTACGAGATTGTAGATTTGGGTGTCATGGTCCCGGCTGAAAAGATTATCCAGGCAGCAATTGATGAGAATGCACAGGTAATCGGACTAAGTGGTCTGATCACACCTTCATTGGATGAAATGGTGCATGTAGCCAAAGAAATGGAACGTGCAAACCTTTCAATTCCTTTATTGATCGGTGGGGCAACCACTTCCAAAGTACATACTGCGGTTAAGATCGAACAAAACTATCACAAAGGACAAACTGTTCACGTACTGGACGCTTCCCGTTCTGTAACAGTGGTAGAACAATTATTAGGACATAAAAAAGAACAGTTTGTCAAAGACATTCAGGCAGATTATGCCCGCGTGAGGGAACACCACGAAAAGCACCGCGGAGCAAAACAAGTATTGAGTTATGCCGATGCGTTGAAGAACAAACTGGTGTTGGACTTCAATTCGGAAACCATCAAAAAGCCGAACCAATTGGGAGTTCAGGTTATTGAAAAACAGGATTTATCCGAATTGGTACCGTTCATTGACTGGACACCATTCTTCCAAACCTGGGAATTGCACGGAAAGTTCCCGCGCATTTTAAAAGATGAAGTTGTTGGAAAAGAAGCTACCCAACTTTACGAAGATGCTCAGAAAATGCTGAAACAAATTGTAGACGAAAAATGGTTGACAGCCAAAGCAGCTTACGGTATTTTCCCGGCAAACAGCATCGATGATGATATTGAAATTTACTCCGATGAACAGCGAACTTCTATTTTAGGGATCCAGCATTCACTTCGTCAGCAAACGAAAAAAGCTGCCGGACAACCCAATCTTTCATTAGCAGATTTCATTGCTCCCAAAGAAAGTGGGCTGATCGATTACCTTGGAGCATTTGTCGTTACTGCCGGACATGGAATTGACGAACATGTGAAACGTTTTGAAGACGATCATGACGATTACAACTCCATCATGATCAAAGCACTTGCTGATCGCTTTGCGGAAGCATTTGCAGAATTCCTTCACGCGAAGGTAAGACGCGAAACCTGGGGTTATGCTTCAGACGAAACACTGGACAACAATGCCTTGATTGCCGAAGAGTATAAGGGAATCCGGCCTGCTCCCGGTTATCCCGCCTGTCCGGATCATACGGAGAAACCAAACCTGTTTAGACTATTGAATGCAGAAGAGTTAAGTGGCGTTTCCCTAACAGAGACTTTGGCCATGTGGCCGGCAGCATCCGTTTCGGGATGGTACTTCGCACACCCGGATTCCAAATATTTTGGCCTGGGCAAAGTAACTATGGATCAGGTAGATAACATTTCGGTCAGAAAAAAGATGGACTTAAATGAAATGAAACGCTGGTTATCGAGCAACCTTATCGAATAATTTAGCATCTTTACAAGGAAGATTAACGGAATAATTAGTTAATTGTTAACAAATTAACAACAAGCGTCCGTTAATCTCACAATAGTGTGAACCTTGAAACTAGCTTATTATGCGAGTACTACTCTTTTGCCTGATGATCTCTACCTTCGGGCTATCTCAAACACCACCAACCGCACAATTCACTGCATCACCACTAACTGTTTGTTTGGAACAGAGTATTCATTTCACCAATCAATCCACGGCCGGGAGTTCACCAATCACGTCCTATTCCTGGGATTTCGGGGACGGAAATGCATCCACCCAGCAAAACCCAGATCACATTTACAGTGCGCCGGGAACTTATACCGTAACCCTGACGGTCCAGGCTTCAAACGGTCAGGCGGATTTTGAACTAAAAGCCGCATATGTAACAGTAAACCCAAAACCGGTATCCAACTTTACCACGACCGCAAACGGCTGCAGCCTTCCGGTAAGTGTAACTTTTGGGAATACGACCACCGGAGCTGTTTCATACAATTGGAATTTCGGTAACAGTCAGACATCGACGCTTCAAAACCCTGCAGCGGTCAATTATCCTACTGCCGGAACATATAACGTGACACTCATTGCGACCAATAGTTTCGGCTGCAGGGACACGATGATCAAACCGATCGTTATTTCGAATTTCCAGGCAGGAATTACTGCTCCTGCAACAGCATGTCAAAATGCTCCGGTTTCCATTACGAACAGTTCTACTGTGGGGTCCAATACCTGGAGCTGGACGTTCCCTGGTGGTTCTCCGGCAAGTTCCACGTCTGAGAACAATACGGTCGTTTATTCGACTCCCGGAACGTACACCATTGGTTTGACAGCTCAAAACACCAGTCTTGGCTGCTCAGGATCAACTACCAAGCAAATTACCATTTTACCGACACCTGTCCCGTCCTTCACTGCAAACCCGACAACAGGATGTGCTCCGCAAGGCGTTACTTTCACCAATACAAGCCCTGCCGGGACAAACTTTCAATGGAATTTCGGTGACGGAACAACTTTTAACGGACAAAATCCACCGGTACACAACTATACCAGTAACGGATCTTATACCGTAACACTTACAATGACCGGTGCAAACGGCTGTCCGGGTTCTGTCAGTTTAAATGCTGTAAACCTGACTCCGCCTGTTGCCAGTTTTACAAGTACCGATACTGCAGGTTGTGATCCGCTGACCGTAACATTCACAGATAATTCATCGGCAAGTATTCCGATTACAAACTGGTTATGGACCTTTGGCGACGGAACAACTTTTGTTGGACAAAATCCTCCTCCTCACACCTATACATTAGGAGTTTATGATGTCTCTTTAACAATCACAACATCCACTGGCTGTCAGGGAACAATAAGCATTCCGGCATACATTGAGGTTGGAAAAGTGGACCTGGTGAATTTTACTTTGAATACATCACCCGAATGTGCCAAACGGTCCATTCATTTTCACAACGAATCTGTTATTCTAACACCACATACTTCAGATGAAGTGACCTATCATTGGGATTTTGGTGACGGAGGTACTTCAGAACTGGAGAATCCGGATTATTCCTATTCTTCAGACACCGGATATTTCGATGTGACCCTGATTGTCACTTTCAGAGGATGCAGTGATACATTAACAATTCCTGATGCCGTATATATCAAAGCACCGATCAGCCGGTTCCAGCCGGCACAAACCCTTTACTGTAATCCGGCTAGTTTACCGGTAAACGTGGTTGTAAACGACCAGGCAATTATTGGAGAAATTCCGGATGATTGTTTAATGATCTGGCATTGGGGAGACGGATCAGAAACAACTTTTGATGATCCTGTCTTTGATGATGCCGATTTAGGAACCACTTCACATAACTACTCCAGTTACGGTACATATACAATCGAACAAGTGATCTATAATTATACAACCGGTTGTTCGGACAGTACAACACAAACCATTCATATTTCAACAACAACTGCCGGAATTGCAGGAATCTCCAATGACAGTGTTTGTGTGAATTCATCCATAACATTGCTGGATAATTCTACTTCATCCCATGCGTTCGGAACTTATTCCTGGGACATGGGCAACGGACAAACAGTTACCGGCTCGAATCCAAGCTATGCTTATCCGGGTTTCGGAACGTTCACTATTACCTTAACGGCAACAAACAGTGTGGGCTGTGCAGACGATCAAACATTCAGTCCAATGGTGGCCCTGGCGTTGCCACAGGCTCAAATCACTCCGGATGACAATACCGGCTGTGCACCGTTTCTGGTCACATTCAGCAATGGGTCGAGCCTGCAAAATAACGGCGTGAATCTGGCATCGTTCCTGTTTACCTTTAATGATGACAACACCACTCAAACGACTACGAATGTAGGGACGACTGTAACTCATACTTACAACACAGAGGGCACATTCACCGCAACATTAGTTGCCACGGATCAATTCGGCTGTGTATCTCCACCGGCAAGTACTTCTATCACTATTACTAAACCTACCGCCCTGTTTACGATTGATTCTGTAGTTTGTAACCTGGAAAATGTAAGCACTGTAAATGCATCTTCAGGTGTAGCTCCACTGAGTTATCAATGGATCGTTGACGGATCGCAGGTAAGTACAGGAACGGATTATGCACATACATACAGTGAAAGTTTGAATAATTCCACTTCCAGTTTCACCCACGGCTATGAATTGATCGTAACCGATGCAAACGGATGTAAGGACACCTTATCCAGGGTATTGACAATTTCAACACCGGTTGCAATTCCTCAGTATTCGTTCAGCGGGGCAGCTACCAATGCCGATGGAGATTACTTATGCCCGCCTGTTTTCGCTGCTTTAACGGATGCTTCGCTTTCCTACGGTGACATTTCCAGTTATAGCTGGATTTTCGGCGATGGGAAAACTTCCGTCCTGGAAAATCCGAATAACACGTATGTATTCCCGGGAACTTACAGTTTAACCCTGTCTATCACAGACGAATTCGGTTGTACTTCAGACACGACTTATGTTGATTATTTGACCATATTCGGTCCGGTTGCAAATCCTTCCTGGACACAGAACACAAACGGTTGCGGTCAGGATGTTGATTTCACTATCGGAGCAACCAGCTTCCTGGAAACAATCGTATGGAATTTGGGAGACGGGACAACTGTCAATGACTCTACAAGTTTTTCGCATACCTATCATGATGTTACGACATACAATCCAACATTGACTGTTACGGACAGCAATAATTGCGAAGTCATTTATCCCATGAATCCTATCACCATTCCGGACATCGGATTGAACGCTTATTTTGTAGTTAATCCTACCTTGATTGATTTGGGCACAACCGTGGAACTGGATGACCAATCCACGAGTGTAGGCGGAATTTTGACATGGACCTGGGATATGAGCCCAAATCCGCAGGTAATCAATTATTCCGACGCTTCCGTGTATTCGAATTATTACACACCGGGATCATATACTGTGACGCTAACAGTAGAAGATCCGAACGGTTGCTTTGATACCTACTCGACGGTGATTACTGTTGCAGGAGATTTTCAAATGCCGAATATCATCACACCGAATGGTGACGGAACAAATGAATTCTTCTCTTTCAAATATGACATTTTTAAGAGTTTTGACATCGTTATTCTGAATCGTTGGGGGAATGTAGTACACGAAGGTAAAAATGTCACAGGAACGATCTTTTGGGACGGAAAAACACAAGGTGGTGACCCGTGTAGCGAAGGAGTTTATTTCTATAAATTAAACGGAATCTTAAAAGATAACAATCCGATCCAGAAGTCAGGATTCGTGGAACTCTTCAGATAAATAATCCTTAGTTGAACTAGTTGAATAGTATTTAGGTGAAAAACAAAAAGCGGTCATTGCTGACCGCTTTTCGTTAACCTAACCTAACCACTATTCACTGAATCAGAAACTGAAGATATCAGCTCCTTTTCGAATACAAAATTGCGCATTAAATTATGTATTTCAAAATTCAATTTTTCTCATTTACAACATTTCTTGAAAGTTAATACTCCGTTACCGAATTAAAAACCATTACTTTATCGGTATAAATAGTACATTCAGAAGAACAATTGACCTATTCGGCAGTTCTAACTATTGGAATCCTAAAAAATCCACCAGGGTGAATTTTTAACAACTATTTAGCTAAAATCATCTTTTCTGCAACTCCAACTAAAAATTTTAAAGCGCAGATTTTTTATAACTTTGCCTGGTGTCAGAATACATTCAAATATTTACTGATGGCTCAGCCAGAGGAAATCCGGGCCCCGGAGGTTATGGTATTATCCTGAAATACAAGCAATCCGTAAAAGAGATTTCCCAGGGCTACCGACTGACCACGAATAATCGCATGGAATTACTTGCAGTAGTTTGCGCTTTGGAAAGTTTAAAAACGAATACGATCCCTGTCAAAATTTATTCCGACTCAAAGTATGTCATTGATGCTATCGAAAAAAGATGGGTCTACGGCTGGCATGCAAAAGGATTTGCCAAAAAAAAGAACAAAGATCTTTGGCTGCGTTACCTTTCTATCGCAAAAACATTCAAAATAGAGTTTATCTGGGTGAAAGGCCACAACGGACATCCTGAAAACGAGCGTTGTGATGTAATGGCAGTAGAGGCCGCATTAGGACCGAATCTATTGATCGACCAATACTTCGAGGAAGTGCAGCAATACGAAAATTAATTATTCAGGAAGCAGGATTTTACGAAAGTATATACCAGCGGATGCGGAAGCTCCCTGGTAGAACTGATTTGCGGACAAAATCCACATGCAAGGAAAAACTTACGGTTTTTTAAACTGATAATTTCAGGTTCTTCGAATTGATTGTACGCTTCAATATCCAGATCTGTTTCGGTAAGGCTTCCGATGAGCTGAGGGTACAAACTATAGCGCGTAGCCGTCAATTCTTCCGGGTTACGGGTTTCGTATAAGTGGATCAGTGCAGAAGAATGCGGTACAACATATACACGCTCGAAATGGTTTCCATCTACCAGGTTATCCGAAATCAATTTTTCACCGTTCGCACTTAGGTTATTGCGGTGAATCAATACATCGATCAAAGCTTTATACCCTTCTCCGGTAATAAAGACCGGAGCTTCCTGCTGTAACAGAAGATCGATAACTCCATTGAGATAAAATAAATTGAGATAAGGTCCCGGAGCAAACCAAAAACCGTCATAATTTGACAATTGCTGAGGTTTCATGTTGATTATCTCATTGACCTTAATCCAGTAATAAGACAACTCCACTTCCAGGAAACGACCTGCATGATCTAATGCCATATTAGTCGCATGATGCGTATTGAAGGTAAAATTAAAATCTCCAATAATCCCAATCTTCAGTTGCTGCATAAGGAATAAACTAAAAAGCCATCCGTCAGTTGACAAATGGCTTCTTTATATTATCAATTATCTTTTAAACCAACCCTTTAGAATTCCGTTATTGATCGCCAGTGAAAGCGTTATCGAATCATTCGGATCAGGGGTAGATGTATCTGGTACATCCCGATATACATTACAAGTAAACGTACATGTAAATTTCGAGTAATCTCCTGAACCATCCGATTCCTGAACAATACCGGTGAACTCAACGGTTTGTCCCGGCTGTGATGCATCAGAAGTCCAAACATTTCCTGAACCATCACGGTAAACCACTTCAAAACCGTTAGCTGCTCCGGTAGCGTATACCGGATTTGTATTTGAAGTAAAGAAACTATTGAACGCCGTTAAACTTGGATCGCTGCTCGCACTTCCGTCAAACTGAAGAGATCCCAACCCTACACGAATGGAAACCAATCCGTTGGAAGATTTCATATTTGCATAATAAGTAGCTAATGAAGGCGTTGGAGAAGGTTGAATGTATTTTGTTTTTGTAGCATCTAAATAATACCCATCTACATTTTGTGTCAACTCCAATTGACTTCCATTTACGATACCAATAAAACTTGATTCCAGTTCCACTTTTGGTGTCGGTGCCGGAATAATTTCGTGTTTTGGACAACCAGCTAAAAATACCGAGCCAAACACAAAAAGTGCAATAACTTTTTTCATAGATAATGTTTTTCAAACCAATATGTTCCAAAGAACACAATTCGAAAATACAACTTTTTTTCTTACCCCAAAGATATTTCTGAAAATCTCACAGATCTATGCTCTCAATAACTTATTTTGTTCAGGGAAGCAATAGTAAGGTAAGAAAATCGGTTTGTCCGTATCATTTGTCAAATCCATGGAGTAAATGGTCTCTGTGTCAGAGATTACAATCGTATCCAGATTTTCATCGATATTCAAATCAATTCCACGCACGCTCAATTCGCACATTAATTGATTAAAAGCACTCATACTCACAAAAATCTGGCTTTCGTACCCATTTCCGTTTTCATAAATACAGCAATCCAACTGAACTTCTGTTGATGAACTCTCGAATTGAATGCGGTTTAATAAGATGCTGTCGAATATTGTTTTCATACTGTTTGACTTTGATGATACAAATTTGCACCCAGTAGTTCGTAAAGTACTTACGATCTACTTCCACAGTATAAAAAAATTGAAATTGGAGAATGGACAATTGAGAAGAGCCGCGCTAACGCTTGCTTATATATCGAAAGCAATGCTTTCTCTTCTTTTCAATTCTCACTTTTCAATTTTCAATTTCTTTCGTAATTTCACGATCTCACATATCAAGAACATGAAGTATTTCCAAATAGACAAAAACCTCTTTATTGAAAACCGTAAGAAATTTACGGCAAAAATGGCAAAAAACACCTTAGCCGTTTTCAATTCGAATGATATTTATCCGGTAAGCGCTGACGGAACTTTGCCTTTCACACAACACCGGGATATTTTCTACCTTTCCGGAGTAGACCAGGAAGAAAGTATTTTGGTCTTATTCCCGAATGCAAGCAATGAAGCAAACCGTGAAGTACTTTTCTTAAAAGAAACAAATGACCATATTGCTGTTTGGGAAGGTGCCAAACTGAATAAAGAACAGGCATTTGAAACAGCAGGTATCAAAACAGTTTACTGGTTACAGCAATTTCCAACGATCTTCAAACAACTCATGTCTGAAGCGGAAGGAATCTACCTGAACACGAATGAGCACTTGCGTGCCGACACAACCGTTCAAACCCGCGAAGACCGTTTCATTATCCAGGTAAAACAGGACTATCCTGCACACCAGGTACATAAGAGTGCTCCGATCATGCACCAGATCCGTTCTGTGAAAGAAAAAATCGAATTGGATTTAATGCAAACAGCTTGTGACATTACCGAAAAAGGTTTCCGCCGGATCCTTGGCTTTGTGAAACCAGGTGTTTGGGAATACGAGATCGAAGCAGAATTTTCTCATGAATTCCTGCGTAACCGTTCAAAAGGCTGGGCCTATACTCCAATTGTTGCCTCCGGAAAGAACGCTTGCGTACTTCACTATATTGAAAACAACATGCAATGTCAGGATGGTGAAGTAATCTTATTGGACGTTGGGGCCGAATACGCAAATTACTCTTCCGACATGTCGAGAAGTATCCCGGTTAACGGACGTTTCACTCCAAGACAAAAAGAAGTTTACAACGCCGTTCTGCGTGTAAAATCACAAGCAGAAAAGATGTTGGTACCCGGAACCATGCTTGCTGAATATCAGAAAGAGGTGGGCCGCTTAATGGAATCCGAATTACTTGGATTGAAACTCCTGGACCAAACGGATATTAAAAACCAGGATCCGAACTGGCCTGCATACAAAAAGTATTTTATGCACGGAACATCGCATTATCTCGGGCTGGATACACACGACGTAGGTCTGTGGAATGTTCCGATCGAGGCAAACATGGTATTTACCTGTGAACCCGGAATCTATATTCCTGAAGAAGGTTTGGGAATCCGGATCGAAGACAACCTGATTGTTCAGGCATCCGGAGAGCCATTCAACTTAATGCGCAACATTCCGATCGAAGCAGACGAAATAGAAACGTTGATGAATCAAAAATAATGAGCGAACAATTATTGAATTACAGGATTTCCGGCAATGGGAATCCTGTTGTTTTTTTGCATGGTTTCATGGAGGATTACAGCATGTGGGATGAAATCATTCCGCACCTGCCCATTAAAGCGATTTGCATTGATTTACCCGGTCACGGCAAAAGTCCGGTCGATTTCAATGCCACTCCCTCCATTCTATCCATGGCAAAGGAAGTGGAAAAGATCATGCTTCATGAAAAGCTGAAACATCCGATCGTTATAGGCCATTCCATGGGTGGTTATGTGGGTTTGGAATTAATGAAACTCGTTCCGGGACTGGAACATTTAATCCTGTTCCATTCACATCCCTGGAGTGATTCGGAAGATAAGAAACGGGACCGTGAACGTGTTGCCAACATGGTATTGACCAAAGCATCTGTTTTTATACGCGAGGCGATCCCGAACCTGTTTTCGAATCCGGCCATGATGAAGGATGCAATTGATCATTACGTCGGTATTGCTGAAAAAATGGACCCGAAAGCAATCGGGTGGGCTTCCTTAGCCATGAAAAACCGCTTTGACCTGGCTTACCTGATGGAAAAGAACCCGGAAAAGTATACCATCATTAGCGGACACAACGACAAGTTGATCAATGTGGGACTACTGAACTCTTTTTGCAAACAGCATAAAATTTCGTCCATTGTTTTTCCAAACGCAGCACACATGTCGCACGAAGAGAACCGGGAGGAGGTGATCCAGCTTTTGAATACTATCCTCTAGTAAGAACAATTCCGAATTCCGAATTCCGAATTCTTTAACCGATTCAACAAAAAATAAATAATTTTAACGGTATAAACTTTTGATTGTGCTACGAGCTACACTATTTTAACAGTTGAAATGGAAGTATATTCTGTAGCAAAACAATTATTCAGTTTAACAGAACTCGTAAATTGTCGGTAAGAACAAGTAACAAACTACATTATGGAACCGAAAAGACTTCGTGCTTTGGTCATTGATGACGAAGAATATGCACGCAAAAATTTAATTATGATGCTGGACGATTTCTGTCCTGAAATCGAAGTAATCGGTGAAGCTTCCGGCAAAGAACAAGCTAAAGCGCTTATTACTGCAAGCAAACCGGATGTGGTTTTTTTGGATATCCGCATGCCAAGCGGTGCGGAAGGATTTGAACTGCTCGAAGAAGTGGAAGAAAAGAACTTCCTGGTTGTTTTTGTAACCGCATTTAAAGATTATGCTATCCGTGCATTCAACGCAAGTGCCGTTTATTACCTGCTGAAACCAATCGATATTGATGATTTAAGAGTTGCTGTTGAAAAACTGGTTGAAGCAAACAATGTATTCGGTCAGGACCCGGAAAATTATGTCACTTACTTCCGAAGTTTACGCAACCTGTCGGATCAGTTATTGCGCAACAAACCGAATAACCGTATTGCGATCAGTCATACCAAAGGATTGAAAATTGTGGAAGACAACACCATTTCTCACCTGGAAGCAAGCGGGAACTGTACGACGATCTATTTCAATGACGGAACGCGTTACCTGGATACAAGAACCTTAAAGATCTATGAAAACATTTTGAATCCGGCCAAGTTTTTCCGGATTCACAAATCCCATATTATTAATCTCAACAACCTTGCTGAATACATCAACGAAGACGGTCATTTTGCCGTTCTGAAAAATGGATTGCGCATTCCTGTTGCAAGAAATCGTGTAACTGATTTTGTAAAAATGCTGAAAGAAGGATGAGATTATTCACATTGATAGTTTTTGCAGCCATTTCTACTCTTGGAATGGCTCAGGACTATTCTTTCATTACCTATTCCAACGGGCAGGGTTTGCCCCAATCCCAGGTTCAGTGTATCACGCAGGATGACGAAGGTTACCTGTGGGTTGGGACTTTGGGCGGTTTAGCCAAATTCAACGGGAAAAATTTCACCACTTTCCCGCTTGAGCAAGGATTGTTCAATAACCGGATCTCCTGTTTGCAATACATCCAAAAAACGATTTGGGTGGGGCATGAAGGCGGAATTACCCAAATAAAAAACAACAAGGCGCAAACCTTCTCCCTGGGTGATAATAACCGCACGGTGATTGTGACCGATTTCATCCTGTACCAGGGAAAAATAATCGCTTCTACCGAAGGAAGCGGTTTGTACATCATTTCAAACGGTCATATTTCCAAGATCACTCTGAAAAATGCAGATGCTTCTACTTGCCGGGACCTGGAAGTAATCAATGGAAAACTCTACATCGGGACCAGGGACGGATTGTACTTTACAAACGACCTGACCAATTTCAGCCGTGTGGAAGCTTTTCGGGACCGCCGGATTTCCGGAATTGCATTGGCGCAGGGCCGCGTTTTCATTTCGACCTCTTTTGAAGGATTATTCAAAACCGACCCGGCATTCAAAAAATTCGATTCCATACCGGTTCAATCAAACGATTTGTATATCGGTTCAATAAACAGCGACAGATCTGACCAGCTTTGGCTTGCTTCTCCTGACGGAGTAATTCGTTTGTCTCCTCAAATGAAACAACTGAATTTAAATGAGGCCAACGGACTTCCGGTAAATGCGATCAATTGCTCCTTCCAGGACAATGAAGGAAATATCTGGTTCGGAAGTGACGGAAAAGGGTTGGTTCGTTTTGCCAATCAAAACCTCCAGATCTATTCTACCGAAACGGGAATGCCTTCCGATTTGATCCTTTCAGGAACAAAACTGAAAAATGGAACCTACCTTTTTGGCTCATACGACAAAGGGGCCTTCAAAATGAATCTCCAGGGAGTCTGCGAAAAAATCCCGATTCCGGCAACAACAGTCTGGGATATTGAGTATTTCAACGGACTAGCTTGGTTTGCAACGGATATGGGCGTTTTCAGCTGGGATTTCAAATCGGAACCAAAAAATTACACGTTCAAAAACTTTTCAAATACGTGCAGAGTATTAAAACCGTTCAAAAACCGCCTGATTGTAGCAGGAGAAGAAAGCATCGGTTACATCGAAAACAATGCTTTGCACCACTATTCCCATTTCAAGTTCAGTCTCAGCAAAGACGGAAACATCCGTGATATTGCATTCTATTATTCGAACATCCTGGTGGCAACTTCCAAAGGACTTTACGAACTCAACCTTTCCCGGAAAACACAAACGCTGCTCAAGAAGTTCAAATCGAGTATTGCTTCCATTGAAACAGATATCGATAATCGCATCTGGATCGGTACCGAGAACGGTTTGGTCATATTCGACGGGATCAATTACAAGAATGTTTCCTACAGTTCCAAAAGCGGTGCACGTTTCATTAATTTCATTCACCGGGTAGAAAGTCACATTTTTGTAGGGACCAATGACGGTTTATATGTTTTTGAAAACAGTGAAGGTTCACAGGTCCTGGTGAAGCACATCGGGACCAACAACGGGTTGATCAACCTGGAATCGAACATCAATTCTTCGATCTACGAAAATGGGAATTTCTGGTTTGGTACCAGCGATGGTTTGGCAAAACTGCAATTCGGTCCGGAAGAAGGATTCTCCGATTTTGCACCGAAACTCAATATTGCCCGCGTCCTGGTGAATTACCGCGAGATCAATCCTTCGGATATTTACACCGGGCTGAAATTGAATTATTCCAAGAATAACCTGATCATCGATTTGGATGGAATTTCGATGGAAGATCCTGAATCTGTAACGTTTCAATATTGGCTGGAAGGTGAATCCGACAAATGGTCACCTCCTACACTTAACCCAACCATTATTCTTTCCAACCTGGATGCAGGAGATTATACCCTGCATATCCGCGCGATTTCCGGGACAAAGAAAATATCAGAGATCAGTTCATTTGCCATCACGATTACTCCTCCTTTCTGGAGAACCTGGTGGTTCTACATCCTGGTTTTCGTTGCAATTGCATTCGGGATCCGCTATTATTTCAGGCTGCAGATCAAACGCGAAAGAGAACGCAACTACAAAATAAACCTGGAAAACAAATCCCGTTTACTTGCTTTGGAACAACAATCCCTGAACGCAAGTATGAACCGCCATTTCATTTTTAACTCACTTAATTCCATTCAGTATTTCATCAATACACAAGACCGGGTGTCGGCAAACAGGTACCTGACCAGCTTTGCGAAATTGATCCGGAAAAACCTGGATAGTGCTTCGGAAGGAGATAATGTGGTGACTTTACACCAGGAATTGGAACGCCTGGAATTGTACCTTTCACTGGAAGCGATGCGTTTCAAAGATCGATTCACGTATAAAATTGAAAATCAGGATATTGATCTGGAACAGGTAAGCGTACCGGCCATGCTTCTTCAACCTTTCGTAGAAAACAGTATTATTCATGGAATTTTGCCGGATGAGACCAAAAAAGGAGAAATTGTTGTGACCATCAAAGCGCTTGGAGACCAATTGGAAATTTGCATCGACGATAATGGGATCGGAATTGATTACAGTTTAAACAAAAAGGCCAAATTTAAAGGCGATCACAAGTCACAGGGAATGGAAATCACATCCAAAAGAATTGACCTGATCCGTCAAATGTGGAATAAAGATTACGAGCTGATCGGACCATTTCAAATGACGAATCCGGACCGTTCAATCAAGGGAACGCGCGTTTTAATCAAAATTCCTTATGAAAATTTGGAAATTAATGATTAAATAGTTTATATTTGTTCAGTATGCGTTTTTACGATATGAAAAAGATAACAATCATAGCATCATTATTAGTCGTGTTTACAGCTTGTCAGAAAGCTGATATTCGTCCAAGAACGGGTAGCATGGAGCCTGGTTCGGAAGTAAAAAGTCTTTCGGTAGAAACTCCTACTCCAACTGGCGAAAATCCAAATTCATTGGGTGGTTCGGATGGGACAACTGTTGATCCAAACAATCCCGATCCAAACGGAGGAGACATTACGGATCCACTAAGAAAGAAAGATCAGAAAGACAATAAATAAAAAAATCCCGGTTCAATGAATCGGGATTTTTTTTGTTCCATTTATTTTTATTCCACCTATTGTTGGAAATGGTTCCACCCTTGAGCTCTCAAAGGAATTAACGAATCATTGGTATCTACCAAATAAGTTCCTTCACTTGCATCAGTCATGTAACCGATCACAGTCATATGCGGATTTCCCTTAATCTTATCAAAATCACTTTGAGCAATCGTGAACAACAATTCATAATCCTCTCCTCCATTCAAAACACACGTTGTCGGATCCAGGTTAAAATCAATTGCCGTAGTTGATGTCAATGAATCGATTGGCAACTTTGCATTATAAACCATCGCACCTTTATTACTTGATTTACACAAATGCAACACTTCGGAAGCCAAGCCATCCGAAACATCGATCATTGCCGTCGGGACCACTTCCAGCTCTTTCAGGTAATTGATGATATCCAAACGCGCCTCAGGCTTCAATTGTCTTTGAATAATGTAATCTTTCCCATCCAAATCAGGCTGAATATCCGGATTTGCTTCAAAAACGCTCTTTTCACGCTCCAAAACCTGCAATCCGACATAAGCAGCGCCCAAGTCTCCTGAAACGACCAACAAGTCATTCGTTCCTGCTCCGGATCTGTAAACCACTTTGGATTTATCTACTACACCAACAGCCGTTACCGAGATCACCAATCCGGATCGCGATGAGGTGGTGTCTCCTCCGATCAAATCCACTTTGTAGTGCTGACAAGCCAGACGAATTCCATCGTATAATTCTTCCAGCGCTTCCAAAGGAAATCTATTCGAAACAGCGATCGAAACCGTAATTTGCTCCGGTGTTCCGTTCATTGCAACAATATCGGACACATTCACAGCAACCGCTTTATATCCCAAATGTTTGAAAGGAACATACATCAGGTTAAAATGTACACCTTCCACTAACATATCAGTGGAAATCAAGGTAAATTGCTCTTCGTTTCGTTCCAAAACCGCTGCATCATCTCCAATTCCAAAAGCCGTTGATTCTCTTGTTATCAGGAAGTTCTTCGTCAATAAATCAATGGTTCCAAATTCACCCAGGGATTCCAGGTCCGTTCTTTTTTCTTCCGACATGTGCTCTAATATATGGTACAAAGATACACTTTACGGAAAAGAAGCCGTACTTTTAGTGAATCAACTCCATCAATCATGAAGAACTCCATCTTCCTCCTTATCGTACTGAATTTCTTTTCAGGCAAAACCCAAACCTTTGTCAGATCAGAACTTCCGACTACCGTTTCCACTCCCTGGGAATTGTTTTACGGCCCGGATTCCATGCTTTGGGCGACCGAAAGTAACGGAAGAGTTTCACGCATTGATCCCGAGACCGGAAACAAAACACTCGTATATACTGCAAGTGACTATTTCGGTGGAAGTCCGCTGGAGAACTCAACCCTTTGTCCAAACCTGAGTATAGGTTCCGGCACACTTGGTTTGGCTTTACATCCGGATTTTAAAACTCCGGGATTGTCCTTCATTTATTTCCTATACTCCTACAATTCGGGTACATCCGGAAGTCCGGCAACGAAATTTAAAATCAGGAGGCTGGAATGGGATCTGAATACGCAACAAGTCGTCGCTTACCAGGATATCGTAACAGGAATTTCCAACGGATTCGATCATTTGGGCGGAAGATTATTAGCCGTAAAGCAAAATACCACTTCTTATTTGTTTGTGTCAATCGGGGATCACGGTTCTTCGGAAACAAACAGTCCGCAATGCTACAATCCGCAAACAGACAATCCGAATAATTTTGCACAGGACCCGAATACGGATAACGGAAAAATTCACCGTTTTAACATGGATGGAAGTATCCCGGCCGATAACCCCATTCCGGGAAACTCTTTTTTCACGCGCGGGCACCGGAATCCGCAAGGATTGGTTTACAACACCAACCTGGATATTTTGTATGGCATTGAGCATGGTGACCGAACAGATGACGAGATCAACATCCTGGAAAAAGGAATGAATTACGGATGGAAAAACATCCATGGTTTTCACAATGACGATAATTTCCCGGGAGAAGCAGCTTATGTGAGCAACTATGTTCCTCATCCTCAAATTCCGAATGACCATTTGGTTGAACCCATTTATTCTTTCTGCGCCGAGCCACTTCCCGCCTCAACCAACGGAAGTTCCTGGTGCACTGTTGCCCCATCCGATGGAATTTATTACAAAAGTACTTCTATCCCGGAGTGGACGAACAGCATCCTGATGGTCACATTAAAGAATGGTGACAATACCGATATGGAAGTGTACCAATTCAAATTAAATGCACAGGGAACAATAGAAGCATCAACCACTCAAAACCCCAATCCGAAGAAGTACTTTGCAGATGATCAGCAATTAAATGGTCGCTTACGCGATATCGCGGTTTCTCCTGATGGAAAGAAAATTTACCTGATCAATAATGGAGGAGCAACTTCAGCTACGGATAAAATAACGGTCTACACTTACGTTGAACCACCCGTTGTCCCCTATCCGGAGGCAGGATTGAAAATCACCCCGAATCCTTCTTCCGGGATGATCCAGCTCGAGCTTCCTGAGAACAAGCCCTATTCGCTTCAGATTTTCGATTCCCGTGGCGCAAAACTAATGGAGTTAAACGATTTCAACCAAATCCTGGACATGGACCTTTCTTTCCTGTCGAAAGGAGTTTACTGGTTTCATTACGAATCAGACAGTATGAAACGGATACAGAATTTTGTAAAGGATTAGAACTAAAACAATTCAAAACAGACAGATTGAAAATCATTGTCTTAAAAAAATTGAGACATTCTAAAAAATTGACTTTTTTTCATTCATCGCATTCCAAATCTTTTCATAGGGCATCCATTCCTTATTGCTTTCAAGAACGATTGGAAACTTTGCAATTTCACGACAAAATTTAGATTTAGACAGAAAATAAACCCGTTTGTCATCAATTAATTTGGCATTACTGCCAAAATTACTTTTAATGGAATTAATAATATCCCGCATAGCCGAGGCACTTAATTTACCGTCTCCATCCACAACATAAAGCAAAGACCAATCGCGGTCAGACTTCACTGTTTCGTCCAAAACAAATGTTAGACAATCATGACAGCTTCCGCCACTTGTAACGATCAGTACACTTTTTTGCTTCCCTGGAATCTTCTCAACTTTAGTCTTATCCCCATAGATATTTTCAATGGAACTTTTCATGAACTTTCCATTACATGGAAGATCATTGCTACTTAGCGAGCATAGTAGTATTAAAAGTGGAAACCACCAGATAAATATTTTTCTTTTCATCTTTCAATGCTGCTTCATTATTCTTTTCTTCTATCGTCTTTTTCTTTAATCCCAATTCCATTTGTCCATAACCGGACTCAATAAACACCAATTTATTATTTGAAAAATCGTGTGGTTTTTGTCGGATTCGATACTCATAATGCTTCTTGGTGAGTTTTTCATTATCTGAAAATAAAACATCCGGAATATCGGTCTTTATCAGGACTGACACAGAATCAGACAACGAATGATTGAATTTAACGATATCGAATTTACGTAATTGATTTGTTCCTGACTGATTTTCAACTATCTTACTAATTATTAAAGTTGAATCATTGAGGAAATCAATCGTTTGGACCCTGTTAATTTTGTTATGCCAGGGCGCAAGGGTTTCAATAACAGTCCGGGCATTGGGCTGCTCACCTAAAGCTTGAAGATCTTTCCGGATTTGTTCCGCATTTACCATTTTCCAGGTAAGAGAAGGTATGCTCTTCACTCCTAAGCTATTTAAACTTTCATCAAATACCTGATAAGTATATTGAACTGTTTGGGAAAACACAATCTCCCCCTTTGAATTCACATCGAACCAGTCATTCGGGTCAAAATGAGAAAATTCTATCAGTTCAAACTCCGGAAGCTCATAACTTTCGAGTACTTTGGTTCTCCAATTAAGCTTACCTATAATAGTTTTATAAGGTGATTTTTTCGGGTGAGAATTATAGTGCTTTCCGAAATAAATAAAATCACCCATGAGGCTGATCTGCTTAAAATCCTCAAAAGAAGGTAAAATTGATTCTACCTCACCTGTTTTTCGATTGTAAATACAGAGGTAATTTGTCATATCAGCAAAACGGACAACCAAATAAGTGCTATCAAAATCGAAATCTAAAATGTTTTCTGAGGGCACCAGGAACTGAAAATTCTTAGAGTACACCAAATCTTCTTTCCATAAGCGGGCTGTTGAAAAATCATAGAACATAAAAGAAGCATGTAATTCATCCGATTCTTTTTTAAAAAGAACACCTGCCTGGTTATTTTTAACCTTAACAACGATATCCGAAGTGGGATCAAGATCATGACTTCCCAGATTTATTAAAGTATCAACAACAAATAAATCCGAAAAGGTTTGTGAAAAGCCTGTAATGGAAACAAAGCAAACTAAAATTATTAAAATCTTCATATTTTATAAAAGGCTGTCCCTACGAGACAGCCTTCGAATTTAATGGTTTGTTGTAATTAAAGGGGTAAAACTTTGATCTCAGAAGTGTACCCTGAAGCGTCTCTTGAACTCCATACAACACGATACTTGTTTCCATTTGGATCAACAATGGTGTCATCACCAGTCAAAACATTCTCGCTGATTTTTTTTAATGCATAATCAACACCTATTCCAGAACCAACAATTGTTGGAACCGCAGGGCATGATTCATAACCAGGACTCGTGCACTTGATTGTTATTGACAAACCATCTTCATGATAAGAAGTTTCATTGTAACCGTCTGGCCCGCCATTACTGGTTGTCCTTTCTACTTTCTTATCTGTAATTGAAAAAGCTGAAAGCGCGAACACAAATGTCCCCGCGATTAAAAGTGATTTTTTTAACATAGATTGATAAATTTTAATTATAACCAAATATATATTAAAAATTTATTCGTCGTATCTTAATTTTTCTAAAAAATAAAACAACATTTTGATGTGTTTCGATTTTAAAAGAATAAAAGCCTCATTTTCAATAAACAAGGCTTCTTATCATTTCAAAATACGTCGGTTAATGAATCGGTGGCGGTGTATTTGTAGGACAAGTTGGATTCGGACAATGTGTTTGTCCATCCGGCAATGGTGTTCCGCATGCCGGGCAAAACTTCTGCTCTTTAGCAAGATAAAACTGCTTTTTCATACCCCTCATTTTTTGTTACTTTCTAAGGTACAAAAAACGTTCTAGGGTTTATAACCCTGGAAGGGTGCTTAACTTTTTTTGGGGTATATTGAGGTGTATACGCGCGAAAATCTTAACAGAGAATAAAGAATTTAATTCGACGAACTTCTTTTCCCTAAGGTTTGACGGGATTTTCCCGTACCTTCATTCTCATTCTCTGTTCTCGCTCTCAAAAAGAAAAGAGCTTATCAGAATGAGAAACAAAACGAGAATGAGGAAAAAAGAAAAGAGCATCACTCACGTAATGCTCTTTTCTTTTTGTTGATCCGTCAGCTGACGGACTCAACCTAGACTCTCCTGAACCAAAAACTTCATCAAAACAAAAAAGCTCCATCTTTCGATGAAGCTTTTGTTGTTGACCCACTAGGGCTCGAACCTAGACTCTTCTGAACCAAAATCAGACGTGTTGCCAGTTACACCATGGGTCAATTGCGGTGGCAAAGTTAATACTAAATTCTTTTCATCCAAGAAAAGGAGTAAAAATTTTGGCGTTTTTCAGCTAAAAAGTGGAAAAAACATTGAATTTCATCCATTTAGCATTTTTCAACATTTCTATGAGGAATCGTGCCAATATATTTATAACTTCGCGAGTCAAACTTTCAAAGTAAATCATGAATTACAATAAACTGAATAACCTTACAGGCTGGTTTGTTTTTTTAATCGCAACGATTGTTTATTTCCTGACCATTGAAGATACCGTTTCACTTTGGGATTGCGGGGAATATATTACAGCAGCAAATAAATTAGAAGTTGGTCACCCTCCGGGCGCACCGTTATTCATGGTACTTGGACGTTTGTTCTCTTTCTTCGCAGAACCTGAAATGGTAGCTGTGTGGATCAACCGCCTTTCAGCTTTGTGCAGTTCTTTCACTATTTTATTCCTGTACTGGTCAATTACCATGTTTGGTAAAAAGATCATGCAACGCAAAGAAAGAGACTGGTCAAGAGGTGACCAGATCGCTACGATCGGAGCGGGAGTTGTAGGTGCTTTGGCTTACACATTCTCTGATTCATTCTGGTTCTCCGCTGTTGAAGGGGAAGTTTATGCGATGTCATCCCTGTTTACGGCAGCAATTTTCTGGATGATCCTGAAATGGGATGCTGAAATGATCGGCATCAAGCACGGAGAAATCAAAGACGGAAGATCTCCGATGCGCTGGATGATCCTGATTTGGTTCATGTTCGGTTTGGCGATCGGGGTCCATTTATTAGGACTACTTGCTGTACCGGCAATTGCTTACGTGATTTACTTTAACCTTTGGGAAAAAACAAACCTGAAAGGAATTATCCTTACCGGAGTTATTTCCATTGCCGTACTTGGATTCGTTCAGGAAGGAATTATCCCGGGATCTGTTGCATTGGCTTCTTCTTTCGAGGTTGCGTTTGTGAATTCATTCGGATTGCCATTCTTCTCCGGAACGATTTTCTTCTTCCTGCTGTTGATCGGTGCATTCATGTGGGCTTTCAGATATGCAAAAAGAAAGGCAAAACCAATTTTAAATACTGCACTGTGGAGTTTGGCATTCCTGTTAATCGGTTATGGTTCCTTTGCTGTAATCGTAATTCGTTCGAACGCAAATACACCATTGGATGAAAATGACCCTGAAAACTTGGTAACACTTCATGCTTATTTGAAACGTGAACAATATGGTTCATGGCCAATCTTAAACGGGAATTACTGGAACTCTTCATTGGCGGACCAAAGTGAGTTCGAAGACGGATCACCGTTCTACCTGCGTCGTTTCGTGGTTGAAAATGACCAAACGGGATTGGACGCAAAAGCATTCGTAACAGAAAAAGAAGCTAACGATTGGGCGAAAGCAAAAGGAAGTAACTTTTCTGTAAAAGAGAAGTATTTCTCCAGCAACGAAAGTGTACGAAAAGGAAGCAAACAGGTATATGCACAAACCACCTTCCTGCCTCGTATGTATTACACATCCAACAACCCGAACGATCCGAAAATCATTGCTTATAAGAACTGGTCGGGTTATGATCCGACAGATGTAACTGATTCGGACGAAAACGGTACGGATGGTTTGCGACTTCCGCGTTTCAGTGAGAACATGACTTATATGTTCAGTTACCAGATGAACTGGATGTACTGGCGTTATTTCATGTGGAATTTCTCCGGCCGTCAGAATGACTTCCAGGGACATGGTTATGAAATGCGCGGAAACTGGATTTCCGGGTTCTCATTCATCGACAATGCACGTTTGGGGAACCAGGAACATGCACCTTACTATACATTGGAAAATCCGGCACACAATAATTTCTGGATGCTTCCGCTTGTTCTGGGAGTAATCGGGTTGATCTTCCATTTCTACCGAGCTCCGAAGGATGCGTTTATCGTATTCTTAACATTCTTCTTTACAGGAGTTGCGATTGTAATTTACCTGAACCAAAAACCATTCGAGCCACGCGAACGTGATTACGCTTATGCGGCATCCTTCTACGCCTTTGCGTTCTGGATCGGATTAAGTGTTCTTGCTCTATATGATGCTTATAAAAACTTCAACAAAGAAGACTGGAAGAAAATGCTGATCGGATACGGTGCACTAACCGGGTTCATCCTGATCTTTGCAATTTCCGGCGGAGGTTTCATTTTAACAACCTGGTTGATCGTTGCATTAATCGGTTTGGTATTGCTTGGATTGGCATTCGGATTGCGAAAGGCCTTACCGAACAGCAGTGTTGCCGCAACAGTATTTACGGTCCTTACCTTGTTTGTTCCATACATCATGGGAGAACAGGGATGGGATGACCACGACCGTTCAAACAAATCATCTGCTCACGATTTAGCTTACAACTACTTAAAATCCTGCGCTAAAAACGGAATTATCTTCTCTGTTGGAGATAACGATACATTCCCGCTTTGGTACTTGCAGGAAGTAGAAGGTGTAAGTACGGATGTACGTGTATGTAACACCAGTTTATTCGATACAGACTGGTATACCAACCAGATGAAAATGAAAATGTATGATTCCGAACCGCTTCCTATTACATTCAGAGAAGATCAAATCCTTCAATGGGCCGGTGGAACAGATCAGGCATTCTTCATGTCGACAACTCAAATGTTGAACCAGGGTATCAATCGTGAGACTTTGGAAAAACTATTCAAGCTGAAATTGAAAAACAGCCCGAGAGAGTTCAAGCAGGCATTTACAAGTTTTGCAGGAACTGCTTCTTCTGTTCTTTCTACAGTGAAAGCAAAAGACCCTGCATACGATCCTAGAATCAATGAGATCCGTCAGTTATTTGCAAACGCAAGCGCTGATTCTGCTACGATCGACATGGTAGAAAGCATGGAAAACGGTGTTCTGGAGATTTTCGAAGGATACAGAAACCAGCTTTTGGAAGCTGACGTAAAAGGATTGGAATCATTGCAGGAAGTTATGGCTTCATGGGAAGACGGATGGTCCTTCCTTCCATTGAAAGAAGTGATCTCTTTCATGCAGAATGATGACAACATGATCAAGTACGGAACTGCTTACTTACGTGTGATTCCAAGTACCGGATTCATCCTTCCGGTGAATAAGAAAAATGCGCTGGCATCAGGGATTATCTCGAAAGATGAAGTAGCAAATTGTGAAGACGAAATCCGATTCCGATTCAATTCAAGAGCTGTTCAGGCAATCACGAAATCAGATATCATGATCCTGGACATGTTGGCAAACAACAACTGGAAACGCCCGATGTATTTCACTTCTCCGGGTAACACGGAAGTTTCTACGGCAATGTACCAAAGCGGACATTTACGTACGAATGGTATGGCATGGGAAATCACTCCGATCCTTGCTCAGGGTAAAACTCCGATCAATGAGAAAGTAATGTTCAAGCATTTGATGGAAACTTACCATTACGGTAAGATGAACGATCCGGATGTATTGACTGATTACTACGCAAGAAGACAAACTGTTCAGTTCAGAACAATGTTCGCGCAGCTTGCAGAACATTACGTGATCGAAGCAGAACAAATGGAAATGAGCAAACAGCAATACGGACCGATGTTGAAGAACTTACGCGCTTCGGGTCAGACAAGAGTTGCAGATTCATTGGAAAACACGTTCAAAGGAAGTATGGGAATGACTCCTGCAGAACTGCGCAAAAGAGCAGCTCAGGTAATTCACAAATCGTTGGAGGTAATGCCGGCAGATATTGTATTGGATTACGGTGAAAGACCTTCACCTGCTGGTCCGATCAAAGATGCGAATGGTGTGGAATACAATCAGTACCAGGACGGAGTTTTACAGGATTATGTAGGCCTTCTTTACAGAGCAAACGACAAAGCCGGTGCTGAAAAACTTGGAGCTGAAGTTGCCCGGCAATTGGAAAGTATCTTAGGTTACTTTAAAAACAGCCCGGCAAACTTTGCAGCGTCCAATGACATGGATTACATTGCAGCAGTGATCAACTATGCGACGCTTCACAAATTTGCAGGCGATCAGCGCATTGCAGATCCTAACGGAGTATTGGTTGGCAGAACGACAAAAGGTCTGGAAGCACTTTATAATGTGGATCTGCCACGTATCTATAATGAATTGGATCAGCTTTCCCTGGAAAACGGTGAAAGCAGAACCGATGGAAACTTTGCAGTGAAAAAGGCACGTTTACAAGGCACCATGAATGCCATTGACTTTACATTTGAATTAACCGGAACACAAGTTCCGACAAATAACCCGAATCCGGCTCCTAACGGAATGCCAGCTGGACCGGAAGGAATTCTACCTGAATCATTGCCAAAAGGGGCTGAGTCAGACAGTGAACCGATCGTCGGGTAATAATTACAAATGAAACTCTTTAAACCTCCACGCTTAACGAATTGGGTTTTCCCGAAGTTAAGGTGGAGGTTTTCTATTTCTGATCCGGTCGTATTCATCACTTTTGACGACGGGCCGAATCCCGAAATCACTCCTTTCGTTTTGGACCTCTTAAAACAATATCACTGGAAAGCGACTTTCTTTTGTGTCGGGCAAAACGTGCTCAAATACCCCGAACTGTTCCAACGGATCCAGGCAGAAGGGCACACAATCGGGAATCACACCATGAAGCATCTGAATTCCGTCAAAACGGATAATGAGTTATACCTGCAATCATTTCGTGAATTTGAAGAGGTTGCTCCGACAAAATTGTTCCGCCCGCCTTATGGAAGGATCAAACCAAGCGTTGCGAAAGAGATTGCCCGAACACACCAAATCATTATGTGGTCCTGGCTCTCGTATGATTATGATTTAAGCGTCAGCAACGAACGCATTCTTTCGGAAGCAAAACGGGTAAAAAAAGGAGAAATCCTGGTGCTGCATGACAATGCGAAAATCACCGAAAGACAAAAGGAATTGCTTCCGGCCTTGTTTGAATCAATACAAAAAATGGGATTCCGGTCGGAAGCTATTTCTGTTTAGACTTTTTGTAAATCGGAACGGTAGAACACGGTTCGCCATACATGATACTGGAACAAACCGGTTGCACCTTCACCAAAAATTGTGACATTGCCGCTTCCGGATTGGGAATATCCGAACATCCTTTCACGATCAGTTTCCCGTCATTGAATTGCTGGACATCCAATTTTTCGATACTCAATTCCAACGCTTTTTGTCTTGCATGAGCTAAAGTCCCGATTGTAACAGAATTCGCAATACCAACTAGTTTCGAACTTACCAGCATAAATGCCCAGGAAGGTAAAATAGCTTCGACAGAACAATACAAGTAGACATGCTTAGCCTTGAATTGCTCCCAGTCAAAATTCTTCACATAATCACGAAAATCCTTTTCCTTCAAGACCAAACCCTGCCATAGAGAAGGTTCAAAATCAAAACCCGCAAACTCAGAATTCTTCGGACAATATTCCGCCAAATCAACTGCGATCAATCCGCTTTGTGCTACTTTATTTACTATTTCAGACATGATACAAAATTACGTTTATTAATTACGAATACGAATGCCGAATTACGAATTGTTTGGCACCAACTTCATTTTTCATGATTCTTCTTACCTGCATAAAGCATTACAAACCGGCTCTTTCCTATTTATGTACAAGAATTTGTCAATTGTTAAACTTCGGTTGCCATTCACCCATTTTAACAAAAATTGGTGAAACAGGTCTTTCGTTTCCCTTACATTTATGCCCATAAAAGTTAAACCATGAAACACTTGATTTTTTTAGGACTGGCAACCGTGTTGGTTTTGGGTTCTTGTTCATCCAATGAGAAAAAGATTATCTCCGTTGAAAAGAAAGTGGTCTATAAAAAATTAGATCCGGTTCTGGCAAATCGCAAACTGGCGATCGAGGTTTCAGGAATGACTTGTGAACATGCTTGCGGTGGTTCGATCCGCATGGCTTTGAAAGAAACCGGCGCTGTTGATCGCGTTTCCTATGATTTTGAATCAGGAAGAAAGACCAATACCGCTTACATCACATTTGACAAATCAAAGATTTCCGCGGATAAAATTGTTTCCATTATTGAAACAATCAACGACAAACAGTTCACAACCGGGAAATCAAGTTCTACCGACATCGAAGGAGAAACAAAATCGAGCAGTCCTTCAACGACTACCGTTACAGAAACAAAAACAACCAAGATCAACGTGGAAGTTCCCGAAACGAATTGGGAAATGCCAAATATCTTCCGCTTTTTTTCTCATTTACTCAGCTAAAAACAAAGCGGATTTGTAGTTTTGCAGCATGAAACTGCAGCATCGTATCATTGGAGAAGGAAAACCTTTAATCATCCTTCACGGACTTTTTGGTTCTTCAGATAATTGGCAAACCCATGCCAAGCGTTTCTCGGATTATTTCCAGGTTATTTTGGTCGATCAGCGCAATCACGGTCATACGGATTGGAGCGATGAGTTCGATTACGATATTCTTGCAGAAGACCTTCATGAACTGATTACGGATCTCGGATTGAATAGAGTTCATTTGCTGGGCCATTCTATGGGTGGGAAAACAGTGATGCGCTATGCCCAGCTTTATCCTGAAACCATTGATAAAATGATTGTGGTGGACATGGGAATCAAACAATATCCCATGCATCATCAGCAAATTCTAGCCGGAATACATGCTGTGAATGCATCTGAAATGGACTCGCGATCCAAAGCCGAAGAAATTCTATTGCCTTTCGTTCCCGAAAACGGTACCCGGCAATTCTTATTAAAAAACCTGTACTGGGCAGAGAAAGGAAAACTGGCCTGGCGCATGAATGTGGCCGTATTGGAAAAGGAAATGAACCATATCCTTCAGGCACTTCCTGAAGAGGAGGTAATGGTCCAAACACTGTTTATTCGCGGAGCAATTTCGGCTTACATTTTGGATGAAGACATCCCGGATATTGAAAACCAATTCCCGGATTCTTCTTTTGTGACCATTGAAAATGCAGGCCATTGGGTCCATGCGGAACAACCGGAAGAATTCATGAATACGGTATTGGAATTTTTGTTGCGGTAAAATGTGACAACAATTACACATGCAATACATATATCAACATTGTAGGCATACGATGCGTTGAGAATTAATCACGATCCGCACCCAATTTTATTTTTACCGCAAATGCACAAATTTTTTTGAGGCGCTTACTAGTGGGAATTATGTACTTAATATTTAGATACAGAATCTTCGAATTTGTTTTCAAAGTTGCAACTTTGCAAGTTCGCGATATTGCGAACAGCCCTTTATCTGACTGGGGGTATAGAGAAGAGAATCACCTAAATTTCCAACACTTTAAACCCACTATTTTGTGGCAGCCTGATTAAAGTACATAAGTCCCCTTACTAGTCGCCTCTTTTTATTCTAAACTATTGATTTTGATGTGAAAAGCGAGAGCGGTAGCCGAACCTTTATTTGCGCATTTGTGGTAAATAAATTTCAACCCCATATGTTCTTTCTTATTTAATTCAGGAAAAAACAACATTAAAAGAATGATCCCGCGCTTACAATTTAAACATAACCGGTAAATTAAAGTACAAATTCACCGCCTTACCGTTAATCTTTCCCGGGATCCAGTTCGGCATGCTTTTCACAATACGAAGAGCTTCTTTATCACATTCAGGGCAATCGGAAACTCCACGCATGATCTTTACATTGGAAACTTCTCCTTTCTCCGAAATAACAAACCTTAAAAATACTTTTCCCATAATACCGGCATCTTTTGCCTTTGAAGGATAAACCAGGTTGTCTGAAAGGTATTTTTTCAACCCTTCGATTCCTCCCGGGAATTCTGCCTGCTGATCAACAATTTCATAAATTACCGGCTCCTGATTTCGATAATTGTATGAATCCGGAACTGGTTCCTGCACTGGTTCGTCACCGATTATTCCTACATTATCATCATAGCCCGCATGAGTTATTTCACTCAATTCGACCTCGGGGATTTCTTTCACTAACTCCGGATGTACATCCGGGAAATGGCGTTTATATGCTGCCGGAAAACCTTTTGGACCTTTCAATTTGTAATTGGTTTTCAATTCATTTAGCTTTCCTGTCAAAACCTGATTTCCATTATCCAGACGGAAAACCAAATCCTTATTGAGCATAATGAGGCTGTCTATCTGTAAATTGAATGCTTCCAAAGCAGTAATGTATTCCTGTTGCTGACGATAGTAATTCCGATTGAACTCGAACTTGTCTTTATAACTGCTTATCACCTCTGTTAATAACAGGTTTTGCTCTTTGGTCTTGTGTTGATCCAGGCCGGAACCATCCCGCAATTCCAATTCAAAATTCACGTATTCATTCAATGCTTCTTTCTGAGATTTGACCAGTTCACGTGAAGTGGGATATCGATTGGAAGGCATGATCGAATCAGAGGTCAGTGCTTTAGGATCAAACCCCAGATCTCTCAAAATTGCCACTGTATAATTCAACGAAAAAGCGGCTCGCTTTACATAACGTTCTTCACTCGACAAAGAAGTTTTAATTTTCTTTTGAATCGCACTCCTCAAATCCTCCAGGCGGGTCCTTTCTTTCAAAAAAGCCGTATAGGCAGAATCCTGTCTGCGCATTTCCGAAATCAATTCGGCACGCAATTGTTTATTCACTTTCTTCGCAGATTGTGCAAAAACACTCGTGCTTCCAAGGATAATTACTAAAAACAAAAATGACTTCATAGACTATAATTCAAATTTAAGAGGTAAACGGACATAGGAACTGACGTTTTTGCCGCTCTGTTTTCCCGGAAACCAATTCGGCATGCTTTTCACCAAACGGATCGCCTCCTCACCACATTCCGGGCAAGCCGGAATCCCCCTCAATACTTCAACATTTGAGATCCCGCCACTTCCGGAAACGATAAATTTCACATATACTTTCCCGGAAATGATGCCTTGCGTAACGCTTTCAGGATAACGCAGATTCATCGTAATAAATTCATTCATTTTATCTTTCCCACCCTGAAAAGTGGCTGCTTCTTCTGTCCAGTCATAGATTTCCGGCTCACTCCGTTCCATTGCAACAGGATATGAATCTTCAAACTCAATCCGTTCCGGCACTCCATTCAACTCCAATTCTTTTTCCGTAAGGATAAAACCGGGGAAAACTTCCGGAAAAATGCGAAAGTAAGCTTCCGTGTACCCTTTTGGTCCTTGCTTTCGGAAACTGGTTTCCAATTGTTTCAGTTTATCCTGCATTTTCCAGCTATCCGAGGTCATGTCGTTTGCAAGGATTTCATATACTTTCTTCAAAGAATCCAGGCGTGGTAAAAATGCACTGATCCGTTCCTGGCTTGCTTTCATTTCTCCAAGCACAACGGAATTTGAAAGTGCGTACCGCTTATATTCGTTGAGCTTTCTGTTCAACACCTTGTTTTGCTCTTTCCTGCTGAGATCTCCCAGATCCGTTTTACCGGATACCATCTCAAAAACATATGTCGTGTTTAAAGTCTTACGGATCGGTTCTACAAATCCCTCTGTCACGGGAACCTCCTCGCTCTTAAAACTTCCAATGAGTTCCGGAAGGTCAGCTTTTAATTCCTTTAACTGGTAAAGGAGTCCGGAGTAAGTGAAAAATTGTTCCAAAACCCTTCTTTCTCCCTTCTTCAAAAAACCGATTTGGTCATTTGCAAGCCCTTTAATCGAATCGAACTCAGTCTTTGATTTCCTGAAAAGCGTGATCGCATCCTCCTGCTTCTGTTGTTCGGAAGCCAGTTCTGTTAAAAGTAATTTGCGCTGTTTCTTTGCAGATTGCCCGAAAACGGTGAAGCTTCCGATACCGATAATAAACAGCGAAAAGAATAGTGGTTTCATACGTTATAATTTAAACGCAACAGGTAAAATGAAAAACGAATTCACTTTCTTCCCATTGTTCTTTGCCGGGATCCAATTCGGCATATTTTTCACAACACGCAAGGCTTCTTTATCACATTCCGGACAATTGCGAACTCCTTTCATAATTTTCACATTGGAAATATAGCCTTTGTCCGAAACCACAAATTTCAGGTATACTTTCCCCGAAATTCCGGCTTCTTTCGCTGTTTGAGGATAAACAAGGTTACCTGAAAGATACTTATTTAAAGCTTCTGTACCTCCAGGAAAGGTTGCGGGTTCTTCCACCACTTCAAAAATTTCAGGTTCCTGTACCGGTTCGATCATTGGCTCTGCCTGTACCGGTGCAATTTCATAATCACCTTTCGTAAGTGGAAAATACTTTTCGTAATTCTTATTGAATTTTTTTGGCTCCTTCAGGTAAGCCGTTTCCAGTTCCATCAATTTCTTATCCAATTTTAGGTCGGCGAGGCTGAATTGCTCCACTAAACCCTTATTTCGGTTCAGGTTATCTTCTGCTTCCTGATTTATTTTTTGAACCGAATCAATTCCTGACCGGTTAATTTGAATTTGATTCGTGCATTTTTGAGTTTCATCTTTCAAAACAACCAATTGTTTTGTTATCCGCTCATTTTTCTCGCGTGTTTTTAAGTCTTTCAAATGCACCGTATCCAGGTGAGGAAGATTCTTCTCATACAGATTTATGGCTCTCAACCGTTTTTTCAAAACACCGGAGTTTCCTGAAACTTGAATGATCTTCTTATCCAGAATTGCTGTGTAATCAACTCCGAGATCATCCAAAATGCTTGTTTTTTCAAGAATCGATCCTGAAAGATCTTTTATTTTATTTTCTGAGTTTTCCAATTCACGCACCTTCTTTTCTGCAGCTCTAAATGTGGTTTCCAAAACACTGTGCTGAATCCTGTATGATTGCTTAGTTGAATCGTATTTGTGTTGAGCCGTATTCATTTCCGCCAGTAACTGTGCATAGCGTTCCTTTTTTGACTGAGCCAAAACAACAGAACTCAGCAATAAAAAAGGGATAAGAAGGTGTTTTTTCATGGGTTTAATTTAATTAAGTGGATTTTCATCTGCGAAAGATACTAATCTGCAAATGATTATAAAAACAGTAGGGGTGCGATTAATCGCACCCCTACTGTTTTATGTTTAATTTTTTATTTTATTTCGATTGATCCAGCCTTTTTACCATTGTCAAAATAGTCGCAATTCCTACCAATGGCTCATCCGTATCATCCAGCATTTCTACCAGCCACTTTACAACACCGCGTTGGATCAGTGTTTTCGGGTCTTCCTCATTCGGAGTTACATCCGTACTCACTTTTTCCTTACAGGTAAACCGAATGTGGATTTTTGCTCCTGCGTACACTGGCTTGGTAAATCGCAACTCGTCAATACCATAGTTCAAAAGCACCGGATTGATCTCGTAACTATCCACGAACAAACCTGCTGAAATACTCATGATGAGGTATCCGTGTGCAACCTGCTCATCGAACATGGTCCCTGCAAAATTGGTTTCCCGTTTATGCGCATAGAAATTATCTCCGCTCAAAGCAGCAAAGGCATCGATGTCTTCCGCAGTAATTAAACGGCTGTCCGTGATCAATTGATCCCCAACTTCCAATTCCTCGTAATGTTTCTTGAATGGGTGAACGGAACTCAACTTCCCTTTCGCTCCCTGCTGGTATTGTTGTGTGATCTCCGTAATCGTTGTCGGATGCCCCTGGATTGCCGTTCGCTGCAAGTAATGCATAATTCCCCGTTTTCCACCCATTTCTTCTCCGCCTCCGGCTCTACCCGGACCACCATGTGTTAACAGAGGCATTGGCGAACCGTGACCTGTACTTTCTTTTGCACAGTCTTTATTCAGAACCAGGATCCGTCCGTTTACGGAAGCAGCTTCCACTACAAACTCTCTTGCTTCTTTATCATCTGCAGTAACAATGGTTGTTACCAACGAACCTTTTCCAAGCTTCGTCAATTCAATCGCCTCATCCATATTTTTATACGGCATGATCGTTGAAACCGGCCCGAAAGCTTCTACATTGTGCACATCCTGCTTATCAAACGGAGAATCATTCAGGAATAAGATCGGGGAAAAGAATGCTCCCTTATCTTTATCTGCACCAACTACCTCGAACTGGTCCATATTCCCGTAAACGATTTTTTGCGATTTCGCCAGCAATTCTACATTCTCACGAACGCGATCTACCTGTGTTCTGTTGATCAAAGCTCCCATGCGCACACCTTCTACTTTCGGGTCACCGATCGTAGTTGATGCCAGGCGGGCAGCAACTCCTTTTTGCACTTCTTCAATGAAGTTTTCAGGAACTAAAATCCGGCGAACAGCAGTACATTTCTGACCTGCTTTGATCGTGATCTCTTTCGTAACTTCTTTCACGAAAATATCGAACTCTTCCGTTCCCGGAGCAGCTTTTTCTCCCAAAACCATTGCATTCAACGAATCTGCTTCCAAATTAAATGGAACCGATTCTTCGATCAAACGCGGATGCGCTTTCAATTTTCTTCCGGTAAATGCGCTTCCGGTAAAGGTTACCACATCCTGGTTCGTAACGTGATCAATAATTCCACGGCCAAATCCTGAAACCAGCTGCAAGGCTCCTTCAGGAAGGATTTTCGAATCGATGATATCTTTCACCATCACTTCCGTCAGGTAACTGGTAAACTCGGAAGGTTTCACGATCGCAGGAACACCTGCCATCAGGTTCACCGCAATTTTCTCCAGCATTCCCCAGATCGGGAAATTAAACGCGTTGATATGGATCGCGACACCTTGTTTCGGGACCATGATGTGATGCCCGATAAATGATCCGTTCTTAGACAGCGGAGCCGCAGTTCCATCTACATAATACGGTAAGTCGGGAAATTGTCTTCTCAAAGATGCATTGGCAAACAAGTTACCGATTCCACCTTCAATATCGATCCAGGAATCCACTTTAGTAGCACCTGTCCAGGCAGAAACTTCGTAGTAGGTCTTTTTGCGCTCCATTAAGAACAAGGCCAACGCTTTCAGCATACGACCACGCTCCTGGAAAGTCATTTTACGCAATACCTTTCCTCCGACAGTTCTCCCATAATTCAATGCAGCTTCGTAATCCAATCCGGCACTTGAAACCGAACCGATCTGGTCGCCGGTAATGGCATTGTAAATCTTTTGTTCTTCACCTTCACCTGCAACCCACTGGCCGCATATATAGTTCTTTACTTGTATCATCTTTCTCTTCGATCTGAAATTTCATTTCAAATATACAACGCTCAATCAGCACCGTTGCAAAACGAAGCAATTTCTTTCAAATTAATCCCTTCATTGAACGAAAGTTTAAGGTGTTTGTACGGAAAGCCGAACCAAGAATGTTCATTTTGTGTTAATACAGATTTGATTTTATCGTAACATTCCACAAAATCAATCCATTCTTTCGTTCAATTGATAATTAAGGTACTTAAAACGCGTTTTGAAACATTTTGATAAAAAAGGCAACTCATTTCATAAAAAGGATTGGAACTATTTAAAACCTTTTTAGTATGTTTGAGGCTTAAACAAGTAAAAAGTTTCAATAAAGACTAAATTATGAGCAAGACAAAAACAGGAGGAGGTTTTTCATCATTAGTTGCCTCATTATCTATTGCAATTGCATTAGGAATTGGATTTCTGATCTATTATTTCATCTTAGGAGATCCATCAAACTTCGTTAACGGTGATCCAAACGAGCATCCAATTGATGGAAACACGCTTGGAACGATTTACAAAGGAGGTATTATCGTACCTTTCCTAATGGCTGTAAACCTTATCGTGATCATTTTCTCGGTTGAGCGTTTCATCAGTATTTCAAAAACTAAAGGACGTGGAAATATCAACGCATTCGTTGAGAACATTAAATCTTTAATGGATTCAAACGACCTTCAGGGTGCAATCGAAGAGTGCGACAAGCAAAAAGGATCTTTGGCAAATGTGATCCGTGCAGGATTAGAGAAGTATGAGTCTATTCAAAAAGACACTACTTTAGACAAAGAGCAAAAATCAGAAATTCTGAAAGCTGAGATCGATGAAGCGATCGCTTTGGAATTGCCTATGATGTCTAAGAACCTGGTAATTATCTCTACATGTGTATCTATCGGTACCTTGATCGGTTTGATCGGAACGGTATTGGGGATGATCAAGTCATTCCAGGCGATGGGTGCCGGTACTCCTGATACAGCAAAACTTTCTGTGGGTATCTCTGAGGCCTTGATCAATACGTTCTTCGGTATCTTCGCATCAACTGTTGCAACAGTAATGTACAACTTCTTTAACACGAAGATTGATCAAATGACACATGCAATGGATGAAGCAGGATTTGCTATCGTTCAAAACTTCAATGCGAATAATTAATATCCGTTTAACGGCATAAATAATTAAGGAATGGCAGAAATTAAAACACCCAAAGGATCCCCGTCCATCGACATGACGCCGATGGTGGACTTGGCGTTCCTCTTGGTAACATTCTTCATGCTTGCTGCCAATTTCCGTACGGATGAGCCTGTTGACATTTCGATTCCATCATCTATTGGTGAAAAAGAAATTCCACCAAAGACGGCAGTTTTGGTAAGTGTTGATAAAGGTGGTCGTATTTACTTCGACGTAAAAGGCGGTGAAGAGGTACGTACCAAAATCCTTACAGATATGGCAGCCAAGTACAAGGTACAGTTAGGCAAAGATCAGATCACAGCTTTCGGACGCATGTCAGGAAGTTTCGGTTGTTCGATGCGCGAATTACAACAATACCTTCAGTTAGACGGAGAAGAAAGGAAAAAATACCGCAGAGAAGACCCTGCGTTTGTAGGAATTCCTTCCGACAGTACACATAATGAGCTAAAGGATTGGATTTATTTTTCCAAAAACCGCATGCTTGATTATGGTAAGACCCAATTTGAGAAAGAAAGCGGAAACAAGGGTCCGAAAGGTGAACCATTACAGGCAGATGATTTCAAACCGAAGTTTATCTTAAAAGCAGATATGGAGGCAGAGTACGTGCGTACGAAACAAGCCATTGAAACTTTCCGCGACCTGAATATTAACAACTTGAATTTCGTTACTTCACAAGAAGCAGCACCCGTAATTCGTTAAATAACAAAAGAAATGGCAGAATTAGCACAAGACGACGGTGGAGCAAAAAAAGGCGGTAAAAAACGCCCTAAGAAAGGCTCGGCACGTATCGATATGACGCCGATGGTGGATTTAGGATTTCTTCTTTTGACGTTTTTCGTAATGACTTCTACCTTCGCGAAACCGAAAGTGATGAGTTTGGCGTATCCGGCTAAAGAAAAGGATACGGATGTAAAACCTCCTCCGGTAAACAATGCAATTACCTTTATCGTTTCAGATGACCGTTTGTTCTATTACAAAGGAGAGTTTTACCCGGAAGGAAATGCAAAAGGAAAACCTGCAACGGTGTTAACCGAAACCAATTTCGGTCCGCAAGGAATTCGCAAATTACTTGCTGATGAGAACAAATTTGTTTTGAATAAGAAAGTAGAGCTGGATGCAAAACTTCAAAAGAAACAAATTGTCGATTCGATCTGGCAAAAGGAATTGGACAACGCCAAAAGAGACAAACACGCATTGAAAGTACTGGTAAAAACGGACATGAAAGCCAAGACCAGAAACTTTATTGACGTCATTGATGAGCTGTATATTGCATCCATCGGAACAATTGCTCCGGTAGATATTATGAACAGCGAGCAAGCATTGTTAGACAAAACATTAAATAAATAGATATGTTAATAACAATCGTAATCCTATTAGTAGCAGGTATTTCGTTATACGAGTACTTAAGCTCTAAAAGCTGGCAGCAAGTCACATCTGCGGAACGTAATGAGATCGTATTTGAAGACCGTAACCACGAATATGGTGCGTACCAGATCCGAACAAATTACAGCCGCAACCTGATCCTTGTAATGGCCGGTGTAATCCTGTTCATCGGAACTACTTTCGGAATTTATAAGTTGATTATGAATCTTCCTAAAGAAAAACCACAAGAAGTTCCTTTAGATCTATCTTCTTTTGCTATGGATGCTCCATTGGAAGAAGAGATCATCGAACCTCTTGAACCGGAAATTCCACCGATGGAAAAAACCATTCAGTTCTTGCCTCCTGTGGTAACGGATGATGAAGTAGATACTCCTCCTCCGATTCAAAGTGATTTGGAAAAAACAACTGTATCGGATAAAACCAACGAAAACGAAGGTGACCCGTTTGCAAAAGTGGATCCAACTCCTCCAAAACCGAAAGAGGAAAAAATTGAAAAGGAAAAAGAGATCATTTATGATATCGTTGATGAGCCTGCTGAGCCACCAGGTGGTATGGCAGCTTTGAAGAAATACCTGGCGGAAAACATCAAGTATCCTCAAACAGCGGTTGAAATGGGACTGGAAGGGAAATGTTACTTACAGTTCGTTGTGAGTGAAAACGGTTACATCTCGAACGTAAAAATTAAGAAAGGTGTAACAGATTGCCCGGAATGTGACCAGGAAGCAATCCGTGTTGTAAAAGGAATGCCGAAATGGACACCGGGTAAAATTAATGGTAAGGCTGTAAACAGTACCTTCTCATTACCTGTTTCATTTAAATTAAACTAATTTCAATTTTAATATTAATCCCCCTTGGCTAAGCTTAGGGGGATTTTTTTCATTTAACATGTTCAAGAACGCAGCTCTTTACATCGCCGGCTTTATGGTAGTAACCTTTCTATTCGCAGGTTTCTACTTACTATTTACAGATATTCCTATTAAAGGACTCGAAGGTGGCAAACGTGTATTTTTTGTAGTTATTCTATTTGCTTATGCCTCCTACAGGGGCTACAGATTATATACCGCATTTAAACAAAACAGAGAAAAATAAAACCATGAAAAAACTTGTCTTCGTAAGTCTAAGTCTGCTGTTTATTTTGGGAATACAATTTTCCTGTAACACGAATCAAACACCGGATGATACTCCCAGACGCGGCACGAAAACCATGTATGCGGATGAATCCTTTCAACCATTCTTCAAAACAGCATCGGAAGTATTCACGGGAATTTATCCGGACGCGACATTAAACATGGTTTACACCAGTGAAACCGAAGCAATGAAAGCATTGTCTGAAGGGAAGGCCAGAACGATCTTCATAGGGAGGGATTATACCAAAGAAGAAAAGAAATACCTGAGATCATTAAACATTACAGTGACCTCAGACATCATAGCGAAAGATGCGATAACTTTTATTGTTAATCTCAATAATCCGGACACCTTGTTGACGAAAAATCAGATTCGTGATTTGCTCACAGGGAAAAGCACTACCTGGCCAGTTTCTCAAAAACCCATAGAAATTGTATTCGACCGGGTACAATCGGCAAATTTCAACTACCTGTTAAAATGGATTGGTACTGATTTTGGGAAACAGGTCCACGCAGCAAAAAATACGGAAGATCTGATCCAATATGTTCAGAACAATCCGAATACACTTGGAATAATCGGTTATAACCACATCAGCGATACAGACGACCCCTTAGTAACGATGAGATTAAAGAAATTTAAAGTAGTTGGAATTAAGGGCAATGATGCATATTATTGGCGACCTACCAAAGCAAACATTACGGAGAAAAAATACCCTTTTCACCGGACTATTTGGGCTGTAAATTCGGGCGCACCGGACGGACTGAACACAGGTTTCGTTAATTTCCTGAATGGAAGACAAGGTCAAATGCTTTTAGAAAAATGTGAACTCGGCCCGGGCAAGGGAACTCCAAGGGAAATCAACTTTATAACGGAATAATTACGAATTACGA
>CAMLLB010000026.1 GCA_946480815.1 uncultured Flavobacteriales bacterium
AATGAAGGATCCATTCTTCAGGCTTACAAGAATGGAACGGCTCAATTAGCCGCAGAGGAAGAAGAACCGCTTCAGGGAAAATTTGACACCACACAGCTCGCTGCTGAAGAGGACGAGGAATTACCGGCTTAACTTAACCGAAGCAATTTTAAGCTTATGAAAACACATACTCCCTCAGAAAAACAAGTCGCTGATTCTCCTGCCCAGGCAAAAGCAAAGAACCAGGCGAATAGCGATTCCATTCTTCAGGCATACAAAAAAGGAACTGCTCAGCTGAAGGAAAACAAAACCGGTTTACCTGACAATTTGAAATCCGGAGTTGAAAACCTTTCCGGTCACAGTATGGATGATGTGAAAGTACATTACAATTCTCCCGAACCGGCTTCCTTACAGGCGCATGCATATGCCCAGGGAACAGATATCCACGTAGCTCCGGGACAGGAAAAACACCTGCCGCACGAAGCATGGCATGTGGTACAACAAAAACAGGGACGTGTGCAGCCAACCAAACAATTAAAAGGAACAACCAATATCAACGACGATACCGGGCTGGAGAAAGAAGCAGATGTAATGGGTGCGAAAGCAATGCAATTAAAAGACGAAGGATTCACTGAAAGTAAAAAGTAAGTCGATGAAAACAGCTATTCCAAGTACTTCCGGATCTGAAGAGAAACAAACCAAAGCTGAAAACCAGGCTTCGGCAGAATCCATTCTGCAAGCTTATAAACAGGGAACCGCTCAATTTCAATCAGTCGAGAAAGAAGAACCTCCGGTTGAGCAAAAAGAAAATAAAACAGGTTTACCTGATGACTTAAAATCCGGGGTAGAAAACCTTTCAGGCATTTCACTCAATGATGTGAAGGTACATTACAACTCTTCACAACCGGCCACACTGCAAGCTCATGCATATGCACAGGGAACGGATATCCATGTGGCACCCGGACAGGAAAAACACCTGCCGCATGAAGCCTGGCATGTCGTGCAACAAAAACAGGGACGCGTGCAGCCAACCAAACAGCTAAAAGATGCTACTAATATCAATGATGATACCGGATTGGAAAAAGAAGCGGATGTGATGGGTGCAAAAGCGGTACAATTGAAAACTGATGGCCCCAGGTCTTTAACATCAAAAAATCAGGCATTCCAAAATCCGGTATATCAATTACAAACAAAGGTTAATTGGACTTCTCAGGATTTCAGTTATTTGGATAGTGATGGAAATGTAGCCACAAAAGAAGTTGGAGGAACAATGAGAGCCACTTTGGATCCGGGAGACCCCATTGAAGGTGCCGATGCTCAATCAACTTTTCAGAAAGACATGTATGATAATCTTAAATCCTATTGGAATCCGGGTGCCAAACATTGGGTTCGCGGACATTTATTGAATGCAAATTTGGGAGGTCCGAATGTTGCTCCGAATTTATTTCCGATTACGGGTCATGCAAATGGGGATCATCTCAACTATGTAGAAAATCATGTGAAGAATTGGGTGATCAAGGGGAAAAAAGTAGAGTATACAGTAAATGCAATACAAGAAGGTGGAGATGTTACCGTTGGAGATGAAACCGTCCCTAATGCAGCAGGATCCCTGGATTGCACAGCTGAAATTGTAGGAGAAGATAAAAAAATCAGCAGGATAATTAAATCAGAACCCGTTAAACGGGAAGCAAAAGATGAGGCAATTGAAGCAGGTCATACTTCAAGTTGGGATCGCAAGCAGGAAGGAGGAGATAATGAGGAAGTCGATAAATTAATCCTGGACTGGAATCAGGCTCAATTAAGCTATGCAATTAATTTAATTGAAAACAATTTCGATTATAAAAAGGCTACAAGAGAAGTTCCTATTACGCTCGACGATCTTGGACCAATCCTGGGTAAACTAAGTGCAATCAAAGAATTACTGGATGCGGAAGACGATAATATCGATCAAAACGACGGCGAATCTCCGGATACTGAATTAGATAAAGTTGGAAGCAGAGTCGCAAATACCAATTTAAAACGATGGCTTCGTAAAAGCCTTTCCAATGTAGAAGCAGAGCAATGGCTTACTGATAACCGTAGTATCGATGATCCAAGGAATTATTCAGTAACCGGTTCCGCCATAGAGGAAGATGATGAAATTGATTAAGACAAATCCAGTTTAATGGGAAAACATATACTAAATACACGGAAGGATAATCCGAAAACGAAACAAATGCAATGAAAAACGCCATTCAATACTTTCAAACATTACTCCACACAGCTTTTGCGGGCGGGAAATAATCAGTATATGAAAAAACAACTAAAACGACATACGAATCCTAATCCCGAAAAATCAGGGGGAAGCAAACAGGCTTCGACCGGAACTATTTTGCAGGCCTTCAGGTCAGGTACGATTCAACTCAAAACGGATGAAGAACGGGCAGAAAAACACCAACGAATCGCTTTAGCGAAAGCCGAAATAGCGGGAAAATCAATTCCTAGTAAATTGGAAAAACATTTATTTGAAGGTCATCCGAATGCCGGAAACTTTGATGTAAATAGTCCAACGGGTTTGCACGCCTATACGAATAAAGGTTTTCCACCAAAACAATATACAACCGGAGAAGGGAGAACAAAAAAAACGGAAACGACGAATGTCACCCATGAAGTTTCCGGAAATGAGAACAAAATACACACCATTGACTGGAAATGGGACAAAGCGACAAGTGAAGACACAAAGTCCAGTACCATGTTCCCGAAATGGATGCCAAAAAATCATGTCATTGCACTTGTTGCAGGAGGATTAACATCCAAAACAAATGAATACATCAAACATGGCCTGAACTTCAATATTGAATCGAAAGGCGATACTTCTTATCCGACTACAGAATAATTATGAAAAACGCCATTCAATACTTTCAGACCTTGCTCCACACAGCTTTCGCGCTCTATTTCGGGCAGGAAAGTGATTATAAATCATTGGAGGAAATTCCATTACCTAAAAACGATGAGCTTTCAAAATGGACCCAAAAAGAATTGTCCTGGGAAGAACGGGTAGCCCTACTTTTAGCATTGATGCCCCATGTAAATCCGCAAAGTCTGGATTTGTTCTTTATACTGAATAAAAACCTGGATCGCCCGTATACCGAATTCGGAGGATGGAAAGGGAATTCCCATAACGGCTTTTTACCAACCGGTGAAACAGTGGCTTTTTTGCTGGCACTTCACTCGGATGAAAAACGAAAAGTAGTTGTCAACCTCTTCGACCAGGAACATTGGTTTTACAAGGAAAATGTAATCCGTTTGGAAGGTCAGGGACCCGGAGAACCCTATTTGAGCGGAAAACTCTGTGTTTCAGATGAATTCCTGGCAAAAGTGTATCGCGATGGAAATTACCGCCCGGATTATAACAGCGACTTTCCGGCAAAACGAATGGAAACCCGCTTGGATTGGGAAGACCTGGTTATTCCTTACAACTTAAAGGAAGAATTGGAACAGATCACTCAATGGCTGGAAAACGGGAAAACAATCCGCGAAAAATGGAACCTGGACAAGTTCCTCAAAAACGGTTACCGTTGTTTGTTTCACGGTCCTCCGGGAACCGGGAAAACGTTGACTGCTTCCCTCCTTGGGAAACAACATGGAATGGATGTCTACCGGATCGATTTGTCAATGGTCGTATCCAAATACATTGGAGAAACGGAAAAAAACCTCGCCAAGATCTTCGATCGTGCAGAGCATCAAAACTGGATTTTATTCTTTGACGAAGCAGATGCATTATTTGGAAAAAGGACCGAAACCTCTGATTCCAACGACCGGCATGCCAACCAGGAAGTGGCTTACCTGCTCCAACGGATTGAAGACTTTCCTGGAATGGTTATTCTCGCTACCAACATCAAAGACAACCTGGACGAAGCCTTTTTCCGCAGATTCCAATCGATTTTGTATTTCCCGGTTCCAAACCAGGAATTGCGTTATGATCTGTGGCGACGTATGATACCACAGGACTGGCTCGACGATCAATCCGAAGAAATCTTGCGTGAAGCAGCCATCATCAAACTTTCCGGAGGAAGTATGCTCAATGTGGTACAATCGTGTGCTTTACAGCTGTTTGATCCGAAAGCTTCCAATAAACTCAATTTGGAGATGCTGAAAAACACCATCAAAAAAGAATTGGAGAAAGAAGGAAAATTGGTTAATTAAGATAGAGAATTATGAAATATATTACCCGATTAATTGTATTATTTGTTGTTGCATTTCAAGCTGCCGGACAAGGACAACGCGGACAAACATACGTTGCTCCGTGGGATATTCCTGCCCTGGAGGACCCTTACTTTTTCGAGCCTTATTTTGACACGATCTACATTCACGATACCGTATATGTTTCGAATGCGGATGCCTTTCTAAAGAAATACTACAAAGGCAAAATCAACCTGAACGATTTGGTCAAAAACCAGCAAATTCTGGATAGCATTTTACAAAATCTAAGCAAGGTTTCAGGAAAAGAATTGTTTTACAATTACTTCGGGAATCACCGGTTCCCAAGGGCTTTATCCAACAGTATCTCGATTAAAGAATTTTCATTAACGGGCAACCTTCAGTTCAAACGGCTCCAATTCAATGGGGAAATCCCGGCCGGGTCGTTAAGCAATGAATTGTTATTCCGTTTTACCGGTGCACATCGCACCAACCGTTTTCTAAGGAATGAAGACGCACAACTCAGAGCAATTTCATACATTTTCACGGCACTTCAATCCGATACAACAAAGATTAAATCCATCAACCTCTACTTCCCGGATTTCAACTTCAGGGAGAAAAGGGCGATGGCCCAATTCGTGAAATCTGTACGAATGGTATTGGATGCGGCAAAGGAATACGATATTTCGACTATGAAACTCAAGGTTTTCTTTCATAACCAGAAGAACCCTGAAATTATCGGAGAAGGTTTTCTTTACAGTTTGATGATCAAAGCCAGTGAAGTGGTTTTACTGGATCCGACCAATGTGATTGATGATTATTACGTAGAAGGCGATCCTTTTTCCAAGGATGATATTGAGAATGTAGATTTATTCACCCGGATGAACAGCCATTTCTACCTGGCGCGATTTACCAATGGCAATCCTGAGATCCGGGACAGTATTACAGATTTTTCAGTTGGTGCTATCCGCGATATTGCCTTGGGTGATATCCCGGATAACAATTGGGAATCTTACCTGTGGTTCCTGGCAGGATTGATCCTGCTGGTCATTATCATTGCCTTATTGTATTTCTTTTATCCGCCTTTTTCTTACATCCTGAATCAAAACATGGGAATTGTCCTGGCATCTGCCGTTGTGTTCACCATTGAATTTTTCATGCTTGCGGGTGTGGTTTTCCAGAATATGTGTACGGAAGATGAAAGCACTTCGCTGAATGAAAACCCTTCACTTTTATTCTGCATGCCAATCCTGATGGTAGTTGTTTTACCCTTGATGCGACAGTTTTCGAGGAATAGAAAATTACCTTAAAACAGAATGAGAATGAGAGCGAGAATGAGGATTTGAATCCGCTTTACTCTTAATTCTAAAGAATTAAGAGTGTTATTCAGATCTGAAAATTTGTATATTAAATAACAACTACTACTATGTTTGAATTTCAGAATCTCGATGTCTACAAAAAAGCAAAAGTTTTTCATTTAGAATCAAAACAACTTATTAATCTGATTCAATTAGACAAAATTGAAAAGGATCAATTGTTTCGGGCATCTTTCAGTATCATACTGAACATTGCGGAAGGTTCCGGAAGAGTTTCGAAACCTGACAGACGTCATTTCTTCGTAATTTCAAGAGGATCCGTTTTCGAATGTATCGCTATACTGGATGTATTACGTGATTCTAATTCTATCAATACAGATACCTTCAATTCTTTTTTAAAAAAAGCAGATGAGCTATCCAGAATTCTATATGCAATGATTAGAAATCTCAGCAATTAGTTCATTCTAGCTCTCATTCCGTTTCTCATTCTCATTCTGACCATATTACTTTCCTTTCTTCCCGATGTAATTGTAATTCTGATTTTCGGAATCTACCATGGAGGTTTCCAAAATGGTTAAGTGCAGAATGTTGATTCCCGGATTGTCCGGGGTTATTGCAACAGTTGGATCTTTTGTAATGGAGGTACAGATGACTTTGATTTGAGCATAAGCTTTTCTGTTGCCGTTGTAATCAGCAGTATTGACATTGAGAAAGAAATCGGCATTTTCTTTTGCGGATTTCAGGGTGCTGAAGTTCTTGTAATTATCAAACTGGATTTTACTGTCGCTGGTATATTTCAGTGGTTTCGAACCGAAAACCGTTGGATCGTCCACTACCTGGAATTCTCCCCGGTCAAAAGCATATCTTCCCAAATAAGCTGGAATCTTGACATAAAAAGTATCCTTTAAATGCACTTGTTTGCGAGCCGCATCCAATCGCTTGATCCATTCTTTTTTCTCAGTTTCAAATTGGTCCTGGTTGAATTCGTATTGTTTTCCTTTCTGAGGATCTGCCAGTTTACAATATTTCAATGCATTATCTGCCGAACTGCCTTTGGATTGTTCCAGGTTCAAAAGAAAAACCGCCAGTTCATCCAACCAATCAGCTCCGTTCAGCTTATTCGGATTGGTAAATACAATCAATTCCTTTGCCTGTAATGCTTTTTCAATCGGCATGTATAGGATTTTATTGTTGGGCCCCTGCAATTCAAAAACAACCGAATTCTTAAAGTCGAAGGAACAATGTTCCTGGAAAGACAAGATGTTCCTGATGACACATTTTGTGCCAGAAATCACCGAGTCCAATTCACTGTAACCACACACATTTTTCTTGTTTTTGACAAAAATCCCGGTGTATTTTTTTTTCGTACTGAACACATTTTTTCCCGTCTCACCAACAACCAGGGTATCCCCTTTGGAATAGGTCTGTTTGGAAACCGTAGACTGGTACTTTTTCAGTTTCTCCGCTTCCTGTGAAAAAAGGAGTGTGTTTGAAGCAACAAAAAGAATGAGTAGGAATGTATTGCGCATAATTTCAGGTTTCTTATTCAAAATTAAGAATTCCTGATTACGAATCCCGAACCAGGAATGATGTTTTTGGCTTATTTCACATCGAAAGCGGTAATCTCCATCGATCCTTTATACCACTCTTTCATGTCGTCGGTGCTCCAGGTACGAACAGTTTGCGGGAAAATGGCCTGGAGTGGTGCATCAAATTGTTTTGTATGAACGGTTACAGATTCTGTCTGGTCCTTTTTACGACCGTTATGAATGATTGCAGGCCCCACTACATCGATCAATACCTTTCCCTTGAAATGAGATTCGCCGTAAACAACAAAACGCACATTGGCCGGAATAGCAATTCCATTTGGCGTTTGATTATTTGATCCCCATGAAAAACCGTTCAATACAGGATATTGTCCCATGGGAATGAAATTGGAATACGGATCGGTATGAAAAACTTCTGATGAGAGATCAGCAATACTTGAATCGGAAATGAGCAAACTGCTGAAGTGGACCGTAAGCCAAAGCTCTTGTCTTGCTTTCGCTTGTTCGATTTTAGCTCTTGGGTATTCTTCATCACGAAGTTCCAGGGCTTTTTCATAATACCGGATCGCTTCCGGATACCTCAACTGTGTATATGCCAGGTCTGCAGTATCCAATAACTTTTCGAAATTCTGCAGGTTTATTCGTGCAAGTTCTACATTGGACCGACCGATCTGATCGATCGCATAATTATCTTGCCGGAATTGCAAAGCCCGGTTATATTCCGTGATCGCTTCAGCGTATTTCCGTTGGAGGAACAATGAATCCGCACCTTGTATTGCGGTCATGTATTCTGCTTCGTGTGCCTGTTGTTCTTTCTTGATTTTTTTATATTGAGCTGCCGTAACCACTTCTCTTCCCAAAGTAGTTACTGCATTAAAAACCTGGTACACTCCCTGGGAACCGAGATTAAACTGACCAAAAGCAGTTGCAGATACCAATAAAACAAGTAAAAGTAGTCCTTTTTGCATACGCTGAAAAGATGCAAGTTAAGCAAAATTAATGCCAGATTCATGATACACAAACGCCTTGGTTTCGATATGCTCCATTGCTCCTTCGCTGAAGCTCTTAACCTTCGCGTAACCGCTACACTTGCGCTGAAGCTTTAGCGTAGGCGCTACGGTGGAGCAAGGTCAGCGCAAGCGTTGTATTCCGCATTCGACCTGACAGCGTCTACCGGTTCGCTTGGTGTCATGTCGAGTATCCCGCATGAGTACTCGATTTCTTAAACCCAAACCTACACGCGGGATGTATCGAGACGGACATGAAAACTATTCTTCCACTTTGTAGATTCCGTGTTTTAAGGCATAAAACACCAACCCCGCAACGTTTTTCGCTTTGGTTTTCAATAAAATATTCCGTCGGTGATTGTTCACTGTCAATGGCGAGACAAAAAGGGTTTGGGCAATTTCCTCGGTGCTCATTTCTCTGCAGATCATGGCCAATATTTCCTTTTCACGGTTCGTCAACTCCTCTTTTTGCAGGTTTTCCCCTCCTTTTTCGCGTTCATGAAGTGCTTTCAGCAGGGTTTCTTTCACAGGTGCAGCATAGTACTCACCTCCTTCGCTCACCTCCATAATTGCTTTCCAAACTTCACTGATTGCACTGTCCTTTAATAAATACCCATTCACTTCCAGATCGTATAATGAAAGAATATCGGTACTCCGGTTAAACATGGTTAAGGCAATAACCGGGACCAAGGCAAACTTTCCTTTTTTCATTTCCCGGATCGTTTCTACTCCACCCTTTACCGGCATCGAAATATCCATCAGCACCAGATCAACCGGGTGGAGTTCCAGCAATTGCATCACCTCTTCACCGTTTGAGGCTTCAATAATATTTTTCACTCCTGACATCTGGAGCAAAAGGCTGGAAAGTCCTTCACGGAAAACGGTATGATCGTCTGCTATTAATATGGTCATTGTATTTATCTTGTTTTATAAGTTAAGGGAATTTTGATGGTAACGCTCAATCCTCCGGAAGTATTTTTCCAGATCAGTTTTCCGTTCATGATCTGCACCCGTTTTTCAATATTCCGCATTCCCATTCCGGAGGCGGAAAGCTTTTCAGGAAGACCTTTTCCATCGTCCCAATAATTGATGACTAATTGCTTTCTGTCTTTTGTCACGATAATCCCTCCTTTTTCCGCGTCTGCATGCTTGATCGTATTCGAGATCAATTCCTGAACAATCCGGATCAATGAAGCGTTATCCACTTCCTGCAACCTGATTCCTTCCGCCCGGTAATCGAGACTTAGTTTCAACTGATCGGTCTGGTTCACGATCCCGACATGTTTTTCCAACATGAGCTGCAGGTTATTTCCGTTTATCAGGTCTGAAGAAAGTGTATGCGAAATATCCCGGCACAACTGAATAGCATCCTGGAGCTGTTTCTGGATTTTCGGGAGTAAGACTTCCGTTTGTTCCGGTTCATGACGTTCCAGGAGAAACCCGATTTGCATTTGGGCGATGGATAAAGTCGGAGCAATATTATCGTGGATTTCCAATGCAATTGCTGCCCGTTCTTTTTCCTGGATATTGATGGTATATTCAATAAATTCGAGGTCTTTCTTCCAAAGTTGCCGGAATAATTTACGGATCACCAAGTACATAACAAGTACCAGGAACAGGAACAGAACCACTGCAAGCATGATGATATTATAGATCTCTATCGGCATAGCTTAAAGTCGAATAATATTCCGGATAAACAAGTAAGCAAGGATCGAATAATAAGCTGTATTGACCAGTAGGTTAATGTGCAGCACCCACCGATCACCGGACGCAAACGCCATGGAACTCAGATATGTAAAGGAAACCGTTACACAGCCTAAGGTAAAATAAACGGTACAAAGTGTTCCCAGTTGTACTGCAAATTTGTTCCCCTGAAAAATATACCTTCCAAGGACCTGTCTGAGGAAAATGGACGAGCATATTCCCATTATAACAAAATATCCAGCGATATCAATGCTATTGAAAGACTGAAAAAGATCCCAATATTTCCGGAAAAAGAACATAAAAACAAATATAGACCATGCTGCAATCGTGCTATAAAGCAAAATTCGTGTGCGTAAGACCAAATTGAAAAATACGAACAGCGAAAAAGAATGTCCCAATATGTTAATGCTATAAACCAATTGATTCGGATAACCGGGTGCAATGGTATAGGAAAACAATTCTGCAAGAAAGTTGAACAACAGGTAGATAAACAGGAACAGAAATGCCACTTGCTTCTGTTTCACCGTTTCAAAGGCAAGTCCGGCAGGTTTCCTTCCACGAAAAACCAGGATCATTTGCCAAAAAGCTGTGACAAATGCCACAAACAGGCACATATTATAGAAATAAGCCAGGAACATAAAATCTTTTCAAATATCGGGCTGGAAAAACAATAAAAAAATGATTACAACTAAGCATTTTACGACCTATGGTGTTTTTATACTTTTGCTCCGGAAGCTAAAATAGTTGAATTTATTCAGAATACGCATCCGATATGAAACAATTAAAAACCAATAACTTAATATCAAAGTCCTGTGAAACAAATTACTACACTCATCCTTGTTTTTTTGTGCTCCACATCCGGAATATCTGCTCAAATTAACCTGAACAAAGTCAAAGAAAAAGCCCCAAAAGTAAATACAGATGTAAATGTTCCGTCTACCGGAAGCAGCGGCTCTAAAAATGAACCTGCCAAAGCCTTGGAAAGTCCCGCGAAAGATGAAATTTTCGATTTCCACAGTGACATCCTGTCCGGTGAAGATGCTCTAAAAAAGTATAATTACCCGAGTACAAAAGAATACATTGATAAGCTGGAAAAATTACTGGCAACAATCAACTCCAAAGATCCGAACTGGAAAGATCCCAAACAGGATATCCCTCGATTCAACAAACTGAAAGAAGATTACGAACGAATTAACGGCGAATTTGAGATGTCCCAAAGATTGGAAGACATGCGCAGTTGGTCAAATTCCATTAAGGAATCCTATTTAAAGGCGTATGACGAGTGGTATACAACCCGCTTGAACAAAAAGAACTTTGAGGAGATTAAAGCATACTATACCGCTCATTCTGACATGAGTGATGAACGGGCAAAAAACGGTATGGCAAACATGGAAAATTTTTACACAAACGAGCTGCCTAAAATCAAAAACCTGGTGATGGGAGACGCGAAAAAATACCTTTCCTATACAAAATACATCAAAGAGAATCGTGCAAAGCCAGGTTATTTGGAAGGTTTAGGTTATGCCGGACTGGACCCGAAGCGTGATTTGAATGACATTACCGAAGGTGTGAAGCGCTTTGGAAATGCCGTCCTGTTGTTCTCCGACGATGCCGAGTTTAAATCCGTTCACACCACACTTACGGAGCGTAAGGCGGATTTGGAACAATACATCGCAAGCCCGGAATATACTGCTGATATTGCAAGGAGAAAACAATTGGACATTGATTCCATTCTGATCGGTACACCAGGAATGACTGATCCTTCTCTGGATGCTGTCGTAAAACGTGATTTTGATACAAAAACCTGGGGAGCAATTCAACGGATCAGTTTGTTGGACAAAGGCTGGACGATTACAAAAAACAGTGCTGGAATTCCGTTGGAGAAGTTTATCGACGTGGAAGTTGGGACTTCTGAAGCGAAAGGTTGCTGGCGCGTATCCGGAGCACTTGTTTGCACCTATGAGGGCGGAGGTGTTTATGGAAAGCCAAAATTCATCCATCAATCATCGCAGGAAATGAATTGTGCAAACATGAAAAAGAATGGAACAAAATAGGAATTCCTTTGAAATAGAATTGTGGGCAGACAAAGCCAAAATGAAGCGCATCCTTTACATCATTTTGTTCATTGCAGTTCTGGCTTGGGCAGCCCACTTTATAGGATCGGTCTGTTGGGATAAGTATTCTGTCCCGGCACAGACATTACGTGGAACGAGCGGACGTTTCGGCTGGCCGGTAACTCTTTATTGGTGGGGAATGTTTATCGGGATTATTGCTCCGGGATGTTTTGTTCTTATTTACTTCATTCTGAACAAAAAAGCTCCTTCCCTTGCCTTAGATCCTACAGGTTTGTTTATCAATCAGCAATTGATCGGCAAAACCCTGGTACCCTGGAATGACATTTCACGTATTGAAAAAGAGCAACAGGGAAAAGTTTCCATTTTACATATTTACTTCAAAAATCCGCAACAAATCATTGAGCAGCAAAGCTCATCCAGACAGGTATTCCTGAAAGAGAACCTGAAAGACGGAGAACCATTAAAATGCGACAATCGCTTACTTACAGGTGATTTCGACGGCTTCTTTTCAAAGGCCCAAACTTACCTGAAACAGGAATTATAGAAAGTACACCTGACCCCTGATTAGTTTTGCCCCGATTTTCAGACAAATCGGGGCTTTTTCAAATCTTTTGAATCACGGGTAAAAAGAATTAATTTAGTGGAAAAGCTCCTTTATGATGCATTTTAAATTTCCAAAAAGATACATTGTACCACTTATCTGCTTATTGATTCTTTTTACCACTGCCTGTAAGAAGAAAAATCCTGATCCGGAAACGACTTATGAAACCAGCCAGGAATATAATTTACAGAATATCTCATACGGATCGGATAACCAGCAAAAAATGGATATATACCTGCCGGCAAACAGGGATTCAAACACAAAAGTTTTCGTATTGATCCATGGAGGGGGCTGGAGCGGCGGTGATAAAGCCGATTTCACGTATTTATTGAATTCCCTGAAAACGTATTATCCGGATCATGCGATCATCAATATTAATTATCGCCTGGCCACAGAAGCCAGTCCGGCATATCCGAAACAAATCAATGATATCCAGGCTGCTTTAACGGAGATCAGTTTGGAGAAATACCATGTTTCGTCCCAATTCTTTTTATTTGGAGCTTCCGCAGGCGGACATCTTTCCCTGCTTTATGCTTACAGCTTTGATCCGGACCATCATGTGAAAGGAATTTGTAATACGGTCGGTCCTTCAGACCTTACCGATCCGAATTATCTGAATAACCCGGTTTACAGTTCCGTTTACCCTGTTTTGGTAAATGGCGGAGCCCAAAATCAATCAGGAGTTGAAGCTGTGAGTCCGGCGCTTCATGTAACACCCGCTTCTCCTCCTACCATTTCTTTTTACGGGGATTCGGATCCGTTGGTCCCTTCAACCCAAATGACCCGTTTACATGATGCTTTGAATGCGAATGGTGTTTACAACCAGGCAACTATGTACCAGGGAGCAGGACACGGAAATTGGAATCAAACTCAATCCAATGATTATGTGGCGAAAATTCTGGTGTTTGTGAATAGCTATTTTCAGTAAAAAATGCTTAGAACTAAGCATATGAATTTAATTGAATCCTCTTTAACTTTGGCATATCAAAGATTCAGATCAAAATCAGCATATTCACTCCCATTTATCTACCACACAAATCGTTCTCGAAACCGTAAGAAGTATAAAAAATACGTCTTACGGTTAGATGAATACAATCAGTTTTCTGAAAGCAATTTTTAGTTATGTACAAAGCCGTAAGGCTCTACACCAATAAACAAACATGTTAATTATATCTATTTTATACCTGGTAGTAGTTTCAATGGGAATAATTTTTTCCATTATCTACCTGGCGCAATTACGTAAATCCGCAGCCAAACTACCTGAAGAATGGAGAAAATCGGCTTCCTGGAAAAATTTCAGGAACAGTATTTATCTGCTGACAATCTTCCTGACCCTGGTTCTGATCAATCAGTTAGTACTCTGTTATCTTGCCATACAACATATAAACAACGGGCTTGCATTTAGTCTCTGTTTTACTTTTGTTCCCATTCCATTGTTTGCTTTTTTCTTTCTGCACACACAAAGCATGTGGAAACGATACAGTTATATTGTGTTACATGCTATTCTTATCGGATCTTTGATCTTTGGAGGATATTATCATCCGTTAAGCACTCCGAACGCTGAGATTTCATTAATACTGAACAGCGTCTTTTTCTTAATCGCGCTGTTGCATCTGACAGATTTGCTGATTCATCCCAAAACAGATCATTTCAAATTCAAACTGAAGATCAACCTGATTATTTTGGTCTTCTCTCTCATGGCCAGCATTCTGTCTTCTCTTGATTGGGAGAATATCACTCCCGGTTATTCAGGCAATTATTCCCTGATCTTCCTTCTGCAAAATGGGAACATGATTCTCTTTTATTTTTCATTTACGTGTGTATTTGTTCCGGAAATCATAAAATTGCGTCGTGGATAATCTCATTTTCGCCATACTGCTCGTCGTAACATTACTGATCATCATTTTCGGGGTCGGGATTTACTACGTGATCACGGGGCTTTACAGGCAGTTGAGAAAAAGGGAAGCAGAAGCAATTGAGTCAATCATTACGGCACAGGAACGCGAACGTACAAGTATTTCCCGGGAGGTACATGACAACCTCGGTCCGATGCTCTCCATTACCCAAATGCAAATCAGTTACCTGGTTGAACAAATACAAACTGCCTCAGAAAAAGAACTCCTGGTAAAAATGCAACAGCAGTTGCAGGATGCCATCAAACTTTGCCGGAATATTGCACACCTGATTTCTTCCGAAGTCAGTTCTTCCAAGTCCTTTCAGAACGTATTGAAAGAACAGACTGCATACATTAATGAGTTGGGAAATATCAAGGTTGACCTGACAATCCCGGCAGATCTTCCTCCTATCGACCCGGTCAAAGCAACATCCCTGATCCGGATTTTCCAGGAGTTACTGATGAATACAGTCCGTCATGCCGGAGCAACGCAAATTCATATCAAAATTGAGAAAACAACTGATTACCTACTTTTCATTTACCAGGATAATGGTTCGGGATTCCAAATGAAACACGTGAATTTAGGATTGGGAATACAAAATATTACCAAACGCATTGAGATCATTGGTGGAAAACAATTATGGAACCCGGATCCGGTCAATTCCGGAATGAGTTTACAGATTCTACTCCCACTGCAAAAAATCACCTCTTAGGAACTGATCATTTTCAGATAGGGCAAGTCCCTGCGGGAAATGCCCGTCTATTGGAATTAATTAAAATTTACCGGTTTGTCGTTGGGTTTCGGATCCCAGCAACCTTCGTATTTGAAGGTCAGTTTCCCGTAATAATCGGAAGAATAGAAAGCTACACGATCCAGGGTCGCGTCCACTTCGCTCTTATCCAGGTTATCCGCTTCACGTAAACAAAGTACATATGTCCAATCAGCTTTGATACTGATCCATGATCCATACAAGGTGTGATTGATCTCCAAACAATTTTTGAAAAAAGCTTCCTGATTTCGATCCGGAATGCGCAACAAAGGGCTCATAACCTGGAAATAATACTTATCCGGATTTTGCGGAAAGTTGAATACATCGATCCACACAGTTGAACCTTTATAGGTTAAATTCCATTGTCCGGGTTTTTCGCCTCGACATAATCCCGGATCTACTCCTAATTCAGCAAGACTCTGCTCAATCAGGAAACATACTGAGTCAAAATTCATGATGGAAAAATAGTGAAAAAGTATTGTAAGTCAAAGTTTAGACTTAAGACCAAAGACAGAATTTGTCTTAAGTCTGCTGTCTCTCGTTTTAAATCTCAAACTTTTCAATCCATTTATGTAAGTTTAACATTCAAAACGCTGGAAAACAATGAATCCTAAAAAATCCCCATGGTACTTTCTATTGTTGCTGATCCTGGCGGGTGAATCGGTATTCATTCTTCCTTTTGTGCTGTCGCGTGTTTTCCGGCCGATCGTATTGGAAGCTTTCGACCTGAGCAATCTTCAATTGGGGATTTGTTTTTCGATTTACGGGGTTGTTGCGCTGGTTTCTTATCTCTTCGGTGGTCCGCTGGCCGATAAATTCGCTCCAAGGAAATTGATCGCAATCGCATTGTGGATGACTGCTTTGGGAGGATTTGTATATGCCCTGTTTCCGGGTTTCACGGTGCTGAAAATCCTATATGGTTATTGGGGATTTACAACAATCTTTCTCTTTTGGGCACCAATGATCAAAGCAACCCGTGTTTGGGGAGGCGCAACTTCACAAGGAAAAGCCTTTGGTTTCCTGGATGGCGGACGTGGTCTGGTTGGAGCATTATTCGGAGCAATGGGAGTTTTTGTATTTGCACTTTTCCTGCATTCGGAAGTTTCAGAAGCTACTATTCCGGAAAGTAAAGCTGCTTTCAGACAAGTTATTCTAATCTCTTCCGTAATGATCATTTTAGTGGGAATCCTGGTGTGGCTTTTCATGAAACTGGACCCAAAGACGGAAGAAGAGCTCAAATTGGATCGAATTACTTTTTCCCAGGTCAAACAGGTACTTAAACTACCTGCTGTCTGGTTACTGATGCTTATCATTTTGTGTGCGTATGTCGGTTATAAAATAACGGACGTATTTTCCCTATATGCCCAGGATGTCATGCATTACGATAAAGTAAAATCCGCACAGGTCGGTACATTTTTATTATTCATTCGCCCGTTCATTGGTGTGACCATAGGAATCCTGGCCGACCGTTGGAAAACAACTGCATTGTTATTCGTGAGCTTTATTGTATCATTTTTAGGGGCCCTGCTTTTTGCGCTGGGTTTCGTGTCGGGTTCCACTACGCTTTTATTTCTCATCTCGATCCTGATCGTAGCCGGTGGGGTTTACGCAGCACGCTGCCTTTATTTCGCAGTCATGGAAAAAGGGCGGATTCCGTTGGAATTGACCGGGACAGCGGTAGGATTGATCTCGTTGATTGGGTACACACCGGATATTTTTGCCGGTCCGGTCATGGGTATTTTGTTGGACGATTCCAAAGGAATTGTCGGGCATCAACAGGTTTTCTGGATGCTCGCAGTATTTTCCCTGATTGGGGCAATGACAGCCTGGTGGTATTTTAGATTGCACAAAAAATAAACTAAAAAATAATCATGGCGCACAAAGCTTTTGTTCTTACCGTTATTTATCAATTTGTTATCGGATTGGGAGTTGTTTTGGCAGCATTGTTTCTATGGGTATCTTACAAAAGCAATGCAAAGTTGCCGGAGGGATGGAGAAAATCGGAAACGCACAGACTATTTCAAAGAAGTGTTTTATTCTTATTGAGTTACCTGGCTATTAATTTGATTTGCGAATCAATTGCCATACATCTTGCGCGACACCGTATTTACAACAGCTATGTAATGAGCATCAATATGACTTTATCAACCCTTTTCCTGTTCGGTTTTTTATTTATTAACACCAGGTTAGTTTGGAAACACTACAGTTATTTTATTCTATTTATCTGTCTTGTCATTTATTTTATTGCAGGAGGATATTATCATCCAAAATGCATCCTAACAATTACTTCTTCTTTAGTCTTTCACGGGATCTGTTTTCTGGGACTAAGCATTTACCTGACGGAACTTTTGCTTCGCCCTGATTATCCGCATTTCAGGTTCCAGTTACAAATAACAGCCAGTTCGCTTATTTACTTCCTGTTGTCTGAAATCATTTGTTCTTTTAGCTGGTATGACATGCTGTATTCAGAAACCATTTTTTACCTCCAGATCTCCAATGCTCTTCTGTTTTACCTTTCGCTAATTCTTATTTTCTGTATAAAGCTGGTCAAATTACACCGTCTCTAAAACTTGCAGATCCCCCATTTTACAATAATCTTTTATAAATGAGTCCAGATTGACCTGTCAGAAAACATTCTATATTCTTTGTGGTCAATTCTACTTTGTTGAACAGCGTTATCACTTATCTTTCATCAAAACATTTACTCTTTGAGAACTGCTCTAACGCTTGTTCTTTTTTCAGAAGTTTCACTTCTTCTTCTTGGGGACTTTTGCCCCTGCTTCACGTGCTTCGGAAAGACCGATAGCTATTGCCTGTTTTTTACTCGTTACTTTCTTTCCCGAACCGCTTTTCAGGGTTCCTTCTTTCATTTCGTGCATGGCTTTTTCCACTTTTTCGCCTGCTTTTTTGCTATATTTTGCCATTTTTTTTGAATTTTAGAATCAAGAGTCAGAACTTTTTAAGTCAAGACTGAACTGTTATTAAAATAAGAAGCCAACGAGGAACAACAATAACCCAAGGATGATCATAATGACGGCCAATAACAGGGTCCATTTGAGAAACGCAACGATCAATTCAAAGTTTTGATGTTCTTCACCTTCGGTAAGCTCTTTGAGTACTTTCCTGAACCGGAAAATAAAGCGGATAATCGGAAAACTTTTTTTCTCTTTTTCCTTGTTCTTATCATCTTCCTCTTGCTGTTGATGAATGACCGCCACTATCTTATAATAAGTAAAGATAAAGATGGCCGTGTTCAAAATCAGCCCTGTTATCATTAAACAGATCCCAATCCACTGTACCGCATTCACTTCAAATTCCATACTCTTAAAGTTAAGGGCGTTTTCGGCCAAAAGCAAAAATCCAAAACATTTGTAAAATCCCTGAAAACAGATATAACAAGCATCCGCAAGGGAGTGTGAATTATGTAATTTTTAAACGATTTCTGTAACAGTTCCTGAATTCTTTTTCCGGATATTTGGAGCATTGAGTATTCATTTTAACACTAGCAAAATGGCAGATAATTTGAATAACCGCGGGACCCCGGATAGAAACATCATTAACCTGGACGAAGAATGGGAAGTGACTTACTGGACCAAAGAATTGGGTGTTTCGGAAACAGATATTATGGAAGCCATTAAAGTGGTAGGGAATTCCTCCGACAAAGTAAGGGCCCACTTAAACAACCCCGATGTCGGTTAAACCAATCGTTATCCATAATCAATGAAACGTGAGAGACGAAGAGTTTTTACTGAAGCTGCAGGTCTGATTTTTATTAAACGAGCCACCTGATTTGCGTATCCCAAATTATCCTAAATGATCACAAAAGACTTTTTCCACGAAACTGAATGTCTTAACTTTAAAAGAGACCTTCACCCGAAACAGATTCGATTAATACATTAAATATTTGCAAGATGGAAACAGAGAACATGGGCGAATTCAAAGACAGACCGGATAAAGGAGAAGGAAGCGATCACGATTCCATGAAAACACTTTCTTCCACCACGCGTAAGCTTTCCAGCGAAGGCTATGTCACACAGTTCAAAGCATCAAAAAACGGGTTAGAGTCACTGGAAACCCACGAAGTATATTCACCGGAAGAAGTGAAAATCATTAATTTTTATCGTTTCGAAGGAGAATCAGACCCTTCCGACAATGCCATTTTATATGTAGTGGAAACAAGTCGCGGTGAAAAAGGAACACTGACAGACGCTTATGGCGTTTATACAGACCAAAAAGTATCGGAATTCGTACAAAAGGTAGAGGAAATTCAAAAAGCGAATACCAACCCTCCAATTGACGGAAAGCCGGAAGACCAGGAAGCAGGTTAAAGAAAAATTTTGGTGATTATAATCACCAAAAAACAAAGCCCTGAGTAAAATATTGGAGCTTTTGTATTATTGATAAGCACACTAAAGGAGGTATAAACGTTTGACATCTTCATTTTTCATTGTAAAACGGAGGATGAAAAGAAGAACAAAACATATAATCCCGAAAAGTATTTGCGTTTGAATCATATCGGTTATAGGATTACCCTCTGTCATAGAGGTATCTTCCAATTTGAATACAGAATTATACATTCCGTGGAAGTTCACCAAACCATGTAACACCGCTATTAATACGATATTCTTGAATCGAATGAAAAGACCTTGAAAGAACAGCCCTAAAAGGAAGGCAAACATCATTTGATTTAAGACGGAGAATATATCTAAGTAGCCTGTAATAAGATTACCTATGTGAAGGAGTGCAAAAATAGCGGAGGTAATAATAATGTGCCCAAATGTTCTTCTTTTTGGATATGCCACAACTACCAAACCAAAAAGAATCCACCGACATAGAACTTCTTCCATAAGACCTACGGAAAAACATTTCGTGTAATAGGCCGTCAGATTTCCCCAACTGTAACGTATTCCTATATAAGGGAGAGAAAAACGCAAAGATAAAAAGAGAAGTATTCCAACAACAATCAGTACCCCCACATTATTTCTCAGTACTTTTTTTAGATTGAAGAAAGTTTCTTTTTTGAATGCAAGATAAAAACCAAGCAATAAAAGCAATCTACCTGCTCCGGATATAATCATAGCTGTTGTTCCTGTATCATGTAACCGATAAAGATGTATGATCCCATTGATCATAAATTTCACCAGCATCATGGAAGCAAAAAGCAAGAGTAGAAAATAAAGAAGGGACTTTTTCATGCGTAAAACAAAATCCCCCTATGCCAGTTGAGACACAGGGGGTATTGGTAAACTTAATCAAAAAAACTTATCTCACCCTTACAAGCGTAAAATTCAATACATCCGCCCCACGAACAAGGGAATCCCATAGCAGAATAACCTTCGTAAGTGGTTCTCATTTTACATTTAAACGAAATGTGGAATTCATTAACCGCTTCATCATAGTGCTCAAAAACATCTGAAGCAAATCCCATATTAGCAGGGACATCTGTAATTGATGCTATTGGTTTTGAAATTACCGAAGTGTAGATACCATCTCCAGCAACTTTGTCATTTATCTGTCCATCATCTGTGTAGTCTACATTATTAAGGATGTAAGAGTCTAATGGAACATACGAATCATCAAATTTTAACAGAGACACCTGCTGTGCAAATTTTGTTCCTCCTTCAATTATTAAATGATTTTCAGCTATGATAGCGACCGACCGAAAGAATAAAGATGTAATTACTCCTGATTTTTCAACACTAGGTGTTTGTTCTGTTTTAGCCGTTTTTGATGTTGGGTTAATTATTTGTTTGTTGCAAGCGACTAAAATTGCTCCGCCTGCAATTGCAAGAAAGCTAATTCCAAAGATTACCTTTTTCATTTTTTAATGATTGTTTTGTGAATAATGATTATTAAGTGGGGCAAACCTAATAATCAAAAATTACTCCATCAACCGTATTTCCCACAATTTTTCAAATGTGGTTTTCTGAAGCTGATTGCAATCTAATGTAAACAGGTATATAATTACCAAAATCTATTTCTCTATAGATCTGATTACCAATAACATGAAAAATTAACAAACTCGACGAGCCCTGTATTAACTTCGTTAAGCAGGGTTTTTCTTTCGATGATACTCAAAAAAATCACCTAAGTTTTTGGTTTTAACGAATCACTTTTGTAACTTTCTATAGTTTCACTATCTCTTTTGCATCATAGCTCTATCTGCGTAAGCTGTCCTGTACGGTAATTATAGTTCATCATAAAACACCGAGTTATGAAAAAAAATCTATTTCTTTTGACTACTATCGTTGTCAGCTGTATTGCACAATTGACAGCCCAGGTGAAGATCGGGGATAATCCCAATACGATCAATGCCAATTCGATGCTTGAGCTCGAAAGTACCAATAAAGGGTTCCTGCCACCACGAGTTCCTTTGAACAGTCTTACGAGTACTTCTCCTATGACAGCAACTATTGCCGAAGGAACAGTCGTTTACAGTGATGGAGGTACACTTCCTGACGGATATTACTATTGGAATTCCATCAGATGGGTCATGTTGAGCACAGCACGGGACAATTATGTCCGTGTGCGTACCGCAGCAGATTTTCCGGCACCTGTAGCCGGTGTAATCACGCTTGTAGCCGGTGTCGAATACGAAATCAACGGAACAATTACGTTGTCAAACTCCATTAATTTGAATGGATGTACGATAAAAGGAGAAGATTCAGCAAATGATAAATTGGTCTATACCGGAGGAGGTGCCATGTTCACCGGGAATAAAACCGGGAACCTCCGCTTTCTTACATTAACAGCAGCCTCGGGAAGTATATTCAATATTGATGCACTGGGGACCAATCAAAACCTGGTCATCCAGAACTGTTTCTTCCTGGGTTGTAGCAGTGTCGGTACGGTTGCGGGAGTTGGAGGAACCGTTTTCATGGCAACGGTGGCTTATTTCGTAAACACGAACGGGATTACTTTCCAGAATGACAATAATGTGGTATTGAACAATACACTTTGGGACATCTCCAATTCCAATATTTACGAACGCTTTATCGGAACTTTTAATGTAATCCAGATCCTGGGAGGAGACCGGTTGACAGCATCTGCCAATTCTGCAACTGCATTAGACATCAGCGGGATAACCAGCGTGAATGCCGGAGCAGTCAAAGTAGTTATGTTTACTGGTACCGGGACCTATGTTAACGGAACATTTTCCAATGCCTGGGAAGTGGAATCCAATGGTGTAAGTACACAAAAAGACGAAGTTGCCGGTGGTAATATGTATATTTCCACAGCGACTGCAACCACATTCGGTGCTATAAATACTCCTGTGAAAGTGGCGGGAACAACCACGTCTACCAACCTTTACCGTGCAACACATCCGGCAAACAACCGCTTAGCTTATACAGGAAGCAAAACACGTTCGTTCTTTATTTCAAGTGCTTTAAGCATCACGCAACCGAATAGCAACCGTTTCTTTTCTTTCTATATTGCGAAAAATGGTGTGGTAATTCCGGAATCCCGTCAGGACATTAAGGTAGTAAACAGTACGGACCAGGTTTCAATACCACTCTCCTGTCGTGTTACACTTGCTCCGGGAGATTATATTGAAGTGTGGGTCGCAAATCAAACTGCGACAACAGATATCACTGTTCAGACCATGAATCTTTCCATGGAATAAAAATCAGGTCGTTATGAAACAGTTCATTATCATAAGTATCGTATTTCTCGTCCAGACTACGGGAATCCATGCGCAGCTTACAAACTCGGGAAATATCCGGATGTTTACAGGTGCGAATGTGACGATTTACGGTGATGTGACCAATAACGGAGCGATTGTCGATTCCGGAACACTGGTTACACTGGCAGGAACGAACCTACAGACTTTCGGAGGAAGCGTGGTTACGACTTTGAATAACCTGCATCTGAATAACAGCCATGCAACAGGCGTGACTCTTGCACAAGCACTGAATGTTCGGGGAACAATGACTTTTACGGATGGCTATCTGAATACAACGGCTGCCAATATCCTGACACTTACCAGCACTTCAGCAGTAAGCGGGGTAAGCAACGCCAGTTTTGTTTCGGGACCTGTGATTAAAACCGGAAACAGTGCCTTCATTTTTCCAACCGGTAAAAACGTGGTTTATGCACCGATCGCTATTGCAGCTCCGGCTGTCGTTACAGATCAATTCACCGCTGAATATTTCCAGGTGTCACCAGCTCCAACATACAGTACTTCGCTTCACGAACCTTCTTTGGATCATGTGTCGGAATGTGAATACTGGATGCTCGACCGGACAACCGGTACTTCCAATGTAGCAGTTACGCTCAGTTGGGATACCCGTAGCTGCGGCGTTACGGTGTTGGGGGATTTGCGTGTAGCACGCTGGGATGGTGCACAATGGATCAATGAAGGAAATGGTGGAACAACAGGTACAACTGCCGCCGGAACAGTCATTTCCGCTGCGCCTGTTACAACTTTCAGTCCGTTTACACTTGCTTCTACTACTTCAAGTAATCCATTGCCATTGGAATTAGTGGGTTTCTCTGCACATTGTGAAAATGAAGAAGTAGTTCTTCAATGGAGTACTGCCAATGAACTTCAAAACGATTATTTCACTATTGAAAACAGTCTCAATGCCCTGGATTGGCAAACTGCTGCTACTATTGATGGGGCCGGTACAAGTACCGAACTGACAAATTACACCTGGATCGACCATTCCAATCCAGGCAGAGACGTGTATTATCGTTTATCTCAAACAGATTATAACGGAGAAAAGACAGTCCACAATATACTGTATCTCAAAAACTGCTTACTTGCTGGAAGTTCACTAAGTATTTATCCGAATCCGGCAAAAAATATCGTAACTATTTTAACCGGGGAAAAGATCAATCAAATAAGGGTTATGGATCCCGGAGGAAAGGCCATCAATGTTCCGATTGATTACCAGTACAAACAAATCGATTTCAGTCACATGCCAAACGGGGTTTATTTCATCCAGATAAATACACTGAAAGAAACATTCAACGAAAAAGTGGTGATTTCAAGGGATTGATTGAATATTCTCCACGGTCCCGGTACGAGAGAGCCGGGACTTTTTTGTATCCGGACTATTTTCCAACACGACCGGCCTCACCGGTTGCATTTGTGCTATGCTGGTTCACGCTTAGTTTGTTATTCCCGAATTTAAAGGAACATGAAAAACGAACAGATTGAATATCATAATAAAAATCATCCTTCACAACAGTTTGATTTGTTCGGGTAGTTGTCTTAAACCTCAATATGCGGAACGGATCACTTATGGTGAGTTTCAGGGAAATCCGATTCTTTAACAGATTTTTAGCCAATGAGAGTCCCATATATGGATATTGGACATTCCGTGTAATGTTTTGGAACGAAGGACTCACATAGAAGCCGTAAACTTTTAAAGTCAAACTTTCACGCTTGTCCAATACAAAACTGAAATCCAAATTACACATACCCATGACGTTATTAAGGCTTTGGCGTTCAATAGTCTGCGTAACCATTGTATTAGAGACATTGCCAAGTACCATGGCGTCTATCGTAATGCGCTTTTTGATCATTTTGTAATAACTGATCACGAATGTTACCGACCGGCTTGAATATAAATTCGCATAGGTGGTTTGCTGCAGCTGCGTGACATTATCAAAAACAGTTACGCTGGTTGTGCCTTTCAATCCATAATCCAGGTACAGGTTCATTGTAAAATCCTTCACGCTCGTTGTAATCGACATTGAATGATAGACAGACGGTTTTAATAAAGGATTCCCCACTTTGTAACTGAAATTGGACGTATAATAGCGGAAAGGATTCAGCTCATCATACCCGGGACGGTTAAAGCTCCTGGAATAGGAAAAATTCCAGGTATTCCCTTTTTTGGTTTCGTACATTGCGAAAACTTTGGGGACCAACTGGAAGTAATTGTTCTTCGTTTGGAATCCGGTAGTTGGAGATTCTCCCAAATACATGGTATTCTCCCCTCTTATTCCCAATTGAAAGGACCAGCTTTTGATTTTCCAGTCCACACTTGCATATCCTGCCTGAATGTGTTCAAAATAGCTAAACGCATTGCTTTTCAGCGTATCAGCTGTTTCCGGATCGGAAAGATTGTTGAACACCGACAAGTCATTCCTGCTATCGGTATAAGAATAACGTGCTCCCAGGTTCAGCGTGATTTTGTTGACCGGATGCACGTAATCCAATCCACCGGATAAAAAATTCGCGTTTGCCGACAAACGATTGGTTTGAGAACTCAATGAATCCGCCTGACCGGTATTGTAATATTCGGTTTCGTAATTGATCCGCTGTCGATTGTGGTAATTCGTATAATCAACATTAAAGTCCAGTTTTCTCCCGGTGCTGTCCAGGTTTTTCGTCAAACTAACATTCACCGAACTTTTTCCATTATCCGATACGTCTTTCGTTTCATTATTGATCAAGCCAAACAGCGAACCGGAACTTGCTCTTTTTTCGATCCCGCTTTGGCTGTTATATGAGTATCTGCTAAAACCGGTAAAACCCAGGATACCGATCTCTGTCCTTGAATTCAGTTGATAATTCATTCCGAACGATCCTCTGAAATCCCGGTACTCAGACAAGTTCGTACTATGCTCATCCCATTGAAGCGTATCAAAATCGATCTGTTTTTCACCTGTTGGCCGGGATTTATTGTTACTGAAACTTGCATTGGTATACAAACTGAATTTTCCTTTCCGGTAGGCATAATTGCCTGAAGCTTCCTGCTGGGAATAAAAGCGTTGTCCAATCTCTCCGTTAACACTTCCTTTGCTCAACCTGCTTTTTGAACCGACGGCTAGTTTTATGTTGATCAATCCGCCCCGAACAGAAGCTGCATATTTGACAGGAGGAATCGGGATGATCTCAATAAACTGAATATCTCCCGCCGGAATGGAACGAATGAAGGAAATCAGGGATATACCCTCCAAAGGGATCAGTTTGTCATTAAGCATTACCTGGGCTGGCTGCCCATTGGCTAATTTGATCGTATTCCCACTGATGTAAACTCCCGGTGCAAACTCGATTACATCAGAAGCATTTCCACCAACCAGTGCAGGAATATCGGCAGGATTAAAAATGGTACGGTCTGCTTTTCGGATGATCATCGGTTGTTTTGCAACAATGACAACATCGTCCAAAGCTCCTTCTTCATTAATCGTTAAATCAAAAACGGTATTACCATTGACGGTCACTATGGTATCGACGGACTTGAACGGAACTTTGATGTGTAATTGATAATTCCCATTAGTCAGGTTGTCAAATTCAAAACGCCCCAGGGAATCAGCGTCAATGGTTTGAACATTGACAGAATCCTTTCCGAGAACAAGCTTACAATATGTAAACGAAACGCCTGATGAACCGGAAATTTTCCCGGTTAGATTAAACTGCGCCTGCAAACAAACAGGGAGCAAAAGAAATAAGAGACATGCGGTTAGTAATTTCATCTGGTTGGTAATAAGGAGTTTTCAAGGATAATCAAAAAAACTGAATGATGGTACAGTGAAAGGTGACGCACATCATTTTTTTAGTATTTACTACGACCTAGTTTTGCAAAAAAAAGCCATGACAAATACCGGTCTGATTGCAAAATACAATATTCCCGGCCCCAGATATACTTCTTATCCGACTGTTCCCTATTGGAATATACAGCAATGGGAGATTAATACCTGGTGCGAACTGATCAAAGCTTCGCAACAGGATGAACCGGTAAAACAACTGGCTTTATACATTCACCTTCCCTACTGTGATTCGCTTTGTACCTTTTGCGGATGTCATAAACACATTACCACCAACCATGCGGTAGAAAGCAGGTATATTGACGCTGTATTAAAAGAATGGGAACTTATATCGGGATCGCTCGACAAACATTCACGCATTCAAGAACTTCACCTGGGTGGTGGAACCCCGACCTTCTTTTCACCGGAAGAATTGAAGCGTTTGATTGAAGGGATCAAACGTGTTTTTCCCTTTACGACGGAAGCCGAATTAAGCTTTGAAGCTCATCCCAATTCCACCACTTTATCCCATTTGCAAGTGTTGCATGAGCAAGGATTCCGTAGAGTCAGTTTTGGGATCCAGGATTATACTCCGGTTGTTCAGAAAGCAATTCACCGGATCCAATCATTTGAGCAGGTTAAAACCTGTCACCAAAACGCAAAAGCAGTTGGATTCAATGCGATTTCCCACGACCTGGTTTATGGCCTGCCCAAACAAACAATCGATGGATTTCAGGATACCATTCAACGAACTTTGGAACTAAGACCGGAACGGATTTCATTGTATTCCTATGCACATGTTCCCTGGATAAAAGGAACCGGACAAAGAGGTTATAATGAGTCGGATCTTCCCGGTCCGGATTTAAAGCGTCAACTCTACGAACTATCCAGGCAAATCCTTGTTTCAAATGGTTACGTGGAAATCGGCATGGACCATTTTGCACTGCCATCTGATCCTTTAGCGATCGCTGCAAAGGAACACCGATTGCATCGTAATTTCATGGGATATACAACCAACTCCTCCAATTTATTGATCGGGCTTGGAATGTCTGCGATTTCGGAGTGTAAATTCGGTTTTGCTCAAAATGAAAAAAAGACCGAACGCTACCTGGAAGGAATCGAAAACGGTCAATTACCAATTACACGGGGCCATCGGATGAGTACTCCTGATATGGAGATCCGCCGGCATATTTTGAACCTGATGTGCCGTTTTGAGACGGAAATCCCGAAAGAAACTTTATTGAACCGTTTGGAACTTGAATTGCAATTATCAGAACTCATTTCAGACGGGTTAGTCGAATGGAAACAAGATGTCATCCGCATTCTTCCTAAGGGAATTCCCTTTGTCAGGAATTGTTGCATGGCGTTCGATGCTTATTTAAAGGATCAAAATCCGGTGAAACAATTCAGCATGACCATTTAATTGAATAGTTAGAAAGGAAATCCTATGCAAAATCCAACAGAAGAAACAACGTGCTATCATTGTCATGACGTCTTGCCGAAAACTATTTTCTATGCTGATCAACACGCCTTTTGCTGTAATGGTTGCAAACAGGTCTATCAATTACTCTCTGCGCATTCACTTGGAGCTTATTACGATCAGGATTACCAGGCCGGAATTCGTCCAAACCACGTACCTGAAGAAGTTTTCTCTGTATTGGACGATGAAGAATTACGTAAGAAATATATTGATTTCCAGGAAGGTCATACTGTAAAGATCACACTGCATCTGCCGCAAATTCATTGCGCCAGTTGTATCTTCCTCCTGGAACACCTGCATCGTTTAAATGAGGGGATTTTGCGCTCCACCATTCACTTTCCCAAGAAGACAGCTACAATTACCATTAACAGTGAACAAATCAAACTTTCGGAACTGGCTTTATTACTGACTAAAATCGGCTACGAACCGAATTTCAAGGCAATTGATAAATCGACCGGTACTTTTAACAAGCGGCTTTTGTTCCAATTGGGAATCGCCGGTTTTGCTTTCGGAAGTATTATGTTATGGAGTTTTCCTGAATATTTGGGGATCGATCATACATATTCCGGGATCCGGAATTTAAGTTCTTACCTTTCATTTGCAGTATCTATTCCGGTACTTCTCTTTTCTGCACAGGATTATTTCAAATCAGCCATTGCAGGAATCCGTATGCGCAGCCTGAATCTGGATATTCCAATTGCCATCGGGATTCTTGCGCTTTACATCCGGAGTTGTGTTGCCATTTTCAGTAATGATGGTCCCGGTTACATGGATTCCTTTGCAGCATTCATTTTCTTCCTTCTAATTGGAAAATGGTTCCAGGGAAAAACCTATCAATGGCTGTCTTTTGAACGCGATTTCAGGTCCTATTTCCCGGTTGCAGTTATCAAAAGAACAACTGATGGTACAATCCTCTGCCCGATTGATGAATTGCAAGTCGGGGATGAAATTTCTATCCGGAATGAAGAGATCATTCCCTGCGATTGCATTTTACTTTCGGAAAAAGCTACGCTTGATTATAGTTTTGTAAGCGGAGAAGCAGATTGGATCGAAAAGAAAACCGGCGATTTGTTGTATGCCGGAGGAAAAAGTATCGGAGAAACCATTCAACTGGTCGTTTCAAAGACCACGGAACGAAGTATTTTAACACAGTTGTGGAACGACGGACATTCTAAGAAAACAGAACTATTCTTTCAAACCCGGCAAGACCGGATTTCGAAATACTTTATTGCTGCCGTAATCGGGTTAGCATTAATCGCTTCCATTGCCTGGATTTTCATTGATCCGGTCCAGATTCCCGAGATCGTCACTGCAATCCTGATAGTGGCGTGCCCCTGTGCCTTGGCGCTATCCGTTCCTTTTGTCTATGGGAACATGTTACGTGTCCTGGGTAAAAAGGGATTTTATCTTCGAAACACCGCAATTATCGAACGGATCCAACAATGCAATTACCTGGTATTTGATAAAACAGGAACATTAACGGAACAAGATCATAAACAGATCCAATATACAGGTAAAACACTTTCCGAAACCGAAAAGCAGGCCCTTTTCCAAATGACAAAGTACGCTGTCCATCCCTATGCAAAGGCTATTCACGAACTGCTTTCAGAACAGGTTACCGACCTCCATTCAAATGAAACCGCTCTTGAACTCCCGGGAAAAGGGATTTCTTTTAAGACATTCCAGTTAGGCTCCTCTGCTTTTATCGGGTTGGAAGAACAAAACAATGACGAATCTGTTGTTTATTTTGCTGCTGATGGGAAGTTACTGGGAACATTCAAATTCCAATCAAGATTACGGACCCAACTGAAAGAATTGGTCCAAAACCTGGCGCCAAACTATCGGCTGGCTGTTATTTCAGGTGATAAACCAAAAGATTCGGATCTTTTGAAAACCATCTTCCCGCCTGAAACCAAATTCTATTTCGAACAACAGCCACTTCAGAAAAAGGAATTCATTCAGCGCTTACAGGCAAATGGACATTATACATTAATGATCGGGGATGGATTAAACGATGCTGGAGCTTTAAACGAAGCCTTTGTTGGAATTGCCCTTTCAGAAGACCTGGTTCGTTTCACGCCTGCTTCGGATGCGATTTTGAAAGCAGAAAATCTCAAATATTTAGCTTCCTATTTCCATTATATCCGAAAAGGAAAAGCTTTCCTGCGTGTCTGTTTTGCATTTTCACTTTGTTACAATTTAACAGGAATCGGTTTTGCTGTAAGCGGGCAGCTAACTCCATTCGTTGCAACCATCCTCATGCCTTTGAGTTCTATAACCGTTGTTGGATTGGCCACCTTTCTTACCCTTCGAAAAAAGCTTCCTCCAACGGATTTCGTTTCAACGAAAGCTTAATAAAAGCGGCTCTGAGACATTCTTCAAAGGGCGATTGACTAATAACACGCACACAGCTCCTATTTGAAGATCTTACTTTTATCCGCCGCGGCAGACCAAAAAGTAAGCAAAAAGGTCCAGGCCGGTACTCGAAAGCTGGAAATCTCCCTTCAAGGGTGAGAAATGTGTCAACGATAAAAACATGATATAAATCAGCTTTTACCATTACCTATGTCATATTTTACCTAAGCCTTAGTCCTGTTCTTTGCATTATGGGAATGATCTACATAATGCTAATTGTAAGCCTCTGCCTCGCAGTGTTTTTCTTAGTTATTTTTCTTTGGGCTGCCAAAACCGGACAGTACGACGATGATTATTCTCCAAGCGTCCGCATTCTCTATGAGGATGATTCCACTAACGAAATAAATCAAAACAACGATGGAAATAGAAACAGTAAAGTACGACAATAGGATTGTCAAAAATTTTGCATTCGCTACAATTCTTTGGGGAGTTATCGGAATGCTGGTTGGGTTAATTGCCGCCTTACAATTAGCCTTTCCTGAATTTTTTAATGATTATTTAGGATTCAGATACATTTCGTTTGGTAGAATCAGACCGTTGCATACCAATGCAGTGATCTTTGCCTTTGTAGGAAACGGGATTTTCATGGGAGTTTATTACTCGCTCCAGCGCCTGTTAAAAACGCGTATGTGGAGCGATAAACTCAGTTATTTGAACTTTTGGGGATGGCAATTCATCATTGTTTGTGCCGTTTTAACCTTACCTTTCGGAATCAGCTCCAGCAAGGAATACGCGGAACTGGAATGGTGGATTGATATTCTGATCGCCATTATTTGGGTCCTCTTCGGATGGAACATGTTCGCTACCATTCTCAATCGCCGGGTAAAACATTTATACGTTGCTATTTGGTTCTACATAGCCACTTTCGTGACTGTTGCCATGCTGCACATCTTTAATTCATTTGAATTACCGATCTCTTTCCTGAAAAGTTATTCCTGGTATGCAGGTGTTCAGGACGCACTGGTGCAATGGTGGTACGGACACAATGCTGTGGCTTTCTTCCTGACAACGCCTTACCTGGGATTAATGTATTACTTTGTTCCAAAAGCTGCCAATCGCCCGGTATATTCCTACCGTTTGTCAATCATTCACTTTTGGGCACTGATTTTCATTTACATCTGGGCCGGACCTCATCACCTGCTGTATACTTCTCTTCCTGATTGGGCCCAAAGCTTAGGTGTCGTATTTTCCGTGATGCTTGTGGCTCCTTCCTGGGGTGGAATGTTAAACGGACTTTTGACACTTCGCGGTGCATGGGATCGTGTCCGGGATGATGTGATGCTGAAATTCATGGTTGTTGCCCTGACTTGTTATGGTATGGCCACTTTTGAGGGACCACTTCTTTCATTGAAATCCGTAAACATGCTTTCTCACTTTACAGACTGGACCATTGCCCACGTGCATGTTGGCGGACTTGGCTGGAACGGAATGATGACTTTCGGGTTGATTTACTGGTTGATCCCTAAAATGTTTAAAACGGAATTGTACTCCAGAAAATTGGCCAACCAGCATTTCTGGATTGCGACACTGGGAATTATTCTCTATGCGGTTCCGATGTATATCGCAGGATTTATGCAAGGCTTAAGCTGGCAGCATTTCAACCCGGACGGAACCTTGGTCCACAAAGACTTTTTAGAGATTGTGATCGATATGAAACCGTATTACATTCTGAGATCAATCGGAGGATTGTTGTTTATCATCGGAGCTTTGATGCTTGTTTACAATATCATTAAAACAGTAAAAGCAGGTTCCTTTTCTGCGGATGAAGCTGTTGAAGTGACTGTTGAAAGAGCACATGCAACTAAAAGCAAGGAATATTGGCATCGGAAAATCGAAGGAAAACCGGTTCGTTTCATGCTTCTCAGCATTCTGGTGGTTGCAATTGGCGGTTTAGCTGAAATTATCCCAACCATTGCAGTTAAATCCAATGTACCGACAATCAGCAGCGTGAAACCTTATTCTCCGCTGGAATTAGAAGGCCGGGACATTTATATCCGCGAAGGATGCAACAACTGCCACTCTCAAATGATCCGTCCATTGCGTTTTGAAACTGCCCGATACGCACCTACTCCTGAGAGCGGTGGTTACACCAAAGCAGGTGAACACGTCTACGACCATCCATTTTTATGGGGTTCCAAAAGAACAGGTCCGGATTTGGCACGGGAAGGAGGATTGCGTGGAAACCTGTGGCATTACAAACACATGATCGATCCGAAAGGTTTATCTCCAGGTTCCGTAATGCCGGCATATCCCTGGCTAAAAGAAGACGATCTGGATACCGATCTGTTACCACATAAAATTGAAGCAATGCAAACGCTTGGTGTTCCTTATCCTAAAGGATATGCCCAAAAGGCACAAGCTGATTTGGACAAACAATCCATCGAAATCGCACGGGACATTGTTGAAAACACACCTGAAATTGCATTGAACGGACAGGATAAAGATGCAAAAATCAATGAATTGAAACGCAAAGAGATCATTGCATTAATTGCCTATCTGCAGCGAATGGGAACCGATATCAAAGTGAAAAAAACGAATAAATAGGTTATGTTACGATTTATAAAACATCATTTAGCAAGCGAGTCAGGAGTAGAATTCTACGGTATATTTTCCCTGATGATTTTTGTCCTCTTCTTCCTGATCGTACTCATTCGTATCTGGAAGATGAAAAAATCGACCATCGAAGAATTAAGCAGCATTCCGCTTAGTCCTGATGATTTAACTCCACAAAATGAAAGACCATGAAAATCCAGCAACTACTTATCATAGCGGCCTTGTTAGTACAAACAACTGTTTATAGTCAAGGCGAAGGTTTATTTAAAGCAAAATGCAATACGTGCCATGCCGTTGACAAAAACTCTACCGGTCCCTGGCTCAAAGGAGTAAAAGCAAAATGGGCGGATGCCGGTGAGGAAACGGCACTGTATGAATGGGTGCGAAATTCCAAGAGCTTAATAGCCGGAGGTAAAAGTAAAATGGCATTGGCAATCAAGGACTTTTCAGGTTCTGAAATGCCTCCACAGCAAGCCACCAATGAGGAGATCGATCAAATCCTGGATTATGTTGATACGTATACCCCACCTTTAAAGACAGATGTAACTGGCCCCACAACTGAGAAAGAGGTAAAGCTCATTCCCGATTACAAAGGAAACCTGACAATCTTCTACGCTTTGGGAACTTTAATGCTCATCCTGCTTCTTGCCATCATTTTAATGAGCAGTTCTATCCTCTCATTTGTTAAGTCCGATGTTTTCAAACAGAAATTGAGAGACCAGCAGAATTTGACCAAGTTACTGGTTATTCTCGTAAGCCTTGGAGCGGTGTTTTTCCCAGGATACTCTTATGGAATGAGTACGCCGGACCCCGCGAATCCCGCAGAAGCAGAATATCCGTGGTTGCTGGTTGAAAAGTTCGATTTGTACGTTGTCATCGGGATCGACCTGGTATTGCTGATCATCGTGCTTTACCTGAGAGGTTTGTTCAATGACTTCTATTATATGGTCTATCCACGTAAGGTGAAAGCGGAAAAAGCTTCCCAAAGACGAGCAGTAAAAATCCTGGTTGATTCTGTTCCGGTTGAAGAAGAAAGCAGCATTCTAATGGACCATGAATACGATGGAATCAGGGAATTGGATAACAACTTACCACCGTGGTGGGTTTGGGGATTCTATGCAAGTATCGTTTTCTCGTTCATTTACATTTTCAATTATCACCTCTTCAATACCGGTGATCTTCAGACTGAAGAGTACAATAAGTCCATGGTCCAGGCCCAAAAAGAAATCGATCTTTATTTAAAAGAAGCAGCCATGAACGTAGATGAGAATACCGTAACGCTTCTTACCGATCCAGCGGCATTGGGAAGCGGGAAACAATTGTTTGAAGCCAATTGTACGGCTTGTCACAAAGATGGAAGCGGTGATATCGGTCCGAACCTGACAGATAACTTCTGGCTTTATGGAAATGACATTAAAACAGTTTTCGGAACGATTAAGAACGGGACAAGCAATGGAATGCCCGAGCATGCTTCCAAACTAAACCCGGTTCAATTGCAGCAAGTTGCTTCCTATGTACTCAGTATGAAATACAAACCCGGAAAAGAACCGCAGGGAAAGGAATTTCCTAAAAAATAAGAAATCATGGAAGAAGAATTCAGAGATCATATTGCAACAGTTAACGAAGACGGGAAACGTGTTTGGATTTATCCGAAAAAACCAAAAGGTAAATTCACTAACCGTCGGAAATTAATCAGCTACTCTCTACTCATTTTCTTATTAAGTGCACCATTTATAAAAATCAATGGAGACCAACTCATTGAATTAAATATCCTGGAACGGAAATTCTCCCTATTCGGGGCAACATTCTGGCCACAAGACCTTTACCTGTTTGCGATAATGTTAATTATCGGCATTGTTTTCGTCATTCTCTTTACGATCATATACGGGCGATTGTTTTGTGGCTGGTTCTGCCCCCAGACCATTTTTATGGAGTTTGTCTTCCGCCAGGTTGAGTATTGGATCGATGGAGACTGGACGAAACAAAAAGCATTGGACAAACAGCCATGGAATGCTCAGAAATGGGCAAAAAGGATCTTAAAACATACTATTTTTTGGCTGATCTCTTTTGTTATTGCAAATATTTTCCTGGCTTATATTATCGGAAGTGATGCCTTATTCAAAATCATTACGGAACCTGTTCGCCTGCATATCGGGGGATTGATTTCCATTGGAATATTTACCACGTTATTTTACTTCGTTTTTTCCTGGCTGAGAGAACAGGTCTGTACAACCATTTGTCCATACGGGCGCTTGCAGGGAGTGCTTCTTGATCAAAACTCGATGGTTGTGGCATATGATTATGTACGCGGTGAAGCCCGGGGTAAATTCAGAAAAGGAGAAGACCGGCCAACAGCAAAAAAAGGAGATTGCATTGATTGTTTGCAATGCGTTCATGTTTGCCCGACGGGAATAGATATCCGGAACGGAACACAATTGGAATGTGTGAATTGTACGGCCTGTATTGATGCCTGCGACACCATGATGGAAGGGGTTGGATTGGAAAAAGGATTGATCCGCTTCGTTTCAGAGAACGGGATCAAAAACCGCACACGCTTTCAATGGACACGCAGAGTGATTTCTTACACTGCCTTACTGGTTGTTCTGATCGGTATCTGGATTACCCTGATGGCCATGCGGGAAGATTTCTCGACAACTATTTTACGTCAGCGCGGATCTACCTACCAAATAACCCAGGAAAAGGATATCAGCAATATTTTTGAAATTGATCTGACAAACAAAACAAAAGAATTGTTCCATGTGAAGTTAATTTCTGCAAATCCTTCCGTGAAACTGGAATTGGCAAACGATTCACTTAAACTGCCCGGGCAAAAGCATATCCGTGAGCGCTTTTTAGCGCGCTTCCCCTATGCTTTCATCCAAAAAGGAACCCGCAAGATCGATATCATCATCATCGGAAATGGAAAAGAAATTGATCGGGTGCGGGTGAAAGTGATCGGGCCAAGTTTTTAAGAAAAATATAAAACAGAAATTATGAATTGGGGAAAAAGAATTATTATCGGGATGGCATTGTTCATGGGTTTTATCCTAACCTTGGTAACGATCCTGATGCGCCAAAAAATTGATTTGGTAGAGGAAGATTATTACAAACGTGAGTTGAATTATGACAGTCAGTTAAATGCCCAAAAAATATATGCTTCCGCTACTGAGAAAATCAGCTTTGAGAGCAAGGCAGACAGTCTGTTGATCTATTTTCCAAAGGACTTTCAATCAAAAGAAGTAACGATTAACTTTCAACGTCCGAATGACAAAAACAGGGATGTCTCTTTCAAGATAACACCTATAGAAAAAGTGGTCATTCCAACAGAAAACTTTCCAAAAGGTTTATTCAACTGTACTATTCAAGGTTCAATAAAAAACCAACCCTATGAAATGTCTCAGCAAATTACCATTCCGTAATGATTTTCCTGATTAGCTCATTCGTTTTGGGACTTGCGGGTTCGTTTCACTGTATCGGTATGTGCGGGCCAATTGCGCTCGCACTTCCGGTAAACAGGAAATCGGGCACAACGATTTTGATGGGCATTTTAACAGCGAATACCGGCCGGATCATAACGTATATGCTTTTGGGGTTTGTAATCGGGAGTATTGGATTTTCATTGAATTTATTTCGCTTGTTCCAGGTCTTGAGTATCCTTTTCGGTATCGGTTTAATTATCATTGCCTGGAGAAAACACTGGCTGAAACACATGGAGTTTCGTACTCCCCGATTTCAACGATGGGTTTCCGGCCAGATGCACCAACTGCTTCGTCAAAACGGATCGCTGAAATTATTCGGAATCGGGTTATTGAATGGTTTACTCCCTTGCGGAATGATTTTTTTGGCATTGACTAACGCCCTTTTAGCTGAAAACCCGGTTGGAAGTGCATCCTCCATGGCTGCGTTCGGATTGGGTACACTTCCCGCTTTGATCGGAGTAGGATTCTTTGCTCAACATATCAACCAAACATTTCGCAGTAAACTAACCAGGGCTTTTCCCTATTTGTTATCTGTTATCGGATTGTTGGTGATTTTACGCGGGGCGAATCTCGGAATTCCTGTTTTAAGCCCGAAAATGGAGCAACAAACAACTTTGGGACATCGAAAAACACTCCTTATTGAATGTCACAAACCTCAAAACTAATCCCGAATTAAATGCAATTATTTAGTACTTTCGATTTATGGATACCAGCATATTTGCGAACAAGGCCATTATTCCCGGGACGAATGATTTATCCGGTGCTCTGAAAGACACTTGCAGTCTATGGAATGTAATTCGTGATCACGTCCATAAACTATACCCTGAAGCTATTGATGAATGGCATTATTCCGGAGCTAAATATGGCTGGAGTTTTAGGATAAAAGACAAAAAACGGGTCATTGTTTACCTGCTGCCAAGAGAGGGTTTTTTCAAGGTTGCTTTTGTTTTCGGACAAAAAGCAAGCGATACCATTCTGGAAAGCACAATTGCAGCAGATATTAAGGAGCTTTTGAAATCAGCCAAAGTCTATGCTGAAGGACGAGGTATCCGGATTGATATCCTGGACGGAGCCCTTCTGGAAGATGTGAAGCAAATGGTCGAAATCAAATTAAGCCATTAGATCACTCCAGGTTCTTTTGTAAGTTCATTTCACCGAGTAATTTTTCGGGAATAGGTCTGCAGGCACATTTTTTTTGATGTTCTAAATGCCATTTAACCCGTTGCTCAAACGTTGCATTTTTCGGCATTTTGTTTTTCTCATGCCATTCCTTGTTTATTTTCATCCGGCATCATTTTAAAAGTTTCTTTTGTCAAACTGCCAAATACAGAAAGCGCCTGCTTGTCTCAGGACCTGATTTCCTCAAATGCTTTCCCAAAATTTTCAATCACATCCGAAATGATCATACTCTCGGAACTTTGTTCATTCAACGTTATGTCGGCCGCGAGACCATGCAAGAAAACAGCCAGTTTTGCTGCATTTACCGAAATATAACCCTGCGCTAAAAAAGAGGTGATCAAACCTGTCAGCGCATCACCTGATCCGCCTTTTGCAAGACCTGCATTCCCGGTAGGATTGTAAAATACTTCTTCTGCAGTGATAATTGCTGTAGGATGGCCCTTTAAAATGATAATGAGATCGTATTTCTTTGCCTGGGTGATGGCTGTATTGATTCTTTCCTCCTGGGTTTCGTGAACTCCAAAAAGCCGGTCAAATTCACCTACATGCGGTGTGATGATCGTTTTTTCCGGAAGGCTCTCCAGGAGTTTTTTGTTATCTGAAAGGATCGTAAGCGCATCCGCATCCAACACGATCGGAACCTTCGATTGGATCATGACCGAAACCAGTACTTCCTCCGAAACAGGATTGATCCCCATTCCCGGACCAATTCCAATAGCAGTAAACCGTTCCAGTTTGTAGTGGTCATCTTCCCGCATCATCAACATGGCTTCAGGAATAGAAGCCTGTAAAATCATCCGTTCTTCAAACGGCACACACACTGTCAGTAAACCAACTCCGGAGCGAACGGCAGCTTTTGCTGAAATTATGGCTGCTCCCATCATTCCTCTTCGACCGGCAATAATCAATCCATGACCATAATCGCTTTTGTTTGAAGTGGCTTCTCTTTCCTTTAGCAAGGATTTGATTTCATTACTTTTGAGCATATTCATGATGTGCATTTTTTAAGTCCATCATTTTCGTATAAGGTACGATTTTCGGTTGACTTATCAACTATACCAATATCAGTTTTTCATACCTGCCAATTTATTGTAATCAAGGATGGTGATCGTACTTCCTGAAATTTCGATGTACTTGTCTTCCTTAAAATCACTCAGGGTACGAATCACTGTTTCTTTTGCAGTACCGACCAGGTTCGCCAGGTCTTCACGCGAAACGTTCATACTGAATTGCTGATCCGTTTCGTTTTTGTAAGTATCCGACAACTTTACCAAAGCTTCGGCTACCCGCTTTCTAACGGAGTTGTAAGCCAGGCGCATCAACTGTTGTTCGTTTTCGAGCAAATTATCGGAAAGTAATTCAATGAATTTTCGCGCCACTTCCGTATTCCTGTAAATGAGCGAAAAAAAATCGTCTTTGGGAATCATATAGATCTCGGAATCTTCCAGTGCAGCTGCAGAATGAATGAATTGTTCGTCCTTAAGAAGCGACAAAAAACCAAAAAAATCGCCCGCTTTGTGCAAGCTGCTGATGAGCTCTTTTCCCTGGTCGTTCTTCTGGTAGATTTTTACTTTTCCCTTATGAATAAAATAAATTCCCTTCGGATAACTGCCTTCGAGGAACACCGTATCCTTTTTTTTGTAGTGCCTTATCTCACGCGATTCCGATAATTCTTTCAGTGCTTCAAAGCTTTTGGCTTCATCCAAAAAATGGTTGACTCCGTCCATGTTCTTGGCAAATTGCTTTTTCAGGATATCCGTTTTATTCAGTCGTGTTTCGATGGCACTAAGCAATTCCTGGTCTGTAAAGGGTTTCGTCAGATAATCGTCGGCCCCCATGGACATTCCTTTGCGTACATCGCCCCGATCCGCTTTAGCCGTCAGGAAAATAAACGGAATACCCGCCGTAGTTTCATTTTTGGACAACAGGTGCAACACACCATATCCATCCAGGACAGGCATCATGATATCACAGATGATCAGGTCGGGAAGCTCTTTGAGAGCAAGCTGTACCCCTTCCTTACCATTTTCAGCAGTCAAAACGTTGTATTGTGCCAGATCCAGGATTTCCGCTGTGTTCTCGCGAATATCCTTGTTATCTTCAATGAGCAGTATTTTTTTCATAGGTTTAAATTTAAGCCGGAATGACTAAAGTTACAGTCGTTCCTGTATTCTGGGTACTTTCAATTGTGACTTTTCCGTTCATGAGTTCTGCATATCGCGCAACGATATTCAGCCCCAAACCGGTTCCTTGGATGTGAGTTGCATTTCCACCGCGGAAGAATCGCTCGAAAAGGTGTTCCTGGTCCTCTTCACTGATACCGATACCGTGATCCTTTACCCAAATGGAAATGGTGTGCTCATTGACCAGAGCATGTAATTCGATCGCTGCTGCTTCAGGAGAAAATTTAATGGCATTCGAAATTAAATTGAAGAGGATATTCCGCAATAATTTAGGATCCAGCACCACTTGCTCAACACCGGAATAATGCTGATCGATGTATTGTTTTTCCCCCAGCATACCCTGCATTTCGGAGCTGATGTCCTGCAGAAATTGCTTGAGATTTATATCTTCCGGCATATTTTGGACTTTACCCTCCTCCAGTTTGGAAACGGAAAGAAAATCATTGAGAATATCCGTGAGGTTCACGATCGATTTTTCAATTTTTCGAATATGCTTTGTGTGATTCTCCTTATCATTCCGTTCGTTATACCTGCTAACCAATGAAAGTGAAGACATCATGGTCGTAAGAGGAGTGCGGAATTCATGGGAAGCCATCGAAACGAACCGCGATTTCATTTCATTCAGCTCTTTTTCTTTAGCCAATGAAGCATCGAGTTCTTTTTGGGTCCGTTCCAGTTCTTTAATTGCCTCTTCCAGCACAAGTGTCCTGTTCTTAACTTGTTTCTCAAGATCTTCCGAATAGTTACGGAGTCTTCTTTCTGCTTCTTTCCGAAGCGTGATATCTACAATAAAGGCGATTACAAAGTTGCCTTCGGCAGCGCTGTATGGACTCAGACTGATTTCAACCGGAAATTCAGAGCCATCTTTTTTCAGACCGAATAGTTCCATTCCCAATCCCATTGCTCTTGCATGCGGATGACGAGCATAATCTGCCCTGTTATTTTCGTGTTTATGTGTAAACCTGGAAGGTACAAGTGCTTCAATTTTCACCCCGGTTAATTCTCCCGGGCCATAGCCAAACAGTTTTTCAGCACTGGGGTTAATTCGTGTAATCCGTCCTTCTGCATTCGTCACCAGGATTCCTTCGGTAGCGTGTAAAAACAACGCATCGATTCCTTCTTTGCTTTCCATTCTTTTACGTTGGTATTCCATAACGAATATACACTTTTTGGGACGGGTATCAAAAGTAAAGCTTGTATCAGACCGATTAGATGATTTTTATCATCTTTTATATTGACACTGATCATTACCGGGCACAAAAAAGCACCCTCCACGAATGAAGGGTGTTTTTATGTAACTCAAAAACCGGTTTTACAATTCCCTGCCAAGTTCTGCATATGAGGGAATTCTCACCTCAATATTATTCTCAACAGCAGCAACTCCCGGCGCGTTCCAGGCCACCTGTTCCGCTTCCCTTTTCTCAGAGTAAGAGCGCACCTTACCTGTCAGGATTACCTTGTCCCCGACATTTTCTATGTGGATCCCGTTTGCATCAACGGATGCACTTCGTTCAAATGCCGAAGCAATTTTCTTTTTGATATCGGCAGGATTTAACTTCGGCGTTACTTTCACCAGGTTACTGATCCCTTTTACTCCGGTAATTGTCGAAATAGCATCCCGGACAGCCTGTTGTTCATAGGCCCATTCGACCATACCATCTGCAGTGACCCAGCCGTTCTCAACCTTTACTTTAATTTTATCAGAAGGAACAAGTACATTCCATTTCAGGGCATTCACTGTTGCTTCTGCTAATTCTGTATCTGTCCGTTGATCGTGAAAACTCAATTTAATCACGATGTCTTCCGCAATTCCTTTCACTCCTGCCACTTTCAAAGCTGCTTTTTCCGCTATTTTCTTTTCCTGATAAGTGTCCACTGTTCCGGAAAGAGTAACCACCCCGTTTTTCACCGCAACACCAATTTCCGATGAATGGATAGCCGGTTCCCACTTTAACTCTTCCATGACATCTTTTTGTATTTCTTCATCTGTTTTCATACTCAGCGAATTAAAAGTTTATATGGCAAAGATCCCGTTTCAAAAGAACGCCCGAAATGACAGGGGTCACCGGGTAAGCTGAAAAAACTCATTGATATACATCATGCTGAATCATGACACACCTCATTTCTCTTCGTTCCGATCCGTTCTAATTTTGCCTTAAAACAATTCCAATGGAAATGATCGAACAATATCAGTATATCTCAGCAATCATGATCGCACGTGTGTTCCTGGGCTTTCTCTTTCTCTTCCAGGGATATGATGCTATCGTCAACATCGGGATGAAAACGGTTATTAATACATACCAGGAACGATTCGTGAATAAGGGCATCCCACGGTTATTGACGTCATTCGTTGGCCTGTATACTTCCTATACCGAATTAATCTGCGGAGGATTACTGATTTTCGGGTTATTTGAATTCCCGGCACTTTACCTGCTTGGAATCAACCTGATCATAGCAGGGATCGGTTTCGGAATGAATCAACCGCTTTGGGATACCCGTAACGTATTCCCAAGATTGGCGCTGCTCCTTTTACTTTTAATGACTCCTCCCGAGTGGCATAGTTTATCACTGGACCAACTATTCTTTAAACATTAAAACATGGAATCATGAAAAAAATACTTGTCCCGACAGATTTTTCAAAACTATCCATTAACGCTTTGAATTATGCGGTGCAACTGGCAAAAAGAACCGAATCGGAAATTTTGCTGCTGCATGTCTATTCCATACCTCTGTTGACGGAAGATCCTCCCCTCATTAGCACCAAACAATATTTGGAAGAAGGAGTCCTGGCCAGTCTGGAAAAATTAAAACAGTCGCTTGAGGAACTTGATCCCTCCCTGAGAATCAGTTCCGCTGCTAAGGTCGGAATGCCGGTAACCGGAATAATGGACTTCGCAAAAGACCAGCATGTTGATCTTATTATATTGGGTGCACAGGGAATTGGCTACATCCGGGAACGGATATTGGGCAGCACAGCTTCAATGCTAATTCGCAAAGTGGAAACCCCTGTAATGGTTATCGACAAAAAAGTCACGTTCAAAGAACTCAAGAATATAGTATTGGCGGTTGATCTTGCTGAAACGGACGACCAGGCAGTTTTAGCACCACTCAGGAAGCTTGCTGCAAAATTCCAGTCACATATTTGCATCCTGAATATATTCACTGAAGCCAACATCATACCATCATTCGAGGAAATTGATGAAAGTTTCAGGTTAGAAAAGGCTTTAAAGCATACGCATCATACTTTTTTTGAGATGGAACATCCGAATGTGGTGATGGGAATTAATGATTTTGTCGAGAAAAATGACATTGACCTGGTAACGATTATTTCGCGAAAACATTCTTTGATCGAACGCCTTTTTAGCGAGCCATTGACCAAAGCAATGACCTTCCACAGTCACGTACCCCTGTTAGTCTTACACGAGTAAAAAAAATACACCCATGAAATTAACTATCAACGACCAGCAAAGCATTGAACAAGTGCGGAGTTCATTTAATAAGAAATTCCCTTTCTTAAAGCTGGAATTTTTTTCAAAAAGACACGAACCAGGTGAGGCTTCATCACTGAAGTTTTTAATCCGGAAAGATGTGACATTGAAAGAATGCCGCACGGTGCATCATTCTGGTGAGATTACCGTTACCCCGGGAATGAAGGTGAGTGAACTCGAACAACTTTTTTGGACAGATTTCGGATTGGGAGTACAGGTATTCCGTAAATCCGGGAAGGTCTGGCTGGAAACTATTTTAACCGATACCTGGACATTGGCGGACCAAAATGCGGAAGGTGAATTCTTGAGTAAAGGAATTGAACCCGACGAACCTGAATATTACCAGGATCGCAATTGATACGGAATGTATGTTTAATTTTAAATAAATGAGTTATGAAACCAGTAAAAACATCCAAAAACGACGAGCTGACAGCTCCCACCTGGTCTGATTTCTTTACAGATCGCGTATTTTCGAACCACTGGCCTTTCCATGGAATAGACTTGTTCCCGGCAGTAAATATCAAAGAAAGTGATGAAGCATTTCACACTGAAATGGCAGTGCCGGGATTCTCAAAAAAGGATTTTAAGATTGATGTCGAGGGATCTCTTCTAACCATTAGTGCCGATAAAGAACATGAAACAAATGAATCGAACGAACACTACACCAAGAAGGAGTTCGAACGAAAATCATTCTCACGGACCTTCAATCTTCCTGAGAATATTAACGAAGACAAAATTGAAGCAATTTACAAAGAAGGGATGCTTCAATTGACAATTCCGAAAAAGGAAAAAACAAAACCAACCCCTAGGAAAAAGATCGCCATATCCTAAGTTGATCACTGCCCGGAACCACCGGGCAGTTCTCATTTAAAAAGAATAATATGCAGTTCTTACCCTTATTCGTTCTTCTTGCTCTTATTGCCGAAATTTTGGGTACGGTTGGTGGTTTCGGATCTTCCCTGTTTTTCGTTCCGATAGCCGGATATTTTTTTGATTTTCATTCCGTTTTGGGAATTACTGCACTTTTTCACCTGTCAAGCAACGTATCAAAGATTGCCCTTTTCAGAAAAGGCTTTGATAAAAAACTGATACTAACGATCGGTGTTCCGGCTGTGGTTTTTGTTATTGCCGGTGCTTTTCTAAGCCGATTCGTGAATTCGGTACTCCTCCAGGTAATACTATCGGTATTTATGATCCTTTTAAGTTTGATGTTGATCCTGTTCAGGCACATCCGGTTAAAACCAAACACCACCAACTCCATTACTGGAGGAGCTTTATCGGGAATTACAGCCGGGCTCTTAGGAACGGGAGGTGCAATCCGCGGACTGACACTTGCGGCATTCAATCTCGACAAGGAACGTTTTATTGCCACATCCGCAATCATTGATTTAGGAATTGACCTGAGCAGAAGTGTGGTTTATTTCTCAAACGGGTACATGCACAAACACGATTATTACCTCATCCCTATTTTATTAATTGTAGGTATTACCGGAACATTTATCGGAAAAAAACTCCTTGCCCGTTTTTCCGAAGCCCAATTCAAATACATTGTACTGAGCCTGGTATTTATTACCGGTTTGATTACCTTTATAAATGGTTTAAAACAACTTCTGAAATAATGATGCGGATCATCTCTTTAAGAGATCAGTGTCATTTTCCATAAACAGAAGCCGCTTTAGCTTTGTTCAGTAACACTAAAAACCTTGTTATGGAACAACTTAGAATCATCCGGGTGTTTTCGTGGATCATTGCTATTCTGATTGGTCTGACGAGTTCTTATGGTTTGCTTTCTCCCGGAGCATATTATAACGAAACAGCATCCTGGGCGGCTCAAGCAATGGGACAAGATCTGATCAACCTGTTTATCATTCCTTTTTACCTGTTCAGTACCTTATTGATGAATCAACGAAAAAACAGCTTTTCTTTGCTATGGATAGGTATAACCGGTTACTTTATTTACACCTTCGTAATCTATAGTTTCGATATTCAATTCAACCGGATGTTTCTCCTGTACACCTCCATATTGGGATTATTGATCTATTCACTCTTTTTCTTTCTTTATTCCAACAAAAATAAGCTTCAGGTAGCGAGAACAAATTCCTTTCCGGACCAGTTAACAGGTGCTTACTTTGTATTCAATTCAGTTCTTTTTTGCGGTTTGTGGCTTTCTGTGATCCTGCAGGCAAACTTCTTTAACAGAGCACCCCAAAACTTAGAACTGCTTCCTACCAACCCGGTACACGTGCTTGATCTTTCAATCGTCTTGCCCGGAATTTTTATCGGAGGAATTCTATTGATCCAAAAAAAGAGATTGGGACATTTACTGGCACCCATCATCCTCACGTTTTCATTCCTGATGCAATTAACCATGGGTGTACTGATGCTCATTCTCCGCGACCATGAACGGCAACCTTCAGAAATTGTTTGGTTTACATTCGGGCTGGCAACAATCAGTTTGATACTTCTTATTTTGAATCTTAGAAAAAACCGCATTTTGTCATGAATAATTCATTTCTGATCACCAAAGCCTCCGGCGAAAAAAGTCCTTTTTCAGAAGAAAAAGTTCGGAAATCCCTTCGGAAATCCGGAGCGGATAATGAGCAAATCGAGTTGATTATCCAGGAAATCCGTAACCGGCTTTATGAAGGAATGTCTACCCGTGCTATTTACAAAATTGCTTACTCTTTATTGAAATCGGGATCGCGCCATCATGCGGCACGTTATCATTTAAAATACGCTATCATGGAACTCGGCCCTTCCGGTTTCCCCTTTGAAAAATTCATCGCCGAACTCTTAAAAGCGGACGGATACAAAACCAGGACCGGGCAAATCCTTCAGGGAAAATGTGTTACTCATGAAATTGATATTATTGCGGAAAAGGAACAGCACCAATTGCTGGTAGAATGTAAGTACCACAATCAGCAAGGAATCTCCTGCAACGTTAAAATCCCCTTGTACATTCATGCCCGCTTCAATGATATCGAAGCACACTCGCTTAAGAAAAATGCGGGCAACTCAAAGCAACGTCAGGGCTGGATCGTTACAAATACCCGTTTCACGGCAGATGCAATTCAATACGCAGGTTGCTCGGGCCTTAAGCTGTTGGGCTGGGACCATCCTTTCGGAAAAGGCCTGAAGGACCGGATCGATCACCAGCGAATTTACCCGATCACTTGTCTTACATCTCTTACAAGTGTTGAAAAACAAAAGTTACTGGAACTGGAAATTGTTTTATGCAGCGAACTATTAAAACGAACAGACCTGCTCAAATCAATCGGGATAAAAACTATCCGTACCGCCACTGTCTTAAATGAAGCAAATCAGCTCTGTAATCATATCATTACTGATCACTAACAGATTATAAACCGAACAAAAGAACCTGGATATGGAAACGAATTTGACCATACAATTTTTCGGAGCGGCTTCAACCGTTACCGGATCTAAATACCTGCTGGAATTATCCGGTGAAAAAATCCTGATCGATTGCGGATTATTCCAGGGGTTGAAAGAATTGCGGCTTTTAAATTGGCAATCTTTGCCTTTTGATGTATCATCACTTGACGCGGTTCTATTAACACATGGTCATTTGGATCACGTCGGTTACCTTCCTTTACTGGTAAAACAAGGTTTCAAAGGTAAAATTCACGCAACGGCACCGACTATTGAGATCGCCAAACTCATCTTAATGGATAGCGCAAAGATCCAGGAAGAAGACGCTGAACGTGCCAATCGATTCGGATACAGTAAACACGCTCCTGCCAAGCCACTCTATACCGTGAAAGAAGCAGAAGCTGTATTTCCATTGTTCCAATCCGAACAGACAGATACATGGATCCGTATTTCAGCGCTTTTCACTTTTCGTTTCTGGTATAACGGACACATTCTCGGTGCAACATTCATCGAACTGAAAGCAACTGATAAGACCCTGGTTTTCTCGGGTGACATCGGCAGGCAGGAAGATCCGTTGTTATTTGCTCCTGAAAAACCGGAACGGGCAGATGTTCTATTCATCGAATCAACCTATGGCGGCCGCTTGCATCCTGCTAATCCGGAAATTCGCCTGGCAGAGATTATCCAGGAAGCAGCAAAGAAAAACGGCACCATCATTATCCCGGTTTTCGCAGTAGAACGTTCCCAACTGTTGATGTTTTACCTGTGGAAACTGAAAACCGAAAACCGGATTCCCGACCTTCCGGTTTACATGGACAGTCCAATGGGAAAGCACGTATTAACGATCTTTTCCAAAAACCCCGGATGGCATAAATTATCGGCCATGGAATCGGAACAAATCCTGGAAGAGATCCGGGTAATCAGCAAACAGGAAGAAACGATCAAACTTGCCAAAGATCATACACCGAAAATCATTCTTGCAGCTTCGGGAATGGCCACCGGCGGAAGAGTACTGACCTATTTCGAACATTACCTGGGGCAAAAATCGGCAACGATATTGATGGTCGGTTACCAGGGAGAAGGTACCCGCGGAAGAGCATTACTGGATGGTGCAGAAGAAATTAAAATGCGTGGGAAATACTGGCCTGTTCATGCAAGCTGTGTACAGGTTGAAGGCTTATCAGCCCATGCTGACCAAAGTGAACTCATCGACTGGATCAGTGAACTGGAAAAAAGGCCGGAAAAACTATTTATCATTCATGGTGAACCGGAAAACTCACTTGCCCTCAAAACAAAGTTGAAAGAAACATACGGTTTGGATGGAATTATTCCTGAGTTGAATGAAGCATATACGATACCGGTGCAGTTACCGGGTGAGAATGAGAATTAAATTCGATGTCGGACATCGACTGTAAAAATTTCAGCTAAAAAGAAATTTTGTCACTTTTTCTGCAAATATTTCAGGCAACAGCTGAATGGCATCTTGTTTGATATGAGATCATTAAGGTTAAATCCTTACTTAAATTATTGTTTAACTAAAAAAAGAGGTTATGAATCCAGCAAAAAGGAACGGGAACAGATTCCCGGTATTTTCCCCGATGTTCGACGATTTTTTTGGCCGCGAACTTTTTAACTGGGGAAACAACAATTATTCTTCAACAAGTACAACCATGCCGTCGGTGAATATCCGCGAAACAGCTGACAATTATGAGGTCGAGGTTGCGGCACCGGGTATGGAGAAAAAGGACTTCAAGATCACTCTTGACGGCAATCTGCTGACGATTTCTTCTTCGAAGCAGCAAAGTAATGAAGAAACCAATGATCGATACACACGCAGAGAGTTCAGTTACCAGGCCTTTCAACGAAGTTTCGAACTTCCAAAGGATGTTGTTGATGAAGACAACATAAATGCCCGTTATGAAAACGGACTGTTGTACTTGTCCATTCCAAAAAAAGAAGAAGCGAAAAAGAAAGAGCCAAAAATGATCGAAATATCCTGATCAGGCTAAAAAAATTCAAATGGCTGCCCTGAAAACCTTAACTTTTCAAGTCTAAGGTCAGAGGCCAAAAAAAACAAAGGAGCAAGATTTTTCTTGCTCCTTTCATTTGTATTCGTTTTTTTCAATCTATTTACAAAAAATATTGAGTATGGATGTTAAAAGACTTTCTGTAGAAGAGTATGAAAAAGAATTTGGGTTTTCTCCAATACGATTATTGAACATGTTCTATGAACAGAAGCACTTACTGATTGATGCATTCGCCTCCCTTCAAAGGGCAGGAATCATATCAAATGAAGTAAATGATGACTTACTCAATGAATATACACAGCTTGTTTTTAAGCACTTTCCTGAGATTCATCAGTCTCTTTCTCTTCCACAGGATGAATCACAAAATGACGAAAACTAAAGTCAGATGTCAATGAAAGGCTTTTGAACATAATCAGGGTTTCATTATTCTTGACCAAGTCCTCAGCTAGTTTAGCTATTACAACGCTATCACCCTCAACTGTAATGTATTCTTCCTTATCGATAAGTTCATCGCCATTATAGCAATAGGTCAAGTGATATAAACCTCCTTTTTTTAATAATGAACTTACTTCTTTCGAAATTTCGTCTGAAGTAGTTGGTTCCAAATAACCGTATTTAAAATTCATATTCTGTGAATTAGTGTGAGCTTAAAAATAGCAAACTTTTGGGTACGAGGTATCTCTCCTTTCTGAAGAGAAAAGAGTGGCTCAGGTTATTCACCTTAGCAAATTTTTTCGTACGCAATATCTGTGTTGTAGAACACATAAGTATCTTCTATCAATTCACACGCAACAGCGATGAATATGAATGTAAAAGTTTCCAATCTAGTCTTTCTATCAACTTCATCAATATCCTTCTCAAGGACATCTAAAATTCCACGATAGATATTATTTGTTAGTGCTGAAATAAAGAGAAAGACAGTATTGTGAGTCAAAGAGGAAAACGGAGGTAAATTCCAGGCACAGCCATTTTTAAGAAAATCGAATTTACGTTCGGAATCTCCTCTTTGTAGGTACTCTTTTATGATGTCTTCCGCAGGAGTTAATTTATCGTTTGTAATTATAACTTTATGCCAATAATTACCTACTGCTTTCCAGCCTCTTGGTCCATTTTTAAACTTAAAACCTTTAACAATATGTTTGTCTCTGAGTCTTTCGATTCTATCCTTGTTTGGGTTTGAATAATCCTTGGGAAATCTTGCGATTACGAGCCTAAATGTATTTGGAGACTCATACATATTGAAATTAACATCACCAACTTCGCAGTCCCAAAATGCATTGGCGGTCTCAATGGTTGCTTCTCTGTAGTTCTTACATTTATTTACTGATTGATGAATAATTGGCTGAACATCTTCTAATTCATCAGAACCTTTCTTTAACTTGGCTTTTGGCATTTTTGTGTTGACACAAAATTCAATCCCTTCTCCATCTAAAAATTCTAGCAATTCTTTAGAATAAGAGGCTGTATCGGCTCTAACACGGTCAACAGTGATATTATGTTCTTGGAGTTTCTTTAGACATTTTTCCATGAAAGCAACTTGGCCGTATGCTGGTGCCACGTTCCCATTTCTCATTTCAATGAAAACTGGAAGGTCATCAATTAATGCAACCATTGGGTAGAAGCCATAAGCATCATGAAGGCGATTATATTTTGCTTCAAAATTGTCAGTTTCAATAAAGACAGCATCAATATCCATTACATAAGATACATTCTCTTTAAGTACTCCAACTTGTTTTGTAGCTTTTAGTAATAGGTCAGTCAAAATATCATTATCATTTATTTCACTGAAAATTATTCTTGCCTTCTTTCCTCCTTTACTAATATTCCTCGTGGTCGTTAGTTCGGTTGCAAGTGTTTTCATTAATCTTCCAAGAGTCACTGGACTTGGAATATTTAAATCTGGAATTAGGTCCAATGCTTTTTTAGTTTTTCTCATGTGGTCGAGCCTTCGACCTCCGCATAGGTTTGTAAGCATCCATGAAATTATAGCATCATCATAGCCAAACTTCGCTTGCTTGACACGTGTGCCAAGACACTCTCGAATGAGCTCTGGTATCTTGAAGTCTTTTATTAACTTCAAAACAGGCACAGCTCCTCCAAAAGGCGTAATTTTTCGATTTGACCTGATTGCTTTCATGATTGTTTCTATTCACGGGGTATAACATTTAAATTTCTGGAAGTTATAATGATGGCAGTTTTGATTAGTTTAATACAACATCGAATCGAGCAATTCCATTAAGAAACACTCTTTCACAAGGGAAAATTTGATAAATAACAGGAATGAACTTACCTTGATTAATTTGGCTCGACTCAATATCTGATAGTTCGTAAGCATCATCGTCATAGATGAATTTATCAATCTCACAACCAATCTCATACAAGTCACAAGCTCTTAAAGCAGTAATGACGGTGCAACGTTTTCTAAATGGGTCCATTGTTGCATGCTTTGCAAAGTAAAGCACCTCTGTGAGGTCCTTATATTGTCTCTCCTCTTGTCTAAGAAGGAATCTAATGATGTCTTCAAGTCTATATAATTCCATGATTTCTATGTTTTATTGATTAATAATTGGTTCCAATAACAAGGCAAAAGGAGTCCAGGAATCCTCATTTCTGGGATTCTCTTGTAAGCTAAAAAATGCTTTATGACTGATTTGGCATTCTCAAGAACTTGAGAAGCACCTGGTATTTGTACGTGACCACAGAGCGTGGCTTGCAAGAGAATTTTTCCTCTTGCCATGTCATAGGATGTGTTTCTTTGAAGCAAGATTGCTTCGGTGCTCGAATGAGCTTATGATGTCTTAACTGGCTTCTGGAATTTCGAGCATTCCAACGTTTGGAATCTCGCCAGAAATGCCTTTAATTGAACCGTAAAATTCAACAGTTGATGAAAGCACTTGACTTAAGTACTTCTCTCTCTTTTTCCAAAGAGCTTGCATTTTTAACTGCTCTTGGTTATGGCTATCCTGAAGTAATTTGAATCCTTCCAGGATGGACTCGAAAGTATCTTTGAATTCTGTAGAAGTCAAATACTTATAGAGCAACTCCATCTTCCCTTTCTTCCCATCTTGGGTCTGCATAACTGCGAAAGTTTTCAAAAGTCCATACCGCAACATCAGAGATAAATCTTTTGCATTTTCTGGAGTGACCACCCAAATTCCATCTATAAGATTGAATCGATTGGTTGCTCCAGAAGGAAGAGTGCGTGTTACAAGAACAGCAATATCCGCCATTGCCTTTTTTCTATTCTGCTTTAATTGACTCAGAAAATTTGGAGAAAAAGACTTTGTGTTTTTGCTTTCATAGATTATTTTTCCTACAACATTTCCAAACTGTGTGACCACGGTATGCTCAATGTCAGCACCCCGAACTCCTTTTCCTACTTCTTCAATTATGTCTGAATCAGGATGAGTTTGACGGAGCATGTCTTCTAATGCCAGTTCAAGGCCTTCCCCTGCCAATCTGGAACCATATCCAATTTGGTTTTTGGCTTCTATGAGTTTCTTGTTGAGGGATGAAATCAAAGACTCTTGCTCTTTGAGCTTGATGTCATTTTCCATTTGGATTTGAACCCGAACATCTGATTTCATTGCATTGATTCTGGACTGGAATTCCTCTTCCTTCTTCAGAATAATTTCAGATTCCTTTTCAGCGAATTCCTGCTCTAGTCGAGCCATCTTGGCTTTGGTTTGATTCAGAGATATGAGCTGCTTGCTTTTCTTGGATAGTTCATCCTGCAGTTCTGTCAATTGAATTTGTTTCTCAGATTCAATTTCGGCC
>CAMLLB010000027.1 GCA_946480815.1 uncultured Flavobacteriales bacterium
TCCCAAATTATTTCCGCACTAACGTTTGTCATAATTTGGTCTTCAAAAGCTTCGCCTGTCCCAAATTATTTCCGCACTAACGTTTGTCATAATTTGGTCTTCAAAAGCTTCGCTTTTTCTTATTTTCCTTTTTTCTCCAAAGCCAAATCAAGTACCTCTTTCATCTTTTTCACGTAATGGAATTTCAATCCTTTTACGTAATCGGCAGTGATCTCTTCCACGTCTTTGCGGTTGCGCTCACATAAAATGATCTCTTTGATATTTGCACGCTTGGCAGCAAGGATCTTTTCTTTGATCCCGCCAACCGGCAGTACTTCCCCGCGCAAGGTGATTTCACCGGTCATTGCCAGGTTCTTCTTCACTTTTCTTCCCGAGAAAGAACTCGCAAGTGAAGTCAACATAGTGATTCCCGCACTTGGTCCGTCTTTTGGAGTTGCTCCTTCCGGAACGTGAATGTGGACATTTTTCTCGTCGAATAATTCCTGTTCCAAATCCAGCCAATGGCTATGTGCCTTTAAGAATTCCAACGCAATCACTGCGGATTCTTTCATAACATCTCCCAGGTTTCCGGTCAAGGTCAACTTGCCTTTTCCTTTCGTCAAAGAAGACTCAATGAACAGGATGTCACCACCTACACTTGTCCAGGCCAAACCTGTTACTACTCCCGGAACATCGTTATTATCGTATTTTGTTTTTTCACGGCCGGCACCCAGAATGCCCGGCAATTCGTCGATTTCAATCTTTTCGGAGAATGTTTCCTCCAAAGCAACTTGTTTAGCTCTGTGACGTGCCAGTTTCGCCAGTTTTTTATCTAAACCACGTACTCCCGACTCATTGGTATAATTCTCAATGATGCGTTCCAGTGTTTTGCGGTCTACGCTCAGGTCTTTTTTAGAAATCCCGTGTGCTTCCAATTGTTTTGGCAGCAAATGTTTTTTCGCGATCTCAATCTTTTCCTCAATGGTGTAACCGTTTACTTCAATGATTTCCATTCGGTCCAATAATGGGCCCTGGATTGTAGACAAACTGTTTGCCGTAGCAATGAACATCACCTTGGAAAGATCGAATTCCGTTTCTACGTAGTTATCATAAAATGCCGCATTTTGTTCCGGATCAAGCACTTCAAGCAAAGCAGAAGAAGGATCTCCATGATTGCTTTTCCCCAACTTATCGATCTCATCCAATACAAAAACCGGATTCGCAGAACCTGCTTTTTTCAAATGCTGCATCACACGACCCGGCATAGCTCCGATATAGGTTTTTCTGTGTCCGCGGATTTCAGCTTCGTCGTGAACACCACCCAAAGACATACGTACATATTTACGGCCCAAGGCTTCAGCAACCGATTTTCCCAAAGACGTTTTTCCAACCCCCGGAGGACCGTAAAAACATAAAATTGGAGATTTCATATCGCCTTTCAGTTTCAAAACTGCCAGGTATTCCAAAATGCGTTCTTTCACTTTTTCCAATCCGAAATGATCACGTTCCAGGATTTTTGCAGCGCGTTTCAAGTCCAGATTATCTGTTGAATATTCATTCCAGGGTAAGTCGAGTAAAGTATCCAGGTAATTCAACTGAACAGTGTATTCGGCTCCCTGCGGATTCATGCGCTGCAGTTTTGCCAATTCTTTATAGAACAATTTCGAAACTTCTTTGGACCACAGTTTTTTAGATGCACGCTCTTCCAGGTCTTTCACATCCTGTTCCTGAGGATTATCTCCCAACTCATCCTGGATCGTACGGATTTGTTGGTGCAGGAAGTATTCACGCTGCTGGCGGTCCATGTCCAGGCGCACTTTCGACTGGATTTCATTGCGCATTTCAAGCAATTGGGATTCCAATGTCAAATGCTCCACAACCATGCGTGCACGTTTGCGGAAGTCCAATTCCTCCAAAAGCTCCTGTTTTTTCTTTACATCGGCGTTCATATTCGATGAAATGAAATTCACCATGAAAGTCGGAGATTCGATATTTCCGATTGCAAATGCGGCTTCAGACGGAATATTCGGACTGTCTTTAATAATTTGAAGCGCCAGTTCTTTTACGTTGCGAAACAGGAGTTCCATTTCCTGATCGTCTTTTTCAGGCAGGATCTCCGTAAGGAAACTCACCTTTGCGCGCATATACGGCTCAGTTTGGTAAGGTTCCGCAATCTCGAAACGTCGTTTGCCCTGGATAATCACGGTAGATGTTCCATCCGGCATTTTCAGTAAGCGGACGATCTGGGCAACCGTACCAACGCGGTGCAAGTCATTAAACTCAGGATTTTCTTCTTCCTGGTCGATTTGTGAAACAACACCGATTATCTTTTTTCCACTATTGGCATCCTGTAATAATTTCAAGGATTTATCGCGACCAATCGTGATCGGGATCATAACTCCGGGGAAAAGCACATTGTTACGCAAAGGCAAAATAGGCAAGTCTTCCGGAAAAATTTCTTTGTTCATATTGTCCTCGTCATCCTGTGACATCAAAGGCAAAAATTCTGCATCCTCTTCTGATGAGACTATAATTGTATGGTCGAATGAATCTTTCATGTATGTGTATTTAACGTCAAAATGTCATTGTTCTTATGATCAACCCGGGTCAATTCATAAAAAAACTTCTGACGATAGGGATTGTCAAGCGCTGTGCCAATTCCAATTCCCTGACGAATTGACATACCACTTCCTAATTCCAATTAATAAATTACGAATTTTGAACTAAAATCAGAACTCTGTTTTATTTTTCAGATAAAGTGTGGTCAATGTTCTCGCCCAATACCTCGGAACGGCATGCGTTTCCTGCAAGAATACAACTACGTCATTCGACTTCTTTTCAGCTGCATTGAAATCTTTCAGAGTCTCCATCCAAAAAGCAATCGGTTTCCCGGTTTTTTCAATGACTTGTTCGTCTGTCACGTCCCAATATTCTTTTTTCATAGTTCAGCTATTTATTTGTACTAAGTTACTTTTTTTGTCTGTTCGGGTATTCCGCCGTGTGTTCCCGGATCAATTCATCGTTCACAAATGTCTGGTCTCGATACGCTTCATTGCTCCTTCGCTGACCCTGCTCCGCAGTCTGCGTGCCGCTGAAGTTTTAGCAGAGGTGCAAGTGGCTTCACGAAGGCAAAGAGCTTCAGCGCAAGCGTTGCATTCCGCACCCGACCTGACAGCGTTTGTTGAGTATTGAGAAGCTCTTAAAATCTATCTTAACAAAATTTTAACAATTGGCATGTGATTTGTTAGTCCGTTGAAACTAAACTATATACATGAAACCTGTTTTCTACATTTTTGCTTTATCAGTTTGCCTTCTCTCCTGTAAAAAAGGAAAAAAATTAAAGCATGAAGTAGCTGTTCAATTTGTTACAACAATCGAATCAGGAGTCTATCCCGAAGATCATTTCCCGCCTTTTGATCCGAACGACTGGAACGAAGTACCGCAATACCCAAGGTATGCACATGATTATTCTGCCGACCAAATTGCTGCACAATTCAATTCGAAATTGACTTCTCTTCTGAATAAAAACAATGTGATGCTACAGGAAGACACGGCTGATTATGTACTTTATATTAATGCTATGAACTTAAGCGAATCCATTGAACGTCAAAGCTACATTGACAGCTGTTCGTGGAATAACCCGATCGCTTATGTTTACAAATCTTCCCTGAAGTTTGTGGTTTCTGCTGAACTATATAAAAATGGAATCCTTGTTGATTCCTGGTCTAAAGAAGCCAATTCCTGGGAATCTATTCGCAACAAGCGGGACAATTGCAACAAACCGAAAGTCAGAACCATTGTTCGGGGAACGAGCTGGTTGGTTGACCAGGTGGCAAAAGAATTGCGGGTAAGGATCTCCAAAAAGATGTACGAGTTGGAGAAATAAAAAACCATCCGCCGGATGACGAATGGTTTTAAAATAGTTGCTGTCGTTCTCGATACATTCTGCGATGTCAATTCGAGTATCCCTGACAGAAGCCTAGCGAATAGTCAGGGATGTATCGAGAATACATGCAGAATTACTCGAACTGACAGGGCAAACTATCAATACTTCACGACTCTCTTTTGAGAAGATTTCGATCCGTCAGTAATTTGAAGGATGAATAAGTTCCCGTCGAATGCGTTTAGGTCAAGAACCTGCATTGCTTTGTAATCAACTACCGTTTGAAGCAATTTTCCGTTCATATCAAATACACGGATCGTTCCTCCAGTTTCAGAAACTCCATTGATGCGGATTGATCCTGTTGTCGGGTTCGGATATACTATGAACAAATCTCCTTCAACTGTACTTTCTTCCAATCCAAGATTTTCAGGAACCGGATCAAAATTGATTCCACATGGTCCGTCATTGCTCAAAAATGCACTTCGTACTGCACTTGCTTTAACAAACAACTCGTTTACAGGATCGAAAATGAATCCTCCCGGAACTTCCTCCCGTTTAATCAAATATGCGTAATCCAATTCGAATGACTCACCATTACTCAGTGCAGTTTTCCCAAAAGAATAAGCTCCCCGGCGATCTCCTCCAGGATTTGAAGTTGATCCGTTTCCACATGGTTCAAACTCTGACCAACCAAATCCCGGATCGCTTCCTCCTGTACCCCAATGTAAGGTGTCAGAATCTCCAGGATACATGTATTTGGTTTCAATTGAGGTGACACATGGTGCCCCAGGGAATCCGGTTCCACCATAGTACATCTGATCACCAAATTGAAAACGTCCGTTCAACACGTTATACCAGGATATTGCAGATGTCGGATCTGACTGACCTACAGGAGCATTTATTCCCGTGTATACAGCAGAGGCATACAAACCGGTGTATTCATTATCTGTCACTCCGTCGTTGTACCCGTAACCATTTACTGATTCTCCAGGGGAAATTCCGATTTCGTTATCCAATCCGTCATTAGCCTGTTTAAAACCTTTCAAGACCATCAAACCCTGAGCCGGGATGGTGTCGCCGTAACCAAGTGCTCCTGCATTATTTTCGTCATGCATGTCCGCATTGTAATTGTAGATCATTCCTAAACTTACATTTGTACCAACATAGTCATCATTGTAATTTCCTATATCACCATCAAAATGACCACCGAAGTACAGGGAATCTATTTCTGCTCCACGCGAAATCACTTTTACCTTACGCATCAAGACATTATTGAATGTTTCATTCGTATCACATGCCTGTGTGTATACATAACTATGGATTTCAAGTGCCTTATTGGTGTTCCCGTTGTCTCTGTAATGGGTTATGCTGAATACACAATCGTTTCCGTAGATACTTGGATAATCTCCCAAAATCGGTTCATACAGACCATTCGCATTGATATCAACAAACGGAGCAAGGTGTGCAGCCTGACCCCAAGGAGAATGTCCATGTGCGGGCCAATTGTTAATCTGCCAAACCGGAATGTAATTCGAAGAACCGAATGCTACCGAATCCAAATGGTCTTCGATCATCTGAAGACTTACATGGTATGGGCGATTGTATTCCGATTCCATTTCTTCATTATAGAAATTGCTAGTTGTATACGGTCCGGGAAGTTCATCGTATTGCTCATTATAAGTTGATAAGGCATTTGCCAACGTGTCATTGTTTGCAGTAAATCCTACGAAACGTTCGGATAGGTTGTAACACGCGGAACGGTTATCATAAGTGGAACCAGGTCTTCCATCAGGTGTAACTGCAATTACTTTTGTACCCAAACCTATCAATGCATTTAAGTTACTGCCTCCTTCTAATCTTGTACCATACTCATCGCGACTCAAAACAGGAAATGTTTTATAAAACTCACTATATGGTACTCTTCCAACTGAGGCATTTCCATCTAAATCCAGGGATAAGCCTTTGGAAATATCGGACCCTGTCAATAGAACACCATTAGTACTTTTAAAAATATGGTAAATGATTATACTTGTAGATGCTGAATCTACGATCTGAAAAGTAGGATTTACCTTATAGAAGATTCCCTTGTTTGTATTGGAGTACTTAAAGTAAACCTGGTAGTGGTTATTTGTAAATTCCACCTGACTTGCAATCGAATTTGCCGGTCCACTAAAATTATTACTGACGGTCATGGTCCCAGCTGCATTGTAATGCTCCACATCGACCCCGTTAGTAACTCCGATCGTAGTCGGGTCAATTAAAAAAGAACTTACAGAGCGTTGAGTTGCATCAATACCCGTATTGATACTGCTATATGAATTCGCAGCTGTTCTCGTAAAGATTTGCACCGGAGACACTCCCACTGCGCAAACCACTTTTTCCAGTCCGTTCACTACAAACAAGCTTCCGCTTTTGAACCCGGATGTAACCGTGTTTGAAAAAGATATTCCGTTGGTAATGGAAGCACTTACCATTTCTTCTGTAGGAGCGGTAAACGTTCCTGTGTTCAACGCTACGCGAACGAAACCTCCGGAACTTTTTACAACGTAAGTAACGAGCTCATTTCCTATTAATTTCGGCTCAAAATAGCACAATTTGTAATCATTCGCACTTGTTGCTGTACTTATTAAAGCTCCGGTGTTTTTATTGACTTTCAGCCAAATTAATTTCGCGGTAGTGGCAGAACCGATCTCAAGTACGTAATACAATTCATTTCCCTGCTCAATGGCTGTAAGTAATAAATTGTTCACGGTATTAGCAGGTAGAGTCACATTGTACATTTGCCGATCAAATGATTCCAGTTGACCGGACACAGAAATTCGTTGTCTTGTAAGCCCAACCTGACCGGCTCCACTTCCGGTTACGCTGACCAAATTGACTTTGTCCTGGGCATCAAAATAACTGTAATTTGTAAATGTTGCAGTACCACCGGAAGCCGTGGCATGCATAAAGGTCCTATTGAATTGGGAAAAAGCAAATCCACTCACTAATAGAACGAGACAGGTAGAAATTATCTTCATGGTGATTTTTTTTAGGTGTTAAACATCTATTCACTTATTGGAGTGAACGGACATTTTTCAGAAAGCGTTGGACGCAATTATGAATTATCGGCCGCAGCGGGCCGAATTTTGCAAGCTATGAATTAAAATGTGCTTTTTGTTGATTAAAATGACAGGACTTCTTTTAAGGTCCAAATCAACCTCCATGCTTCGCCAGGTAATCCAGGATGTAATGATCACCTTCCGAAAGTTCCATCCCGCGTCTGTTCATCATGGCATTAGCAGCTTCTTTTGCTTTTTTCAGTTCAAATAAATCGGTCCCGTTTACAGCACCCCATGAAAATGAAGGGATGAACTTTTTAGGGAATTCACCACCGAAAATATTGCAGGAAACTCCCACAACTGTTGCGGTATTGAACATCGTGTTGATGGCACATTTGCTGTGGTCGCCCATAAAAACTCCCATAAATTGCAGGCCGGTTTCCACCTCTGTCCCTGTTTCGTAAGACCAGGAACGGATCATAGAGTAATTATTTTTCAGGTTAGAGGTATTCGTATCCGCTCCAAAATTACACCATTCGCCTACCACTGAATTACCCAGGAAACCATCATGACCCTTATTGGAATATGCCTGAAACACACAATTCGTAATTTCTCCGCCAACTTTGCAGAACGGACCAATTGTAGTTGCTCCATAGATCTTCGAACCCATTTTCACCACTGCATGTTCACCCAATGAGAACGGTCCGCGAATCATTGATCCTTCCATTACTTCCGCATCCGCTGCAATGTAAATCGGTCCGGAAGTAGTATTTAAAAATGAGCCTTCGACAGACGCTCCGGCTTCCAAAAAGATCAAGGAAGGGTCACCGATAATGGTATTGGAGTTCGGGATATATTGTGATTCTCTTCCACCGGTAAGAAAAAAATAATCTGCTACTAAAATTTCATCGTTCATTTGGAATAAATCCCAACGCTGGGTCAGTTCCAACGGATGTTGCTCCGTCCATTTGATCTTTTGTTTTCCTTCTCCTCTCCTTGCAATCCAGGTATCACCCGAAACAAGAATCTGGTTGTCTTCCAAAACAACCACTGCCGCTGCAATTGCATCCGTGGGGATAATTGCAGCATTCACTTCCACATCTGTTTTACCTGAAATCCGCGGAAATTTTTTGGAAATATATTTTTCCGTCTCAAATGACACGGTTGCCTCCGGAATCCATTTTTCCCATCGTTCTTTGTTGGTAAGAATTCCCACTCTTAAGTCACCTACCGGTCTTGTAAGCGTTAATGGTGCAAAGCGCAGGTGCAACCCGTTATCGTGAAGAATGATGTTCATGGTAATGCTATTTGTTAAATTAAAGATAGCTATTCTAAATTACGAATTGCGAATTAGGAATGCCGAATTATGAAAATAATTCTTCGAGGCGGGGATCGTTGTAATCTTTGATGAAGAACAGGACGTTCGGATAATTCGCGAATTCCTCTTCTGCATGCGTTGTGGTAACAATAATTGTTTTCATTCCGGCATTCAGAGCAGCTTCTGCTCCTTTCGGCACATCTTCAAATACAATACAGGATTCCGGTTCAACTTTCAACTGTTCTGCCCCTTTCAAAAACACTTCCGGATTCGGTTTGCTTTCCATCACATCTTCAGCACTTACAATCGCACTGAAATACGAACGAATATGCAGATCGTCCAATACGAAATCAATATTGGACCGGACTGCAGCTGAACCGATTGCCATAGAAATCCCTGAACCGTCTGCCTTCCCGATCAATTCTCCCAGACCGGGAATCAAAGTCAGGTGCGGACGATAGAGTTCCCTGTACATTTTCTCTTTCCGGTCGGAATAATATTTAATTGTTTCTTCGGTGAGTGTTCCTTCTCCAAAAACACGGTCGAGCAACTCGTGATTCTTCCCATACATTTGCTGTTTCACCTGATCTAAGGTCAAGCCGGCTTTGAGGTCTTCATTTAAGATTTCGTTCCAGACCTTCAGATGGAATTCCATGTCGTTGATCATGGTACCGTTGAGGTCGAAGAGAAATGCTTTATTCATAGTATTATTTTTTCTCATACTTTTTGCCAAGGCTGAAAAAGTATGCAAAACATCCTTTAATTCCTGCCATTCAAAGCCGCTCGTGAAAAATATCTTTTTTCGTGTTTTAAGGTCAAAAGAACAGATCAGGATCTGAAACGCAAGCGCTTTTGACAAAACACTATGAAAAAAAACATTTTTCTTTACTTCGCTTCCTGAATGGCAGTGCAACGCGAAATAATTCGTTTAAATTAATTGATACCAGAACGCGGGGTGAAATATCCAGGTTAAAAAAACTTTAATTCTATGTAGCTTTTTAGTTGGAAGAAAATCAAACTGTTTGAACCTCTTGAATATTTCCTGTTCCTGGTTTTGAAATAAGCCAAAGACCGATGAAAGTCAATAGTCCATTCAAAATCAATAGCTCGTTCCCGAAAATGTAACCTCCTTTATAGGTTCCATCCATTTGTAAAATGCCACCCGTGCAGGCTTGTGAGTACTTGCTTATAAAGAAACAGATTGCCGGTATCAATACACAAACAAACGGTACCAGATTTTCATTTAAACGGCGTCTGGTGAAAATTCCCAATGCAAATAAGCCAAGTAACGGACCATAGGTATAGCCGGCCAATTTGAGGATCAAACCAATCAAATCGGTCCCCGGAGTAGCATCCACGTACCAGTTTGTGCCAAGAATAATCAATAGGAACAATAACGAGAAACCAATATGTACGATTAGTTTGTAACGTTTTTTCTGTTGCTCTTCTCTTCGGTTAAAATTCAGGAAATCGATACAAAATCCGGTTGTCAAGGCTGTCAACGCGCTATCCGCTGATGCGTATGATGATGCGGTGATTCCCAATAAGAAGAATATTCCGGCGATGGACCCGAAATTATTCAAAGCAAGCGTCGGGAAGGTATGATCTGTATTTGCAGGCACTTCCAAACCAGTTGCATTGATATAAACGTACAATGCACCTCCAAGTAACAAGAACAAGAAATTCGTAATTACCAGGATCGTTGTGAATGAATACATGTTCTTTTGCGCATCACCAATGGATTTACATGTCAGGTTCTTCTGCATTAAATCCTGGTCCAAACCGGTCATGGCAATTGCCAGGAACATTCCTCCAAAGAATTGTTTGTAGAAATACAAAGGAGAATTCGGATCGTCAAAGAAGAAAATGCGCGACATGGAATAGCCGTTTTTTGTACTGGATGAAGTGATTTTATCATACAAACCGGAAAAGTCGACTCCCAATGTCTGTGCAATGATAACCGTACAAATAATAACGGAAGAAACCAGGAAGATGGTTTGGAAAGCATCCGTGTAAACAATTGTACGGACACCACCTTTAAAGGTGTACACCCAAATCAACACGATTGTAGTAACCGTTGTAACCCAATAAGGAACACCTAAATCTTCAAATAAAAACATTTGAAGTACTTCCGTTGCAAGGTATAAACGGGTTGCAGAACCGAGGGTCCGCGACAAGATAAAGAACGCTGCACCGGTTTTGTAACTCACAATTCCGAAACGTTTGTTCAGGTATTCGTAAATTGAGGTCACATTCAAACGGTAATAGAGTGGCATCAAAATTTGTGCAATGACGACATACCCCAGAATGTATCCCAGAACAATCTGGAAGTAAGCCATTCCTTCGGAAATCATTTTGCCTGGAACGGAAATAAATGTCACTCCCGAAAGGGAAGTTCCGATCATTCCAAAGGCTACCAGATACCAGGGACTTTGCCTGTTACCGGTGAAAAAAGAATCCGTATTCGCCTTTCTGGATGTCAAATAAGCCATCAGGATGAGTAATCCGAAATATCCGATAAGCACTGCGGTAATAAGTCCGGGAGTTAAGATGTTGTTCATTGAGTTGAAAATTCGAGAGGGCTAAGTTAATTCTTAAATTGAGAAGTAAGAAGTTGAAAGGTAAAATTGCAAATTAGAAAATTAGCAATTTAGGAACTTAGCAATTTAGCAATATTACTAACAATACGCTCCAAAATGAACAGCAATAAAAAGTCGGGGCGCTCCATATTTGGAACACCCCGACTTTTTTGATTCAATATCTATTACTTCGATGCCAATTCAACGAACTCATCGTAAGAAATTTCTTTCGAGTTCAATTTCACTGTATCCTTGAAGTATTGAGTCAATTTTGTTTCTGCCAGCATATCATAGATACGATTTGCTTCGTCGCGGTTTTGCAAAGCACCGGCAGCTTGTTTTGTCAATTCCGCATCTTCCGGTGCAGGAATTCCGTATTGTGCAAACTGGTTAGCGATCAATCCTTTCGTGAATTCGATCACTTCTGCATTGTCCAACTTGATATCATTCGCCTTGAAGATATGTCCCTGGATCAACTGCCACTTCAAATCTTTCGCATAACTATCGTAATCTGCTTCGATTTGTTCGATCGTGATCGGTTTTTCATTTGACAACTGGATCCAACGCTTCAAGAAATCATTCGGAAGATTAACCGGTGTGTTTTCTACCAAATCACGGTAAACTTCACGTGTCAATAAACGATCCGAATCATTTGCGAACATTGTTTTCAAATCAGATCCGATACGCTCACGCAATTCCTTCTCGGAAGAAATTGCTCCTTCACCGAATAATTTATCAAACAAGTCCTGGTTCAATTCAGCCAACTCCATACGCTTGATGTCGTTGATTGTCATTTGGTATGAATCAGAGTGGTTTGCCAATTCTTCCGGCTTAATTCCAAGCATGGCTGCTTTATCGCTGTCACCACGTGTAATTGCAGAAGCAGAAACAGTTACCTTATCTCCAACTTTCTTACCAACCAATGATTTTTTTACTTTCTTGTCTTCAATGAATTCCATAGAAGTTGTCGAAGAATGCATAATTCCACCTTCTTTGATCGATCCATCCTCATTCAACTCAACGAACTGAGCTAAAATCATGTCTGTATCATTCACCTCATCCGCAGAAGTCATTTTCCCGTAACGACGACGTAAATCATCAATTTGCTGGTCGATCAATTTATCATCGATTTTTACCTGAACATAATCGTATTTGCTTTTATTCGTCAATTTCAAATCGATTGCCGGGGCGTATCCGATCTCGTAAACGAATTCAAAATCTGCAGGATTATCGAAATCTCCTTTTACTTCTGATCCTTCTTTCGGGATCGGGTTTCCAAGGATTTCCAATTTATTTTCTTGGACATAAGCGTACAAAGCATCAGAAACCAATTTGTTCATTTCTTCAGCCAAAACACCTTTTCCGTATTGCTTTTGGATCAAGCCCATAGGAACTTTTCCCGGACGGAATCCAGGAATTTTCGCTTGCTTGCGATATTTATCTAAGGAAGCAGCTACCTTGCTTTGGTAGTCTGCCGGTGAAACCTGCACCGTTAATAATGCTGTTTCTGCATTAACTTCTTGACGTGTTACGTTCATTCCGTTTTCTTTTAATTCTTAACCTGTATAAACAAAAAATGGTCTTCATTGACAAACAACGAGACCATCTGAAGTGCGGATGGAGGGACTCGAACCCGCACACCTCTCGGCACTAGATCCTAAGTCTAGCGTGTCTACCAATTTCACCACATCCGCATATTATATAAACACTTTCGTGTTCTTATAAACTTATTTCAATTTTTCAGAATTTCGTTTAATCCCGCCCTTGTGTCTTTTCTGAAGCTTCAGCGTAAGCATTTGGGTGCACAAAATTAGTCATTATTTCAATTATTGCAAGCAGATGAAAAGATTTTTCATTAAAAAATGTAAAAAAGTGGGCTTCGACTTCGCTCAACCAACTTTTGAGTGCTCATTCTTAAACAAATAGGTAAACTGAGCGCAGTCGAAGCTATTTCTTTCGGAACAACTCCAGCATTGGCTTACCAATCGCTGTATTTGGCCGCTGAACATCCAATACATGTACCAGAGTAGCAGCAATATCTATAATTTCATATGGTGTAAACACATCTTGCGGAAGAATATCTTTCCCGTAAAACAATACCGGAACATGGGTATCATAATTAAATGCAGAACCGTGACTTGTTCCTTTATGCGATCCCGGAGTATCTGCTGTTTTTGGCAGGTAACCCGGTTGAAGGATAAAAATCAATTCGCCACTGCGTTCCTTATCATAACCGGAAGCAACCATTTGCTGCCAGTTTTCATCCGTTTTGGAAAGCAATTCTTCTTTTGTATAAATACGCTTTACTTCTGTCCATTTGGCAATTTCTGTTTTAAAGAATGAAATTACTTGCGATTCCAGGTCCGTTCCCAAAACGTTCTCCGTCAAATACACATTATCGTTTTCAATCGTATGCAAATAGTCTTTACCAAATTTTGCCACGCATGCAGTTCTCAAACTATCCGTTTTACCTTTAAGAAATAAGTATCCACCCGGCAATTGATGGTCTTTCAAAAATTGTGGGACTGGTACCACTGCATGATCAGCAGTTAAGAACACCACATATTGTCCTTTCCCGATTTCTTTATCCAGGGTTTGGAACAAGCGCGCTAATTCCTGATCAAGACGAAAGTACATGTCTTCCATCTCCAGTGAATATGGTCCAAAAGCATGACCCGCAATATCCGGAGTAGAATAACTGATTGTCAAAAAGTCGGTTGTTGCATGTTTTCCAAGTTGCTCTTCTGAAAGCGCCTGAATGGCAAAATCAGTCAGGAATGTATTTGCCGACGGTGTTATTGTAAACAAATTGTATTGGTCGATTGATGCTGCTTTACTGAAGTCGTATGGAAAAACAGGACTGGTCTTCCCTCCTACCAAAGCTTCGTAAGGAGAATTGTCCTGCTCGATGTACGTATAGCTGGAAGAATCTTTCAATAAGTTCCAGGGTATGTTTACATATTTTGAAACCAGCTTCTGATCATTGAACTGGTTTACCCAGGCAGGAAGTTCTTTTTTATAGAACGTCGAAGTAATAAAATTCCCCGTTGCATAATCGTACCAATAAGAACCGTCGGATAAATGCCCGGCAGGTAAAATCGCACTTCGGTCCTTAATGGAAACTCCGATCACTCTAGAGCTTGGATAAGTTAGTTTTAACTGGTCTGTAATGGTATTCGATCTCAAAAAATAAGGAGAACGCTTTCCATAATCGCTCGCTGACCCTACGGTTGAAACTGTCGTGTCTTCCACACAATTCACTTCCCTGTTAAACGGACGATAGTACCATTCGTTCGCTACAATTCCATGATTATTCGGTGTGCTTCCGGTATAAATAGAAGCATGCCCCGGACCGGTGTAAGTTGGAACGTAATTGTAAGTCACATTTCTGAAATGAGCCCCTTTGTCCATTAAACGTTTGAAACCGTCTTTTCCGAATTGAGGATAAAAGCGATACAAATAATCATAACACATTTGGTCTACCACAATTCCTACAACTACTTTCGGTGCATTCTTTTGGGAAAGAGCCTGATTGGAAAAGAATCCGACACAAATCAATAACAGGGGTAAGAACAATCTCATAATTCAAACTTATTCTAACAAAACTAGGATTTGAATTCAAGAAATCACGAAATTTGCGGTAAAATTTCAATTATGTTAGGTTTAAAATTACCAACCGACCCACGCTGGGTGAACATTGTAGAGAAAAACATTGCCGAAATCCTGACGGACCATGCTTTCTGCGAACAAAAAGCAGCAAGTAATGCCATTTCGATTATTGTTCAGTATCCGCAATACCCGGATATGGTAAAAGCCATGATTGAAATTTGCCAGGAAGAAATGGAACATTTCGGAATGGTACATGACAAAATCCTGGAAAGGGGATATGAACTTGGTTTTGAACGCAAGGACCCATATGTTCATGACTTGCTGGATTTCCTGAAACACGCACATTCCGGCAATCCGAAGAAATCACACATGGTGAATCAATTGCTGTTTGCAGCTATGATTGAAGCGAGAAGTTGCGAACGGTTCAAAATTCTTTCGGAAGAAATCAATGACGAAGATCTGCGCGTATTTTACCGCAGCCTGATGGAAAGTGAGGCACGTCATTATACGGTTTTCCTGAATTTTGCTCGCAAGTATGGTGATGGAATTGACGTTGATGCCCGTTGGAAACTCTTCCTTGAATTTGAAGCTTCATTGATGGACAAGTATGGAAAAGCTGAAACGATGCACGGATAACTTTTCAAGTGAGGATTGAAAAGTTAAAAGCAAAGAAAGGTGGACATGGGCGTATCGTAGCAGAAGACTCTCTTTTCCATTATACATTCTCCATGCGCCTTCGCTGAAGCTTTAGCGCAAGCGTTTTTCAATTAATCTAATCCGGGATTGGAATAACCAGTACCACACGGGTCCCAGGGAATTCTTCATTCGAATCATCCAGGTTGCTGATTGAAACAGTAAATTCCCTGTTCTTGTTCTTTTTCAGAGATTTCAAGCGTTCTTCGGTTATCTGAGTTCCATACGATTTATGATTTGAATCCCGTTTCTTCTTCTTTGAAGCGGTATATCCAACACCATTGTCCTCTATTATCACTTTTATTGCATCAGCTTCAGGCAAAAATTCCAATCGTAGCACTCCATCCCCTGACCTCTTAACCAAACCATGAAGAATCGCGTTTTCAATATATGGTTGAATAAGCATCGGAGGAATACATGGATTTACAGGAAGCGACTGTAAATCGCAAACGATCTCAAAAGTAAACGCATCCTTAAAACGCATCTTTTCCAGAAGAATGTAGTTTTTTAATGTTTCATATTCCTCTTCAACTGTAATGTAGGACATCCTTGAATTGGATAAGGTCTGCCGGATCAGCTTCGCAAAACGCAATAAGTATTTCTCTGCATTCTCATTTTCCTCGTAAAGTAAAAAACTGTGAATGGAATTCAGGGAGTTGAAAATAAAATGCGGGTTCATCTGGGCAGAAAGTGCCATCCGTTCCAGTTCCATCATCCTGTTCAACAATTCATTTTTCCGGTTTGCAGCTCTAACAGTAAACCTCAGTATCACATAAAACAAAAGGATAACCAAACCGATATACAGCAAAAGAAAATACCAGCGAAGAAAAACAATTTTTTCAACTGTAAAACTACAGACCTGCTTGGGATTGGTCCATTTATTGAACGAATCCAGGGTGCAAACCTCCAAATTATAGGTGCCGGCAGAAGGATTGTTCAAAATAATTTCTCCCTTATTCGTTTTGATCCAGGTCTGGTCAGTACCAAAACGGTACCTATACTCCACACTCCCTTCCAGGTATTTATTCAACAGAGAAATCTTAATCAAATCTGTTTCTGATTGAAAAACATGTTTGTCTGATGCTTCTTTATTTTGAATAAATGCACGTATAGAAAACAATTCCAGCGGGCAATCATTCTTCTGTTTTTTCACCTTCAAAAAGTCGATTTTCTGAACACCATACTTAGTAGCAAGGTACACCAAGTCATTGTAAGAATAGACATTCGATATTTCTGCACTAGAAAACAGTTTCTTATGAATGAATCTTTTGCAGACTGTGCGTTCTCCTTTCTTTACAAGCAAAAACAATCCTTTTCCACTGACTACCCAAAGACGGTCTTTCTCATCAAAGAAAATATTCAGAATTTGTTTTCCCATAGAGGTCGTTGAAGCCAAAGGTTCTCCGATCTCTTTTTCCATATTTATTCTATACAAGCCATGAGCATCCGAAACAGCAATCAACCCCCAGGCATCATTGTATCGCATTTGCCTGATTGATTTATCAAGGACCGATCGGTATCTCCCTGTTATTCTTCCATTTTTAATATCAAAAACGTTCACCCCGGTATCGTAAACAATGAATGCTTTTTTGCGTTTCATAATATAAAACCAAACGTAAGCCCTGGAAAGCTTATTCTGTTTGGCAGGTCTCAAATCAATTTTATAAATTGATTTTCTATTAATTTCACCAATTTCAGTTGCAAAATAGTTGACCCCCACAACAAAAGAATCCCTTGTATAAACTGGGTTTAAAGAATAAGAATCATCCACATCTTTCCAACCGCTCCAGTCAACAATGCCTTTCTGAAAGACAAAACCATCATTTACAGGTACCAGGTTGAACCTGCGGAGAATTTTCCCAACATCTTTGCACAAATACGGAGGATATAATTGCTGCCATTTTCCCACGTATTGTGTTATGATTATTTTATCCTTATTCCCATCAATAAACCTGACTTCTTCGGAGAACACATTGTTATTGATCACTAACTGCTCAAAAGCTTCATCGGGAAGAGCGAACACACCTTTTTCAAGAGTAGTGATCCACAATGTTTGGTTGAGATCGCTATATGCAGAGCTTACCGAATAATTCGGAAGGTAATGCTTGATAAACGTGAGCTTGCATGTTTTGGGATTGAATCGGTATTTTTTTAGCCCACCCTTGTAGAATCCGACATACAAAAAATGCCTATCCACATCCAGGGAAATGACTTCATCTTCATTGATCAGTAATTCAAAGCGCTTATCATGATGAACATACAGCTTCGAATAAGTAAGAAAGAACTGGAAACCTTTGTGCTTTTTTATCCGGGTAATGCCTGCGGTAACTAATTTTCCGGCAGCAATTTTTTTCTTGTTCTTTTGAACAAAGTAAACATCCGGAAATTTATGATTCACCCGCAAACAAAGTAATTCCTGGTCTGTCTCAAAAAAAATGGTTTTACCGTAATAACCTGTTGACAACTGCTCTATCTTCCCATTTTTATCTATTCGGACAACAATTCCCAAACCATACACACTGAAGACTACGGACTGGTCTTTATTTACACAAAATGAAATGTATGGATTCCTACCCTGGGGGACGATCTTTTTAAGTACGTGATTATACTTGTAAGGCCGCATTTCCCCATCCTTGAAAACACTAAGCAACCCATTAAACCCTGAAAACCAAATACCTCCCTCCGAATCTTCACAGATCCGAAAATTGACATTATCACACAATCCGTCCTGAGTGGTGTAGATGTGGGACTCGAATCCATCATACCTCACAACTCCCCGATCAGTTAAAATCCATAATAATCCTGATCGATCCTGGTAAACCTGATAAGTCTCCGAACTGGGCAGTTCGTTCTCCCTTCCGAAATGCCGGTAGTTGTACTCCCAGCTTACCTGATTTTGCTGCGCGGTCAATCCGTCGGTTAGCCCGAAAAACATGAGTCCCCACAGAATATACCTTATCAAGGTGAATCGTATTATAACAGTTCCGGGAACAAATGTAAAATAATCCAACAATTTCGTCAATTTTTGGTTAAATCAAAACTACTTACCATGTTAATAGTTAGCTTTACTAACTATTCAAAAACAAATGGTAACTCAAGAATGGCCTTTAGGGCGTTTTTTCAGCTTTCTGACAAAGCAATACATTGGAAAACTGGCTCTTCAAATGGAGCACACCCCGGTTGAGCGTTATTACTTCCCACTGTATCTGATCGGAAAAAACAATGGCATCATTACTCAGCAGGAATTGGCTGATCAGCTCTTAACGGACAAAGTTTCTATGGTAAGAGTTCTGGATGCGTTGCAAAAAGATGGTTTCATTGAACGAAAAACCAACCCTGAAGACCGGAGACAGCGTCGATTGTATATCACTCCAAAGGCTGAACCCTGGATTCTTGAGATCGAAAAAGGAATTCGGGAGACAAATGAGTACTTTTTTAATTTGCTTGACCCAAGTTTACATGCTAACTTTCGATTAATTCTGACGGAGCTGATTACAAAAACGCAAGACATATCTGCAAACCAATTCGAATTTTTCTATCCAAAAAAATAAACATATCATACTTTTTCATCAAACAATACATCCATGAGATTAAAGATCACACCCTTATTAGCATTGACACTTCTCTTAAATGCCTGCGGAGAAGATAAAGAAGATTTAAAAGCTCAAAAAGCACCCATTGTTACAGTTGACGTCGTACAGATTAAAGCAGGCGAAGTTATTCGTTCCATAGCAATTCCGGGTTCTGTGATCCCGAATGAGCAAGTCGATATTTATTCGGAAGTTCCGGGAAGAATTCAGCATATTTCCTTTAAAGAAGGACAAACAATCTCAAAAGGAACGGTACTTGTCCAGGTTGATTCGGATATCCTGAAAGCACAAAAAGCACAATTAATGGTAGAACAGGACCTGGCAGAAAAAGATGAAGCCAGAAAAAGAAGCCTGTACCAGGCAAAAGGAATCAGCTTGCAGGATTACGAAGTTTCCCAATCGGCACTAGCAGATGCAAAAGCCAAACTGGACCTGTTAAATGTTCAGATCTCAAAAGCCACGATCCGTGCACCCTTTTCTGGGAAAATCGGGTTAAGGCACGTCAGTGAAGGAGCATTTATTTCTTCCAGTACTTTAATCACATCTATTGTCCAGGAAAACCCGGTGAAGATCGAATTCTCTGTTCCTGAAAAATATGCACGCAATGTGCGGATCGGCCAAACAATTGAATTCAAAACGGACGGTGATTCCAAATCATATTCCGGAAAAGTATATGCTTTCGAACCGCGCATAGACGAAGGAACACGTATGATGACTGTTCGTGCCTCTCTCCCGAATCCGGGCGGATTAATTGCAGGTTCATTTGTTTCGATCAACTACGATATGGGTAAGGAGGAAAACGCTTTTATGGTTCCTTCGGAAAGCATTGTACCGATCCTGAAAGGACAAAAAATATTTGTAGTCCGGAATGGATTAGTGGAAGAAATACCTGTTGAGATCGGGATCCGTACGCCGGATAAAGTTCAGGTAATCGGAAATTTGAAAGAAGGAGACCAGGTACTTATTTCAGGGCTTTTGGCGGTTCGCGCAGGAATGCCGGTGAAAACTAAAATCGTTAGCAAATGAATATCGCGTCCTTAAGTATCAACAGGCCGGTCCTTGCTTCCGTGCTCTCTATTATCGTGGTTCTTTTCGGGATAATCGGGTTTGTATTCCTTGGAGTCCGTGAATTCCCTTCTGTCGATCCACCTATTATCACTGTAACTACCAATTACATTGGAGCAAACCCCGATGTAATCGAATCACAAATTACGGAGCCGCTTGAAGAGTCGATCAACGGGATTTCCGGTATCCGCACAGTTACTTCAACCAGTTCAGACGGGAGAAGTACCATCGTGGTAGAATTCGATTTGAGTGTAGACCTGGACAATGCAGCAAACGACGTACGTGATAAAGTTTCTGCAGCCATTCGGAATCTTCCGCCGGATGCCGACCCGCCGATCGTCGTAAAATCGGATGCGAATGCTGAAACAATCTTCTCACTAACCGTTCAATCGGATAAAAAAACATTGCTTGAACTTACGGACCTGGGAAACAATGTGTTCAAAGAGCGTTTACAAACCATCAAAGGCGTCAGTGAGATCAGGATCTGGGGAGAAAAGAAATTCTCCATGAAATTCAATTTGGATCCTGAAAGAATGGCAGGTCAGGGATTAACGGCCCTGGAAGTAAAAAATGCATTACTGAACCAAAACGTGGAATTACCTTCCGGAAGGATTGAAGGAAATACTGTTGAATTGACGATCCGTACATTTGGCCGTTTAACAACGGAAGAAGAGTTCAACAACCTCATCGTAGCTAAAAAAGGAACTCAGATAGTTCGGTTGAAAGATGTAGGAAACGCAAGCCTGGCTCCTGAAAACGAACGAACCTTACTTCGTGGAAACCATGGAATTCCCATGATTGGAATTGCGATCAATCCCCAGCCCGGAGCGAATTACATTGAGATCGTTGATGAGATTTACAAAAAAGTAAACCAGATCAAAAAAGAACTTCCGAAAGATGTTCACCTAGGTGTTGCTTTGGATTCCACTCAAAATATCCGCAAGTCCATTTCGGAAGTGGAAGAAACCATCCTCATTGCTTTCGGGTTGGTAGTCATCATTATTTTCCTGTTCCTTCGCGATTGGAGAACTACCCTGATACCGATTATCGCTATTCCAATTTCATTGATCGGTACCTTCTTCATCATGTATATTTCGGATTTCTCGATCAATCTCCTGACTTTATTGGGAATTGTATTGGCTACCGGACTCGTGGTCGACGATGCTATTGTGGTCATGGAAAACATTTACGCCCGTGTTGAACGCGGGGAAGATCCAAAGGAAGCAGCCCACAAAGGTTCGAAAGAAATTTTATTTGCGATTATTTCTACTACCATCACTTTAACGACCGTATTTCTGCCGGTGATTTTCTTAAAAGGATTGACCGGTCGTTTATTCCGTGAATTCGGGATTGTAGTTGCCGGATCTGTGATTATTTCAGCTTTCATTTCGTTGACTCTAACTCCGATGATGAGTTCTCGCTTATTGAAAAAGAACGAGCGTCATTCACGTTTCTATAAAATGACAGAAGTGTGGTTGAATAAGCTGATGTCGGGATACCGGAATGGCCTTACAAAATTTATGAAACGCGCATGGATTGCCTGGATAATTATGATTGTTTGTATCGGGTTAATCGTCTGGAATGGTTTAAGTCTGCAATCTGAATTAGCTCCAATGGAGGATAAAAGCCGTTTCCAGATCATGTCGAACGCACCGGAAGGGACTTCTTTCGAACGCATGGACCAGCATCAGCAACAAATCATTAGCCTCGTTGACACTTTACCGGAAAAAGCAAACCTGCTTGCTGTAACTTCCCCAAGTTTTAACGCAAGCGGAGTGAATACCGGGTTTGTCCGATTAAATTTACTTCCGGTAAAAGAACGGAAACGTTCGCAAGAAGAAATTGTTGATGCGATCAATCAACGTTTGGGCGAATTCAACTTTGCCCGTTCCTTCATTATCCAGGAACAAACAATCGGTGGAGGCCGGTCCGGAGGATTACCCGTACAGTATGTACTTCAGGCCCCTACTTTCGAAGCCATGAAAGAAATTCTTCCGAAATTCATGGAACAGGCCATGAGCGATCCTACATTCAAAATTGTCGATGTGAACCTGAAATTCAATAAGCCGGAATTGCAAATAGACATTGATCGTGACAAAGCTGAAAGTGTAGGTGTGAATGTAAACGACATTGCTTCTACCCTTCAGTTATACTTTTCGGGTCAGCGTTACGGCTATTTCATAATGAACGGAAAACAGTACCAGGTAATCGGTCAGGCCATGAAAGAAAAACGGGATGATCCTTCGGATCTGAGCGCAATTCAGGTCAGAAGTGGATCGGGAGAATTAATCCCGTTGGACAACCTCGTGAAAATCCGAACTGAATCGAGTCCCCCACAACTCTTCCGTTATAACCGTTATGTTGCTGCTACCGTTTCTGCGCAGCCAAATGATGGTTTTACAGTTGGCGATGGAATTGATGCCATGGATAGAATTGCAGAAAAAGTCCTCCCGGAAAGTTTCTCGCACAGTTTAGCGGGAACATCCAAAGAATTTGCTGAAAGCGGAAGCAGTATCCTTTTTGCTTTCCTGCTTGCGCTGGTATTGGTTTACCTGATTCTTGCAGCGCAATTTGAAAGCTACCTGGATCCCTTGATTATCATGTTAACCGTTCCGCTCGCGCTTGCAGGTGCTTTGTTTACTCTTTGGATTACGGACCAAACCCTGAATATTTTCTCAAAGATCGGGATCATTGTCCTGATCGGTTTGGTAACCAAAAACGGAATCCTGATCGTAGAATTTGCCAATCAGCGCAGGGAAGATGGTCTGAGTATCAAAGAAGCAATCATCGATGCCTGTGTACAACGTTTCAGACCAATTTTAATGACGACCCTGGCAACGATCCTGGGAGCACTGCCAATCGCATTGGCTTTGGGTGATGCTGCTACCAGCCGTATTTCTATGGGAATTTCCATCGTCGGAGGGTTAGCCTTTTCATTAATACTCACACTATTCGTTATTCCGGGATTATACATCTATCTGACATCCAAAAAACCGAAAGTAAAGCCATGAAAAATCTACTAATTCTCTTCATACTATTTTCAACCGGAACGGCTTTTTCACAGCAGGTACTTAGCTTTGAAGAAGTAATCAAACGTACTTTAGAAAAGAACTTCGATGTGCTGATCCAACGGAATAATGTCCAAATTGCCGATAATTCCAATAATATCGGTGCTGCAGGATATTTGCCTACGATCGGTATAAATGCAGATCAAAACTGGACAACAACCAATACACGCCAGGAGTTTTATTCCGGACAGGTCAATGAAAAGAACGGAGCAAACAACAATTCATTGGTTGCCTCTGCCCGCTTGAACTGGACTTTCTTTGACGGTTTCGCCATGTTTGCACGAGATAAACGGCTTCAGCTCCAGGAAGATCTTGCAACCGTGAACTTAACGGCGCAAATGGAAATGTCGATCTACCAGGCTTCTGTGTTGTATTACAGTCTGCAATATTACAAACGCATGCAGACTGTTTATGAAGAAGCGATTTTACTATCCAAAGAACGTTTCGATCTGATCTCACTTCGGTCCAAAAATGGAGCTGCAAGTGATCTGGAATTGCTGCAGGCAAAATTGGATTTGAATACTGACAGTTCAAACTACCTGAACCACTTGAACCTGATCAGCAAAATGAAAGTGGATTTGGCAATGGTGATGGGAGAAGCAGGAAATCTGCAGTTTGATGTTGACGATACGATTCCGACGCTTCCAACCCTTAACAAGGAAGTTGTTTTGGAAAATGCACTGGCACAAAACACCAGTTTGTTGGTCCAAAAAAGCCAAATCGCACTTATTGATCAGCAGCGGAAAGAGCTGCAAAGCCGTTATTACCCGCAATTGTCATTTTATGCCCAATATGCTGCAACAGTTTCCAAAAGTGAAGTTGGTTTACTATCCTCTAACCGGAGTTTAGGTCCTGGGATCGGGCTTACCTTAAGCTGGACAATACTTGACGGTTTATCGAATGTAACTGCTGTAAAGAACAACAAACTTCAAAAGGAAAATGCCGGACTTGCGGTAGAAAAACAGGAACAAACGATCCGGACAGAAGTTGACAAGGCGTGGCAGGATTACACTTTTTCAGAACGAATGTATCGACTTGAAAACAGTTCCATTGTCAATACAACAGAAATGTTCGGAATTGCTCAGAAATCATTTGAAAACGGCTCACTGACACAATTCGAATTACGTGAGATCCAGTTTTCGATTATCCAGGCGAAAAACAGGCAATTGACCTCTGAATTCAATTTAAGAACGGCGGTATTGAACCTGTCTTTGTTTACGGGTGATTATAAGAATTTGATCCCGTAAAAACATGTAGGGGTGCGATTAATTGCACCCCTACATGTTTTTATTATAAAAAATGCGTCTGCAGATCGCGGATCACATCTTCTTTTTTTTGACGGGAGATTGGAATTTTCAACCCGTTTTTCATTTTAATATACCCTCCTTCTTCTTTGAGATATTCCTCCACGAATTTCATATTGATGATGAATGATTTGTGCGGACGAATGAAATTTACATTTGCCCTCAATTTATCATCGAAGAATTTCAGCGGTTTGGAAACCAGGATTTCCTTTCCGTCATCGAGGAACACTTTGCAATAGGAACTATCCGCTTCAAATGATACAATGCAGTCCAAACGGACAAAACACATTCCGTCTGCTGTCGGGATAGAAATTTTACGTTCACCGTTCCCGTATGAGATCAGGATCTGGTCGGCACTCATCGAGCGTCTTTCGCGTACCTTATCCAATGCCTGATTTACTGCTTCAACAAACAATTCCGAATCAATCGGTTTCATTAAATAATCAAGGGCCTGGTATCTGAATGCCTTTACAGCATATTGATCAAAAGCAGTTGTAAAAATGATTTGAGCAGCAAAAGGATCACTTTCGTCCAACACGTCGAATCCGGTCCCATCACCCAAATTGATATCAATGAAGATCAAATCCGCCTCAGTTTCATTGACCAGTTGTACGGCAGATTTGAATGAATCCGCTTCTCCCAAAACCTGGAAATTCGGAAAATAACGTTCCAGGTATTTAGATATAACTCGTCTGGCATCAACTTCATCGTCAATAATCAGTACCCTTTTAGTTTTCATAGTTGTCGAAATAAATAGTTGTCTCCTTCAGTAAGAATGTAATTAATAGTGTAGTATATATTTGAACTGATCGTTTTGACCCGAAACTTGTTTTATTGGATAGTAAGATAATAGAAATGATGATTTTTTTTCGCTATCCGCGGATAGAAATCTTACGCAATGAATTAAAAATTTAATCCCGAAAAAGCTTATCATAAGCAGAAGTCTTTCAGTTTAGAATTCTAAAATTAAGAAACGTTACAAAATGGAGTTTATTTTAAAATGCTAATATTTCTCAATCTTTGTATTTCATTAAAAAAAGTAACTTTATGGCTTCAAAATGAAACATGGCTAAATTGTTGCTTTCAGTGGTAATTGCAGTTGGAGTGTTACTTACCTCCTCCTTTGATTTCAGCAAGCTACCTGAGGATAAAACCCCAAAATACAACACGGAATACGTCATCGTGCTTATTATCGATGGTCCGCGGTATACCGAAACTTTCGGAGACACCACTTATCAATACATCCCGCATTTGGGAAATGAATTAAAAAAGGAAGGGGTATTATTAAGCAATTTCCGAAATAATGGCCCTACGTACACTATTTCCGGACATTCGGCGATTATTACCGGAAGGTATCAACGTCTTTCCAACGCAGGAAAACAACTACCGAAATATCCCTCGATGTTCCAGTATTACCTGAAAGAGAAAGGTGTTCCGAAATCCGATGCATGGGTTATTTCGAGCAAAGGAAAACTGGAAGTTCTTGGCAATACGAAATACAAGAAATGGTGCAATGTATACAAACCATCAACTTACTGCGGACTTCATGGAAATGGTGCGGATTACACTTCTGACCAGGAAACTTTTGATAAAGTAACAGAAGTTCTTGCCGGAAGCCATCCTCCTCATTTGATGCTGATCAACCTTCTTGCCGCAGATGCTTACGCACATTCCAAACAATGGGATATGTACCTGAAGTCTATTCAGAAATGCGACGATTATGCTTTCCAATTGTGGAATATGATCCAATCCAATGAAAAAATGAAGGACAAAACCGCACTCATTATTACCAATGATCATGGTCGTCATTTGGATGGACGCAAAGACGGGTATATCAGCCATGGTGATAATTGTGAAGGATGCAGACACATCAGCTTACTTGCAATCGGCCCTGATTTCAAAAAGAATGTAGAATCCGGAAACAGTGCAGAGCAATTGGACATCAGCAAAACCATCTCAGAAATACTAAATTTCCAAATGCCAACCGGAAAAGGGCGGGTTTTAACAGAACTCTTTAAATAATTCCGAATTCATTTTTACGGTCATTTCGAGTATCCCGACATTTCCGTTGGGATGTATCGAGAAATACCGGAAGCTCATTTCGTGTCCATCTCGATACGCTTCGCACTCGATATGACACGAGAATTATTTCCCATCCATAAAATACCAACGCTCTCCGATTTTCTCAAAACGGGAATCTTCGGTGTGGCGAGTAAGTTGTCCCGACTCGTCTAAATAAGTTGCCACGAACCTAACGCGTTTTTCGGAAGATGAAAGGATTTCCAGGCTGATCCACGTGCTGTTGGCAGCCCACTCCAGGATCGATTTTGGATTGTAGTATTTTCGATATCTCGGTGAAGTTGTTTCCAGGATGTACGGAACATTTTTCGTTACATATGCAGAATAACGGGAGCGCATCAATTCTTCGGCAGTTGCAGGAAACCGGTTTCCCAACAGAAAAGGTTCACAACATTCCCCAAACGATCTTTGACTACCGCAATAGCATAACTCTCCGGATCCTGAACTCATGGCTTCTTCTTTCGAACGGCTTCGCTCATATGTAATTTAGCCGCATTCGGTTTGATAAAATTTTCTTTCGTATCAATCAGCGGTTCATACGGATAATTTCCAAAAAGCGTAGACAGGCGATTGATTGCAAATACTTTTTTTGTGTAATGGTTCGAAATAATGATCATACAGATCGTGTCTTTTCTCAAAGAAGCATAGCAGCCGGTATTTCCGTGCCACCAGCCTGTATGAAAGAATAAAGTCGATTTTCCTTTATCTTCCCGCATGCGATATCCCAAACCGTAATTGCTTTTCCCTTTTCGTTCATAACTGTACCCGCGGAAAATTTCTTTCTTGATCGAATCACTCAAAAACGCGTTCGAATAAGTAGCCTTATCCAACTTTAGCAAATCTCTTGCAGTGGTGTACAAGTTTTTATCCCCATAAATACCATCCAGATTTGTAAAAGGCTCTAACCGGTTCCGTGAATCATACGATCGTGCCAGGGAATCTGAATTTTGTGATCCGTCATTGATGAATGAGTCCGTCATTTTTAAAGGTTCGAACACCATCTTTTTTGCAAGAGCCGGAAACTTCTTATGTGTAATCCTTTCCGCAATTAAAGCTAAAAGGGCATAATTCGTATTGCAATAAGAAAACTGCGAATTCGGAGGAAAATACAAGGGCATCTTGTAAGTATTCAGGAGCTGGACAATCTTCTGGTTCGTCAGGGTTTTCGTAGAAGGCCAGATCGAATAGGGAAAATAACCGTAATATGGAATTCCACTACGGTGATTCAGCAGCATTCTGACCGTAATCCCGCTGTACATAATTTCAGGTAAATAAGACCGGATGTCTTTGTCCAGAACTACCAGGTTTGAGTCCGCCAATTTACAGATTACAATAGCCGTAACCACTTTGGAAATAGACGCCACATGTAACGGTGTGTGCTTATTTATGCGCTGTTTGAATTGGTGATTTGCCAATCCTTTGTAACGTTCGTAAACGATTTCTCCGTTTTTTGCCACCAGGAACATCCCATTAAAATCCGGTGCAATGCGTTCGGTATAGAAATGACTGATACTGTCGTAATAATGCGGAATAAACGATTTCGGGACCGGATTAAAATGAGGGAATTGAAACTCATTGGATGATCCGTTCGGATTCATTTTTTGAGCAACTTTGACTTCTGCCTGACAGCCAAAAAGCAAAAAAAAGAGTCCAAAAAACGCCGTAGACCGAGTAAATGCGGGAATCATGGCCCAAAGTTACTAAAACTTTAACGAAACCTTTATTTCTTCAAAATCAATTTGATAATACTTAAAAGGTTACTTCGATTACGCTCAGTCACCTTCTGGATTCAAAAGTTCAAATGAAGGCGACTGAGCGTAGTCGAAATCAATATTTGAACATTCCTAATAAATAAACGCCGCGGTTCTTTTTCGGATCAGTCCGTCTTTTCCCTTTGCCTGCACAATCAAATTGAATGTAAGGGGTTGTCCTTTATTGGCAGCCTTTGCTTTTGTCAAAGCGTCGATCACTTCCGGGGTGATTTTAGATCCTGCAATAGATGGAAGCGGATTTGCTATGGACACGGAGGTTACTTCATAACTGATCACATCAAATCCGGCACTTTGCAACACCGCATTCTCTTCATACCCCACACGCACCACGGCCTGATCCAATGTAACAACGGTTGTTCCTTCCAAAGCATTTCCCACATACACAGAAGGCGTCGGTAAATTCAACACCCGGTATTCATAGGTCTTAAGCACCTTATTTTCCTTCAGATTTTTCATTGTCAGTGTGATTGTCTTTTCCGGCCCGGTTGGTCTGACATAAAAACAGGAATCACCTCTGAAAACTTCAGCCTGTGTACTTTCCAGAACTACAAAGCGTGTATCCACACCTGCACCGATCTCAAACTTATTGTCGTAACCACGATATACGACATTGTATTCTGGCATGGCCAAAGCAACTTGTCCGAAACTGAATACACTCACAAAACATGCTAATAAACCGATCACTACTTTCATACAACAGGTTTTTAAAATCCTATTAAATATACGGATTTATAATTAACTTGTGATATGAAAAATTACAAACCAATAGCAGCAATTCTTTCCGCAATGCTTCTTTTTTCATGTGGAGACAATTCCGAAGAAAGAGAAGTTCCGGAAGCCCCGGTCGATTCAATTGAAACGGTTGACGGTACGAAAGTGGAACAAAAGGAGGAAACACCCAAGCCGAAAAAAGACACCCATGTTCAGATCACTAGTACAGAAGATAGGCTGATCAACCAGATTTGGCAGCTTCCGGAAGTAAAGGCCTTGTCGGATAAAATAGATCGTGAATCTAAAGGAAAACGCCATTTGGTTGGTCGCATTTCATCTACTCCTTCTGATGATCAGGAATATTACGGTATTTCCATTTCAGAAGACAATGGAGAAGCCCTGGCAACTTATTTCGAATTCCGCATTTACCCCGATAACTCAATCTACTATTACGATGTAGTGGAAGATCAGGAATTGACATTAAAAGAATGGCGGGCACAGAAAAAATAATCCGGCCCGCCAATATTTAGGAGTTGTGATTTTTTCTATTTGAACAACTGGACAAATCCCTGACCTTCGATCAATTCGTCCTGTGCTCCTTTCGCCGTATACTTGTAGAAGTAAACCCCTTCGTCCATCATATTTCCGGCAGAATCCTTTCCATCCCAGCTGAATGGCACCGCACTTGACATATACACCAAATTCCCCCAGCGATTTACAATCGTTACATCCAATTCTTTGATGTTCAACAACTCAAACGTAAAGAAATCATTTACATGATCTCCGTTCGGAGTGAAAATGTTTGGTGTTTTCAAATCCACAGGTACTACAGGTGGAATAACCGGCGGAATCGGAGGAGGAAGTACTGTTACGGAAACAAATGCCGTATCCGTACAACTTCCGTTGATTGCTACTAATGTTACCAGATAAGTTCCAACTGAATCGTATACCTGATTCTGAGAAGACAGGTCATTTGCCGTTGTACTGTTCCCATTCCCAAAATACCATTCAAAACTGTTTGAGTTCGTACTTCCATTGGTGAAGGTAACTGACAAAGGACCGTATCCCGAAGTCGGGTTTGCTGAAACTTGTGCAACAGGAGGATTTAACGGAGTTACCAAAGCAGAATCGGTTCTGTGGCAACCCTGGATTTCGACATCAATGTAATACCATCCCGGAGAAAGGTTTTGCCATACGGACGCATTGATCTGATTCGGACTATTTGCTCCCGGACCACTCCAGGTATAGATCGGTTGTTGCCCGCTGTTATTCCCGGAAATCAGCGTATAAACAGCGCCGTTATTTATACCACAGTCAGAAGGAATTGCTGCCACCGTATCGAAATCCCATGGCATCATGGTAATGTTCACGTTTACAGAATCCCGCAAAACACATCCTGAAGCGCTGGGACTTACAGCCGTAACGGTATACCATCCGGAAGCAGTTGGAGCGATTGTAGCTGTCGTTTCGTTTGTTTCCCAAGTGAAATCAGGATTTGCAAAATTGGCAGTTGCCGTAATCGTTTGCGGTTCATTTTGACAGAAAGCGATATTTGTTCCTGCATCGATCGTATTCGGATCATATGAAATAACGATTGTATCCGATTGCGGACATACCGTATTGAAAGTAATGTTATCGATTGCGAAGTCATTGTTCCCACTGGAAACCTGGGCAACAATACTGATCGTTGCAGATGTATTTCCTCCGGAGTTCCAGGGTTGGATAAATTGTTGCCAGTTACAGGACAAAAGTGTCGGACTGAATACCGGCCCGATTTGAACTCCGTCAATAAAGAACTGTAAAACCGCGACATTTGATTGGGTAATATTTTCCACACTGGTTACCCATGCAGAGAACGAATAATCCGTGCTCGGATCAACTGCGATGGTTTGCGACCAAACAGTTGTATTCGGTACGTTCGATCCGTTTACAACCAACATGTTTCCAGGACCGGTAGTTCCCAAATCGCTGCAAGCTCCAAAATTATTGTGAACCAGGTTAGGACTCGTTGTAATTGCGTAAGTACCCGGGTTGGTCAACAATCCAAAACTTCCTCCTGTTCCTGGCCCATACCCGGTTGTAAAGCCTGAGTTCCCCGCTTCAAAATCACCGTTTATTACCAAGTTTTGTGTATAATTTGCCACGTTCAGGATTAAAGTTGTGGGAGAAGTAATCGTAACACTTTGTTGATTCCCTGCGCCAATATTCCAGTTATAAGTATCGTATCCCGCAGGAACTGTATATGTAATAGATGCACCCTGGCAAAGCAGGGTATCGTTTCCAATATTCAATGGTGGATATTGACTGCATGGAGATGTCGAACAACATTCAAAAATCATAGAATCAATGATTAGCCCACACCCCGGACCCGGGCGATGGTAATTAAATGAGATGCTTGTGATTGGTCCATCCCATTCAACCCAACCTCTGGCATTATCCATATTTGCATTTACCTGTGTGGAACCTCCCGGGTCAGAAAAATCACCAACTACATCTGTCAAACCGTTATAAGCGGGAGAAATAGCATTCAGGTACTCATTCTGCCCTCCATCCAAATCTGTAAATCGAATACGTATATTACATACCGCTTGCGAGAAAGTAATCGTAATAGGAATACTTAGGGCTGGATCGAAAATAGCTGCCGGAGTTACTAATCCGGTTGTATAATTAGGGTCACCGGCTGCAGAAACATTCCTAAAACCAAGCGTGGAGGTAACCGTATAGTTTACAGGTCCATTACAAGTATTAAAAGAGGGGCTGGTTGCAGAAGTAACTGAGGTTGTAGAAACCCAACTTAAGTTATCTGAAGCAATCTGAGCTCTGGAAATAGCAGTAAAACTCACTAACAAGATAATTAAAGAGAGAGTTTTCATATTAATGAATTTAGATGTATAATTTGTTGATCTATAAATATACGGTAAACTTAGGTAATATTTTACACCCGATTTTTTTTTCTTCATAACGCAAATCTATGAAGACTAAACGGATATAGTAACTATTTAGTTGCTTGAAAAATCTTTTTTTCCAGTTTTTAACATTTTATTAAGAAAATATGTAATACCCAAAAATCACGCTTGCGTCAATAAGATTAACTAACTTTGCCCTTATGAAATTCAATGAATTAGGATTAAATGATTTGGTCCTTGAAGCCATCCATCATATGGGCTTCGAAAATGCAACTCCAATCCAACAATTTTCCATTCCTGAAGTACTGGCTAATCATGATCTATTGGCATGTGCTCAAACCGGAACGGGTAAGACAGCCGCTTTTATCCTGCCTATTTTACATAAACTTACCGGAAAAGAAGATGCTTCCATCAATACCTTAATATTAGTTCCGACACGCGAATTAGCAATCCAGATAGAACAGGAAATACAAGGTTTATCCTATTTTGTTTCCGTGGGATCGAGTGCTATTTATGGTGGTGGAGACGGTGCACGATGGGAAGAACAGAAAAGTGCTTTGATAGAGGGAACAGATATTATTGTGGCAACACCCGGAAAATTGTTATCACATATCATGCAAGGCTATGTTGATTTTTCTCAATTGGAACACCTGATCCTGGATGAGGCGGATAAAATGCTGGACATGGGGTTTTCCGATGATATTGAGCGCATTATTTCACACCTTCCCAAAAAAAGACAAACCTTACTTTTCAGTGCTACCATGCCAACGAAAATTAAGAACCTGGCATCAAAGATCCTGATTCATCCGAAAGAAATTGCACTTTCAATTTCGAAACCGGCTGCAGGAGTAACACAACATGTGATTCTTTGTTTCGATGAACAAAAAAATGCTACACTTGATTTTATTCTAAAGGAACGTGCGAATTATGACAGTATCATCATATTTACTTCAGCAAAAAGCAAGGTACATGAAATCGTTTATGCCCTTAGAAAAGCCGGCTATAAAAATACACAAGGCGTTTCCTCCAACCTGGAACAGGAAGAACGGGAGGAAGTTTTAAGAGGTTTCCGGTCCAAACGCACACGGATTTTGGTTGCTACGGATGTGATGAGCCGCGGAATCGATATCAAGGAAATCAATTTGGTTATCAATTATGATGCTCCGAGAGATGCTGAAGATTATGTACACCGTATCGGAAGAACAGCACGTGCAAACACCAAGGGAGAAGCGTATACGTTGATCAATCAAAAAGATATGCCCAAGCTGTCCCGGATTGAGCGCCTGATCGAAATGGAAATTCAGCGGGTGGCACTTCCTGAAACATTCGGACCTACACCGGAATGGAAAGTTTCAAGCAGTCCTTCCAATGGAAAGAACAAAAACCGCAAGAAGAAGAAATTTTACGGAAAGAAGAAACCGATTAATAATTGAAAATGTAAAAGCGCTTTCGCTAATCGCTTGTCGCCAGTAGCTTATGCTTACGCCGGAGCTCTTGCCTTTGTGAAGCCACTTCGGCAAAACAAGGCCAGCATAGGCGCATAGCTATGGCACAAGCTTCAGTGAAGGCGCATGAACAAAAGGCTTTTCAATTCTCTCATATAAAAGTTACCTGCTTGCCTTTTTCGGCTTTTCGGACACATTCTGAGTATCCTTTGAAAAAGTAAGGGATATTATCTTCGTCACCATTAATGATACGATTCTTTACTTTTTCAAAAGTTAAAATAGACACTTCAAATTCTGGCAAACCGGTTTTTAGCATCGGCTGCTTTAAATTATCTTCCCAAAAGTAAATTCCCCCGTAACTTCGTCTGGCGACTTCCAGGATATAAGAACCGGCTTGTGCGCAAAAATCGTCAATGATCTCTTCATCCGAGAGATCCGCGAAATCCGAAAAATCTTCGATTAAACTATCCAGCACATTCAAACTCCTGATCGAATAATCAAAAGCTCCATCGTATTTCGTATTAAAGGCACGAACAATTCTTTCAGCATTGCTTGTTGCTTTGCTAATGAATTCCTGCTGGATCTTGTCAAAGACGTCATCACCGGGCTCCAGTTTCATTAGGGGTTCTTCCTCTTTAATTTGAGCTTTTTTGTACTTGAAAAAACCAAACAATTTCATGTAACTTTTTTGATTAGATGTGTAGCGTAGTTTTGATGTGCGAAAATACATTTTTTTTTATTTATCCGTGTTGTCAAAACTTATTTGCATCCGTTTTTTTTAAACTCAAATATAATACAATTGTGTTATTTTGTCAATCTGTATACCGGACATCCGCCCGGTAAGGAACTTTTTTCATACTTTCCACCTCAATAGTGAAATGCCCGAATTCTTCCGCAACTTTTCCATAAACGGCATAAATACCTTTTCCACGAAACGGATATTTTAAAGCAATGTCTTGAAAATGAACTGTATCCAACCATCCTCCTTCCACATCGAACAAAGTCCCGAAATGCACAATCTGGTTTTTAGAACTAACGATCTTTTTCACCGTAATTAAATATCCGTAGACGCATACTTTGCGATTTACATGATTTGCAAGATTCCCGGACAACACCTCATTCTCCGGTTTTTCTTCCAGCATCTCAAAAGGATTACACAAAGGGAAATCCAGCAACTCCATGTGCTCAAAAGCTTCTTCAAAATCTGTTTCACTCAATTCCGGAAACACAAATTCCCGGCGTTCCTGCAGGAACAATTCCGGCTGAGTTTCTGATTTCACCAATACTTTGTGAAAATTCAAATGTGCATTCCACATCAACTCTTTCTTTGGAATTCCGAACGACCGCAATGCTCCGACACGAATCAACAAAAGCAGTTGTTCCAAAGGAAGCGAAATACGCTGTAACAGGTCCGTAAACCCGGTAAACTCACCTCGCAATTCGCGTTCCCGGATCAAGCGCTGAAGGTGTTTCAGTTCAATTCCGGCAATATGCTGAAATCCCAGGTAAATCACCGTCCCGCGGATAATTGTCTCTCCCCTGCTGCGATTGATACAAGGTGCTTCAATCGTTCCGCCCAGTTTCCTGGCTTCCAGAACATACACTTCGGTGCGGTAAAATCCTCCGAAATTGTTAATCGTTGCAACCATGTATTCCAAAGGATAATATGCTTTCAAGTATAAGCACTGATAACTTTCCACAGCATATGAAGCTGAATGTCCCTTGGAAAAAGCATACCCGGCAAAACTTTCTATCTGTCGCCAGATTTCCCGGATATCCTTTTCAGAATGTCCGCGGGCCCTCGAATTCTCAAAGAACTTTCCCTGCACCAGCAAAAACTCGTCACGGGACCGGAATTTCCCTGACATTCCTCTTCTCAAAACATCCGATTCTGCCAGGTCCAATCCACCAAATTGATTGGCTACTTTGATTACATCTTCCTGGTAAACCATCACGCCATACGTATCGGGCATAATATCCAGCAAAACAGGATGTGCTTCCTTAATCCGTTCCGGGTTCCGATGTCTTAGAATATATTCCCGCATCATTCCCGAAGAAGCAACTCCGGGACGGATAATGGAACTTGCAGCGACCAATTCCAGGTAAGTATTGGTCCGCAACTTGATCATCAGCATCCGCATACCGGGAGATTCGACATAAAAGCACCCGATCGCTGTTGCTTCACGCAATAATTTATTGATCTTATCATCCGTAATAAACCGGCGCACATCGTGGATATCATGAGGAGGACAAGCCGGCTGATTGTATGCAATAACATCCAGCGCATCCTTAATTTTCCCCAATCCTCTTTGTGAAAGGATATCGAATTTATACAAGCCCACATCTTCTGATTCAATCATGGAAAACTGGGTAGTTTTGTATCCTTTTGAAGTCAAAAAAGTAGCCGTAAAGTAGTTGATCGGCTTTTCACTGATAATCATTCCTCCTGCATGTACACTTAAGTGCGAAGGAAGTCCTGAAATCAGTTTACTGTATTTCAAAACCAACTCCTGGATCGGATCCGGTTTATATCCTGTGTTTTTATCACCTGACAACACATCGATATCCGTTTTGGGCAAACCGAATACTTTTCCCAGTTCCCGGACAGTTGCTTTGTATTGGAACGTATTATAGGTACAGATCAATGCCGTATTCTCAAAGCGGTCAAACATGTATCGGATCACATCGTCCCGGTCGCGCCAGGAAAAATCAATATCAAAATCAGGCGGATTCTGTCGGTACAGATTAATGAAACGCTCAAAGTACAGGTCCAGTTCAAGCGGATCAACATCTGTAATTCCCAACAAATAAGCAACCAAACTGTTTGCGCCGCTTCCTCTTCCCACATAGTAATATCCTTTGGATTTTGCATATGAAATGATATCCCATGCGATCAAAAAGTAGGTGATGTAGTTTTTTTCGGCTATGACTTTGATTTCCTTTTCTATCCGTTCCTGGATCTCAGCTGTGACAACATCGTAGCGGTGCTTCAACCCTTCTTCACAAAGCGAGCGGACCAATGTCAGGTCATTCTCCCTGGAATCCGTGTAAAGTGCCAAATTCTGGGAAGTAGCCCGGGGTGCGAATTCAAATTCAATGGAACAGGTTTTCAATAATTCCTCCGAACGAAGTACCAATTCTCCAAATTCTTCATATTTATGTAACAGCGATTCCCTTTCAAGGAACACAGCATCTTCCCTGCTTTGTTCTTCCGGGGATAACTTTGAAAGCAATACATTTTGGTCAATTGCACGAAGTAATCGATGGGTATTGAAATCGCGCCTGGAGCGAAAAGTCATACTGGAAAACGCCAGGTATTTGTCACAATCTTTTTCCCGATTCAGTCGAAAGCGATTCAGCTGATGCGCCGCTACACCGATAAACTCATGCGCTTCAAGCATTTCAGGTTCTTTTCCCCAGGGATAGATCACCAGGCAATGTTGAAAGCGCGGGGCTTTCGCCGGAAAAGCGGTCTCTTCATGTGTATGCTTACTCAGGAATTGATTTATTTCCAGAAAGCCTTCATTGTTCTTAGCTATGACTACATAGCAGCATGAAATTCCATTCCGGAAATCTACCCCAACAACGGGAATACGTCCGTTTTCCTGGCTGTATCGAACAAAATTCAAGACTGCAGAAGTGTTATTGATATCTGTTAGTGCGATGCGTTCATACCCGGAATTTGCGCCCCAATGCACAAGTTCCTCCGGATCTGCCATTCCGTATTTTAAGCTGTAACAAGAATGAACGTTTAGCATATTTCCTATTTAACCAATTTGACAAAAAAAACTCTGAATCCCTTTAAAACAAAGGGTTGTTCGCAATATCGCGAATATGCAACCAAACACAACCAAATTCCTGATGTCACGGTACTTATACCTCTCTCTGCGCTTATGCTGACCTTGTTTTGCCGAAGTGGCTTCACAAAGGCAAGAGCTTCGGCGTAAGCATTGATCCGGCAGCGTGACATCCAGGAACCTGGTTCCAATCGTTTCCCCCTGTTCTGTGGTTAGGTATTAGGCTTGTGGTGGTTGGGTAGTTGTTAGCGAACAGAGGGCGACGAAAGGTGATTTACCTCAGGTTTAACTTCTACAGAAGTTACCTTCGTCTTCAAGCGCTATGCGCTTTCTTGAGGTGGTTGGGTTTGCATTTGTTTATTTTCTCTTTTTCTCATTTAAGTTCAGCTTTGTAAACCTTTTAGTTAAAAGGTTTACAATCAATTCCCGCATAGCACAAACCATATTTGCTTCGGATATTCGATAATTCCGCTCCCATTTCTCCCTTTCGTAAAAATGTTAGACAATCCGGTTTGCAACTATCACTGGGGTTTCTCCCCGAAAAGGATTAAAATGTCCGATACGCTTCACATGCATTCCGATCGCCCGCTGGATTGCACGTTCACCGAAGCGTTCGCGAATATCATCCATCGAATGGTACAACGTGGCCAGACGGGACCCTTCATCAAACAAACGCATCTGGTAATTTCCGTGGACCAACTCACTCATACGCACCCCAACCAGGCGTACAAGAAGTCTCCGGTTATGTAATCTTTCAAAGAGATTCATCACAATCGGGATGATCTCATGATCAGCTGCAGAATAAGGAATTCGCTGCTGCAAGGTTTTAGTTTGAAAATCGGAATAACGGATTTTCACGGTAATGCAGGCACACACCTTTTTTCCTTTTCGTAACTGGAATACCAGGTTTTCAGCCAGGGCAAAAACGATTGCTTTCAATCGCACCACGTCGATCGTGTCTTTCTCGAAAGTTCGTTCACTTGAAATCGATTTCCGTTCGCTGTATTGGATCACCGGACTATTATCAATTCCCTGCGCCTTTTTCCAAATGGCAATTCCATTCTGTCCGAGTACACTTTCCAGCATTTCGACCGGCATTTGTTGAATGGTCCCAATGCGCTTTACTCCCAGATTGCAAAGCAATTGATAGGTTTTGAGCCCCACCATTGGGATTTTCTGCACCGACAAGGGATTTAAGAATAATTTCTCTTCACCGTCAATGACATTCATCTGGTTATTCGGTTTGGCTTCTCCTGTTGCAATCTTGGAGACCGTTTTATTGACAGACATCCCGAAAGAAATAGGCAAACCGGTTTCTTTCATAATCTTTCGGCGCAATTCACCCGCATATTTATAGCATCCGAAAAAACGGTCCATTCCTGAAAGGTCCATGTAGAATTCATCGATTGACGATTTTTCTACCACTGGCACCGCATCCTGGATAATATCGGTGACCATGCGCGAATACTTCGTATAATTGGCCGAATTCCCGCTAATTACAATTGCTTCCGGGCAGCGTTCTTTTGCCATTTTCATAGGCATTGCAGAGTGTATTCCAAATTTCCGGGCCTCGTAACTACAACTGGCTACTACTCCACGGTCAGATGCTCCGCCAATTAAAATCGGCTTTCCATTCAGGCGGCTGTCTTCCAAACGTTCACAGGAGACAAAAAAGGTGTCTAAATCCATGTGGACGATGCTTCGTTGTTGTTCGTTCATGTCTCGTATTTTTTAAAATTACGGCTGCATAACGTTTCCGAACAGGTGAACTAATTTCCGAAAATTCGTACTTTAGTTTCGAGTTCAAAGCTATACTTTTGATTATTTTTAAATCTAAAAATGATTAATAATTAATCAACAATGCAAAAATAGTTATCAACCACGTAAACTACTTACGAACATCTTTTATTTCGAGAATTCGCAAATTCGCCAAATAGCGAACCGTTACCAGGGTATCTTATTTTTGAAGGTTTTCATTTCTATCCTTCAAGAGCTATTTTTTTGTACCTTTTATGAAATTGACGAATATGAAACAGTTTCTTCTTTTACTTGTTCTCCTGGTCGGAAAATTCACTTATGCAGACGGCTTGGACGAAATGCGGATCTATGTGAACCAAAAGCTGGTTGCAACCAGTTACGAAGGAGCTTCTCAAGTTCTGGAACTCAAAGTTTCTGTAGGAGACACTTTAAAATTCGAGATCTGGACCGATTGGGGTGGAATGGAACAATCATCCATCAGTGTTTTTGAATACCAAAGCAATGAAAAAGTGGATGAATTGGCGCGGGTTCCCAACCGGAAATACGAAGCCAATTTTTTCCAGGTCATTAAACCAACGATGTTCAACAACGAAATGCAATATGTTTTTAATTTCAGTCCGGAAGTAAACCGCACCTGGAAATTTGCACGGATTATTTTGAAACCCAGGACAAATTAAGTACCTTTCAGACAACAAAAAGACCTGAAATTTCAAAATGAAAACACCTATTGAAACCAATCAAAAATTTATATTTCGCCTGGAAGATTTCGTCTATCTCTTTTTAAATGCTTACCTCATTCCATTAGGTGGTATCATTTATCTATTTGTTCGACCAACGAATATGATTCCATTCATAATTACCATCTCCGTAATTGGATTTACCTCGTCCATAATGCTTATTCTCTTCTCTTACAAAAGAAGACTTCAATACAACTATTACATCGAAGATGAAACCATTATTAAAGAACGGAACGGAAAAGATATCTTTCGCATTCCCTTTAAAGAAATCGTTTCTGTTAGAATAAATGATAAAAAAGGAACCCAGGGGAGTGTCGTTTTCTTTACAGAACCAAGGAGTAAACATTTCACTCACTATGATACTTTTTATGGATTTTACAATACACCATTTGCTGCATTCGGCTTTACCAAAAAGAAAATAGATTTGGTCAAAAACAGGAAAGCCCTTTTAACTGCAATTTACCGCGTCAATCCGGACTTGCATTTCATTGAATAATTCCTTTATTCGGATTTCCTGTAATATGAACCGTTAATGATGCAGTATGTCTCACCCACATCAATCGTGTCATACTTTTTAATCAATTGAGTTACAGCAACGGACGGAAACTGATCAATTTGAAAATGCGGACTAATGATCCCATTATGCAAGCTCCCATTTCGTTCATTGTAACGCCAGAAACGGCCGTTTTCGCCATTGTATTCCGTATCTTTACCTGTCGAATCGTAAACTGTCACTGTTCCCCAGCTCTTTTTATCAATCTGAATAACCCAACGACTTTTTACATCATCCACATGATGCCAACCCCCTACCATTTCAGGATGCTTTTTATGAATGCGTTTGCAGGAAACTGTCATTGAAAGTACTGTTAATGCAGCAAAAAGATATATCGTAAAACTGGCTTTCATTTTCAATTCGTTTCACCGCTAAAAGTAATGAAAAACAAAAAAGGCGGTCCTTACGAACCGCCTTTCTTATTGATAAAGTGTATTTTTCGATTTTTATTTCTTCACAGAGTCAACTACAGCTTTGAACGCCTCAGGGTGGTTCATTGCCAAGTCAGCTAAAACTTTACGGTTCAATTCGATCCCGCTTTTGTTTACAGCTCCCATGAATTGAGAATAGCTCATTCCGTGTACACGAGCACCAGCGTTGATACGCATGATCCACAGTGAGCGGAAATTTCTTTTCTTTTGCTTACGACCTTCGTAAGCATAATTTAATCCTTTTTCAATAGCATTTTTTGCTACTGTCCAAACATTTTTTCTACGGCCGTAGTATCCTTTGGCCAACTTCATAAAGTTCTTTCTGCGAGCTCTTGAAGCAACGTGATTTACCGATCTTGGCATAACTTTTAGTTTTTTAATAAAGAGTGTCCGCCGCGGCGGAACTTAGTTACTCGTTACTTGGTTAAACAATACCGTCTAGGCTCAGCCTGGACAAAAATTCCCTTCTTTAAAGAAGTGAGGGATTACTTCATGTTCAACATTAATTTAACGTTCGACAAATCTGATTGGTGAACCAAACCTGCGTGAGTCAAATTACGTTTTTGCTTCTTGGTTTTTTTCGTAAGAATGTGGCTTTTGAAAGCGTGTTTTCTCTTGATTTTACCAGATCCAGTTACAGTGAAACGTTTCTTTGCACTGGATGTTGTTTTCATTTTTGGCATTTTTCTCTTTTTTTAAAAATGAACACTTTATCATATTCTTTAGGCATTAGTTAATAGGCAAAAGGCACTAGTAAAACTATTGCCTAATAACTATTGCCTTTATTACTTCTTCTTGGGGTTGATCATCACAATCATTCTCTTCCCTTCCAATTTCGGCATCTGCTCCAGCGTACCGATATCTGCCAATTCCTGAACGAACTTCAATAATAGAATTTCACCTCTATCCTTGAAAACAATTGTTCTACCTCGGAAAAACACATACGCCTTCACTTTTGAACCTTCTTCCAAGAACTTACGTGCATGTGTCAATTTAAATTGAAAATCATGATCGTCTGTATTCGGACCAAAACGAATCTCTTTCAAGACTACTTTACTTTGCTTCGCTTTAAGCTCTTTTTGTTTTCTCTTTTGGTTATATAAGAATTTACGGTAATCCATAATCTTACAAACCGGAGGAACGGCATTTGGAGAAATCTCCACCAAGTCCAACTCCTGCTCTTCTGCTAATTGCAATGCAGCACTCAAACTCATTACTTGTGGCTCTTCTCCCTCTACAACTAAACGAATTTCACGTGCCGTGATCTTCCCGTTTATTTTGTGTTGGTCGTTGTCTTCTTTTCTTACTGGTTTTCTACTGTCTTTTCTCATTCAGTTAATTAAACATTTGTCGACAATTCTTTTTCTATCGCTAAACGGACCAAAGTTGCGAACGCATCTACTGCCATCGAACCTTTATCTCCTTCCCCGCGTTGTCTTACAGAAACCTGATTTTCCTCAGCTTCTTTCTCTCCGACAACCAGCATAAACGGGATTTTTTTCAGTTCCGCTTCACGTATTTTCTTGCCTATCTTTTCGTTACGGTCATCAACGAATCCGCGAATATCGGAATTATTTAGCAATTCTAAAACATTCTTTGCATAATCGTTGTATTTATCACTGATCGGAAGGATCGCAACTTGCTCTGTTGTTAACCACAATGGGAAGTCTCCCGCACAGTGTTCCAACAATACCGCAACAAAGCGTTCCATCGACCCGAATGGCGCGCGGTGAATCATTACCGGACGGTGTTTTTGGTTATCAGCGCCGGTATATTCCAATTCAAAACGCTCCGGTAAATTGTAATCTACCTGGATTGTTCCAAGCTGCCATTCTCTTCCCAAAGCATCCTGAACCATGAAATCCAGTTTCGGGCCGTAAAATGCTGCTTCACCCAATTCCACCACTGTAGGAAGGTTTTTCTCTGCAGCCGCTTCAATGATCGCATTTTCAGCTTTCGCCCAATTTTCATCCGAACCGATGTATTTTGTCGGATTTTCAGGATCTCTTAACGAAATTTGTGCTTTGAAGTTCTGGAAATCAAGTGTTTTAAAGATATACAACACCAAATCAATTACCTTCTTGAACTCATCTTTCACCTGATCCTGCGTACAGAAAATATGTGCATCATCTTGTGTAAACCCGCGAACACGTGTCAAACCATGTAGCTCACCACTTTGTTCGTAACGGTAAACTGTTCCGAATTCCGCAAAACGGGCCGGTAAGTCTTTATATGAGCGAGGCTTGCTTTTAAAGATCTCACAGTGATGCGGACAGTTCATCGGTTTCAACAAAAACTCTTCATTCGGGTCCGGAGTTTTGATCGGCTGGAACGAATCTGCACCATACTTCTCGTAGTGACCGGAAGTCACATATAAATCCTTATTCCCGATATGCGGCGTGATTACCTGTTCATATCCGGCTTTACGCTGTGCTCTTTTAAGGAAATTCTCCAAGCGCTCACGTAATGCAGCACCTTTCGGCAACCACAATGGCAAACCTGAACCTACTTTCTGAGAGAAGGTAAACAATTCCAGTTCTTTCCCCAATTTACGGTGATCGCGGCGTTTTGCCTCTTCCACTTTCTCCAGGTATTCTGTCAATTCAGCCTGTTTTGGGAAAGTAATCCCGTATACACGCGTCAACTGTTTGTTTTTCTCATCACCACGCCAGTAAGCACCGGCAATCGACATCAACTTCACCGCCTTAATGAAGCCGGTATCCGGAACGTGAGGTCCACGACATAAATCCGTGAAATTTCCCTGAGTATAAAAAGTAATGGAACCATCCGGTAAATCCTGGATCAACTCCAACTTATACGGGTCTTCTTTCTCAGTAAAATAAGCCAGGGCATCTGCTTTCGAAACCTCTTTACGTACGTAAGGGTTCTTTAGCTTCGCAAGCTCCTTCATTTTTTGTTCGATTTTATCCAGATCTTCTTCCTTAAAAGTATAATCCATAAAATCAACATCGTAATAATACCCGTTCGCAATCGGAGGTCCGATAGCCAATTTAATTCCCGGATAATAAAACTCCAACGCCTCTGCCATTAAGTGAGCTGAAGAGTGCCACATGGTCGATTTTCCTTCCTCATCGTTCCAGGTCAGTAACTGCAACTTACAGTCACCGATCAACGGACGGGTTGCGTCGATTACCACGTTATCCACTTTGGCTGCCAATACGTTACGAGCCAATCCTTCAGAAATGCTAAGAGCAACATCCAATGCTGTTGCTCCTGCTTCGTATTGTCTAACTGATCCGTCAGGAAGAGTTACATTAATCATCACTTATAAAATTTAGTACAAAAATAGGCTTTATCTATGAAAAAAGCCTCATTTCCGCGATTTAAGGTTCAATACCGTAAACTAAAACGATCCCTTCTTTTGTTCCTTTTCCGGAACCGATTGAATATTCGATATGGATATTTCTCAAACGATCAGCATCCGGAACTTTAGCAACATACGCATCATTCAATTCCGTTGTGCTGAATTTCAGGTTTTTACCCTGTGCCTTTTTGAATTCCTTGATCAACACACGGTCTTTAATGTCCGCCGAAGCGTCATAGATTCTTATAGTCAATGAAGCAGCACATTTTTTAGCACTGATCGCAAATTTATATTCATCCAAAAGAAAGGTATACACTTCAATATGCTTCACCTGTTTTGAGGCTCCTGCTGTAAAGTATGTGATTTTAGAACCTTCATATCGTGTTCCTTTGATCATTTCCTTACATTCCTGCTTCAGGGTGCTCATCTGAGCTTCCAATACATTATCATTTCCTCCGGATACCAGTCCGATCCACAACAAACAAACAACAAGTGGAAGAGCGAATTTGAATAGCTTTATCATAAAAAATTATTTCCCTGGTTTAACAATATTTGAACGTACCATTTTTACTTCTTTTGCCAAAGCCTGGTATTCAGCTTCTGTCAATTCCGGCGTTTCACGATTGATGTTATTGGACACTTTCTTTACCGAAGCCATCCCTTCGTAGGTATTCAAAATACCTTCATACATCTTGATCACTTCTTTCAAACGTGCATCCTCCTGAGCCGGGTGACTTTTGAATCCTTTGATGATATTTTTCAGCAAGCTCATTTGCTCAACCAACAACTTCCCGATCTCGGATTTGTCTTTATTATTGTCAATCCCCAGGTACATTCCTTCGATCCATGAACCGGAGAACTGAATCGCCCCCAAGTACTTCAGATCATTGTTATCCATATATTCATCGGATTTATCCTGGATTTCATAAATGATATCCTGCAATGCTTCCACATCTCCCAATCCTTTATCAAATTTGGAGATCAATTCCTTATCGGAAAAAACACTTTCCAATCCTACTTTTGATCCCAGCTTTTGAATAACCACCAAATACTCACGTGCTTCCTGTGTTTTCGAATTGATTGCACAGTAGGCCATATCCGTAGAATAAACTCCCAGGTTAATCAACTGATCAATTTTTACAGAATACTTGTCTGCATCCGCAACCGGATTTGTTTTACCGGCAACATACGGCAAACCGGCATCTTTAAATGCATTCGCGATACTGATAGGAGGAGGTAATACATAATCATTGTCAGAAGACTCACCCGACTCATCTGTGGTTTCTACAGTAGCGACTTCATTTTTTTCAGTCTCTCCTCCTCCACACGATGTCAGGCTTAGGGTTAGGGCAAAAGCAGGTACAAAATAATTCAGTTTAAACATAATTTGGTTTGTAAAGTTTTGATTGTAAAGAAACAAAGAAAAATCAATTTGGGGTGTTCTCTATCGAACAATTTATTAGATTCGTCTATAATTTTTAACCCACTATCACGAAAATGCCACTATTACCACTTTCACTGGGATTGATCCTGGGTATTCTTTTGTCGTTTGTCTCTGGTCGAAATCCGGATGGAATCGGGCTGACAATGATGGTGTTATTTACCATAACAATGCTTTTGTTGGTAGTTAACCGACTTTTCAAAATCACTCTTTTCCCGAAGATTATCCCGGTAATTGCATTCAGTTTATTTTTTGCCCTGATCGGTTTTTGCAAACTGGAATTGCAGAAGAAAAGCTTATCAACCCCTGAAGAGTTAACTGAGCTGGTGAATTTTGGAACGGTATTCAAAAGCAAGATCTCCGAATCCGGTTATCAAACCATACACCTTTCGCTCGAAAAATCAGTACGTCGAAACAAACAAATTCCCATCCGTGGAAATCTCATTCTAACGCTTGACACACTCGAAGGAAAATACGGACTTGGTGACTTTGTCGCATTCAAAACGACCGTCGAATCCTTCCGTAACGAAACCAATCCGGGAAGTTTTGATGCGGAATATTATTACGGAACACATCATTATGCGGGGAGAGCTTTCATCCCATCCAATTGGATTTCGAAGGTCGGTTCACGCAAAAACCTGGCAATCTTCTTTTCCAAATGGCAGGATGAGATCGGGCGAAAAATGAAATCCTGGCTTCCTGAATCAGTTGCAGGCATCGGAGTTGCACTGCTATTGGGAAACAAAGCTGATATCGACCAGGAAGTATTGGACTCTTTTTCCAACACCGGGGCCATGCACGTACTCGCTGTTTCAGGATTACATGTCGGGATTATCTTAATTATTTTCCAGTACATACTCGGTTTTTTCAGCCGGTGGATCTCAAAGAAACAAGCGGTTCTTTTTTCCGTTGTTCTCATTTGGGGATTCGGTTTGCTGAGCGGTGCCTCCCCTTCCGTAATCCGTGCAGTTGTGATGTTCAGCATCCTGGCACTGGGACAATTATTGAGCAGGAAAAATACCGGGATGAATAACCTGATCCTTTCTGCCATTATACTGCTGATGTATGATCCTTATTATTTATTTGACATTGGTTTCCAATTATCTTATGTTGCTTTGATCGGAATTTTATTGTTTCAAAATCCCATTTACAAGCTCATTTCAATCAAACAAAAATGGCTGGATTGGATCTGGAAAGGCAGTGCGGTAGGGATTGCCGCTACAATTGCAACCACTCCTTTCATGCTGTATTGGTTCCATCAGTTCCCCAATTACTTCCTGATCTCCAATATCGTTGTCATGTTACTCGGATTTATCGTCCTGCTCTTCTTAATTATCCTCATTTTCACAGCCTGGATTCCTTATTTCAATGCGCTGATCATTTTCCTGACCGTTATTTCACTGCAGGGTTTGATTATCGGGATTCAATTTGCAGATCAGATTCCCGGAGGTGTTTCCGGTGGATTTGAGCTCAACTTCATCCAATTTATGACACTGGGGATATTCATCGGTTATTCCTTTCACACCTTATTGATCAGACAACTTTTTCCTAAAATGGCACTCGTCGGATTAGCTGTTTGCCTGCTGTTTATTTCCTGGAAACGCGAAGTGAAATTTGAGAAAAATGAACTCCGGGTCTTTTCCGGCAAGGCTTTTTGCGGTACAATCCAATACAAAGGAAGGCTCATTACTTTTGCCGAAGATATTCCAAGGAACAAACAAATTCTCCAAACACTTAAAAACGCGGTTCGCGAATCCGGGTTGAATCTGAGCAAATCCATTATTTTGAAATCCGATAACAGGATTTATCTGGATAGTCGGGAAATCTCATTTACAAAACAAAAGAACGGATGGAAATTTAAGATCGGTAAGAAGGAATTCAGCTATCTGCTGAAAGGAAATCCCGGAAAATCTCATAACAAAGCACTGTTATCTCAACGCTTACAGCATTATTTATATGGAGATGAGAAGATTAAACCGTTTTGTATTCCGATTTAACAGGTGACTTCGACTACGCTCAGTCACCCTGTTTCAATGGAGATTATTACCTTAAAAAAGGTGGCTGAGCGTAGTCGAAGCCACAATTAATCCAAAGGCATATAGAACTGATCATACCTTCTGGTGATCAATACATTTTTATCTGCCTGAGAAACTGCCTCTACAACGTAAATAGTTTCTTTGGATTCAGGATCACTATCCTTTTTAAAGGAAAAAACATACTCCGAACTTTTGAAATCCGGGATTTCATTTTTCATTTGACGGGCAGCCAATTTGAGAACGATTCCCTGCGCAGCAGTACTTTGATTTTCACTGGCAAAGCGCATAACCAGGAACAGGTTATTGAGAAAATCGTTTTTCTCTTCATCGTTCAAATTAAACGCTCGATTTTTCATCATGGAATAAAAGGCCAGGTCGTCATTGGAAGTAAAACCTCCCATGTCGCGGGTAAGCCAATCTTCTTTCATATATTTTTCGGCCCATACCTGGTTGGAGATTCCTGTTTGAAACTCGTCAATAATCTCCATTTTGCGCAATACATTCCGGTTATTTAGAAAGCATTGTGCAATAATAAATTCACAAGTGGTATCCTGTACCAATTCAAACCAATGCGTTTCCATGTAAAGTACCTCTGTTGTATCAGCCAGCAGTACCATCTTCTGATCTTCGATCAAGGGATCAATTTCTTTGGTAGAAAGCCCGTTCTGGCTCATGTTGTATTTTACTTCGAAAAGCGAGTCCAGGCGTTGATAGGATAGCGGTTTCACAAGCACCGTTTCACCGTAGGTCAGTGCCACATATTTTTTGTTTACCGCAGCAAAGTCATGTGCCAATTGTTGTTCCAGGCTTTCTTTCCGGTTTCGTTCCAAATCCTCCAGACTTGGCCCGGGAACATACTTCAAACCGCAGGAAGTAACAGAAATAACAACAAGCAAAAAAGAGGTAAAACGACTTAGAAAGTTTATTCCCGACATATTTATGACTTTATATTATCAAAAATAACGAATTTTGTCGGGTGAAATTGTCCTACTGTATTCTTCTAACTTTTATTCTGATTTCAGCTTCTTTACCGGCACAAAAAACGGTTTCGGGAAAGAGGACGAATCACGCCATTTCACTCGACGGAATGTTACTGGAAGTTGCCTGGGATGAGGCCGAAACAGCTACAGATTTCATCAACAATTATCCCAATCCGGGTGTAGAAAGCAAATACAAAAGCGAAGTAAAATTCCTCTACGACGATCAATATATCTATATCGGGGCAAAGTTAACAGACCATCAACCGGATTCCATCATTGCTTTTTTGTCTGAACGGGATGACTTCGGGAATGCAGATTGGTTCGGGATTTTAATTGATCCGTATGGTGCCGGGCAAAATGCCTTTGGTTTTTATGTAACTGCTGCCGGAACAGAACTGGATGCCATCATCAACCAGGTAAACGAAGATTATTCCTGGAACGCCGTTTGGCGAAGTAAAGTCAAACGGATTGTCGATGGCTGGAGCCTGGAGATCCGGATTCCATTGACCCAATTGCGCTTCCCGAAAGAAACGATTCAAAACTGGCGAATTAATTTTGTTAGAAATGTGCGCAGGAACCGCGAAACCTCACACTGGTCATATGTTGATCCGCAACAATATGGTGAAATTGCACAGAGCGGTTATATCAAAGGAATTGAAAATTTAGGAACTCCCTTGCGGCTGTCTTTTTCACCCTATTCAACGATGTACCTGGAAGACAGCTATGATGAAAATTCGCAATCCCAGGATTGGGGATTCAGGCCGCGATTCGGAATGGACATGAAGGTCGGGTTGAGTGAATCATTTACCCTTGATGCAACCTTGATCCCGGATTTCGGGCAAACAGTTTCGGATCGCCTGGTTTTAAACCTTTCTCCTTTTGAAGTGCGTTATCCGGAGAACAGGCCTTTCTTCCTGGAAGGAATGGATTTGTTCGGAATCGGAGATTTATTTTATTCCCGAAGAATCGGTGCGGAAAGTTATCTGAAAGAACAAGCGCTCGATTCGGCAGCTCAAGATCCAAATAACACCATCAGCTCCATCCCCGACAGAGCTCAATTGATCAATGCCCTGAAAATCTCAGGACGAACAAAAGGTGGTTTGGGAATAGGTGTTTTTAATGCCATTGAAAACAGGTCATTTCTTCATTATGAAGATTCCGCCGGTAACGGCCATAAAATCCTTGCGCATCCGTTATCAAATTACAATGTCTTTGTACTGTCTCAAAACCTGAAAAACAACGCCAATATTTCGCTCCTGAATACCAATGTAATCCGACCCGAAATCAATGTACTTTCCAATGTCAGTACATTGCAGGGATTGGTATTTAACAAAGCCAGAGTTTACGGCATCTCTGCTAATACGCAGGTTTCGGTCAATTCTTCCGGAAATAAGGCAAATGTAGGCCGATCCTCTTCGATCAGTTTCCAAAAAGTGAAAGGAGTCAATCAGTTCAATATTGATTACTACGATTGTGACGACAACTACAACCCTACAGAATTAGGTTTCCTGGCCCGTAATAATTTCTTTGGTTTTTATGGTCGGTATCGCTGGACGGGATACAAAGCTACCAAACACACGTTAAGAAGAAATTTCACAGCCGAAAACACGGTGGAATATTTATACAAGCCTGCCAAATTTGCCTTTTGGTCGATCAACACCGAATACATCATCACGACCAAAAAATTCCTTTCCGCAGGCATTTCCCTGAACTATTACCCCTTGGGAGAACGTGATTTTTTCGAGTCCCGCGTATTCGGAATACCGGTTCATTTTCCCGCATCATTCCAATACGGAGGATTTTACTCAAGTGATTATTCGAAACGTTTCGCATTGGACTTTTATGCTTATCACCGTGTATTTGACAGAAAAGGCATGTCGAACCTGGATTTGAATATCAGCCCGCGGATTCGGATCGCACCAAAAGTATTTACTGTTTTGAGCGCGACGGTCAACCGTTATTTCCACAATTTCGGGTACGTGCGGGTCACGGATACCAATTATACCGATCAGATCACATTGGGAAATCGCGAACGCTGGATCGTTACAAACTCCATTGCGCTGGATTACAATTTTACCAAAACATTCAGCTTAAAATTGCGCTTTAATCACTATTGGCAGGAAGTTTCCTATAAATCGTTCATGGAATTACTGGATGACGGAAGCTATCGTTCTTCTTCCTATACCGGACTCGACACTTTAGGTCACAGTTACCACAATACCAGTTTCAATGCCTTTACGGTTGATTTTGACTTACGCTGGGTGATTTACCCAGGAAGTGAGATCCGTTTTGTCTGGAAGTACAATATCTATGCTTCAAAAAACGGGCTGGACTACGGATACTTCAAAACCTTCAATAATCTATTCGACAACCCGTACCTGAATTCATTCTCAGTGAAAGGGCTTTTCTACATCGATGCCGGGAAGTGGTTCCGGAAGAA
>CAMLLB010000028.1 GCA_946480815.1 uncultured Flavobacteriales bacterium
TGAAAATAATATGAAAATAATATGAAAATAATATGAAAATAATATGAAAATAATAGTCTATTTGTGTTTGACTGGAATTCTTTTTACTGCGTGTAATGAGGAAAACAAAAAAAGAAATTCCAAAAATGATTTTTCTCTACAAGAGCCTATACACTTTTTAAGTCGCAGGTATTATTGCTTCAATCTAAAATTAAGTACTGGCAATTTGGAGAAGGCGGTATCCAATGATCATGATTTATATGATGTTTTGGGAATAACTAGAAAGTTTAAAGATATTGGAGATTTTGAGGGGATTCAGAATAAACTGTTGCAGGACTCTGTGTTAGTTTTAAGAAATTTAAAGGAGGATAAACTTTTACAAAGATTTGTTGTTGACAAAGGTGAGAAGTGTTCAGTTGAGCTGTATGAAAAATCTTTAATAGAGAATAAAACGCTCGAACTAACGGGTTTGGAAATTACTAATTGTTTAATCTATAAATTTTGTAAAAAAGGTTATTATGTTGCGCAAAGCGATGAATCAGGAAATTACTTTATCAAAGAAAAATAAAATTAACGTTTGGTAGACCAGGCAACAACAGATTTTTAATTTTTGCAATTTCTATCCCTATTACTTATTTGGTCAATTATGATTTTATCTCAAAAGAAATGCTAATTACATGTAGCATTTTATTAGCAATCAAAAGCTATTTACTTTTTGACAGAAATGACAAATGGAAAAATATCGTTGAGAAATTTGATAAACTACCAAAAAAAGTTGAGAGACGATATGCATTGATTTTTCTTTTCTTGATCTTAGTTTTGATTTTGGAATTTTATATGATGAGCTTATTCAGAAATTAAGAGGGGCTATTTAATAAATAATGAAATTACTTGCTACTATAATTGGAATACATAATTATGTTTTCTATAAATTCTACAAATCGATTAACCAAAGCGATTTTGGTTTTTTTGCTCAGTGGAGGGCAATAGCACTGCTCCTACTAATTGAGATAATAATTTCGTTTTGTTTAATTATCCCAATGAATTTAATCTTTGATATAGAGATTTTTTCAAAAGTATTTCTCATCATTTTGGTTTTACTTCTGGTTCTCAAAAACTACTTTATGTATGACTATAATGACAAATGGAAAGAAGTAATTAGTAACTGTGATAAGTTAGATAAGCAGAAGCAAAGAACTTATAATATATGGTATTGGATATTTATAATAGGAGTACTTCCATTACTCGGCCTTGAATTTTATATTTTAGGAAAAATTAAAGGGACAATATAATAGTGGGTGATCAAACCAATGAACAAAAAAGGTAAGTTATACTATCGAAGTCTTGGGTGTCGGTATTGAATACAGTCTGAAAGTACTTGATTTGCAAAAAAACCTAGGATACATCCAAACAAACTTTGGCTTATTTTTACTTACTTAAAGAAGATGAACTAAGGCTAACGATACTATTCAGACGCAATAATCAATTTCAAGAAAGATAAAATTGCTGGAAAACCATCTCTAAAAGCTGCAATTGATGACATCAATAACTGACGGACAAAATATAAATCCGCTTCGTGATATGAGACGGTATTAAAACAACTAACTGAGGAGTATAAGAATTGGTAATTTTTTCTATAGAAGAAAAATAAAGAAAGAGGTCTGGAACTTCTGTTTGATTAATTTTAATAACAGCTTACATTGAGAAATGAACACTTCAACGGAAAGAGATTGGTTAGACTATGTTGATGTATTCGGCGGATTGTTTGTAGCACTCATTGTATTTCTATTAGGATATGCCTTATCTGGATACATTGAAAGGAAAAAGGCACGGAGAGAGTTACTGGCCACGAAACGATTCTTTGAAGCTTACTGGAAACAGCAACTGGTTAGTGCGGAAAAACAGATTGAAGTGATGCGGGAATTTCTAAAACAGCTGGAAGAAAGTGATGCTTTTCAAGGAATTGAAATAGTAGACCATTTACAGCCATTTTATATGTATGACTCGATAAATAAGCAAGACTTGGTTGAGAGCTTCCGGCTTGTAGGGAAGGAAGCATTAATAGTACGACGTATGGGGTTTATCGAGCTTTTAAGAGATATCTGTATTAAATACGTCAGATTGCACGAAATATTTATGGAGCGAAATACTGCATCTAGTGATCAATGGAATACCGCCATAATGGAATTTCACCAAATGGTTCGCCAAATGTCTTCAAAATCTATTGAGGAGTTGAAAGAGATCCCGGAAATCTTGAAAATAAATCGGGTCTATAGCAGCGCGGTTAAAACGCCCAAGCCTGAAGGGATGATGACTAATCTTGTTTTACCACTCGAAAAATACTTATCTGATATATATCGCAAAGATCCCTCAAATATTTATGCCGGAAACTTTATACCTATTTTGTCCAACATGAAGATTGCTCATCACCAAAATGGTGGGTTTAAAGCCGGGTTTGCAAAAGGACTTCAATATCAAATTGAAATCCTAGAAGATGGATTCGAAAAGGCAAAAGGATAACAGATAAATCAATTGTTAAGCCCTAGGTCGTCATCAATCCACCTTTCTGAATCGTAATCTTTCCTTTTTTTTGTGCTATGATCAACCGCATACATAACCGAGTTACCTCTTTTAATAGCCTCTTCGATAAACAATGCGATTGACCTGGAATTTGTGGACTGTGTCCCTATCAATCCCCGTTGCACCAAATCTACAAAGGTTTGAGTACCAAGATATTTTTTCTGAAGGTTCTGAAAGCCAATTCTTCGTCCACCCTTTTTTCCTGCGGTACTCGGGTCCGTTAAAAGAATGTTCCAGTGATCAAGTGGAATATACGCGCCTGGAACGATTGAACCGTCATTTTGCTTTAGCTGAATCCTTTTACATACCTTGAAGAATATAGGACAAGGTCCTAGTCGATAGTCGGCTAAAGTGTTGCTTAATGGTACCTCCTTAAATCGTAACATCATACCATTCATCCTCTCAAGTTCCTTTTCGTGAGACGGTTCGTTAGTATAGTAGTATGCTTCGGAATCAGGTGTTCGGTCTCCCATCATTTTATACTGAACGAAAGTGAAAGCATCGTAATAACGATGATAGTATATCAAATCGACCCCCATTGCCTTTTCCAAGGGCTTGCGATTAGCATTGATAACGGTCAGTTTTTCACCCTGATCGTTGCGGAATTCTGCAACGCCCGAAATATTCTCGGCGACAAATTGCATCCCAGGAAGTGTCCGCAGGTCGTGATTAATGATGTCGTCTTCATACGAATAATACTGCTGAATACCGGATAAGAATGAGTTTCCTGTGCTGCCATCCGCATTCGCTTCCCAACTCCGGAGTATGTCTGATCGATCTACCCCGAATATATCCAATGCGACACCAAGGGCATCTTTCTCGGTTGCCGCGTCCTCTGTTCTTGGAGCTGAGTATTTTATTTTTCTACCGGATATTTTATTGTACAGCCGATCAAATAAGCTTTTGTGATCGGGACATAACTCAACCATCTTTTCGAATAAAAGCTCCCCGATTTTTGGTGAGACTTTCTTATAACCTATTGAGAAAGCAGCTTTGCCATTTTTCCTGAATTTTGGCTCCATCAAGGCGATAACATTATCACTAGAAACCGCTTTTTGAAGTTCAAATACATCGGTTACCTTGATGCGCACCTGCCCGGTGGATACACGAACGCCCTTGCGAATGATGCCAATATGAGTAATCCTCAGCTCTTCACTTGTTATAAAGGTATCTAAAGACAAAAGAGCCAAAGCGAGCGGTTGTATTACACTGGGGTCGTTGTCAGTTACTGTCGTGAACTCGTTGACAACAGAAATTCTCTCTTGGATCGACTGGCATAAATCAGTTGAGAAAATACACAGTGTAGCGTGAATTGCTTTAGATTGTTCAGTCATTAGTTCCATTCAGTAAAATTTGATATCCTGGACTAGGCAGAGTACTCTAGCAAAGCGAATGTAAGAATTTTCTTGCCCGAATTTTAACTACTCTCTTTGGAATAAGAGCTTGAACTGGAAAATTTCTTCAGGTTATAACTCCAATGCTTGATGCACTACCGTAGTCTACACCTTTTCTTTCGGAGCGAGAACAGAGAGTGAGTGTGTTTGAATGAAGTTATAAATTCAATTTTCGTATCAAATCTTAGATTACGAAAATAGTTACGCTTTTTCTTTCCCTCTGGTCTCGCTCTCACAACTTGTCCCGAATAGTCGGGACTCATTCCTGCAACACTTTTTTCTCAGAGCGAGAATGGAGAGCGAGAGTGTGTTTTGGCAACCTTTTTTGTTTTTTCCCTATTTAGAAAACTAAGAATTAAATAATCATCTTTAGCTTTACCCAAAAACCAAATAAACAGATCCTTATGAACAAACAACAATACTTCCTGAAACTCAATCCTCCACGTACTAGTTTTATGATGGACATGAGCGAAGATGAAAAGAACACCATGCAGGAACACGTAGCTTATTGGATGGGACTTTTGAACGATGGTATCGCGATCGTTTTCGGGCCGGTAATGGACCCGGCGGGAGGCTACGGAGCCGGAGTGGTGTCAGTGAATGATGAAGAACATCTGAAACAGTTAATTGCAAACGATCCGGCAAATGGCTTGAACCACTACGAGTATCATCCCATGAGAGCAGTATTTAAATAAACACAGAAGGCTGATCATTTTGACAGCCTTCCTTCTAACCATTGCTTGTTTATTGAAATCCCAAAATGAGCGATAACAATAGGGCAATGCTCCTACGCGTAATGATGCGCCTCATCTTTTTCCTGAAATCGGAACTTAAAATATATTTTAAGATATATTCCATTTGTATAAGTTACGAAATGAGATTGGGTTATACCAGAGAAAGCTCTTTTTTAGTTTGTAAATTTTTGTTTTATCTGCTGACTTCCCCGTAAATCCCTTACGACCTGCCACACTATTTTTGTCTCGTAATCATCAAAATCAAAAAAAACCACTAATTTTCCTTCATTACCTTAAGCTATTTACAATGAAAACATTAACTCTTGCCTTTGTACACGGATACAGTGTCACAAACCTCGACACTTACGGAGAAATGCCTTTGCGCCTTCAACAGGAAGCCGGAACTTATGGTTACGACCTCAAGATCGAACACATTTTCCTTGGTCGCTACATCAGTTTCAATGACGAAGTACGTTTGGAAGATATCGCACGTGCTATGGAACAGGCCGTTCAGGAACAAATGATCCCCACTTTGGCATCAGGAGAACGCTTTGCGTGTATCACGCATTCTACCGGCGGACCTGTTGTGCGTACCTGGTGGAACAATTATTACAAAGATCAGAACAAGACTTGCCCAATGAGTCATTTGGTGATGCTGGCCCCGGCGAATTTCGGTTCTGCATTGGCACAATTGGGTAAAAGCCGCTTGAGCCGTATCAAATCGTGGTTTGATGGTGTTGAGCCGGGACAACGCGTGCTGAACTGGCTTGAACTGGGAAGCGGGGAAGCCTGGAAATTAAATAAAGACTGGATCCAGAACGGACAAAAATACATTGGCCCGGATGGAATCTTCCCATTCTCATTGATCGGACAGGATATTGACCGCAAGTTATACGATCACCTGAATTCGTATACCGGGGAACTGGGCAGTGATGGTGTTATACGTGTTGCGGCGGCAAATCAAAATAGCCGTTACATAAAACTGACACAGGAAACTCCCAAACTGGTTGGTGGAAAATGGCAGGCGAAAAACCTGGTTGTTTCCGAAGTTTCCGAAGCAACACCAACCCCGTTCCGCGTGGTAACTTATAAATCACATTCCGGGGCGGCAATGGGAATTATGAGAAGTCCATTGAAGGACCCGAAAGATCCGAAAGGGGCAGAAGTAGTGAATGCGATTTTTCGTTGTATCGGTGTGACAAATACAGCGGACTATAATAAGATCATTACTGACTTTGCAAATGAAACGGCGGGTGTACAGGAAAAAGGCCTGGTTGAAGAAGACAAACGCCTTTTTGGAAAGAAATACTACATCCACGACCGCTATTCCATGGTCTTGTTCCGTTTAACAGATTCGGAAGGGTATCCGGTAACTGATTTCGACTTGATATTGACAGGAGCAAATCACGATCCGAATGGTTTACCAACCGGTTTCTTCGCTGACAGACAATGCAACCAGGTCAACAAATCGACCGTTACTTATTTCTTCAATTACGATGTTCTTCACGGAAGAAAAGCAATGACCGTAAATGGTTGTGCCCTGGATGAGTTGAAAGGGATCAGTGAATTGGGATTGATCATTCGCCCGCGTCCGGATGATGGGTTTATCCGTTATTTGCCATGCGAGATCCAGGCATCACAGGAATTGTTTGAAAAAGCCTTGCAGCCGAATTCCACCACGATGATCGATATCTGTATCCAACGTGTTGTAAGCAATGAAGTATTCCGTTTCGACAAGGTGAAAAATACTTCAGGTGTACAGAACGTGAGCTTCAAAAAAGTCACCCCCGGAAATGGGATTGTGAAATAATAACAGCAGGGGCGTCCCGTACATACGGGACGCCCCTACTGTTCCATAAATGAATTATCTTTTTTGCATCAACACCTTCAGGCGCTGTTCTGCCTTGGATTTGATAGACTCGGCTTTCTTGAACGAATTTCCTTGTTGTTCCGATAGGTAATCCTGGAAACTGTGGCTCAGGTAAATCGGAGAAACATTTGAACTCTGAGCGAACGATTGCCCGCTGTGACAGGAGAAACAATTCGCCAGGTTATTGACATTGATTGCTCCGATAGTTGATTCAAAGGTTTGCGTGAAGGTCTCCATGGTGACGTTCGCACAGTTCAAACTTCCGCGAGCATAACTTCCCGGAGTTGCATTGCCGATGTTTCCACCCAAACTATCAATCAATTGTGCTTGCTGCAATGGCGTTTTACCATCCATATTTAACCAGATTGATCCGTTGTAGAAGTAGTTTGCCCAAACATCATCCAATTGTGATTTCACACATTGATTGATCCCGTCCACATTCTGAAAATCCGCCGGTTCCTGCTGTGACGTGCTCATGAATGATCCGTCCGGGTTACGTGGAATTCCATATTGGAACAAATCGAATACCTGGTTAGGAGTTTGTCCCAGTTCCGTTGCTGAATTGTACACAATTCCGTTAATTCCAGTTGTATTTCCTTTCTTAAATAACAATTGGTCTGAAGCTGAACTTGCGGAATTTGCATTCCAATCGTAATCCGGTGACAAATCATCGTGCTCAAAAGTTGCCCAAATAAACTCCGGGTGATTTTGAACGATACCTACTACATGCATCCCGATCAATGCGACTTCAGTATTGGTGAAGGACACACCATTGTTAGTAGAAAGTGAAGCTGTTGTGGTGTAATATTCGTCTTGCTTGGAAGCCGGGATGGCAGAAACAGGAACCCACGCAACTTTTAATTCAAAGGAACCTACCGGGAAGGAAGCGTCATTGGTAGCTGGTAATGTACCGTTCTTTAATTGGGTTGCAAAGCTGAGTCCGGCTGCATACATCATGGGGTTCATATGAATGGAATAATAAACCATTGCACCTGTTCCGTTGTTGTAATCCGGATTTGTTTGCAGTACGGCACTTGCAAATCCTGCCTGGGCAGTATCTTGAAGGACCACCAGTGCTCCGCTCGGTACCGAAACGGGTGCCATGTGAGAGGTTACCTGTTTTACTTTTGCCTGGTTCAGGAATAAAGGATTTCCACCTGCATCTGGCTTGGTGAGCCACAGGAATTTGTTCCATGACCACTGATGAAAGATCTGGTTGGTAGTGCTGGAAGTATCAAAAGGACTTCCGATTCCTTCTTCAGGAGCAGGGGTCTGACTGTGGGGAAACCAACTGGGGCTTACTAAACAAAGCGAGTCCGGTGAGTCGCTGCTTTCATAGTTGGCCTTTTCTACTTTTTCATCCGATCCGGAAGTGCAATTGGTGAGGATTACCATACCACTAATGACCATACCTCCCAATAAAAGGGTTAACGTGTTCTTTTTCATGAATAGTGTTCTTTTAAGTTGGGACTAAGTTAGAATAAATTCAATATTCTGATCAAATGAATGGTATTAAATTGGAAATAGTATTCACCAAATGCCGAAAAGGGGGTATGGATCGGCTTAGAAGTCAAAACACAGGCTAAGAGGAATCACCAATTCATCCATTTTTCGTGAAAAAGATTTTTTTAAATAAAATTGTTTACTGAAAAAAGGTGCCAATCCCAAAGAAATATGATGGTTCAAACGGAAATTAAACAACAATCCGGCTCCCGGTTGCAAATAACTGAAATTCTCCGATTGAGGCTGTTCAATCTCCAGCATCCGCATTTCTTTGAGCTTGAGTGACGAATGTAAATTACAGGATAATCGCAGATCAGCCGCTGCAGAAAACTTCCCGATTTTCAAAAATTCAACTTGAGTCCCTATTGAAATGGATGTTGATCGCAATTGATAGCGGCTGGTAACGTCTTTTGCGAGGAAACAACTGTTTGCCCCGTCATCGTGGATATTGGCCAACGGAACTTTTTCGTTGTTTACAATATAAGTGAAGTAATCTGCTTGCGTGATAGCCACATCGTAAGTGAATTGCGTTTGTTTTTGGTTGAATGCAAGTCCGGCATAAATCCGGAAACGCGGACTCACTTTGAAATGAGCTTGTAACCCCAATTCAACCCCGGAAGAAGTAAAGGTCCGTTTACTCAGTTGTCCGGAAGTGAAATAATCTTTGAAAACTGCTGAATGATAGAGTGATGGCCCGCCAAAGACCCCGATCGAGACACAGGACGAAGGTAGTTGTTTTGACTTATCATCCGGGATCTTCGGAAAATCCCTTTGGATTAATTCCAGGATTTCTGAATAGCTTAGATCTTTCTCTTGTAGGATTTCGTTTTTTGACTCAGTATCGTTGGTCTTTAATTGTTTGTCTTCGCTTTCAGAAGCCAGCGCCTGTTTCTCGTTTTTCACCTGCGTAGCTTGTGTGATGGTTAAAGTTGCAGGTGATGTGTGATCAGCTGAAGATGGCATTGAATAAAGGATTCCCTTTTTGGTAATCACATTTTTCATTCGTGTAAATGAACCCGATTTGATCCGGTTTTTTGATGCAGAGTAGGTGGTTTTTTGGGTTGATCTTAGGTTTTTACGGGAACCATTGGAAATGGACGATTTTCGTTTAATGGTTGTAAATTTGCAATATTGCGAACCGTCCTGTGTTTTAGAGGAATTCGAGGCAAAAAAATGATCCGGTTTTTTCAATTTTTCCTCTGCTGAAACAGGAGTTTTTGTTCCTTTTGAAATGGTATACGGAGGAACCGTTTTGTGCGAATATGCGTTTGAATCGGAAAACCCGATACCGACAAAAGCCCCGATCAGCAGCAATCCCAATCCGCCGAAAAACCACCAGAAAAAACCGCGTCGCTTCTTTTTGGGAAAAAGTTCTTCCTCGATCCGGTCCCAAACAAAATCAGGGACTTGTGTTGTTCCTTCCAACAAGTTGTCTTTCAGAACCTGGTCCAATTGTTTCTGTTCACTGTTTTTCATAACTGTTCCAGTTTAAGTTTCAATGCGGCTTTTGCCCGGGTAAGCTGCGAACGGGAAGTGCTTTCCGTAATATTCAATAATTCACTGATCTCTTTGTGAGAGTAATCTTCGAGTATAAAAAGATTGATAATTGTCCGGTATCCGTCCGGAAGTTCTTTCAAGGCACGTAAGAGATTGATCTCCGTTTCCTCCTTTTGTAGGTAATCATCTTCTTCCGAAACCGGTTGAACTGCTTCAATGTCCACTCTTCCCGATTCAAACAGGCTCTTATCGATCCGTAATTTGGCCAGGCAATGATTGATGGCAATTCGCCGGGTCCAACCTTCAAAACTTCCCTCCCCATGGAAGGAATCTATTTTTCGATAGATAGTCACAAAGGTTTCCTGTAAGGCATCCTGCGCATCCGCATCATTTTTCAAGTAGCGGAGACAAACGTAGTAAAGTTTAGGTGAAAGCGTTTTATAGATCGCATGGAATGCTTCGGGATCATGAGAATCCCGGAACACATCGATGGCCATATGGACAGAACTGAATTTCAATAGGAAAAGTAAAAGGGGAGATCCACTGTGGCAGACCCTCCCCTGGTTGAGTTTAAAAAGGGTTGTTATTCATGCGCTACACACATGCTGCGTAATTCAGATTCGAACAAATTTGCACCGATCGTCACCGTTTCAAATTCTGGTCCGTGAATAATAATGGAGTCGACTACACCTGTGAACGTTGATCCAGGAGTTTGAGACATCCAAACCTCTCCCGGTTGGAAATAGTGTTCCACCGTGTAACCATAAGGATTTAAGAAATAATTCAGGGAATCGGGGACCGTAGAGATCAGTGGGGTTCCTGGAAATTGTACGTTTACCAATGACGGAGAAGGGTTTGTATTGTTTGGAAAACGCCCATGAACAAAGGTAATTTTGTTGGATACGCATGCGAGCATATTTGCACTATTGAATGCAATGGAGACACCTCCCTGATATCCATAAAATCCGGTTGGTGTTTTGGCTATCATAGGATTTGGGCCAACCAGTTGTCCGTTTATCAGGAAGGCAACCTGTTGCGCATAATTCGTAGGAACGATGAGACCGTTGCTATCCAATTCCAGCGTTTCTCCAAAGCAGAAGGAACAAGGTTGGTCTTCCGTGGGGCAGTTGTTAATGGGTGTAGTTGGGTTTTGCTTTTTACAGGCAATGGCTAACAAAAGAACCATAGCTGATGCAGCAAGCGGGGTTAAAAGTGTTGTTTTCATATTTGTATTTTAAGGTGTTCTCTTAGTAGAGAAACAAAACCTGATTTCGCTGCATGGGAAAGAAACTTTTTTGAAAAACACCGAAATAGGAGGTTTTCACCTGGTAATATGACGTAGAGAATGGAGGGAAAGGTGCGTGGGAAGTTAAGAGCGATTGATTACTTTCTTAAAACCATCCTTTTGAGTTAATACTCATTCCGAAATTAATAATCTCTTCTGGCACCAAATTTGCCCGCCCTCTTCCCATGAAAACAGCCCTTCTTTTACTCATGCTCGTTCAAGCTCCGCTGCTCTTTGCACAGTTCAACTGCAAAACTGTGAAGCAATCCGATGGTTTAAAAGTGAAGAAATGTTTCCACCAAAACGGGAAAGTTTCCATTGTTGAAACCTGGGATATTTACGAACGAAACGGAAATCTCAAAGGGTTCAATAACCAGGGAAAGGAATTGTTCTCATACAACTTAAGGCATGTTGGCGGACATGCTTCCGTTCAATTAACCTGGTTCAAAAACGGGCAGGTGAAAAGCATTTCCTACAGCGATGCTCCGGATGGCGGGATTCAATACTATCATTCTACCCGGCAGTTTGATGAGGTCGGAAATCAAGTTTCTTTCACCGAAGACAGCTATGATGACAAATTGAAATTGGAGGTTCCCGTTCGGGATACAACAAAGCCTCGAAAACCGGTGGTGGAAATTAACCGGGTGCTGGAGTAAAAGAGAAAAGAACTAATTTGGAATTCGTAATTCTCAGAAGTGTAACATCCAAAAAGAAATCAAAACCATTCAAATTGACTACTTCACAGGTCAAGTATAGATAGAGTACGGGTAGAGCATAGGTAGAGCATAGATAGAGTATGAAAGTGTTATATGTTTAACACGCAATGTTTAGGAACTTTCAGTCAAATTGCTGCCAATTTCGGCCACATTTTAAGTCTTAAGATCTTGATGTCCTGATATCCTGCAGTCTAAAAAATAACCAAAAGTGTAACCTCCTTTCAATTTTTAAATCTTTAGTTACGTGAAGCAAGACGAAAGCTGTTGACCAATGCCATAATTCGTAATTATTTTAATCCCATTTTAATCCGGGATAAGACCATTTTTCCTAATTTTAGGAATATCACAACGGGTAGACCATAAAACCAGTTTCATGGGGAACGTTCCGGAATTAATTATTGATTTGGCACTCATTTTAGGTGCTGCTGCCGTCATGACCATCATTTTTAAGATGTTACGTCAACCGGTTGTTTTGGGATATATTATTGCCGGAGTATTGGTAGGCCCGTATTTCAACTTTTTTCCTACCGTTGTGGAATCAGAAGGCATCAAAACCTGGGCGGAAATCGGGGTGATTTTCCTGCTTTTCGGTTTGGGACTCGAATTCAGTTTCAAGAAATTGCTCAAAGTGGGGAATGCTGCTGTCATTACCTCGCTCATGGGAGTGGGGATGACTTTTCTAATCGGCTACAACGTTGGGGTGATCCTGGGCTGGAATATGATGGACAGTTTGTTCATGGGTGGAATTCTCAGCATAGCCTCCACGACCATTATTTTCCGTGCCTTTGACGAATTGGGAGTGAAAAGCCAGAAATTTGCCGGGATTGTATTGGGTGCCCTTATCATCGAAGACCTGGTGGCAGTGGTGTTAATGGTGATTTTATCTACTGTTTCGATCAGTCGTTCTTTCCATGGATTGGACATGATCTATTCCATCGGTAAACTGATCTTCTTCCTCGTATTGTGGTTCGTTTCGGGGATTTTCTTCCTGCCCACGATCTTCAAAACCTTAAAAAAATACCTGAACGATGAAACCTTATTGGTACTTTCCTTAGCACTTTGTTTCCTCATGGTCGTGCTTTCTTCCGAAGCGGGGTTTTCACCTGCGCTGGGAGCATTTATCATGGGATCCATTTTAGCAGAAACGCCCAAAGTGGAAAAGATCGAGCACCTGGTGCAGTCAGTAAAGAACCTCTTCGGAGCGATTTTCTTCGTTTCGGTGGGAATGCTTCTCGATCCGGATATGTTAGTCCAATATGCACTTCCGATTGCGATTTCAACTATTGTGCTTTTAATTGGAAAACCCATTTTCGCCACTATCGGTGCACTATTTGCCGGCCAGCCGATCAAAGTAGCTGTTCAGACCGGGATGAGTTTATCCCAGATCGGTGAATTCTCCTTTATTATTGCAACGCTTGGAGTGACATTAAATGTTACCAGTGATTTCCTCTACCCGGTTGCGGTTGCGGTATCTGTCATTACGACTTTCACAACACCTTATATGATTGGCTTTTCGGGAAGAATGTCGGATTGGGTGACCCTGAAAATGCCCGTGAAATGGAAAAATCGCTTGTATAAATACAGCCAGGGGACCCAACAGATCACCGAAGCCAGCGATTGGAAAAAACTGCTCCGTTTTTACCTGATCAACACGGTGATCTTTTCAGTGATCATTATCAGTATCATCTTATTGGCCGACCGTTTCCTGGCACCGTTTTTCGATGAAAGTGAATGGAAGGATTTATTCATAGTTTCCCTTACGCTATTAATAATCGCACCGTTTTTATATGCGCTTGCTTTCAGAAGAGGACCTTCTCAAACCTATGCAAGTATCTGGACCAGGCCACTTTACCGTGGACCACTTTTAGCCTTAATTATTTCGCGTATCGCATTGGCTATTTTCTTCGTAGGATTTGTCTTTGCGAAATATTATTCTCCGCTTATTGCGTTTGTAGGCGTATTGGTGAGCACCTTGTTCTTCATTACGCAAAGACACCGGATCAAACGGTTTTATGGTCGCATTGAAACCCGCTTTTTGCTCAACCTGCATGATCGCGAACGTGCTCAGAAAGAGAAACAATACCTCGCGCCATGGGATTCGCATTTAACGACGTTTACGCTGGATGGACGCTCACCCATTATTGGTCAGCCCTTAAGTGCAATGAAACTGCGCGAAACATTCGGGATTAACATTGTAATTATTGAACGCGGAGACCAAACCATTAATATTCCGCGACAGGAAAATGTATTGTATCCCAATGATGTCATTTCGGTCATCGGAACGGATGAACAGCTGACAGCATTTAAAAATTACATTACCACTTCGGAAGCAAAAATCGAGTCGAAAGCCGATTCTTCCCAGGTTGGATTGCATTCCTTCTCCATTCCGGAAGATTCGAACCTGATCGGTCAAACGATGCGCCATTCCCGGATGCGCGAAATGTGTCATGGAATTGTTGTCGGACTGGAGCGCGATGACAACCGGATCGTCAACCCGGACCCTGATATGGCTTTTGAAGCAGATGATGTGATCTGGATCGTAGGTTCAAACAAGCGGATCCGGATTTATTTGCGGGATATCCTGGAGGCAAAATCAATCTAAAGGTTTTTCCTCCCCCTTGGTCCCCTTCCAAAGGGGGAGGACTTGCATTATTTACTTGAAAGATTCATTGAACAAACCGATCAATATGCGACTCCTTGTTAATCTCCGTTCCATTCAGTAAGTGATTTACCAATTCATGCATCAACAATGGGGCAAGCATATATCCTTTCGTACCCAAGCCGTTTGCAATGACCATTTTCGGGAATTCGGGATGTTTTCCCAGTAAAGGCCTTCTGTCCGGAACAGTTGGACGAACCCCGGCTTTGTGTTCCACAATCGTATAAGGCTCGGAAGTGATTGAGCTTAAATTAGCGGCGATCGTTTGTTTTCCTTCTTCCGTGGGAATCGTATTGTCCGTGTTCCAAACATAGGTTGACCCGACTTTAAATAACTGATTTCCTACTGGAAGTAGGAAACACTTGCGGTTCAGGGATTCAGCAGAATGGATTGTTTCCGATTGGATTGTGAGTACTTCACCCTTTGTCTGTTGCAGGGGAAGGTATGAAAAGAGCGGATTGTACTTCGCATCCTTTCCTTCGGCAAACACGATGTAATCATAAGAAACTCCTTTGTAAACAGCATGTTCGGCATCCAATTCGGCATGATTGAATGTTTCATTGGAAAATATTCCTTTCGACTGAAAATATTCCCTGTTTGCCTGCATAAACGCACCGGTATCAATGTAAGAAGCCTGTTTCACACGTGCGGTCCCGAAGGTATTTTGGTCCAATGGAAAATTCAGGTCTTCCTCCGTCAGTGTCTCCATGTAAGGAGCATATTCTGTCAGTACTTGCTTTTTTTTCCAGAAGTCCAGTTCTTGCTCTGATGCAAACAAACGGCGAATCACCAGCGGATGAAAAAATGAATGTGCGCTAAGTTCTTCCAATTCACAGTATTTATTATGTGCAAAAGGGATCAGTTCCGGACCACGCCAGCTCAGGGTCATTCGTCGGAAAACAAGCGGATTGATAATTCCGGCAGCAACAGCAGAAGAAACATTTTTACCGTTGTCAATAACATTCACACCACAACCCGCCTGAAGGAACTCGTGCGTTAAACAAATTCCGGCAACACCACATCCTACAACCAAGATTTTCATACTGCAAAGGTGTTTAAAAGTTCACACTTCGACTACGCTCAGTGTACTTAAATTTAGTTTTTGAAGGTGACTGAATGCTTACGCAGGAGCTACAGCATAGGCGCAGCGTAGTCGAAGTCACCTTCTGAATTTCGTAAATGGAACAAAACGAGGCACTTTTCGCTGGTAGTTGATATAATCCGGGTATTTTTCAACAGAAAGCCCTTCTGAAAAGTCCGAACTACCTTTGAACAGGGTGATCAATAACAAACAGCCTCCCATCGACCAGTTGATCCATTCCCCGGTTGAAATTACACTGAAACCATAGAATAACAGCCAAATGGTTTGTTCCATGGCATAGTTCGGATGACGCACAATTCTCCACAAACCGGTGTCTACAAATCCTTTTGCAAAAGGTCCCAGGTTTTCTCCCGTCTTAATCCGGCGATGCTTTTCAGTTTGAAAATTATATTGCTGCTGGTCTGCAATAAACTCAACAACAATTGCAGCGATGATGGCACCGGCAATGATCCAGTCCCAGGTTTGAATACTTGCGGGGGCTGTATGGTACAAACCCGTCAGTATCGGAAGCGTGAACAAAAGGATCAATGTATTTTGGTAGGCGCAGATAAAAAACAGGTTAAATAACATCCAGACAAAGCGATTGTTGAATCCCGGTTTTTTCCGCAATACTGCCCAGCGGTAATCTTCTTCTCCCAACCAAAATTTCCATCGGTAAGCGCCCCTCCGGGAAAAATTATAGGTAAGACGCGCTCCCCAGATCGTTACAAGGATCGCCATCAAGAGCAAACGCGGTGCGAAATCTCCGGCATAAACCACATGCCAGACGTAGTAAATCGGCATAATACTCCAGATTTTATCAATCTGAGAATTGTTTCGGGTAATCTCTCCCACCAGGAAACAAACACCGGTTACAATTGCCAAAACGATACCCATGTCAGTAAGAACTTCAGCTTGAAGCGCATTTAAAGGAGTTCCGAAATAGAACGACATCAAAGGCACAACTACCAGGGTCAACAAGAGGATAAGTATAGTAATTAACATACCTGAAAGGTAATGTTTAATTCAAAATGCAAAACGCAAAATGCAAAAAAGAACGATAGAAAAACGTGAAATTTTTGTGAGTGAAAAGAAACTGAGCGTAGTCGAAGTTTCCTTCTTCCGGAGTGAATCATAAAGAGTCGATAAGGTGACTGAATGCTTACGCAGGAGCTACAGCATAGGCGCAGCGTAGTCGAAGTCACTCTGCGACCGCTAACACCGCAATACTAATCTTTACATGTGGGAATTCCTTGTGAAGGATCCGTACACAGGTTTCCAATGTAGAACCGGTCGTCACTACATCATCGACAACCATCAGATGCTTCAGTTCCGTGCTTTTTGTTCCCTGGATTTTGAAGCGGTTTTGCATGTTTTCCCAACGGGAAGCCTTTCCTTTTTTGGTTTGGCTCTCCGTAAACGAAATGCGCTTCAGTAAATCTTTTCGAAGTGCAATACCACTGCTTTCAGTAATTCCCCTGCAGATCACTTCGGCCTGGTTGTACCCGCGGATGAATTCCTTTTTCGGGTGAAGAGGGACCGGTATAAGTGCGTCTACATCAGAAAACTTGTCAAGACCTTTTAGTTTCATCCCGATTTCTTTTCCAAAGTGTTTCCCTATTTCGGGGTTGTTCCGGTATTTGAGTTCGTGTAAGATTTGCTGGGTGGAACCTTCCTGTTTGAAACGCAGCAATGCATAAGTTCCTTCCAATTGGACCCTTCCCCAGAACAACTTATCGAGGTTGCTTACTTCGGTATATGATTCAAAATGAGTATAAGCCAATTCGCTCGAACAAATAGGACAGATTGCCAATTTGGATTGATTGAATTCATGTTTGCAGATCAAACAGCTTTGAGGGTAGAGAACATGGAGCAAATCACGCGTCCATTTGTTAAAATTCGACGAAAAATTTAGTGACATAGTAGTGTTTATTTGGCTTTGCTTAACTATCAACAACAAGCTGTTAATAGCCTACTAAAATTAGCAAAAAAAGTGATTCAATTTTCGTCTAATTTTATAGGAAAGTCGACCGAAAGTCTTAATACACTTGAAGTTGGACGAATCTGTCTAATTCTTCGATGAATTGCAGATTATGTACTGTGAATATCTTTAGCACCCATGTTGATAAACTCGCTAAGTGTTCATGTTAAAGGCTTTCAAAGTAGCGATGTTGAAAACCTCATTCAATTGTGGATTTCTTTAATTGTGAAAGGAAAGAATTTTGACAATTTTTGTAAGCCCCTTTGAGGCAAAACTTGTTGGACACACGCAACAATATTGAAGGGGAATTAACTGAAACATTTAAATACCAACACACACGAATCTATGGTTATGAAAATGACCATGGCATAGGAATTATTGACTTAAAAAAAACAACCCTGACGATAAATGTCAGGATTAAAAACAAAATAAAAAATGGCAAAGGCAGAACCAATCTTATCGGAAAACAAAAGCAGATTCGTGTTGTTTCCAATCCAACATGAAGATATTTGGTCTTTTTATAAGAAAGCAGAAGCAAGTTTCTGGACTGCAGAAGAAATCGATTTATCGCCGGATTTAATTGATTGGGAAACAAAATTGAATGACGATGAGCGTCATTTCATTAAACACGTTTTGGCATTTTTCGCAGCATCTGACGGAATCGTGAACGAGAACCTGGCAGAGCACTTTTTGGCTGAAGTGCAGTATACCGAGGCGAAGTTCTTTTACGGTTTCCAGGTAGCAATGGAGAATATTCATTCAGAGACCTATTCGTTGCTGATTGATACTTATATCAAAGATCAAAAAGAGAAGAATTACTTATTCAATGCATTGGATACGATCGATTGTGTTCGCAAGAAGGCAGATTGGGCATTGCGCTGGATCGATAACGGTTCTTTTGCAGAGCGCTTAGTTGCATTCGCTGCTGTGGAAGGAATCTTCTTCTCCGGGTCATTTTGTTCGATTTTCTGGTTGAAAAAACGCGGCTTGATGCCAGGATTATCGTTCTCCAATGAGTTGATCTCCCGTGATGAAGGTTTGCACTGCGATTTTGCATGTTTGTTGTACACCAAGCACCTGGTAAACCAATTGTCAAAAGATCAGGTACAGAAAATCATTTTGGATGCTGTTGAGATCGAGAAGGAATTTGTAACCGATGCATTGCCTGTGAAGTTAATAGGTATGAACGCAGAATTGATGGCGCAGTACATTGAATTCGTTGCAGACCGTTTGTTGACAGAGCTTGGGAATCCAAAGGTGTTCAATACTGCAAACCCATTCGACTTCATGGATATGATATCCATCCAGGGAAAAACCAACTTCTTCGAAAAACGCGTGGCAGAATACCAAAAATCAGGCGTTATGTCGAACAAGGAAGACCAAACATTTAGTTTGGACGAAGAATTTTAATTGATTATATTATACATTACCAATAACAACAACCCAAATAGAGCGCTATGTACGTAATTAAAAGAGACGGAAGAAAAGAAGCGGTGAAATTTGATAAGATCACTGCGCGCATCATCAAGATGTGCTACGGGCTGGACCCGCTAGTTTCACCCGAGGCTGTTGCCATGAAGGTCATCGAAGGAATCTACGATGGAGTGACAACAACAGTTTTAGATAATCTGGCCGCTGAGGTTGCAGCAGCTAAGACCATTGATCACCCGGATTATGCTTTATTGGCGTCAAGAATCGCGGTGTCCAACTTACACAAGGAAACGAAAAAATCGTTCTCCGATGTAATGGAAGATCTATACAAGTACATCGATCCGAAAACAGGACAACGTGCGTCATTGATTGCTGATGATGTGTATGAAGTGATCTCGAATAACAGAGAATTGCTGGATTCAAGCATCATTTATGATCGTGATTTCCGTTACGATTACTTTGGATTCAAAACATTGACAAGAAGCTACTTGTTGCGTTTGAACGGGGAGATCGCGGAAAGACCACAACAAATGTTGATGCGCGTCGCTGTAGGGATCCACAAAAATGACCTTCCTCAAGCTATCAAGACGTACAACTTGATGTCTGAAGGATGGTTTACACATGCAACACCGACATTGTTTAATGCAGGTACACCAAAACCGCAAATGTCTTCTTGTTTCTTGTTAACAATGAAAGAAGACAGTATTGAAGGTATTTACGAGACGTTGAAATCTTGCGCTCAGATTTCACAATCGGCTGGTGGTATCGGTTTAGCTATTCACGATATTCGTGCTACAGGATCATACATCAAAGGAACAAACGGTACATCTAACGGAATCGTTCCGATGTTACGCGTATTCAATGACACTGCCCGTTACGTAGACCAGGGTGGAGGAAAACGCAAAGGATCTTTCGCGATGTACATTGAGCCTTGGCATGCTGACGTATTCGATTTCTTGGACTTGAAAAAGAATACAGGAAAAGAAGAAATGCGTGCACGCGATTTGTTCTACGCATTGTGGATTCCGGATCTATTCATGAAACGGGTAGAAGAGAACGGAGACTGGACTTTGATGTGTCCGCATGAGTGTCCGGGACTTTCTGAAACATACGGAGCAGATTTCGAAGCATTGTATACGCAATATGAAGCTGAAGGAAAAGGTCGTAAGACAATCAAAGCTCAGGATTTGTGGTTCAAAGTATTGGAATCTCAAATTGAGACAGGTACTCCGTACATGTTGTATAAAGATGCTGCAAACGCGAAATCAAATCAGCAAAACTTAGGAGTGATCAAGTCTTCTAACTTGTGTACAGAGATCATCGAGTATACAGCACCGGATGAGATCGCAGTTTGTAACTTAGCTTCTTTGGCATTGCCGAAATTCGTAACAGAAGAAGGGACATTCGATCACGATAAATTATTCGAAGTAACTTACCAGGCAACTGTGAACCTGAACCGTATTATCGACGGAAACTTCTACCCGGTAGAAGAAGCACGCAACTCAAACATGCGTCACCGTCCGATCGGATTAGGAGTTCAGGGATTGGCTGATGCGTTTATCATGATGCGTTTCCCATTCGAATCGGAAGAGGCAAAAGCATTGAACCGTGAGATCTTTGAAACGATCTATTACGCTGCAATGACAGCTTCCAAAGATTTGGCAATTGCTGAAGGACCATACGAAACAATTGCAGGATCTCCTGTATCAAAAGGAATTTTCCAATTCGATATGTGGGGAGTAACTCCTACAAACCGTTGGGAATGGGATTTACTGAAAGAAGAAGTGAAAAAGCACGGTGTACGCAACTCCTTGTTGTTAGCTCCGATGCCAACAGCTTCGACGGCTCAAATCCTTGGGAACAACGAATGTTTTGAACCATACACATCCAACATCTATACACGTCGTGTATTGTCAGGTGAGTTCATCATCGTAAATAAGCACTTGTTGAAAGATTTGGTGAAAGAAGGTTTATGGACGAAAGATATGCGTCAGAAATTAATGGCAGCAAACGGTTCCGTTCAAAACATCAACGAGATCCCTCAATACATCAAAGACTTGTACAAAACTGCCTGGGAAATTTCTCAAAAGGCAATTATCGAGCAAGCTGCTGATCGTGGAGCATACATTTGTCAATCTCAATCATTGAACATTTTCATGGAAAATGCAAACTTCGGTAAGTTGACATCCATGCACTTCTACGGTTGGAAGAAAGGATTGAAAACAGGTATGTACTACTTGAGAACGAAAGCTGCAACGGATGCAATTAAGTTTACGGTAGATAAAGCAGTAACTGAAGAACCTGCAAAAGTATCTGCAGCGGAACTGGAAGAACAACAAGCGGCAATCGCATGTTCTTTGGATAATCCGGATAACTGTGAAATGTGTTCAGGATAGAACTGAAAATAAATAATGGGTAGGGGTGCGATTAATCGCACCCCTACCCATTTCATATATTGTGTGATGTTAATAATTGTGCCGTTTTTATGATATCACGCATTCAAATCCCGTCCTTTGTGGATGGGATTTTTTGTTTTCATGGTCGTTCTCGATACATTCCGGCTGAAATGCCGGAATACTCGAACTGACATGAGGCAGAATATATCGAGAACATTCAGGGTATATCTGTCTAATATAAAAATTGACTTCGTATACTAGCGTAGCACTTAAAACGTTAGTACTTTAGCATGATGCACGCTGTACGGGTTGGTCTTCTATTGCTAGGCAGTATTTTTTGTTGGGTTCATAGCTGGACACAAGATAACGCGTACCGTCAAAAAACCCTTGCTGCAACAAGCAATACCATCCAATTAGACTCTTTAAGTATCGCACCAAACTCGCTGATTGTGCGTTGTGGCGGAGAGATTATCCTTCCATATCAATACATCATTGATTATGCAAAAAGCACGTTTCAATTATTTCAGCCGTGTTCTGATGAACTAACTGTTTCCTACCGTGTTTTACCTTTTTCCTTTGCAAAAAGCTATCAATTGCGGGATACCAACATTATTTATACCCAAAACAAAGGCGACCGGGAAAAATACCTCATTACACCAACAATTGAACCGCTGGACCTGATGGGTGCAAACGGTTTACGAAAATCCGGAAGCATTTCACGGGGAATTACCTTTGGGAACCGCCAGGATCTATCCGTAAACTCCTCACTGAACCTGGAGTTGTCCGGGTATATCGCACCGAATTTACAGGTTTTGGCCTCGGTAACGGATGATAACTTACCCATTCAGCCGGAAGGAAACACCAATAAGTTACAGGAGTTCGACCAGGTATTTATCCAGCTTTTCAACGATCAGTTTAAGCTCACAGCAGGAGACTTTTGGATCAGTAAACCGGAGGGCTATTTTTTAACTTACAAGAAAAGAGGGCAGGGCCTCACCGGCGAATACTTCTGGAAAAAGGATAAGACAGGAAGCATCAAAACGCAGGTCAGCGGTGCTTTGTCAAAGGGAAAATTCAACCGGCAGATTATCCAGGGAGTAGAAGGAAATCAGGGGCCTTACCGCTTACGTGGAAACGAGAACGAACCCTACATCATTATTCTTTCCGGAACAGAACGGGTTTATATTGACGGAAGACAACTAAGTCGGGGGCAGGAATACGATTATGTGATTGACTACAATACTTCAGAGCTGACATTTACGGCTAAAAACCTGATCACGAAAGACATCCGGATCGTAGTGGAATTCCAGTATTCAGACCAGAACTATGCACGTTCACTCTTTCAATTTTCAACGGCTGCGCAAAGCAAAAAACTGGATTGGTGGATCAATGCTTATTCGGAGCAGGATGCGAAGAATCAACCATTGCAGCAAAACCTGACCAATGACCAAAAATTTCTCTTGTCCAAAATTGGGGATAGTTTGGAACTTGCAAGGTATTCGGTGATTGATTCTATTGGGTTTTCTGAAAACCTGGTGATGTACCAGATGGTCGACTCGTTGGGGTATGACAGCGTGTTGGTAGCCTCCGTGGACCAAAATCTGGCTTACTACAAAGTACAATTTTCGTATGTTGGTCCGGGAAAAGGGGATTATGTCTTTGAAAAATTCAATGCAATCGGACGGGTATACAAATGGGTGCAACCGGTTGGTGGTGTTTCGGTCGGAGATTACGCACCGGTTTCTTTACTGATTACCCCGAAAAGACAGCAATTATTTACCGCAGGAGCAACGTACCGGTTCAATGAAAAGCTCAAAGTGACTTCGGAATTGGGAATGAGTGGTTATGATCTCAATACCTTTTCCACATTAGACCGTTTTGATGACCGGGGTTATTCCATGCGAACCAAAGTCGAACACGCGAATCCGTTCGGGAAAGACTCTGTTCCCGCCTGGAGTTGGAAAAAACAGGTCGAAATCGAAATGCTGGATCCTTATTTTAGACCGATCGAACAATACCGGGCTGTGGAATTTGATCGTGACTGGAATACCCGCAGCCGGGGATATACCGGGAACCAGGTTTTGACAACTGTAGGAACAAGTATTGAGAACAGGAATTACGGGAAGATCGGGATCAATGCACAACAGTATAAGATCGGTTCGGATTTTTCCGGGTTACGGACACAATTGATTACCTCCTGGAGACAACGTGGCTATGCGATCAATATCGATGCAAGCTTTTTGAGTGCAAAGAATGAAAATGCCAACCAGTTTTTGCGCCACAAAGCAGATATTTCCAAACAGATCAGGAAAGTACGGATTGGTTTCAAAGACGACCAGGAATTGAACCGTTTTGTTCAGGGAGATTCATTATTGAGCCTTCAATCCTACAGTTTCTTCGATTACCAGGGCTATGTGGCTTTAGGCGATACTTCGTCCGGGGAATTACTAGTGAGTTATCGGGAACGCATTGACGGGAGATCGGACAGTATTCGTTTGCGTAATGCGGCAAAAGCACGGACACTTCGGGCAGAATGGACGAAAAACAATTGGAAAAATCAGCGCTTATATATGGTGGTAAACTACCGGGAATTAAAAATCCTGGATTCGACCTTAATTACCCAGGCACCTGAAAGCACCACCAATGGTCGGATTGATCACGACGTTAAATTCTGGAAAGGAGCTATCAATTTAACCACTTTCTACGAAGTAGGTGCCGGGTTGGAACAAAAGAAAGAATTCATATACATCAAAGTGAATGATGGACAAGGGGTTTACACCTGGAACGATTATAACAGCGACGGGATCAAGGACCTGAATGAGTTTGAAATTGCTGCGTATGCAGATCAGGCCGGTTATATTCGGGTCTTCACACCTTCCAATGATTATATTAAGACCTATTCCAACGAATACAACCAATCCCTGACACTCCGCCCGGAACGCGTTTGGTCAAGCAGCACCGGCATAAGGAAAGTATTGGCGCGATTTTCTACTCAGACCCGCTTCAGATTGCAGCGAAAAACCAATGTATTTGACGGAGCAAGGGCCTATAACCCTTTCGTGGGAAGCATCGATGATAATTCCCTGATCAGTACTGCCAATATCATTAAAAACACGGTATATTTCAACCGTACAAACAATGTGGGTGGCGGGGATTACAGCTATGAAAGTTCAAAAACCAAAACATTACTTGCAACCGGGTTTGATGGAAGAACGAAGGAGTCTCACGAGTTTAATGCCCGGATAACCATCCTGAAGAAGTTCAGTATTCAATCCCAATTCGAAACAGGGTTAAAAACATCCTCAGTCGATTATACCACCGGACGGAATTACCGATTACATTACTGGCAATTGAAACCATCCCTGATTTATCAGCCCGGGACCTCGCTTCGTTTTAGCTTGGACGGGCGTGTTGTCAAGAAGAAGAACGAAGAGAGTTTGGGTGGCGAACAGGCGGATATTTACGACATGGGTGTAACAGGAAAGTACAATCAAACCCAAAAAGGAAGTTTACAGGGACAGTTCAATGTCATCCGGATTGCATTCCGCGGAGACTCAAATACTCCTTTGGGATTTGAATTGCTTGAAGCATTGAAACCGGGAGTAAACTATGTGTGGAGTTTGGGTTATCAGCGTTCTCTATCAAAAAGCCTCCAAATTTCTGTTCAATACAACGGTCGTAAAAGCGAAGGAAATAAAGTCATTCACGCCGGTGGAATGGAGGTGAAGGCGTTCTTTTAATAAGATGCAATGTAGGCACGCGACGCATCGTGTGCCTACATTGCATCCAACAAAAAAGGGCAGGAATCAATTGATTCCTGCCCTTTTCGTAAATTATAATTATTAATGTCCCGCTCCTTCTTCCTCTTTCGGGAATCCGGCAATCATTTTCTCATAGTCGGCCAATAATGCTTCTGCATCTGTGCGTTTTCCACGAGCGATATCAGCGGCATTGGTATTTCCGTCTTTCTTGGCTTTCTCTTCTTCAGCCTTATACTTTTCAATAGAACCTTGCAGGTTATCTCTTAAGTATCCGATATACTGAGGCATGAACATTTGAGTGTACATTCCTCCGGTTTTGTATTCGTTCTCAAAAATCGGCAGCGCACGTCGTTGAATTTTCGGTTCCTGGCGTGAAGCAAAGAATGTTAAAGAGTTCAAGACACCCAATTTATCAAATCCCTGTACCAGATTCGACTTGAATACTTTTTCATAGTAAGCAATCTGATCAGCATCTCCATATTTCGCATAGATCATGGCTACACCGGTCTGCATTTTACTGGAAGGCTCATTCTCTAAGCTTTTACAAGCTTCTAAAGCAGCCTTGCTGTTTACCTTTGAAAGTTGAAGCAATGCTGCGCTCATAACAGAATAAGACTTGTCTTTTTGAATGATCTCAGAACACAATTGTTCCAATTCAGGAGCAGAAAGCATTCCAGCCAAAGCTGTAACCGCAGCTACACGGACAGCTGAAACCGAATCGGAAGTTGCCAGTTGTTTTACGCGATTAATAGAAGCAGCTTTACTGTCGCTGCTCATTTTCCCGATCTTCTCAATTGCAGTGGAACGAATGTCCCAGAACGGATCTTTCAAAGCTTCCTGTGCAACTCTACCTGCTTCAGGAGTACCGGTTGGGATTTTTTGAAGTGCATTCTTTCTGTGGATGTAATGCTTCGAATTGTTCCATTGGAAAGCATACCAGGAAGGATCTTTTTTCTCTTCCACTTTTCCTAAAAGCATTGCTTCGGCATCAAAAATTACGTTCTTCACGGTTCCTTGTGTTGGAATGCTTACAGTTGAAGATTCGTCATTAAACCATTGACGGGTAGTTGTTGCTCCACGGTCATCGTATACCGTTATATCAACAGGCAATTTGAACAGACCGAAATCTTTTTTCTGCTTTTGGTTCACTGTAATGGAAACAGTATTTGCAGTAGCATCCGTATTGTATGAAACATCCAGTACCGGGTGACCTTTCCCCAGATACCATTGATTAAAGAACCAGTTCAGATCTTCCCCGCTCACTTCCTCGAAAGCAAGTCTTAATTGATGGAATTCGGCAGCTTTAAACTGATTTTGTTTCAAGTAGTTTTTCAATCCCAGGAAAAAAGCATCGTCACCGATATATTTGCGAAGCATGTGTAAGATACGGCCTCCTTTGTTGTAAGAATGTCCATCGAACATATCCTCGCGTGATTTGTAATCGAACCAAACAAGGTCGTGGTAACCTCCCTGATCTGCAGATGCAAAATAACCTGCTGCTTCCTGTAATGCCTGGAATTCTGCCTCATCCAAACCATGACGGTGCTCATCCCACAAGAACTGAGAGTAGTTTGCAAAGGATTCGTTCAATGTTAAGTTCGACCAGGATTCACAGGTTACCAAATCCCCGAACCAGTGGTGGAATAACTCGTGGGCAATAGTGGAATTATCGTTTTCATCCAATAATTCGCGTTGTGTTTTATAGGCATATTCTCCGAAAATAACTGCCCCGGTGTTTTCCATTGCTCCCGAAACGTAATCTCTTACAATGATTTGGGAATACTTATCCCATGGATATTCAACACCCAATAATTGAGAGAAGAAACCGATCATTGCCGGGGTTTCACCAAAAATAGCTTTCGCATCTTTTTCCCATTGTGGTTCTACGTAGTAGTTGACTTCCATATTCGTTCCATCAGGACGCTTGTACGTATCCTTCACTACTTTGAACTCACCGACTCCCATCATGAATAAGTATGGAGCATGTGGTAAATCCTGTTTCCAGTAATCTGTTCGTGTTCCATCTGCATTTTTTACAGAACTCACCAGTTTCCCATTGGAAAGTGTTGCATATTTATCCTGAACAGTGATGTAGATTTCTTGTTTTGTTTTTGAATTCGGTGAATCGATCGTAGGGAACCAAACCGAGTTTGATTCTGTTTCACCCTGCGTCCAGATCTGAGGCATTTTATTCGCTTCTTCCCCACGTGGGTTAATGAAGTAAAGTCCTTTATCGCTGGTAATCGCATTTGATCCACCTGTTTTACGCTCATCCGGTTTAGCGATGTAATCGATCACTACCGTAAAGTTCTCATCACGGGTGTATGTTTTGTTCAGTTTAATGGTTAAAACATCGTTTTTGTAATCATACTCCACTGTTTTACCTGCCATGGAAACATTTTTGATTTCCATACCTTTTGCATCCAGGACCAATTCATTGGAAGCGTAGTAATGTGGCTTTGCCTGGAGTGTTTCTTTACCGATCAGCCAGGATTTCGTCCAGTCAAAAGAAACTTCCAGTTTTGTATTGATCAGATCTGTCAAAACAGTTCGTGAAGCGTGATATACTTTAGGATTATCTTGCTTTGGTTCATCGATTTCAGCAGTAGAGTTTGCCTTTGACTCATTGCTTTGGCTTGCCGCGTGCTCAGAGTCAGAATGTTTAGGTTGACAAGCTACCAAGACAAGAGCAACCAAGTAGGATATTTTCTTCATTTTCGGGCGAATATGATTCGTAAATATTTTGAAGAGCAAATATAGGAAACTATGGTTTTTTTACAATCTTTTTCTAGATGAATGGCCAAATAGTTCGTATTATTGTCGCAAAATTCTTACAGATGGAAACAGCTAATTGGACATCGGACGGAGAAGTCCTTCATGCTAACAGAGACGGGGTTCATATTCGTTGGGAAGACCAGCAGTTTTTTACGATTACATATAAAGGGAAAAAATTCCGTGGAGAGGTTATGTCAAACCGCATGGAAGAAGGTTTATTGACCCTGAAATTAAATCACCGCGTTTTTGAAGTGAAGAAAGGTGGTCCTTTGGACGAACTGATTGCTTCTCTTGGAATGGACAAGCCGAAATTGCGTAAGTTAAAGCAATTGAAAGCTCCGATGCCGGGAAGAGTGGTCAGCGTTGCTGTTACCGTTGGTCAATCCATCGAAGTTGGAGACCCTTTATTGACTTTGGAAGCAATGAAAATGGAGAATGTGCTCAAAGCAGAAGGTGTGGGAGTTGTTAAAGCCATCGCAATCAATCCGCAGGATGTAGTAGATAAAGGTGGATTGTTGATTGAGTTCGAGTAGGAGAATCGGCGTAAGCTGATGAAGACTGAGTATTGCGATCTCAAATTGCATAATACGAAGGAAATGGCTTAGCTTTCAATCTTTTATTAGGGTGACGTAATATTGCGTTATTACGTCAACTTACATTTTCTGAGATTAAATCAATAAGATATTACTGAATAAGCATAAACTAAAAACGGCTCCTTTTGGGAGCCGTTAGTCGTATTATAATATGTCTTTTAACTTTTCTGCGGTGTGAAAGCCTTATTAATTATAGAAGGATAAACTGCACCGAACTCTTTCATACACCATTCCCTTAAACGTTGAATTTCTTCTGAATCAGACATCCATTTGATTGCCTTAGACAATTCTTTTTGGAATAACAGTGGGTCAAAACTTACCCGAACCAGGATTTTTTTCGTTAGTTCAAACATGGGGTTCTGTTTATAATTTCATCTAATATAACGAACCATTTTCTTATTTGGTATGGAGAAAATGTTAAAAGTTATGCACAAAAAAAGCGTGTGCCCGTAACAATCAGACACACGCTGCTTTATAGCAATATTAAATTTTTAATGGAGGTGTTGTTCGATCACCTGGTAAATTTCTTCGGTCGTTTTATCGTACACATAAATCAAGTAGTGCATGTTGTCTACATCATACTGTGTCGGTAATTTGTAAGTGTAATTGACATAGTATTTTCCGTTTGTTCCAAGATCAGAAGTTCCAAGCACTCTTCCGAAAGCATTCCCGTCAATACAATCCCGCAGGATATCGCGATGAACGTAATTTGCATTTCTGGTCAGGTCGGGCATCAATTGTGGACCTACTAATGAATCCTCACACACATAAACAACTACTGCCAGATCATTTGTGATATTGCCGTCCACTTTGTCCACCTCTACGTGAAGGAAACTCCCTCTGGTGCTTGCAAAATAATTGGCGCGTGACTGAATGTTTACTCGAAGTGGTTTGTTTAACTCTACAGTGGTTTTAGAACTCCATGTAGCCGGTGCACTCGTATTATCAGTACCATTTAACTGACGGTTTACAGTTCCATTCGGATTACCGACAAATCCGGTTCCGGGTTTGGAACCGAAATGGGTACCTATTTCAAAAGCAAGATCATTATACAGGATAGTCGGGTAATCAGGAAGTTCTTCCTCCTGGAAATTAGACATTCCTACCGGGCTGGTATGAACTCCGACCCCAAATACTCTCCCCGGGTTCGCATCCTCCAAATTGTGCAGAACATTTGCGGCATTCGGGCAATTGAAACAACGGTGTCCGGTGAAATCCTCAATTAATACATTCGTAAATGTATTGGTGTTTTGAGTAAATTCAGGCCACAAACCTTGTGAAACGTAATGTGCAGAATCTCCGTCAGGGTACAGGGACCAATCCAGGGTTGAAGTTCCGCCTGATTTCGGAGGATAGGCATTTTTCACCTTATCGCAGGAAACGATAACCGTTGCAAGGATTGTTGTAAATACGATAAACTTTTTCATGATCTAAGCTAAATTAAATTAGAAACTTTGTGTCAATGAAACGGTAAGTCCATTAGACGCAGGAACAAATCGGCATACACCACCCACGCAGAACAATCCTGCTCTTTGTCGGCCATAATTCAAAGTTACGCGAGTTGCATCTTTTATCCAACCAAAAGATCCGATCGCATAGTGAACGCGCAAATCTTTGTTTGAATTGCCATAGTTGTATTGATCCATAAATCCGAAGAACCAGTTAGGAGAGATCGTGTATTCCAAAACCAGGGTTACCCAATCTCCTTTATCCTTGGATGTGTGGTAATCAAATAAGGCCATTTTTTTATTCGTTGTAAACAATGCCTGTAATTCCATTCTCAGGTTGTGCTTTTTATTGATCTTCCAACCTGCCTCTAATACTCCAATATGCGCATTGATAATACCATGGCCATCTTCCGATACTTTCGATACGTCATTGTTGATTGCAATGTTAAAGTAAGATCCGATTAAGTATAAGCTTTTATTGATCTTATAAGTAATGTTTACGTTGATATCCTGCCACAGCAAACTGTCAGACATATCGAACGGATTTCCTTTGTACATGACACGAGTAGAATCACCCGGTAATCCATATCCGTTTGTATGACGCAACGGCTGATAAGCTGTAGAATAATTGAAGTTGATTGGAATCCCGTATTTTCCGCCACCTTTTCCTTTTGGGATCGTGTAGAGTATTTCCGCCTGGTATGCAATTTCACCCAAAGGTTGCGTTGCGTAAGGATAAAGTGTTGCAACCAGGTTATATGTATGAGTTTTGTTCATTGCCGGCAGGTAATTGATGAACAAATCTGCCAGACCTTTTGTGCGGTCCGAACGGTAACTCATATTGTCAACGGACTTCGCAGAAAGCGAGATCCCCAATCCTTTCCTGGAATAACCCAAATTAATCAATGCTGCGTGTCCCGGATTATAAATGTACCCGTTATCATCGCTCGGATCATTGTCTTTGTGCGTATATTCTCCGTTTAAGGTAAATTTCTTATACCTTAAACCGATCCGGCCACTATAAGCTGCAACGTTTTCAGGAAGAATATAGGTTTCGTTATCATCCTTTTGGTACTTACTCACGAAAGCCCCGCCAAGAGTTACATCCAGGTCGCTTGAATCCATTGCAGGGATCAGCTCATTCAAATGAAGCTGCAAGTCGATACCACGTGTAACACCGGCAGATTTATCTACTCTTCCGCTTTGGAATGAATAACGTTGATTTCCATAGACCGCCTTTAATTGTACACCATTATACGGGCGCAAAATTACTCGTGCTCCGTCCATAGCATTGTCATACCCTAAATTCCGGTCTTCGTATGCTCTGAAAATAGTTCCTGCACCGAATTGTTCATAGAAGTTCCCCAAGGTAATGTCTATGTAGTTATTGGACCATCCCACATAACGCATTCCCAATCCTGTTCCGTCAAAACGATTCGGGTATCCGTTGATCCGTGGTAAATACGATTCGAAGCGGATACCTGCTTTGAAATGTGAACCTGCGTAAAACACGTTCATATATGAATTGAGCAAACCACGTTCTGCAGGTTGAAGAGCTCCAATTAAAGGGTCCGCATTCAGGTATTGGAAAGTAGCTTCCATATTCCCGGTAATACCCCCCAATATATTCGATTGTCCGAATGCCGTAAGCGATCCGGACAATGCACAGATTCCTAAAATCCAGTTTTTCATCGAAGTGTGATGTATAAGTAGCTTATTTATTTACCAATTTTTTGATCTCTTCGTACAATTTTTCCTCGTCTCCGGGAGCATAATTGTTGTGAGAATACACGATATTTCCTTTTTGGTCTAATAAAAATGTGTGAGGTACGTTGTTTACTCCCATTGCACGTTTGAAGTCTCCGTTCGGGTCCATCAAAACCAGGTAATCCCATCCTTTTCCATCTACATAAACCGGGACCTGGGATTTTGTTTTTTCATCGTCGATTGTTACCGCAACAAGATTCACTCCGGTTTCTTCCTGCCAATCCGGGTACAGTTCGTGAATAGTGTTTAGTTCACGCTTACAAGGCGAACACCATGTTGCCCAAAAAGAGATCACAACGGGGCCTTTAAAACCTAATTCGGCAGTATTCACTGCTTTACCGTTCATGTCTACTAATTTTACAGAAGGAAGTTGCTTAACGACTAAAGGTTCATGGTCCTGAGCCATTGATAAGGTAGAAACAATAAGTCCTAACAATAAGAACGTAATTTTTTTCATAGTTTAAATTTTAGCATGGGACAGTTCAAGTTCTGTGCCGAAATCCAAAGATACCTTTTCCTTAACACAATTTTAAACATGTGTTGCTTTGTACTCTTGTATTCCTAAAAAATGTTAAGGTACTCTCAAAAATTGTAATCCTAATAATCCGGAGTTTCATCAAAATCAGACCGTTTAATCCCGAAATCGGGCACTTAAATCAAAAAATAACGATTATCCGGTTCAATCGTATTGTTTTTTCCGTCAAAAAATTGTAATCTTACTGATTGATATACGAATGTGACCTATTGTAAGAGAAATGGAACGTTCCTATATTTGTGAAAACTGAAAACGCAATTATGAAAAAATTATACTCTCTGGTTTCTGTTGTTTTACTTGCTTGCTCTGCCAGCTTCGGACAAGTTGAAATTAAGTTGTGGGACAATGGCACACAATCTGGCACAGGAAATGCCTTGAACGGTCAGGAATACGCTTACGTTGTTTCAACGGATGGATTACATGGTCCGGTGATTAATTTTAAGAATACATCTGCAAGTACGAAAGTATGGAAGATAGAGCGATACAGAATTACTGACGTGGCTGCATGGGAAGATAATTTATGTTGGGGAGCTCCCGGAGATCCGTTCGGACAATGTTATACAGCGGCTCAAATGAACACGAACCCATGGACCAGTCCTTCTCAATATAGTTTGACTGTAAATGCAGGAGCATCCGCAAACCTGGTAGCAGATACAGATACTGAAGGTTCAGGTACTGAGAAATACCGTTTCTATTTAATTGAAGGCCAGGCTTCACGAGTGGATTCTGTTGACGTGACTGTTACTTCTACTTTAGGAGTTACAGATCAAAAACAAGAGGAAGTAGGTGTTTCCATTTACCCTAACCCGGTTTCTAATGTGTTGACTGTAAGTGCAACAGGCGTAGAGGGTTCTGTTGAATTGAAAATGGTGGATGTACTTGGAAAAGTGGTTTTAACAGAATCAGGAGCTCCATTGAACAAAGTAGATGTAAGCAATTTCAAAAACGGAGTTTACTTAGTGTACGTTTACAACAAAGGAGATTTGATCCAAACAAAACGAATTGTTATTAAGCACTAATTGAAAATACATGATATAGAAAGAGATGTGAAAACATCTCTTTTTTTATTGGATTAAACTTATAACTCTAAATCATGAAAAAATACATACTTCTCATTTTAATTTGCTCCTTCTTTACAGTGTTTTTAAATGCACAAGTGGAGATTAGGCTTGGTAATACGGGAGCAGGATCTGATATTTCCGGAACAGAACATGTGGAAATTGTAAATTCCGATCAATTGGTTTCCGTTGTTTTCCAGATCAGGAATGTTTCGGGAACATCACATAATTATACGATCAGAAGAGATCGACTGATTGAAAAACCAGAATGGACAGATTATTTTTGCTGGGCAATTTGCTATCCTGAAAGCAGCATGAATACCAATTCCTGGACGGCTCCGGATCCGCTTACAATTGCTGATAATGGAACACAGCTATTAATGGTGGATACAGATGTTCACGGTTCCGGAACAGAATTATATCGATATTATATTGTAAATGAAGATAATTCCACGCTTGAAGATTCCGTTGATGTGCGAATTACATCCGTTTTGGGAGTGGCCGACCAACAACAGGAAGAAGTTGCGGTTTCGGTTTACCCGAACCCGGTTTCAAATATATTGACAGTAAACACAACAGGTTTGGAAGGATCGGTTGAATTGAAAATGGTAGATGTACTTGGAAAAGTGGTTTTAACAGAATCAGGAGCTCCAATGAACAAAGTGGATGTAAGCAATTTCAAAAACGGAGTTTACTTAGTGTACGTTTACAACAAAGGAGATTTGATCCAAACAAAACGGATTGTTATTAAACATTAGTAGTATTCGATACTATACTTGAAAAGATATCCAATTTCTGGCCGCTTTTCTTATAAATTGAAATAGATGTGCAGCCTTATTTGGCAATGGAACATTTAAATATTTGCAAAACCTAAATCGTAATTATGAAAAAGTTATATTCTTTAGCGTCCGTTTTATTACTTGCTTGTTCCGCAGGTTTCGGACAGGTAGATATCAAATTATGGGATAGTAACAGTCAGTCAGGTACAGGAAACAATTTGAATGGGGAAGAACATACCTATGCAGTTTCTACGGATAGTTTGTATTATGTAATTCTTAATTTCAAGAACACTTCCGGTGTTGCGAAAACCTGGAAAATGGAACGGTACAGAATAACGGATGCAGTGCTGTGGGAAGATTATTTTAGTTGGGGAATTCCGGGAGATCCGTTTGGTTACTGTTATTCTTCAAACCAAATGAATACAAATCCATGGATGACCCCTGATATGAACGGTTTGACTGTTGCATCGGGAGAATCTGTAAATCTGGTAGCTTATACTGACACAGAAGGTATTGGAACAGAATGGTACAGATTCTATTTAATTGAAGGACAAGCAACACGGATTGATTCTGTTGATGTACGAATTGTTACCTCCGCTTTAGGAATTGAAAATCAGAAACAGGAGGCGGTTTCAGTATCAATCTATCCTAACCCGGTTTCAAACGTACTGACCGTAAACACAACAGGTTTGGAAGGATCTGTTGAATTGAAAATGGTTGACGTACTTGGAAAAGTGGTTTTAACAGAATCAGGAGCTCCAATGAACAAAGTGGACGTAAGCAATTTCAAAAACGGAGTTTACTTAGTGTACGTTTACAACAAAGGAGATTTGATCCAAACAAAACGCATAGTGATTAAACACTAATTCTGAAAATGAAGAACGATTATAGAAAGGAGCAATTAAGAATTGCTCCTTTTATTTTTTAGAACAGAATTTTTTCTAATTCCTTAATCGCTTCCACTGCACTCTTGTTTATTTTAGTGAACTGATTTTCAACAGAGATCAGATCTGATTTTGGATCAATCAGAATTTTCCGGCAACCGGGTTTCGTATAATGGATTAAATTGGCAGCAGGATAAACCTGTAATGATGTTCCGATTACAATCAGCACGTCAGCTTCCTGAATCAATTCCGCTGCCCTGGACAAAAGCGGTACTTCCTCACCAAACCAAACAACATGCGGTCTTAAAGGAAAACCGTCATCACACTGGTCCGTCATTTTTAGTTCATGGCCTTCGATCGGGTAATACTTTTTTTCTTTATCCGGTCCGGAGCTTTTTGCATACCGGATATTGCCATGTAAATGCAGCACATTGGTACTTCCTGCCCGTTCATGCAGGTCATCAATGTTCTGGGTAATCACCTGTACATGAAAATGCTGCTCTAACGAACTGAAATAATGATGGGCTGGATTTGGTTTTGCGCTTATAACATTGCGCCGTCTTTCGTTATAGAATTTTTGGACCAGAGCCGGATTATTTTGCCATGCCTGGGGAGTTGCAACTTCTTCTATGGAATAATTTTCCCATAATCCATCAGTATCACGAAATGTTTTTATTCCGCTTTCCGCACTAATCCCTGCTCCCGATAGAATAACAAGGTTACTTTTCATATCCTCCATTTAGCTTTCCAATAGTCAAAGTTAATTGAAACAAGCTTAGGTGGTTAAATAGTTGTTAAGTTATTGCCTTAATGTTAGATTTGGAATTCTAAAACGTTAAGATTATGAAAAAAAGTGTACTTGCTTTGTCAGCTCTTTTTTCGGTAGGAATGGGTTTCTCTCAGACAATTTTCTCTGAAAATTTTGATGCTGCAACATCAATGCCTGCTGGTTGGGCACAATACAATGTAGATGGGTTGACCGTTGCGTCAAACTTGTCAGCGTTGAACTTCGGATCAAATGCATGGATTTTCCGTGCAGGAGCGACTGGAAACATGGCAACTTCTACTTCCTGGTACTCACCTGCCGGAACTTCAAATGACTGGTTGGTAACACCGGCAATTAGTATTCCTGCATCAGGAGCTTACATGGCGCAATTCCAGGCGCAAGCTCAGGATGGAAGCTATCCTGACGGATTCAAAGTATATGTTTCTACAACAGGTAACGCAGTTGCGAATTTTGGAGCAGCAGCACTTACAGTTGCATCAGGAACGACTTCGTTTGATACTTACACTGTTGATTTAAGTGCATATGCTGGTCAAACAGTTTATATTGCAATTCAGAATAACTCAACTGACATGTTCTTGTTGAATGTGGATAATTTCGTGGTTCGTCAACCTGCTGCAGATGATGCAATTTTGGTTAGCAGTTCTTTGAACCGTTACTCATTGACAAGCACAAATAATACTTTGGGATTAACTGTGAAAAACGATGGATCAAATGCAATTACAAGTGTTACTGTAGATTGGAATGACGGTACTGCTCACAGCAGCGTAATTTCTACGAACATTGCACCTGGAGCTACTGCAACAATTAATCACCCGACAGCTGTAAGTTATGCTACGGTTGTTGAGGAAAACCTGAATATCACAATTACTGCAGTTAACGGTAACACAGATCCAAATGCTGCTAACAATACAGGGAGCAAGCGATTCAACACGGTAAGTTCTAACACTCAAAAAGTTGTGTTATTTGAAGAAGGAACAGGTACTTGGTGTGGATGGTGTCCAAGAGGTGCAGTTGCAATGGAGTATATGGATAATACATACCCGAACACATTTGCAGGTGTAGCGGTTCACAATGGTGACCCGATGACAGTTACCGCTTACGATAACGGTGCTAACTTATCAGGATACCCTGGAGCAAACGTAGACCGTGCAATTTTAGATGCATCTGTTTCAAACCAGGATTTTGAGGGATACTACAATGACCGTAAAGATTTGATCACTCCTGTAGGAATCGCACTTCAAACCGGTGGTTCGGGAAATAACGTTACAATTACTGCTAACGCAACTTTCCGCAGTAACTTTGCTAATGCAGCTACAGATTACAGATTGGGTGTAATTATTACTGAGGATAACGTTACAGGGACTGCGTCTAGTTACGATCAGGCAAACTACTATAGCGGAGGAGGTACTGCATTGAATGGTGCTGGTCACAACTGGCAAACTGCACCGGATCCGGTTCCTGCTGCAGATATGGAATATGACCACGTTGGTAGAGCTTTATTGGGTGGTTACTCAGGTCAGACCGGTTCAATTCCTGCTTCGATTACTGACGGACAAGTTGCAACATATACATTCAACTATACAGTTCCTGCTACAAGCGTTCGCGCTAACATGCACGCAGTTGCTGTTGTAATTGATCAAGCTACAGGTGAAGTATTGAATGCGAAAGAAATTTCTTTGGCAACATTAGGATTGGCTGAAACATCAACAATCAATATGGAAGTATTCCCTAACCCTGCTTCTGACGTTGTAAACGTTAATTTCGAAGGACAAGGTGGAGATTACACAGTTTCAATCATTGATTTGTCAGGACGCACAGTTGCATCTAAAGTGGTTTCTGCTTCTGGTGCTACTTCAGTAGCTGTTCCATTAACAGGATTAGTAGCAGGAAACTACCTGGTATCAATTGCTAATGAGACAGGTTCTTATACTCAAAAATTGATGGTGAAGTAATTCACGATTAAAATAATAATTGAGGAACCCCGACGATAAATGTCGGGGTTTCTTTTTATCCGAACTTTTGGTGCTCTTGTATTAAGATTTATTAACTTTATCGCCCCTTACAATCTTATTTTATATGCCAAAAGTTCGCAAACAAGATGCACTGGATTATCATGCTTCCGGAAGACCCGGTAAAATCGAGGTCGTTCCAACGAAACCTTATGCGTCTCAGCGTGATTTATCTTTGGCCTATTCTCCGGGAGTAGCAGAACCGTGCTTACGAATTGCAGAGAATCCTGCGGATGTATACAAGTATACGAGTAAAGGAAACCTGGTAGCAGTAATTTCAAATGGAACTGCCGTACTTGGATTGGGAGATATCGGCCCGCTGGCTTCCAAACCCGTGATGGAAGGAAAAGGTTTATTATTCAAGATTTTTGCAGATATCGATGTATTCGATATTGAAATCGATGCAAAAGACCCGGAATTATTTATTCAAACCGTCAAAGCGATTGCTCCGACTTTCGGAGGAATCAACCTGGAAGATATTAAGGCTCCTGAAGCATTTGAAATAGAACGCCGTTTAAAAGAAGAACTGGATATTCCATTAATGCATGACGATCAGCATGGAACGGCAATTATTTCGGCTGCAGCATTACTCAATGCTTTGGAATTGGCCAAAAAGAAGATCGGAAAAGTGAAAATCGTAGTTTCCGGGGCCGGGGCCGCCGCTATTTCCTGTGCGAAATTGTATATGGCTTTGGGAGCTTCCGTGAACAACATTTTTATGTTCGACAGTAAAGGGTTGATTCATGCGGGAAGAACCGACCTGGATGAAATGAAACAGCAATTTGCACCGCACAAGAAAGATGCTACTTTAGAGGAAGCTTTCAAAGGAGCAGATGTGTTTATCGGTTTGTCCAAAGGAAACATTGTTTCGAAAGAAATGGTAGCATCCATGGCGAAGAACCCGATCGTGTTTGCATTGGCGAACCCGGATCCTGAAATTTCCTATAAGGATGCGATGGCTACCCGCAATGATATCATCATGGCAACCGGTCGTTCAGATCATCCTAACCAGGTAAACAATGTGCTTGGATTCCCATTCATTTTCAGGGGAGCACTGGATGTCAGAGCAACAGGGATTAATGAAGAAATGAAATTAGCTGCCGTAAAAGCAATTGCAAACCTGGCAAAGGAAACGATTCCGGAAGAGGTAATTGAGGCATACGGTGAAAAACATATTTCCTTTGGAAGGGAACAAATTATTCCCAAACCTTTGGATCCGCGACTGATCTATCATGTTGCACCTGCGGTTGCACGTGCAGCGATGGAGTCCGGAATAGCACAAAACCCAATCACTGATTGGGCAGAGTACGAAATGATCTTGAAGAAGCGTTTGGGGCTGGACAACAAGTTGGTGCGCCAAATTACAACCAAAGCACAAAACAATCCGAAACGCGTGGTTTTTGCAGAGGCGGATAATGCGAAGATACTGAAAGCGGCGCAGACAAGTTCGGAAGAAGGAATTTGTATTCCGATCTTATTAGGGAAGAGAAGAGTGATCGAATCATTAATTGCGGAATATTCCATTGAGATTCCAAATATGACGATCATCGACCCGAAATCAGATACTGAAAAGATGCGTCGCCAGGTTTACGGGAAATCCTTCTTTGAAAAACGTAAACGAAAAGGAGTTACGGAATATGAAGCAATCCAGCTCATGCGTGAACGGAACCATTTCGGTGCTATGATGGTGGAAATGGGCGATGCGGACGCAATGATTTCCGGGTTGACAAGAAACTACCGGGATGTGGTTCGTCCTGCAATCCAGGTAATTGGTTTACAAAAAGATGTCAATACGGTTGCAGGAGTATATATCCTGAATACGAAAAGAGGACCTATCTTTTTGGCAGATACCACAATCAATAAAAACCCGACAGCTTGTCAAATTGCTGAAATAACACATAATGTTGCGAAAACACTGAGAAAATTCAAGGTCATTCCAAAAATTGCATTGCTGAGTTATTCGAACTTTGGTTCGGCACCAGGTGAAGATGCAGAGAAAATGGCCGAAGCAGTGAAAATTTTGCACAATAATCACCCGACCTTAGTTGTGGATGGGGAGGTTCAGGCAAATTTTGCTCTGAACAATGACTTAATGAATGAAAAATTCGCTTTCTCGCAATTGGCAAATAAGGAGGTGAATACCTTGATTTTCCCGAACCTTTCATCCGGAAATATCGCTTATAAATTGCTGCAGGAAATGACTGATTCGGATGCAATCGGACCTGTTTTGGTGGGATTGAAGAAATCCATTCATGTACTGCAGATGGGCTCATCCGTACGGGAAATTGTAAACATGGTGAAAGTTGCTGTTGTTGATGCACAAACCAAGTAGAAAATAGAAAGCAATGATTGCACATCTGAACGGACGTTTAATTGAAAAAAATCCAACCAACCTGATTATTGAGTGTGGTGGTGTGGGATATTTCGTTAAAATATCACTGAATACCTTTTCAGCTATCGGAACATCCGAGTCCGTAAAGGTTTTGACGCAGCAAATTATTCGTGAAGACGCGCATTTGCTTTTTGGTTTTGCCACTTCCGAAGAGCGTGACGTGTTCAATTTGTTATTGTCTGTTTCGGGAATCGGGCCCAATACTGCTATTCTTATGCTTTCGTCCATGTCACCAAATGAGATTGCCAATGCAATACAAACGGAAGATGTACGTTCTATACAAGCGATCAAGGGAATCGGAGCAAAAACCGCCCAACGCGTTATTATTGATTTGAAAGATAAGATGTTGAAGGTGGAATGGAGCGAAGCAACAAATATTTTTGTTGGAAACAATACAAATCGATTTGATGCGTTAACTGCTTTGATTTCGTTAGGTTTCGATAAGAAATCTGCAGAGAAAGCAATAGAAAAAATTGCCACCGGAGATGAAACCGTGGAAGAATTAATTAAAGGGGCACTGAAAATACTATAAGCACTTGGAAAAAATTTTGAACGCTAACTACACAAGAGTGATACAACTGTTTTCTGCGGTTGTTTTCTGTTTTGTATCGCTTGTATTCTGGGCGCAAACCCCGCCGGATACTACGTTGCCATTTCCGATTACCAACCCATTGGATCCTACTCAGAATAATCCTCAGACGTTTGACTTGGGAGATCCTTCAGGAGTAAAGAAAAGCATCGTCTTTGACCCGGTGACAGGGAAATACATTTTCTCCGAAACAATGGGGAATACCAATATGAATTACCGGAATCCTTCCATGATGACTCTGGAGGAATACCTGGAATACGAACGACAAAAATCATTAAAGGAAAATTGGAAAGATAAGATTGACGCGCAAACAGAAGAAGACAGAGCATTAGAATTCCCGATTAAAATACCATCCAAAGTTTTTACCAGTTTCTTTGGATCCGATGAAATTACAATCCGTCCGCAGGGATCGATTGAATTGGCTTTTGGTGTCAATACTTCCCGCTACGACAACCCGATACTACCCGTAAAGCAGCGAAAAATTACCCGTTTCGATTTTCAGCAGCAAATCCAGATGAACCTGGTGGGGCAAATCGGTACGAAACTGAAATTGAGCGCAAGTTACAATACACAGGCAGCTTTTGACTTTGACAACGTAACGAAATTGGGCTATTCAGGAGACGAAGACCAGATCATTCAGCGAATTGAACTGGGGAACGTTAGCTTCCCTTCATTCGGAGCTTTGATCCCGGGTTCTCAGACCTTATTCGGAGCGTATGCCAAATTGCGTTTTGGAGATTTAACCGTGGATGCGATCGGTGCTTCATCAAAAGGAAAAAGAACCGAGATCAACATTACAGGTAAGGCACAGGTTCAACCGTTCGAGGTTACAGCAGATAACTACGAGGCCAACCGGCATTACTTCCTGAATTTGTTCTTCCATGATCAGTACGATGCTGCAATGGCCCAGATGCCGAATGTTGCTTCGGAAACGTATGTCACAAGAATGGAGGTTTGGGTTACGAACAAGATCAATAACACGGAAAATTCAAGAAATATCCTTGCATTCTCGGATTTAGGGGAATCTCAACCTCAAAACCAGGTGGGAACACCGGGTGGTCCGCCTGCACCACCTTTCCCGAGCAATCAATCGAATGGACTTTACAACTACCTCACGGCAGGGCCAACTTCTCCGATTATTCGCGGATTCAACGGAGCAGTGGCTGAGTTGTCATCCCAGACATCAACACCCGGTCCGTTTCAACAAGCCATTCATTATGAGAAGGTAGAGAATGCCCGAAAATTGAGCGAATCAGAATATACCTACAATGCATTACTTGGATTTATCTCCTTAAGTCAACCCTTAAACAACGATGAGGTATTGGCTGTTGCATACGAATATACGTACAGAGGGACTACTTACCAGGTAGGTGAATTCTCTACGGATGGTGTTGCAGGTCAGAATGCTTTGTTCCTGAAACTTTTGAAACCAACGATCACGAATCCAACATTAAAAATTTGGGATTTGATGATGAAAAACGTTTACTCGATTGGTGCATACCAGGTTGATCAAAACGGATTTAAATTAAATATTTTTTACAACAACCCGGAAACTTCAGTCTTAGCTCCGATCCTGCCTTATTCGGGATTAGATGATAAGCAAATTATCACCCTGGTTGAAATGGACCGGCTTAATGTGAATAATCAGCAGTTCTCAGACGGGTTGTTCGACTTTGTTCCGATTATGTATAACGGACAGAAAGCGGAAACAGGCGGTACGATCAATACAAAGAACGGGCGGGTAATGTTTTCAACAACAGAACCCTTCGGAGGAGTGTTGAAACAAAAATTGATGGTTAACGGAATGCCTGAAACCATAGCAAACACGATTGCATATACGGAATTGTATGATTCGACAAAAACAGCGGCACAACAGATTCCAAGTAAAAACCGTTTTGTATTTAAAGGAGAATACCAGTCTTCCGTTACTTCAGATATCTCATTAAATGCTTTGAATGTTCCGGAAGGAGCAGTTAAAGTAACTGCAGGAGGAATTCCAATGGTGGAAGGACAGGATTATACAGTGGATTATAACTTAGGCCGTGTAAAGATCCTGAACACGGGAGTGTTGGAATCAAATACGCCAATCAAAATTTCCATTGAGAGTAACTCTGTCTTTGGTTTCCAGTCCAAATCAATGGTCGGAACGCACCTCAATTACCGGTTCAGTAAAGATTTCAATATCGGGGCCACCTGGTTGCGCATGATGGAACGCCCGGTGACCCAAAAAGTCGATTTCGGAAGCGAACCGTATAAGAACAATGTCATTGGTTTTGATATTAATTACCGAACCGAATTACCATTCTTGACCAAGTTTATTGACTTATTACCGATCCTTTCCACGAAGGAAAAATCCTTCATGACCTTTAAAGGAGAATTTGCGCACCTGATCCCGGGAACTCCCAAAGCGATATCCAAGTCGGGTATTTCGTATGTGGATGATTTCGAGGGAAGTCAGAGCACCATTGATTTAAGAACACAAAGTGCCTGGCGACTTGCATCAACTCCGCAAGGCCAAACAGATTTGTTCCCGGAAGGTTCTTCAAAAAACTTATCCAATGGGTACAAACGATCAAAGATTGCGTGGTATTTGATAGACCCGTTATTCTATCAATCCAATAATTTAACACCACAGCACATCAAAGATGATCCGTCGCAGATCTATGACAGTCGTATGCGGCAGGTACTTCAGACAGATATCTTCCCGAACCAGCAGTTAACGTACGGTTCCATTCCGACCATTCAGATCCTGGAATTGGGTTACTATCCGAAAGAGCGTGGAATGTATAACTACGATACAACTGCCACTATAATGAATCCGGATGGTACTTTTAACAATCCTGAAGACCATTGGGGAGGAATCATGCGTTCGTTAACTACGAATGATTTTGAACAGGCAAACGTCGAGTATATCCAGTTCTGGATCCTGGATCCTTTCAACCAGGATGCAATGACCGCCACTCCGAATTTGACAGGTGGAGATCTGTATTTCAACTTGGGGAACGTTTCGGAAGATGTATTGTCGGATTCAAGAAAAAGTTTTGAAAATGGAATTCCGCCTTATGCCGGAGCAAATTATCCGGTGGTAATTACTCCATGGGCGAAAGTATCTACGCAACAGGTAGTTGTAAATGCCTTTGACAATGATCCGAACTCGCGGGCGAACCAGGATGTTGGTATTGACGGATACAAATCGGTGGAAGAGCAAACTTCCTATTCAAATTATGTGAATTGGGTGCAGTCCAATCCAACATTAACAGCAGATGCGAAAGCACGCATGATCGCCGATCCTTCAAACGATGATTACAACTTTTACCGGGATGATTTGTATGATCAGCAGCAATTGAATATTCTTCAACGTTATAAAAAGTATAACGGGATGGAGGGGAACTCTGCTACAACAGAAATGTCTGATACGATGAATACCGATAAGTACCCGACTCAGGCAAGAAACACACCTGACTTGGAGGATATCAACCAGGATAACAACTTATCGGAATCTGAAGCATATTTCCAGTATAAGGTTAGTTTACGTCCTGCAGATATGGTTGTCGGGAAGAATCACATTACAAGTGTGGTAACATTTACTCCGCCAAACTCTACAAAATCTGAAAAATGGTATCAGTTCAAAGTTCCGATCAGAGAACCGGAAAGAACAATAAATGGAATTCGTGACTTCAGATCGATCCGTTTCTTCCGTATGTACATGAAAGGATTTGATGAGGAAGTGATTGTTCGCTTTGCAAAATTGGAATTGGTTCGTGGTGAATGGAGAAAGTACCTATTGGATTTGACTACTCCGGGAGAAGTGATCCAGGTGGATCCGAACCTGACTACATTCAATATCGGGGCATTGAACTTCGAGGAAAACAATGAAAAAGTTCCGATCGGTTATCAGATCCCTCCTGGAATTCAACGTGAAATAGACCCTTCTCAACCACAACAACGCCAGATGAATGAGCAGGCACTGACACTGGATGTGTGTAACCTTCAGGATGGTGATGCAAGAGCAGCTTACAAGAATGTTCAGTTCGATGTTCGTACATACAAAAAGTTAAAAATGTATGTCCATGCAGAAGAAGTGGTAGCAAATACATTGCATGATAAAGATGTGACTTTGTTTGTTCGTTTGGGAACAGATTTCGTAGACAACTATTATGAGTATGAACTTCCGTTAGCTTTAACGCCTTGGTATACAAACAATGCGGATGCTGTTTGGCCGGAAGTAAATAATATGGAAATCATATTCCAGGACTTGTTAGACCTGAAAAAACGCAGAAATGATTTATTGGGATCACCTGGTTCCGGAATTGCGGCAAACGTAGAATATGTGATCGTAGACCCTGCAAATCCGGAAAGAAGGATCAAAGTAAAAGGTAGTCCGAACCTGCAGGGAATTAAAACGATTATGATCGGAGTTCGTAACCCGAATAAAAATCAGCCTTTGCCTTTTTCAGCGAGCGACGATGGACTTGCTAAGTGTGTCCAGGTTTGGGTTAACGAGTTGCGCTTAACGGATTTCGTAGACGACGGAGGTTCGGCTGCAATTGCACAAATGCAGGTTCAGGCTGCAGATTTCGGTAGCTTCTCCCTTTCCGGTAATTATTCCGGTGTGAACTGGGGAGCAGTTGATTCACGTGTTCAGGAAAGACAAAGAAATCAAAAGATCGGGATGGATTTCCAGACAAACCTGCAATTAGGCCAGTTCTTAGGAAACAGACTGAAGATATCGGTTCCGTTCTTCTACGGCTATTCGGTTGGGATTATTAACCCGGAATACGATCCGTTCAACCCGGATATCAAATTGAGCTCATACGAGGGAGAGCAAAGAAGAAGCATTGCTAAAATCGCACAGGATTATACCGAACGTAAATCCTATAACTTCCAGGGAGTTAGAAAAGAGCGTGCGGCTGGTAAAAAAGCGCATTTCTATGACATTTCCAACTGGATGGCAGGTTATGGATACAGTGAAACATTCCATCGCGACTTTAACACGAATTACGATCGCACAAAACAGTGGAAAGGTAGTTTGGCGTATGCTTATACATTCGACAACAAACCGTTCGAGCCGTTTAAGAAGACCAAGTTTATGCAAAAATCCAAGTGGTGGGGACTATTAAAAGAAACCAGCATCGGATACTTACCGAAAACGCTTGGATTTACGAATGACATTCAGCGAAATTACAACGAACGCCAGATCCGTAACACGATCGATACATCTGCAAGTGCATTCCAGTATAAGCCGGTATATGTTAAGAATTTCCAATGGAACCGCGGTTACCGTTTGGGCTGGGATTTGACTAAAAACCTGAAACTGACATTCAATGCAAATAACAGAGCTATCTTCGACGAGGGTGATGGAGAAGTAAATCGCAGAGGGAATGATTCGTTGTATCGTGAATTCAAGGATACGATCCGCAAACAAATGAGAACATTTGGTAAGACCATGGATTACACCCATGATTATACCTTCTCTTATAACGTACCGTTTAATTTGATCCCGGCTTTAGATTGGTTAACCGGAAATGCAAAGTACACCGGAACATACAACTGGCAACGTGCACCGCTTGGTCAGGAAGAGTACGGAAATATCGTTCAAAACAGCCGAACGGTCAATGCCACGCTTCAGGCGAACATGACCACTTTGTATAACAAAATACCATTCTTTAAAAAGGTCAATACCGGTGGTGCAAGAGTGACCCCATCACGACAAAAGGCAGCCGGGACTGATGACGGAGGAGCAAAACCGGAGGATAAAGGCAAAGAACCTGTTACGGAATTGAAACCGCCGAAACCATTGGATGAGATGACTAAAAAAGAACGTCGTCAGTGGGAACGTAAGAAACGCAAACACGAACGTCAGCAAAAACGCAAGAAGGACAATAAAGTGAATCCTGTTGCAGGCTTTGGTGCGCGCTTATTGATGAGTGTTCGAAATGTTTCCGCAACATACAATCAAACGGATGGGACCCTGTTACCGGGATACAACCAAAAAACAAGCGTACTTGGATTTAATCCTGCGTTCAGTTCCGGAATGGGCGGATTCATCTTTGGTCAGCAATCCTATACAGTTACCGGTAGAGAAACCGGTTATAATTTTGCGCAAACTGCTGCAGATAAAGGTTGGTTAGTGGATAATCCGGCGTTGAACCGTCAGCATTCACTTACGCACAATCAAACATTTACTGCCCGTGCGACACTTGAACCGATGAAGGATTTCACAATCGATTTATCGTTAAACAGAACCATGTCTGAAAATACAAACGACTTCTTCAGATACAATGATGTTTCCGAGCAGTTTGAATCACAAAGCCGTTTCCAGACGTCCACGCTTTCTTATTCAACGATCTCCATCGGAAGTGCGTTCGAAAAGCTATCTGCAGGATATGAATCCGGGAACTTCAAGCAGATGAGAGAAACAACGAAACAAGTATCTGAATTGCTTGGGGCTGCAAACGCCAATTCCAGTGGAAGCTCAGGCGGATACCGTGACGGATACAATATTTCTCAGCAGGAAGTGGTGATCGGGGCTTTCTTATCCTCTTACACGAATGGGAAAGTGAACAACAGATCAGTAAATCCGTTTGCTTCGATGCCTTTACCGAACTGGACAGTTAACTACAATGGTCTGTCTAAATTTGAACGAATGAAAAAGATCACGAAGAACTTTGTAGTTCGTCATGCATATTCTTCCACAGTTACACTTGGACAGGTTCAATCAAATCTGAATGCAACATTTGATCAAAACGGTTCGGCAACTGCACGTGATTTGAATGGTAACTTCATCTCTGAAAAAAATATTCAGACCGTAACTATCTCGGAGCGTTTTTCTCCGCTGATCGGACTTGATGCAACCTGGAACCTGGGTGGTAAAAAAGCAGGAAGCCAGGGCTTGATCACAAAATTCGAAATTAAGAAAGACCGTTCCGCAACACTTTCTTTAAATAACAATCAGGTAACGGAAGTATTAGGAAATGAGATCGTAATCGGAGCAGGGTATAAATTCCCGAAAGTAAGATTACCATTCAAAATTGGTAAGAACAAACCGGAAAACCCGCTCAATATTCGTTTTGACTTCACATTCCGTGATAACCTGACAGTTATTCGTAAGATTGTTGAATCCACAGAACAGGCTACTGCCGGACAAAAAGTAATTTCGATCAAATCATCGATTGATTACAATATCGGGGCAAACCTGATGGTTCAGTTCTACTACGATCAGGTGATTACCAATCCGAAGATTGCAACATCTTATCCGACAGGTAATATGAGTACAGGAATCCGATTCCGCTTTAATTTAGGAGGATTGTAGAATGAATATCCGTGCTGCCAGATTGGGAGATGAACAGGCAATTCATGGATTGATTTCCGAATTGGCGCTGTATGAAAAAGCACCGAATGAGGTCAGTAATACTGTTGAAAAACTGAAAGTAGATTTGTTCGTTGATGCAGTATGCGAAGCACTTGTTGTTGAAAATGATGCGCAGGAAGTAGTTGGGTTTGCATTGTACTATCAATCGTATTCTACCTGGAAAGGAAGATGTCTTTATCTGGAAGATTTTTACATTCAACCCGAATTTCGACGAGGAGGAATTGGTTCCCGATTGTTTCATGAAGTGGTGGAAACCGCTAAAAAGTGGGGTGTGAAACGAATGGATTGGCAAGTGCTCGACTGGAATGAACCGGCAATCGAATTCTATAAAAAGCACCAAGCCGTTTTGGATCCTGAGTGGGTCAATGGCCGTTTGTTTTTTTGAT
>CAMLLB010000029.1 GCA_946480815.1 uncultured Flavobacteriales bacterium
AGCAACTGCCTTCTAAGCAGTAGGTCTTTGGTTCGAATCCAAACGGGATCACAAAAAAAAGGGAAGCGTCAATTGACAGCTTCCCTTTTTTATTTCCTTCTCTTCCCTCTCAAATACGAGGATTTCTTTAACCATAAAATTGAATTTGAAAGTTATATCCGGTTCTTGTTATTTCTTCTTGATCGCTGTAAACCCGATTATTCCAGTGATTACTACGAGAGCAATGAAAATAAAGAATATAACTTTTGCTATGGAAGCCGCTGCTTCTGCGACCCCTCCAAATCCGAATATCGCAGCTACTAGTGCGATAACAAGAAATATTGCTGTCCATTTTAACATGACTATCTGATATTTTTAATGAATAATTTTTATCTATATCTTCTATACAAGAAACAACATTCATAATCATCAACCTAATATTTTAGTGTTGTTTAACAGACTTGAAATCCTGACAATTCAATGAAGCTCTGGCGCGGGTAATTGTTAAACATCCCTGTTATTACAGAGAAGTATAGCTAAATAGATTAAAAAGCCTTCAACAGAATTTATTTGATGAGCGCCAGGATGGGGTTTAGCAATTATCCGTACAAAAATTGGTTTAAATCCTCCCACCAAGTAGTTCGCTTTTTTCTTTAGTGTGAGTGTGGGATTTGTGTTCGAAGCTCCAATCTGGTCGAATATTGCTTATTTCGCAGGCAGTACCATTAATTTACCGGTAGATACTTCCTTTTGTACTTGCAGAAAAACGGAATACATTCCCGCATTCAGGTTATTCCCGAGGTATACCAAATATTCTCCGGTGCTTTCAAACGAATCCGGGGAAATGGTTTTCGAGTAGATCGTTTTACCTGATAAATCGATGATGTACAAACGAATTTCTTGTTTTGGCACATCTTTTAACTGGAGGTGAAACTGATGATCCTTGTCAGATAATGGATTCGGATAAATTGAAAAGTCAGTGTGGACAGGCAGATCCATATTTATCACTTCCATGCCGAGATAAACAAATTTACCATCCATATCGGTTTGTTTAAGCCTGTAGTATGAGATTCCGTGCCAGGGATTCATATCTGAAATAGTATAATGCTGCACGAATTGATTGTTCCCGCCTCCTTCAACAATACCCACTTCCTCGAACTTGATGGCGTCCCTGCTTTTTTCGACCGTATAATAATCGTTGTTGTTTTCTGTTTCCGTTTCCCAATGCACATCTACTTTCCTTCCGTTGGCCACCGCGTTGAAGCTAAGCAATTCGACCGGTAAAGAATTTGTTGATTGGGTAGATGCCAGTGTGAAAGGACTAAAGTTGCTTACAGCTGCACTTGTAACAATGGTTCCTGCAGAAGCTGTTCCTGTTGTTCCGCCGTTTCCTTCATCCGTCCAGGAACTTCCGTTCCACCTGGAAACTCGTAATGATGAAGGATCTGTAATATAACCTGCCCCGCAATCCACTGTATTCCAGCTTAAAGTAACACTTACATTCGATGTTCCGCTGGTTCGGTCAAGTACCCAGTATTCACATGAACTCAAGGTGGCAAAAGAAGGATCGAAAGTGGTGTAATCCCCATAGGCCTGAGCAGCTTTAAAATACTGTGCGGTAAAATGGTCAGTGACACTTCCCGGAGCACTAATTGAAATGTCTCTGTATATCCCGTTGCTGCCAACAGGAAATGTAAAAGAGCTATTGCCTGTTTTTCTTACCGGTCCATTTACATGACTGGCATTACTAAACCCGGAAGCTGTACTTCCTGCCACAAAATTCAAATAATTCGCAGCGGTAGAATGGATGATACCATTTGTAAATGTAGCTGTCAAACCAATGTTCAACGGTGTGTTTAACGTAAGGGAATTGGCAGATTTGTTCATCACAAACCGCTGGATCAAAGGAATTGAACTGGCAGATGTAAGCGCTTGATTACTTCCGCCTGTAAATTCAACAATGCCGGTGCCGCTTCCAAATGTGATGACTGCAGAACTGTTTATCGCGATATCACTTGAAAAATAATTGGTCGAATTATATGCCGGGGTTAATGCTCCGGAAGATGATTGGGTAAATGTCACCGCCGAATTATAGGTGTCGCCTGTTGTATTTGCAAATCGCCATTCTGAAGTACCGCTGTTTGTGAGGCTGGTTGTTCCGTTGAATATATTTCCTCCGTTTGACAAGGTCGCGGTGTTCCCATTTTTGTTCATGGTTGCTGTTCCGTTGAATGTGCAGCCGTTCAAATAAATTTGCGGAGCGGTAAAAGTCACATCTCCATTAAAAGTAGAGGAAGGCCCGATCCGTAAGATTCCTGTTCCGGTAAATGTCAGGTTTTGGGCAGTTCCACCAACGGTCGTCCCCTGTGTAAATCTTCTGATTTCAAGTGCTCCGCCTGAAAACCCGGTGCCACCGACACTGATTGTTTTTCCTTCGGCCATACTGGAAGCTCCCGGTGCATTCCACCCGATGGTAATTCCCACTCCTGCGGTGGAGTTCACAATAATATTGCCATTAAATCGTGTTCCGGCTGAAATATCAGATAATCCGACTGATGATGTATTGGTATTGATCAGTGTGAGATCTGTATTAAATGTATCTGCAACAGTTGCTGCCGTTACAAAAAATCCGGTTCCGGAATTGACAAGCGTTGTTGCCCCATTGAATATGTTTCCACCGCTTCCCGAATTATTGGTAGCACCTTTCTTTTCCAGGTAGGCTGTTCCGTTATAGGTACAATCATTGAGGTAAATTTGTGGAGTGCGGAAGTCAACATTCCCGTTGAATGTTGAAAGAGGTCCCAGATACAGGATCCCGGTACCGGTAAACACCAAACTTTGAGGCGTCGTTCCCAGCTGGGTGAAACATCGCAGTAAAAGTCTTCCTGCTGAAAATCCGGTGCTGCCTACCGTAATTGTTTTTCCACTGGCTAAAGTAGACGATATGGCGGTCCCGGGTCCGTTCCCAAAGGTAATTCCGGCATTAGTTGTCCCATTGGTTGAGTTGACAATGATATTTCCGTTGTATTGGTTTCCAATTGAATGATCAGACATGGCAATCCAGGCGGAACCAGTGTTTGTAAGGGTCAGGTCAGCATGAAAAATATCCGGTGAAATAAAGGCTGTTGCAAAATAAGCACTTCCGGAGTTTATTAAGGTTGTAAGGCCATGAAAGATATTTCCACCATTGCCTAAATTATTGGTGCCTCCTGTTTTTGCGATGGTGGTTGTACCATAAAATGTACTTCCGTTTAAATAAACCTGTGCTGCCGAACAAGTTAAAATGGGAGCAAAGGAAGTACTTATTCCAAAAGTGGTCCCGCTGAAAGTTAGGATTCCTGTGGTAGTTACAGCTAAAGTCGCCGCAGTACCCAGGCTATTTGTAATGATCCCCGAAGAAAAGACAATATTGGCTGTACTCGATACAGTGAGGTCGTTTCCATTCAGATCAATCGTACCACTATATCCGCTGCATGTAATTCCGGCAATGGTTGTTACGATATCCAGGTTACAGGTTCCGTTACTTCCACCCACACCATCATAAATGGCAAAATCGCTTGCTCCGGGAACAGAAGCTCCCCCGGCTCCCCCGGAAGTAATTGACCAGTTGGCCGTGTTATTCCAGTTTGATGCACCTGTTGCAATCCAATACCGGTTGGCAGCAAGTATTTCATTCGAGAAAATGCAGAAAAATATGCATAGGAATACGCATTTCACAGAAGTGGTTTTCATTACGTTAAATCTAAAATTGGTAAGTATTTAATTTCGCGAAAAATCAGTTGAAATACTATTGGTTTCGAGTGCCTTGAAGGTTTTCCGATTTAAAGCGAAGGTTTTAATGATTGTCTAACGAGTTGGATTCAAAGGATGATCAGAAGGGATACAACCCATCACTTCTTTTAAATCGTTCCAACCAGTTTGGTTGAATAGTATATTTTTATTTATCTTTGTACTAAGATATTTAGCGATAAAATAAATTAACCAATGGAAACAACCGAAAATTTCAGTGAAATAAGCAGAAACTATTCTGACGCCTCCATTCTAATGCATGAGGCTATTTCACGCAGTGTGGGGCTTGCAGGAGTAGACCACAAATATCTTGGACTGATTATTAAAAACAAGGAACTGACTGCCGGAGAAATTTCAGAAATAACCGGACTGACAACCGGAGCAGTAACTGGATTGATAGACAGGCTTGAGAAAAGAAAACTTTTGAAACGAAAAGCGGACAAAAATGACCGCAGAAAAGTGTTGATTGTTCCGGATGTTCAAAAAGCAATGGAACTTCTTGAACCTGTTTTCACTATTCTGCAAAGCAGGACACAGGAATTGACCAATTCATTTTCAGAAGCCGAAATGAAAGTGATTGAACGGTATTTTGTATCGGCAACAGAAATTATGAAAAGCGTTACTCAAAACTTAAAAAAATAGGCCATGAATATCACAGAAAATTATTTATCGAGAGCAGAATTGTGGATGCTTGTCACCACACTAACTTATTTTTTAATGAATGGAGCCCAGCTATTCGAAACAGCAGTTTTAGTCCCCAAATGGACGGCAAATCCACCACAATCTTTCTCCTATTTAATCGACAGGAACGGAGCGAGCCTAAAGACCTTTTGGATTATTTTTCATTCCTTGCATGAACTGACTTTTATCCTGGCCATTGTCTTTTGCTGGAAATTGATAGCAATAAGAAACGGATTACTGATACTTTTCATCATTCACTTTGCGGTCAGGGTTTGGACACTTTCCTATTTCGCTCCGAATATCATTGAATTTCAGAAAATTGCCGAAGGACTAAATTCCACTACAGATCTGGTAAAACGGGCAAATGTCTGGAAAACCCTAAATTATGTTCGTGTCGGAATATTTATAGCCGTTTCACTTGGATTTATCCCGCTATTATGGAAACTACTGCACACCAAACCAAGTTAAAATAAAAAAACCGCTTTTCCATCCGAAAACAGAAAAGCGGTTTTTAATTTTTGGTATTCGATCTGCTACTTAGAAACAGTTACTTTTCGGATAATGCGATCCGTACCGTTCTCTATTTCTACGAGAATGATCTCTGCTGAAACATGGGAAGGAATTGCAAGCAGGAAGTGTTGATTACCTGCTTCTGTCATTCGCGTTTCATGTGCAATTTCTTTTCCATCTATCGTTTTTAGGGTCACTTTCGTTTCACCAGTTACGGAGGTAGAGAAATCTACGTTTAATTCATTAGTTGCCGGATTCGGATACAGGTTTACCTGTGTCTCGTCCGATGATGACTGCATTCTTCCTTGTGATAATGATTTCCCACAATTAAGCGTTATATCCTTACAGATTTGCTTAACACATTTTTGTCCGTTCGGTTTCACTGACGTAATTGTCAGACAAACTACATACGCACCGCTGCCAGGAAGTGGAACGCTGATGCCAGGGCCTGCTCCAACCGGAGAGCCGTTGATCGTCCAGTTATAAGTTGTTTTGGTCATACATGCCGGGATGAGTGCCTGGGCAGTTAGATCCAAGCCGCAACTGAATGGAGTGTACAGGAAGTTTCCATTTACCTGTTCGCAGCTGCAACCCGTACAGTTGCCCACCTGAACATCCTGGCAAACTTGTTTTTCGCAAACTGTTCCATCAGGAAGCGTGCTTGTTACTTTTACACACACCACATATGTTCCGTTACCCGGGAATACGAATGTCATAATAGGAGCTGTACCTACAACTATTCCGTTTACAGACCATTCATAGGTGAAGTTTTGCATACAGGAATTGCCTTGTGCTGTGGCATTGAAACGACCCACACATGCATCCACTAAAACGTTCATGCTGGCGGTTAATCCTTCACAATTGCATGGATTACATTGTACCATTACATCTTTACAGATGATCTTTTCGCATACCTGTCCATCAGGTGTAACCGCGGTTACTTTCATACAAACGGTATGCACACCATTCGTGGTGAACGGATAGTCGAACAGTTGCCCGGTCCCAACCGATGAACCATCTACGAACCATTCGTAATTGACATCGCTGAAACAGTCACTACCGGTGCTGCCTGTGAAATGACCATTACAATCAGCGTCGAGCGTGTAGCCGAAGTCTGCAAGCAGGGATTCGCAATTGCATGGCTCTGGATCGTCATTACACTTTGTGGAGATGTAACCTGAAAGAATGAAGCCGCCTATTTGATCGATAAATTGCACTTTTGCACGTACTTTCCATGTTCCCGGCATAGGTGAATAAACCGTGTAGTTGATGTCAGGGCTGACCGTATATGCCGGAGCAGCAGGTGGAACAAGCGGAATGCTTGGTCCGGATGGAGGAACGAGCTCAAGGGAAGTAAGTACATCATCATACGCAACTCCGAAAGCAGTGGTGAATGAAGCAACTCCGGAAGGGATAACGAAATCGCGGTCGAATGTTTCTACACCAACCGGGTCATTGTATGTACCTGTTGAATTGATCCAGCAAGCATTCGTAAGAGCAACCGGAGTTGGCTGCCAGTAACCAGGGAAGCTGGCAACACGACGTGTAGCCGGTCCGCCGGGACCTGAAGAAATGGTCCAGTTCGGATCTGTGGCACCAAGCGCAATTGCTGCACCTGAGTTGTCGATTCCCGTACTGATATTGTACTTCGGACAATGTTTTACTTCTCCCGAAAGGAGGAACCCGCCGACGCTATCGATGAAACGAATAACTACACGAATTTTCCAGGTTCCCGGTACCGGGCTGTTAACTGTATAATTTACAGATGGCCCTACCCAGTATTGGTTTGGTGTACCGACCGGTACGGTCAGTGGAATAGTTGGACCGCTTGGAGGTACCAATTCTGCGGATAACAGCATATCGTCCCAGGCCATTCCGAAATCGGCGACAATACTGCCATCCGTTGGACTAACAGTAAATGTCCGTTCGAAGGTGTAATCTCCTGGCGTACTTCCGAAAATCGAACCCGTTTCATCAATCCAGCAGGCGTTGGTTCCGGTCATCGGAGTAGTTTGCCAATAAGGAGAATAAGTTGCTTCACGGCGGGCAGGTGTGGCGCCGTTCGGACCGGCGGTAATCTGCCACCAGGCATCTAAACTTCCAACAGGTGTCGGGGCAAAGAGAGCGTCCAGCCCGGTACTCACATTTTGAGCGAATATGCCGCCTGCAAATAGCATGAACAGCACAAGTAAATAGTGATTTCTTGTTTTCATATTTGTAAAATGAATAGTGTTACTGATCGGATGGTTTTCAAAGGATGATACAATGGTGTGTCCGGATTACGAACTATTGAATAGTGTTTCCATAATAGATGTGTATAGTGATGAGAGCCAATTTATTGCAATTTGTATTTGAATAAAATAGACCTGTATGAAGTTGATGAAATAAAAAAGGAAGAATGTCCGTATTTATTGATAAATCAACTATTGAGGTGTTATGATTCAAACGTAAAAACGGATTAATGTGTTTTTTAACTAAATACCAGGAGACCGAATTCCAAGTTCTTGCTTCTGAGGAGCTAAGTTTTTAAAATAAAAACACCCTATGAAATTTCATAGAGTGTTTTAAACATTTGAAGGATCTGCTTATTGATTAATTCATATCAGAAGAAACTCTTATTTAGTATTAGTTGTGTCTGAAATGGGGCTTATACCAGTAGTATCCACGGAATAAATTAGTTTGACACCTTGGGTTACTGTAGCTTCGCCGATGGTGTTCATGTTCTGTTGAGCTGTAACTGCATTCTCAAAGAGAATTCCGAGACTATGCGCCATAGCTTGGTATACACTGGCTAATGCCATTGCCGGTGCATCTGCCATAACTTTTACGTTCGACTGGGTGACCGCGTCCGTAATTTGAGGATTTACTGTTGAATTCTCTGCCATAATGAAAGTAATTTGATGAATAATGGAAAAATGAAAGATTATTTGCCGACCATTTTTAAAGCATTTTCGGCTTCAGCAGTCAGTTGTTTGATTGAATGAAGGTAACAGGACGAAGATTCCTGGATTGCCTTCAGTACAATGTCCACATTCTGAATGACCACAGCATCGTTCTTGCTGTTCGGATTCGTGATTTCAGCTACTGCTTTCGCAGTTGATGCCGTCAGAATTTGTTGTAAGGCCTGCTGACTTGCAACCATTTGTTGCATGAGCAAATTGACATTGAAGACAAATCCGGAAAGCAACGTTTGTTGCAATACTTCCGTAGTGTTTGCCATTAGTGCGTCGTGAGACGGGTGAGTGTTTGTTGTCATAGTGGTATTTAATTGGGTGTCAATTTAATCAATGTTTGCCAAATGACAATTTTTTGTTGAATGAATTAAGCGACGGTTTACTTATTATCGAGACTTTGTGTATTCTGTGTTCACTGCATCGACGGGCACTTATGCGTCCCATACGTACAAAATACACAGCAATCACCGTTTTTCGGAAGAAGTTCGATGTGACACTTTTCACAGGTGTAACGAATCAGGCAAACATCTGTGGGCAGGATTTCCTGTTTTTTGTAACCGCATTCCGGGCAGGTAATGACGGAAGTCAAAGAGGAATTTTTGGTCTGGGATTCTGTCTCTTTCACTATCCGTTCGTTTTTCGTTGAACAGTTTACCAGGAAAAAAGTCCCGATGAGGAACAAAAGTATTTTATCGATCAGCATATAAATATCCTGTAAGTTTTCATTTTCAAAGTTAAGCGAATTCTACCTCATTCTGTTTTCTGTTTCTGTTTCTCAATCTGGAATCTATTGTGTATTATTGAAGTCATAGTATGATTACAAACATGAAAAACACCTTTCTATTCTTATTCCTGGCTTTCACGGGTACCCTATCGTTTGGGCAGAAAAATAAAGCGAAACAAACCGAAACTGCGAAACCATTTGTGTTGGGCGTAATTGATGAGATCCAATCCAAAGAATTAGGTGAAAAGCGCGTGGTGAATATTTACCTTCCGCAAGGATACAATCCGAATGATTCCATCAAATACCCGGTCATTTATTTGCTGGATGGTTCTGCAGATGAAGATTTCATTCACATTGCAGGATTGGTCCAATTCTACAATTTTGAATGGATCAACCAGGTGCCAAAATCAATTGTTGTTGGAATTGCTTCAGTTGAAAGACAGCGGGACTTTACCTTTCCTTCGACTATTGAAGAACAGAAAAAACGCTTCCCGAAAACCGGGCATTCGGATAAATTCATTGCATTTATTGAAAAAGAATTGCAGCCGTTTATGGCAAATAAATACAAGGCAACTACAGACAAAACACTGATCGGGCAATCGCTGGGTGGATTATTTGCAACGGAAGTGCTCTTAAAAAAACCGACTCTTTTCAACCGCTATATTATCATTAGCCCGAGTTTATGGTGGGACAACGGCTCACTTTTAAATCTGAATTCAGAACTGTTGTCAGAAGGCTTTAACCAACAAACGGATATTTATGTTGGTGTAGGGAAAGAAGGCTTGACCCCCACTGAACCTCCGCGTGTAATGGAAGTGGATGCGAATCTCCTGGCCGATAAACTGAAAGGTTCCAAAAACGGGCATGTCAAGATTTTCTTCGATTATTTACCGCTCGAAAATCATGCGACCATTATGCACCAGGCAGTGATGAACGCATTCCAGCATTTGTATACCGTTCCGGAAGAGTAAGGAACTGTTCCTTGCTTTGATTTACCAAAACTTCTATAAATACTCGCTAAGAAAATGTAAAGGATTTCGCCCTGATTGCTCTAATTTGGAGTAATCAGTCAGTGAAGTATTCTCAAATCAGGTGCATTCGTTCATGACTGGTTTCACAACCGCCTTCTTAAAACGATGTGCTATGAATAGAAAACTATTTTCCATTTTCGTCCTTTTTGGTTTATTGACCCTGACAGCTTGTTATACGATGCGTAGGTCAAAAGGTGGCGGCCAGATCAAAACGGTCCCTGCGCGAACTATTGATACTGCTGATGTTGCGTTAATGCCAGGTTATCAGATCGAGTTAGTTGCCAGCGAGTTTACCTTTCCTGCAGCTATTACTTTTGATGAGTCAGGGAATGCTTACGTTATAGAAACAGGATATTGCTACGGTGAAGTCTGGACGGTCCCGAAATTGATCCGCCTGAACAATGACGGCACCCGGACAACAATCGCTGAAGGAGGCAAAAACGGTCCCTGGACAGGTGTTGCTTATTATAAAGGACATTTTTACATTGCAGAAGGCGGAGCGCTTGATGGCGGGAAAATCCTTCGGATCTCAAAATCAGGAACGATCAAGGTACTGACGGATAAACTCCCCAGTTTCGGAGATCATCATACCAATGGTCCGGTGATCAAAGACGGTTACATTTACTTTGGACAGGGAACTGCAACGAACTCCGCGGTGGTTGGACCCGATAACGCTTCCTTCGGATGGTTGTCGCGCAAACCCGGTTTTCATGATATTCCCTGTAAAGACATCCAATTAAACGGGGTGAATTATCCGTCAGATAATGTATTGACGGAAAACCCGGATGATACGACGCTTACAGGACCATTTTCGGCATTCGGGAAATCAGTTTCCCCGGGACAAGTCATTAAGGGGGCTGTTCCCTGCACGGGTGCGGTTATGCGTATTCCGTTGGAAGGCGGAGAACCGGAGTTGGTGGCTTGGGGACTTCGAAATCCATACGGATTGGCGTTTTCCAATGAAGGGAAACTATTCATTACTGAAAATGGTTACGACGATCGGGGAAGCCGGCCTGTATGGGGAGCGGGTGATGTGCTCTGGGAAATTCAGACCGGTATGTGGTATGGCTGGCCGGATTTTTCAGAAGGGAAGCCTATCCAAAACGACGAAGAGTTCAAAGTGCCCGGTAAAGACAAGGTGAAACCGGTACTTCAAAAATACCCCAATGATCCTCCGAAACCAGCAGCAATCTTTGGAGTGCATTCTTCGGCTAATGGATTTGACTTTTCAACAAGCAATAAATTTGGGTTTGTAGGGGAAGCTTTCATTGCGGAGTTTGGTGATATGGCACCTGCGGTTGGTGATGTAGTGGTTCCGGTCGGGTTTAAAATAGTCCGTGTGGATGTTAAGACAGGTGTGATCCGTGATTTTGCAGTTAATGTGGGCAGGAAGAACGGTCCTGCATCCTGGTTGGGTACGGGAGGATTGGAACGGCCGCTTTCGGTTCAGTTTGATCCCAGCGGTGAAACCATGTATGTCGTCGACTTCGGGATCCTGAAAATGACGAAAGAAGGTCCGCAACCACAAGCAAAAACAGGTGTAATCTGGAAAATCAGGAAATTATGAAAAAGTTCTTACTAGTGGTGGTTATCGTGTGCCTCGGAACCATATTCTTCCCTTATTGCAGTATTCGCAAATCGGAACCGATAACCGGAAAGGAATTCGTTCCGTTGAATGAGCAAATAGCACATGGGGAACGCCTGTATATGCAATACTGTCAAAAGTGTCATCCGGCAGGTGAAGGTGGTCTTGGCATGGCGATCAATCCTGTTCCCGTTCCTCAATTTGTAAAACGTTTCCAGGTCCGTCATGGATTAGGAGTGATGCCTTCTTTTAAAAAAGATGAAATTTCCAAATCCGATCTGAAAGATATTTCAAAGTACATGCGGGCATGGCAGCATTACAAAGGAAAATGAGCTTTTTCAGATGTCAGTTGTCAGTGTGGTTGATCTTACTGACATTCCCGGCTATGTCCCAGGATTTTTCCGGTATCGTACGAAATGAAACGGGCGAACCTGTCCGGGCAAAGATCCGGGTATTGAATACGGAAACAGAAACCAGTTCAGGTCCCGACGGAATGTTCCGGATTACCGGGCTTCCGCCGGGTGAATACCTGTTGTCTGTTTCGTCTGCAACTACCGGTACACATGAATATTGGATTCATTTTCCGGATACTGTGAAACACGAGATTATCCTGGCAAGCAAAACTGTGACATTGGAGACCGTTACGGTATCTGCCACGAAACAGGAAACCTTGCAACGCGATTTTACAGGCAGTATCACAACCTTATCCGCAAGAGATGTGAGCCAATTCCGGCTGTGGAATACGGTAGAGCTGACAGCGATCGCTCCGAACCTTTTTGCAGGAAATCCGGGTGATAACCGAACGGTTACTTCTATCCGGGGAATAACATCCACTTCTTATGATCCGGCGGTAGCGACGTATATTGATGGGGTCAACCAGTTCGGATTGGATACCTATATTTCAGAATTGCTGGACGTGGAGCGAATAGAGTTCCTGCGTGGTCCGCAAGGCACACTTTATGGTCGTGGTGCGATGGGTGGCGTGATCAGTATTACAACAAAACAGCCAACAAATAAAACCAAGGGATTTGCAGAAGTAAACCTTGGTAATGTGGGGTTGCAGCGCTATAGCGCCGGAATTAGCACACCACTTGTCAAAAACAAGCTGTTTGCAGGTGCTTCGGCAGTATATCAATCCCGCGATGGTTTTTTCACCAATGATTTCAATCAGACGTCTTTTGATCAGCAGCAAAGTATCACAGCCAGTTACAATTTGAAATGCCTGGTGAACGAACGCTGGACAATTCGTGGCAATTTCAAGCAACATCATCACCGCAACAAAGGTGCCTTTCCGCTCTCACCAGGTAAAGAAGAAGCTTTTGAGCAGCCTTATCGCCTGAACCAGGATGCAGTTGCAAAAATGATCGACAATACACTGAACGGATCACTTTCGATTCATTATTTCGGGAAGAAATTCCATTTTGTTTCACAATCGACTTTTCAAACCAATCAACGTTATTATGATGGTGCTGTCGACGGCGATTTTTCTCCGATGGATGCCGTATCTATTTACAATAATTACGGAGACAAATGGAACCGGACGACTGTACCGGCCCAGGAATTCCGGTTTACTTCACCGGCAACTGCAAAGCGCCTGAAATGGATTGCCGGAACGTATTTGTTCTTCCAGGAAGCGTTTGTAAAACAAGCGGTCAGATATGGAAGTGATGCCTTACTGATCGGTGCGCCTGATACGGCATTTTCCGTTATTAATACTTCGCGGTTCCAAAGCGTTGGAAGTGCTGTATTCGGACAGGCTACACTGGTGCTGATCGACAAGCTGGAATTAACTGCAGGACTAAGATATGACCTCGAATACAAAACACAATCCGTGTTAAGTGAATACCAGAAAGATCCCGATCCGGAACCTCTTTTTGCTCTGCGTTCCGACACAACGGGGAAGGCACAATTTGCGGCTTTTTCACCGAAAGCAGGCATCCTTTACCGGATTAACGAAGCTTCAGCAGCTTATGCAAGTTATAGCAGGGGATTTCGTCCCGGCGGATTGACGCAATTATCGAACGATCCTTCTCAACCGCCCTTATATGCATTTGATCCTGAGTTCAGTGATAATTTTGAGGTGGGGATTCGCAGCAGTCTATTAAAGGATCGATTATACATTCACTTTGCGGCTTTTTATACCACTGTATTGAACGCCCAGTTACCAACGTTGATCCTCCCGGAGGCCATTACCGTGACCCGTAATGTGGGGAAATTGATCAGTAAAGGCGTTGAGGTGGAACTTTCAGCACTTCCGGTTAAACAGCTGGAAGTCCGCTACCAGTTCGGTTATACGGATGCACGGTACCGGTCGTTAGTGCTTTCTCAAAACGGGGAAGCCGTCCAACTCGATAATCGTCGTCAGCTTTTTACTCCTGACGTGACATCTTTGCTGGTATTTCAATATACCATTCCAACAAACAGTTCCCTGCACCCGATTTTACGGGCAGAATGGAAATACATCGGTAAACACTTTTTCGATCTGGCCAATAAAATTTCCCAGGAAGCATACAATTTGCTGAATGTGCGAGCCGGAATCGTTTACAAACAGTTCGAATCAGCGATTTGGGTACGGAACCTGACGGATACCCGTTTCATTGATTATGCGTACGACTTTGGAGCTGTTCATTTGGGAGCGCCAAGAACCTATGGTGTTTCGCTGATCTTTCGAATGGAATGAGGGGATGGATTTTTATTTGACTGCTAACGTGTTGTTTTTCAATATTATTGATTATCATTGAATTAAGATAATAAACTATTCACTGGAAGTATGAATACGCACACCGACAAAACACACAAGAAGAGTCAATCCGATGCTGTTTCTCAAAAAAAACGTACAGAGGGGGCAACTTTTCAACTGGTAGATAACCGCCCGGAAGCCATTGCTCAGCGAAAATTACAGGAGGCCGCAAATAATTCCAAACCAATACAAAAAATGACCGCTACCGCAGAGTTTTTTGAAAAACATACTGCGGATTCAGAAGAAGAGGCCATTGAGAAAAGCAAAACCAGAACAGGAAAATGGAAAACGAATTCTATCATGGATTTCGGAGAGGAGCGAACTCCTTTCAATTTTCAGAGTGATGCAACACTAAGCGGACCGTTTGCTGTTGCTGCAGATGGTTGGGACATTACAAAAATTCGTGGCGGTGCAGATTTTGAAGGGACTATTGCGGGTCGCTCGGGTTCGTTCACGGGTACCGCCTCCAAGAAAGCATTGGCTGGTGGAGGACATGTGGGAGAAGCGAATCACAGCGATGGGTTTAAAGATGGGATCACAGATGCTCCAAAAAGCATTTAACCGAGGATAGGTAGGCTTTCGGTTGAATTTCAGCCTTTCTTCAAAATCCCGTTTTTCACACTTTCATTGATCAGTTCTTTGGCATAAGACCAAATGTTCTCTGAACCTTCTTTCATGATGCTTTTCTTCTCATGGACCTTTTCATAATTCACTCCGAATTCGCTCCAGGTCCCGCCTTTATTGGAAGTATTTTGCAATAAAGGTTCCAGGCGGTCCATGGTACGGGCAAATTTGGCCTCATTTGTAATACCCGCTTCGAATTCTTCCCAAATTGCGATCAATTCTTCAGCTTGTTCTTTCGGAAGCATTCCAAAAATACGCTGTGCAGCCAGGCGTTCTTCATCCGAATTGGAATGGCTCTTTTCGGTATCATAAATAAAAGTATCTCCGGCATCTATTTCTACGATGTCGTGGATCAGGACCATTTTAATCACTTTCAGCAAATCAACGGGAACATTGGAATGTTCTGCCAGTACCAGGGCCATCATTGCCAGGTGCCAACTGTGTTCTGCGTCATTTTCATTCCGGTCGCTGTTGAACAGTTTTGTTTTACGCTGAATGTATTTCACTTTATCAATTTCCTTGATGAATTCGATCTGCTTCACTAAGTTTTCAGGAGTCATTGTTACCGGGATTTTACCGGTGTAAAGGTAATCCAATTCAAGCCGTGGATCAAGACAACAGATCAGTTTTAAGTGTCATTAACTCAAACTTGATTTTTTAGATTTCCTGGGATATCCTAAATTGTAGCAGGTATGCATGTAAAACACATTATTCAGAAAAGGATCATAAGGCATGAAAAATTTTGACGCACTCATTATCGGTTCCGGGCAAGCGGGGACTCCTTTGGCACACAAACTTGCCGATGAAGGATTCTCTGTGGCAATTATAGAGAAAAACACTGTTGGAGGAACATGTGTAAATACAGGCTGTACTCCTACAAAAGCCTATGTTGCCAGCGCCCGACGCATGTGGGAGACAGAACACTCAAAAGATTTGGGTATTTCTCTGAAAGGGAAGTCTTTTGCAGACCTTAAAAAGATTAAACTCCGTAAAGACCGGATAGTAGCAGATTCGGTCCAATCGATCCGGCAAAGTTTTCGGAGCAATGCTAAAATTACCCTGATCAAAGGTGAAGCATCTTTTGTGTCCGATCATGTTATCCGGGTAAACGGCAAAAAATATACGGCGCCGAAGATATTTATCAATACGGGTGCGCGCGCGTTAATTCCTGAGGAGTACAACAATGTGGAATACCTCACCAATGAATCCATTTTGAAACTGACGGAAGTGCCCAAACACCTGGTTATTATCGGCGGCAGTTACATCGGGCTCGAATTCGGACAGCTCTTCAGACGGTTTGGGAGCAAAGTAACGATCATTGAACGCTCCGACCAGATAATCAGTCGTGAAGACGAAGAGACAAGTAAAGTTATCCAGGAGAACCTGGAAAGTGACGGGGTAAAATTTATCAAACAAGCAGGCACTATTTCTGCAGAAGGTAAATCTGGGAAGATCCGGGTTAGCTATCGAACAGATGCTGCAGATCATGTTGTTTCTGCTACTCACTTGCTTTTGGCGATCGGGAGAATTCCCAATACGGATCAACTGAACTTGGCTGAAACAAAAATCAAGACCGATAAACGAGGATATATTACCGTAAACGATTACTGTGAAACAAGTGTGCCGGATGTATTTGCACTTGGAGATTGCAATGGAAAAGGTGCTTTCACACACACTTCGTACAATGATTTTCAAATTGTAGCATCGTATTTATTCGAGGAGAAAAAAAGAAAGATTTCAGACCGCATTCCAACCTACGGACTCTTTGTCGATCCGCCGCTTGGAAGGGTCGGCATGACAAAAAAAGAAGCGCTTGAGAAAGGACTGAAAATCAGGGAAGCGCGCCGGGAAATGTCGCAAGTAGCCAGAGCGATTGAAAAAGGGGAGACCAGGGGCTTTATGAGTATGCTCATCAATGAGAAGGACAATACCATTATCGGTGCTGCGGTATTAGGGGTCGGGGGAGATGAAATTATTTCAGGAATCCTGAACCTGATGGTCTCCGGTATTTCGTATACGGTACTTCGCGATACCGTTGTATTGCATCCTACCGTTTCCGAATTAATTCCCACAGCTCTGGAAAAGCTTACAGATGTAAACCAGTTTTAAGTTCTTTTAAGAATCCGCCACGGCTTTTTGTTCTAAATTGAAGGAAAATCCGGGAGTTATGTCGTTTTTCTCGAATATCCGAACAATTTATCGCTTGTTTAAACAAGTGGACCAGGAGCAACTTGTCCGTTTATCCGAAAAGATAAATCTTGCCGAGGTCATGGACCAGGTAGGGAAATTGGATGATAAGCAATTGGCAGGCCTGATGAAATGGATTGGAGGAACTCACGAAAAGAAAGAACTTCCGGCAATAGATGGTGATTTTTACAACATCGGTCACACACTGAACCGGGAAGAAAGGGCACTTCAGCTAAAAGTCAGGGCTTTTATGGAAGAAGAAGTAAAACCTCTTGTGAATGATTACTGGTTGCGAGGAGAATTTCCCCATGCCCTGATTCCGAAAGTAGCTGCATTGGACATTTGTGGTATTGCGTATGAAGGTTTCAGTGATCCGCTGAGATCTTGCCTGATAGAAGGTGTGTTGGCAATGGAAATGGCGAGAGTAGATGCTTCGTTTGCTACTTTTTTCGGAATCCAAAGTGGCCTGGTGATGGGTTCCATCTATTTATTGGGTTCTGAAGAGCAGAAAAGGGAATGGCTTCCGGAATTGAAAAGTTTACGGAAAATAGGCGCATTCGGATTGACAGAGCCGGAAGTAGGATCTGCGGTCGCGGGTGGATTAACCATGAAAGCAAAACGGAATGGGGATTCCTGGATCCTGAACGGGCAAAAAAAATGGATCGGTAATGCCACATTTGCAGATGTAATCATTATCTGGGCAGAAGACGAAGAAGATAAACAGGTCAAGGGATTTTTGGTGAGGAAAGAAAATCCGGGTTTACAGGTTGAAAAAATGGAAGATAAGATGGCACTTCGGATTGTTCAAAATGGGGTGGTGACTTTGACCGATTGTGAGGTGACGGAAGCAGATCGTTTACAAAAAGCCAATTCCTTTAAGGATACGGCAAATGTATTACGAATGACACGCGCGGGTGTAGCCTGGCTTGCGGTAGGTTGTGCCCGTGGAGCTTACGAAGCCGCACTGAAATACACGCAGGAACGGAAACAGTTCGGAAAGCCGATCGCCTCTTTCCAGTTAATACAAAATCACCTGGTGGAAATGCTCACCAATTTAACGGCGATGCAAACCATGGTGGCGCGTTTATCCGAGTTACAGGACCAAAAAGAATTGACGGACGAACACGCTTCCCTGGCAAAAGTGTTCTGTAGTTTGCGTACACGTGATATTGTAAGCAGGGCACGTGAAGTAATGGGAGGAAACGGGATTTTACTGGAATACGACGTTGCCCGGTTTGTAGCTGATGCGGAAGCGATTTATTCCTATGAAGGAACGAAAGAGATCAATACCCTGATTGTGGGGCGGGCGATAACCGGTTATAGTGCGTTTGTCTGATTCCGTAACTCACATCGAAATGAATTAGAAATTATAAAAAAACACAAGATGATACAGCGAGATAAAATTTTTAGCAGCTTTTCGGCTGAAGACACGGATGAGGCATACTTCTTTTATAAAAATGTGCTTGGACTGGAGGTAGAGAAGGGAGAAATGTCGATGTTGACAATTCACATCAATTCCGGGATGAAAGTCATTATCTATCCGAAACAGGATCATGTTCCGGCTACATTTACCGTTTTGAATATTCCGGTTACGGATATTGATGATGCTGTAAACGAACTCAACAAGAAAGGAGTTTCTTTTCTTCAATACGATATGCCGTATATCAAAACCGACTCGAAAGGAATTTCACGTGGTGAACATGGACCGGCTATGGCCTGGTTTACTGATCCGTCAAAGAACATCATTTCCCTGATGCAGGAATAGGTATAAAAACAGTAAAATTCAAAAGAATGTGTAAATCCTTTGAAGGAAAGTGTAAAGAGTGACCAAGGATGAGTAAGTAATTTAGTCCTATCAAGAGTTGTAGTAGCACAATATTTTGGTTTAAGTTTTTTAGGTTAAGAGGGGCTTCGGCCCCTTTTTCATGTACTTAACTTATATTTCTGTTTTATAAATTAATCTTACTTCATCTTTTTTTTCCGATTTTCACGGAAACATTGTCAATACTACTAGATGGAGAAAATTATTGAAATCCTTTACCACATTATTCAATCTGCAAGTGGAGAGGATTCTGCAAACAGTATTTTCAGTTTATCGGAAGGGGCACAACTTGCATTTTTTAATTTACTGCAACGAAATGAATACCCAAAAGGAGCTATTTTGAACACCCCCGGAAAAGCTGCAGAAGAAGTGTACATTATTGAGCAGGGATTGATCTGTAATTACATGTCGGTTGATGGGAAAGAAATCGGTGCCGGATTTTACGCAGAAGGTGGAATAGGAGGTGACATTATTAGTTTTTTGACACGCAATCCATCCAAAAGAACGGTGAAAGTTATGGAACCTGCTGTGGTTTGGACCATTAATCATGCCGAATTGGAAAATTTCTACCGGAATTTTGCCGAAGCAGAGCGGATCGGGCGTTTGTTGTATAACTATGTGATCCTGGTCCAGCAAAACCGGATCGAGGATTTGGTTTCTGATTCTGCCCAGATCCGTTACCGTAAATTACAGGAACGCTTCCCGAGGATCATTCACCGGTTGCCACTTCAATTCGTTGCCACTTTTTTGGGAATTACCCAGGAAACACTCAGCAGGATCCGGGCCCAAAAGGATTAAGTTCCTTTTTTTTGACATTTTCAAGAGCGAATTTGATAAATGTCAAATGATAAAATACCCTTTTACGATATTTTTGTCAAAAACCAGAAAATGAAAAAACTATCTACTCTTTTAATGGCAATAAGCGCTCTTGCTTTTGTCAAACCTACTTCTGCCCAATGGCAAAATAAAAGTTTTACACACCAGGGAAATGTACGCCAATACCGCGTGTATAAATCTCCGAATTACTCTGCTTCTCAACCGGCATCATTGGTACTTACCTTGCATGGTTTGGGTGATAATATGACTAATTTCAGTGGGATTGGGATGAATTATGTGGCGGATACTGCAAATATTATTGTGGTTGTTCCACAGGCGATGACCGATCAGCTGGCGGGAACAGCCTGGAACTCAGGTGCTGGAATGATGGGATATTTCCCGAATTCGTCGATCAATGACGTGGCGTTTATTGATGATCTGCTGGATACGATCCAGGCAAATTATGCGATCAATTCGAATCGTGTCTATGTCTGTGGATTTTCCATGGGCGGATTTATGACCAATCGTTTGGCAGTGGCATTGAATCACCGGTTTACAGCTTTTGCTACCGTTTCCGGAACTTTCGGGACAGGATTACCAAGTTATGATCCGAATGGTGCCGTACGAATTGCACATTTCCATGGTACAACGGACCAAACAGTTCCTTATGCCGGAAATGCGAGTGGGATCGGTGCAGATTCGTTAGTGAATTTTTGGGTACAAAACGATCAATGTAATCCGACTCCTCAGCATATTTCAGTTCCGGATACACAAAGTGATGGCTACACGATCGACCATTACATCTATTCCGGTGGTCAAAGTAACACTTCAGTTGAGTTTTACAAGGTTAACGGGGCCGATCATGTATGGTTAACACCTGCGAATGATATTTTCTACACAACGGAAATCTGGAAATTCTTTAACAAATACCAGCAAGGGCCAATTACCGCTTCCGTGACTGAAATCCAATCGGAAAAAGTGTATGAGGTATTCCCTAATCCTGCTTCAGATGAACTTTGGATCAAAGGAGGGAACAGTTCCAAATTAAATATCACGCTTGCCGATTTGACGGGTAAATTGATTCTATCCGGTTCGCAGTTGACAACGAACGGCCTGGCAGCTCTATCATTAAAAGAATTGCACCTCAAAAAAGGGTCGTATATCCTGACGATCAGTTCTGAAAGCGGCAGTGAAAAAATACAACTGGTATTGCAATAGCCTAAAAATAAAAAAGCCCTGACATTTATTGTCGGGGCTTTTTTTATTGTTCACTATCTCACTGCCTACAACCCGAACGCCAATCCAAGCTGTACTCCGAAATGTGAATTGTATTGATTACTGCGGATGGTTGTGAAGCCTGTGTAATAATTAAAATCCGTGTTCAGCCACATATTGGTTGCCAATTTCCAGTTGAAACCAAGAGAAGCATTTAACCCGATATCGAATTTATTGTAAAAGGAAGTAACGTCTGTTGACCCGGTTGTACTCGGATCGCTGTCTGCATCAATGAGGAACCCAAGGGATGGCCCCAGGGTAATTTTCGGGCGAAAATCATTCTCAAAATCCCCGAAATAATAGGCGAGTTTCAACGGTACACGAATATATTGCAACGTAAGATCCCCTTCAACACCGCTACTTTCAACACGTGCCCCTTCCATTGACCACAGCACATCTGCGGCAAAACCCCAATGTTTGCGGGAACTGTAGTTTAAAATTACACCGGCACTCCAATTAGGTTTGAAGATATCCGTTCCAACTGTATTCCGGATACCCGTATGCCCGAAACCAATAGCCGGTCCCAGTGAAAATGTTTTGGTTTTTTCCGCGGGTTCTCCCTGGGAAAATGCTGCGGAAAACGTGACCAGTGCCGCAGCTATCATTAAAATCTTTTTCATATCTGATCATTTATGATTACAAATTAAAGGTGGCTGAAATGGCCAGTATTTCTGTTATATTCAAATTTCACAAGCTTACATAACTCACAGTTTTGGCTTTTTTTTGCAATGCAAAAAACGGATGTCCCATTTCTCCAAGTTTATCTGTCATTTTCACACGAATTTTGTGGCTGGATTACCTGGATTTTGGAAACATTGGAAGATGGAATGATGGAGAGATTAGTTAGTGAGGTGGATAAATTTGCAAAATACCAGTTAAAATAGAAGGTGTGGTTAACAGGAAACGTCCCGATAAACGATTTGTAAAACAGAAAGGTTTACAACCAAAGCATATTTATAGTAAACCATTTTATTAATTGGTTTACTCCAAATCACCACAAAATCATTGAAACGATAGAATTTATGTAATCCGGAAAGGCGTTGTGATATTAGCTAATGATATATCACCACTCAAATTGGAAACGAATTAACTAAAAGGTTTACAAACTAAAACATGAGATTCTTTTATTACCTCCTGATCCCTTGCAGAAAGCGGAAATGATCACCTAAATGTGAATTCCATAATACAAACCGGGCGATTCGTATCTGCTTCCTGTTTTTTATTTCGGCCGTTTCTCCGTTTAATCGTTTTTTGGATTAGTTTTAAGGTGAATTAAACCATTATTTATGAACGCTATTAAACTGAATTTCATTAACAAATCGAATGACACAAATGACAATAGAATAGTTATCTTCCAACAAAATGTTGCAGAAGGTTTCGGAGACTCGGCAGTAGCATGGAAAGTCATTCAGAATTGCGGACGATTGGAGAACCATCCGTTCACGTACCCGATAAACATCGAGGTGTCAGTTGGTGATTCTTATGGAAACTTCACTCCTCAGCTTACTGCTTACGATTCACAGGCATTTGACATGATCAAATCTGTTTCAGGAGATATGCTTCAATTGTCAGCAACTCCTGCTGCAAGCCCAAGTGAAGTTGAGGTAAGAAACAAATTAGATATGGGGGCTATCAGCGCGAACTGTTATCGTAACGGAAGATTACTTGCTACTAAAACAGGTTTGGCACCGGGGCAAAAAGCGGTGTTCGAATTTCAACCGCGTATTTACATCGGGGTAATTTCTCAGATCGAGGAAGGTGATGTGATGAATTCAGCAATCATTTCTCAGGTTAACACAGAAATCAACTTATTGGGTATCACAAGTGCAGATATCGTAATGACAGGAGGCGGACCAGGCGATTCATCAACTCCATTCAACTTCACATTGGAAAATATCAATCAAGGATAATCTAAATAGGGTGTAGAATTAGTTAGCTGTTTTGTACCTTTTCAACTTTAAGGATTGAATTGGAAAGATCAACAGTTCAGTAAGCTGTGCCGGCTCCAAATAGTATGAATTATGTAAATCCTTTAAGAAGAATTGTAAGCTCTTATGGCCGGATGGACTTTAACTTAGCTGTGATGTATTTAGTTGGTAATGTAGGAAAACCAAGTTAGGAGTTAGGTAGATTGAGGGGGCAATAGCCCCTTCTTTATCTGTTATGATTCCTGGAATTTCGCTTCATTTCAGAAACATATAAAGCAGAAATCATGAATCAGCAGACTATTCCAAAAGGTAGATTATTAATCATTGGCGGAGCTGAAGACAAAGGGGTAGAGAAACTTCCCATGCAATCTGATAATCCAAATTTTGAGGAAATGGAGATCCTGAAGTGCCTGGTAACGGGTAAAATGAGTAACCCGCGAATCGAGGTGATAACCACTGCTTCAAATGAACCTGAAAAACAAAAAAGGGCATACCGGCGTGCATTTGATAAGATCGGGTATAAAAATATCGGGTTCATCAATATACAGGATAAAAAAGAAGCCCGAAAGGAAGAGTTTGTTGATCGGGTAAAAAAAGCGAAAACAGTTTTGTTTGCCGGTGGAGACCAGTTAAAACTATCAACGATATTGGGAGGAACTGTATTTTCTGATGCGATCAGGGATAAGTATTTTACTGACAAAGATTTTACGGTTGCAGGGACAAGCGCAGGGGCTGCAGTAATTCCTGAAGTAATGATCCAGAGAGGAGGTTCCTATGAAGCATTGATCGAATCTGATCTTAAGACCGGGGGCGGAATTGGTTTGGTGGAAGGATGTATTATCGATACTCATTTTATCAAACGCGGTCGGTTTAGCAGGCTGGCTCATTCAATCATACGTAATCCGGGACATATTGGGATCGGGTTGGGAGAAGATACGGCCATTGTTATTAAAAAAGGGCATGAGGCCGAATGTTTGGGATCAGGGATGGTTGTTATAATTGATGGCAGGGTTATTGAAGAAACAAATATCAATGAAGCAGAGGATGATTCTGCTGTTTATGTAGACAATCTGAGGGTACATTTACTGGTTAAAGGGTGTAAATTCGATCTGCTGACATATCAATTGGAGTATCCCAAACGGAAAAGGAAATTACTGGCTTAGTTAAAAAAGTAAGGGCTGTCTATTTCGGACAGCCCTTTATGAATAGTGTTTAAGAACAAGGTTATACCTGTATCTCAGGCAATCAAGCGGCATTATTGGCAGCATCACGTAATTGCTTGATCTTATCGTGTCCTGATTTGATCTTTGAGAATTGTTCTTTTACAAGCAATAAATATTCCGTTCCGTTCAAAGCATCACTGTCAATTTCCGTTTGGTAAGTTTTCACGGCCGCATCTTCTCCGAATTCACATGAATTCAGGATAGCCTTTCGATCTTTACTCGTAAGAGCGGATTTGATGTCCATCCATACACGGTAAAGTTTTCCCGAAACGGTAGTGCCTTCAACCGGAGTTCCTCCCAGTTTGGTAATTTCCTGTACCAATTCACGCCGGCATTCCTGGCTGGTTGTCATCATTTCTGAAAAAACACTTTTCAGGTCGTTCTGGTCTGTTTCCTGCGAAGCTGTCAAATACCCCTGGATACGGTCATTATTGATCTGTACCAGGTTGTTTAAACAGTCTATGATCTCTTGGTTATTTGTTCCCATTTTGCTTGTGTTTTATGTGTTATTATTTATTTTTTTGAGAGCCAGGGCTTAAAGAGTCATGAGACAGGACGAGTCTTATCCTAAAGCCTCCCTGATTCATGAAGTCCGCCCTTGACTCTTGGTTCCTGACTCACTTCATTTCTTTACTTTTATCCTTGCAGATATTGGAGTTTTCAAGATGCGCGCGCAGAGACGGAAGCATAGATGTTGCCCAGTTGCGAATATCCGGATCTTCTGCATTGGAAGAAGCATTCTCAAATTTGCGGATCGCAGCTTTATGTCCTCTGACCATCATGCTGCAATACTCTTTATCGAAATTCATTCCTTTTTCTTCAACGAGGTCATCATAGGCATCCTGTCCGTCTTCGGTTAAAACTTCCGGGATAGTGATTGATTTACTGTCGGCCAGCGCTTTCAATTCGTTCATGGCTGCCGTATGCTCTTTCACCATCATCTTACCCAGGGCCTTGGTATCTTCCATCATCCCTTTTTGCTGCGCCAGTTCTCCCAGTTTGATCTCTTCCAGATTAATTGCCGCGGCTTCTACTAAGAAATTTGCATCCTTTTCAGATTTTCTGTCCTCAAAACGCTCTTCGTTCTGATCTTCTGCGATCTCCTTCGGATCATCCGGATTGTTGTTTCCACAGGCATGGATAATGAATAATCCCAAACTCAATCCTCCTAAATAAGCTAAACTTCTTCTTGCTGTTATTCTTACACTTTTCATGATCATTATTTTTTTGGTTACAGATATATTGTTAGACCCACATATCAAGCAAAGCGCTATTAGTGAGAGAACTAAAATTCAGAAGCTTTGGAAAAAATCCTGTTACACTTAACTGTTGAAAATTTGCACTATTCACACTTTATACCATTCCGAATTCCGAGTTATGAATTCCGGATTAGCAGGATTCTCAAAGGGTTGATGGCTTTAACGAAAGGAATACAATCCAGTATTCCATTTCTTTCCGAAATGTATGTTTTAGCTTTTTTTAATAGAAAATAATGCCGACTCGATTCCTCTTGCGGGATTGTTCTCGATACATCCCACATGGTCAGTTCGGGTTCTATCTGCCACAGCAGATAGCGTATCGAGAACGGCAAGTGGGATACTCGAACGGACCATCCGGCATAGGATATTGGAAAGCTCCTTAACTGACCTTTTGACTCTTAAAAAAATACAATTATAGGATTTATGTAAATCGACCGAAGAATTGTGTAAGTAAGTAGTTTTTATACCACCCTATTTTTACCTACGAGGCTGATGGGTATTGGGATACAGTCGTTTATAGATGCTTTTCGGTCTAAAAAATGGCACACACTATTTAATTAATAAATCATGGAAATTAAGAATATACAGGTAATGCGCGGACCGAATTACTGGTCGAATTACAGGCAGAAACTGATCGTAATGAAGTTGGATCTGGAGAAGTATGAAGAACTCCCAACAAACAAAATCCCGAATTTTTACGAACGAATTATGAAGGCATTGCCATCTTTATACGAACACCGTTGCTCAGAAGGAAAAGCAGGCGGGTTTTGTGAAAGAATGGAACAGGGCACCTGGCTGGGGCACGTGATTGAACACGTAGCGCTTGAGTTCCAGGTAATGGCGGGCATGGATTGCGGCTACGGAAGAACGAGATCCACAGGTGAGTATGGGATTTATAAAGTTGTTTTCTCTTATTTATCCGAAGAAGCGGGAATTTATGCAGGAAAGGCTGCAGTCGATTTTGTGAAAGCAATGGCGGAAAAAAGGTCTTTTGACGTAAAAACCGTTATTGAAACACTGAAAGAAATCTGGACGGATGAAATGGCCGGTCCAAGTACTCAAACGATCCTGGACGAAGCGATCCGAAGAAATATCCCGGTTACACGCATGGATGATAACTCATTGTACATGCTTGGCTATGGCCGGAATCAACAGTTATTCCGCGCTACGGTCATGGGAACAACGAATAACCTGGCGGTAGAATCGGTTGCCTGTAAATGGTTCACAAAAGAAGTCCTGGACAAGGCCGGGATTTCAGTTCCGAAAGGAATGACCATTGATACTAAAAAGGAATTGCAACAGGCAATGGAAGAGTTTCCTTTTCCCTGGGTGATTAAACCCATTGATGGAAATCACGGCAGGGGAATTACTGCCAATATCCGGAATAAAGAAGTTGCGCTGAAAGCTGCGAATCAGGCCTGGAAAATATCCGACAGGATTATCATCGAAGAATATGTGGAAGGGGCAGATTACCGTTTTTTGGTGATTAACTATAAACTCATTGCGGTTGCAGAAAGAACTCCGGCTTGCGTCAGGGGAGACGGACAGTTAACGATCCGCGAACTGATCGCGAAAGAGAATGAAAATCCAAACCGTGGGGCGGGGCACGAAAATGTATTGACTAAAATTAAGATTGATTACCATACCAAAGCACTTTTGAAAGAAGCAGGCTTGAGCCTGAACGATGTTTTGCCTCTCGGAAAAGAGATTATGCTTAAGAAAACGGCTAATCTTTCAACCGGAGGAACCTCCACTGACGTAACAGACAGTGTGCATCCCTTCAATGTATTCCTTGCTGAACGAATTGCGCGTTTGTTCCACCTGGATGTCTGCGGGATCGACATTATGGCAAAAGATGTTACACAGCCAATCCAAAAAGGAAATGGGGCGGTGATCGAAGTAAATGCGGGTCCGGGTTTCCGAATGCATACGCATCCTTCAAACGGAACTGCGCGTAATATAGCAAAACCGGTTATCGATATGCTTTTCCCGGATGGTTCAAACGGAAGAATTCCGATCGTTGCAATTACTGGAACAAATGGGAAAACGACAACAACCAGGTTGGTAGCACACATGGCACAGAAAGCAGGTAAAAGCGTGGGATATACGACAACAGAAGGAGTGTATATCAACGGACATACGATCCGGGAAGGAGATTGCAGCGGGCCGCAGAGCGCACAAACAATCCTGACTGATCCGACGGTTGATTTTGCGGTACTGGAATGCGCACGTGGTGGAATCCTTCGCTCCGGATTGGCTTTCGACGAATGCGATATCAGCATTATCACCAATGTAACGGAAGACCATTTGGGAATCGACGACATTCACACCCTGGAAGATTATGCACAGGTGAAGGAAGTGGTTGCGAGAAGTACTTCCGATGATGGTTACGCGATCTTGAATGCCGACGATGACCTGGTTTACAACATGCGTGATGCAGTGTCTTCAAAAGTCATCCTTTTCAGCATGGAACAAAGCAATGAGCGGATAATAAAACATTGCATGAAGGGAGGAATGGCTGTTTTCGTACAGGACGGCTATTTTGTTGTTCAGACGGGAGAAACAGTTATCCGGATCCTGGCTGTTAATCGCACTCCCATCACTTTAGGCGGAAAAGCAGAATTTATGGTAGCGAATGTATTACCTTCCATTGCAGCCGGGATTGTTTCAGGATTCACGATAGAAGATCTCCGCCTGGCACTTACTTCGTTTATTCCTTCACCTGAATTGACACCGGGAAGAATGAACCTGTTCGAATTTGCTCATTGCCAGTTGATGCTTGATTATGCGCACAATGCTTCCGGGTTTGAGAGTATTTGGAAATACATGGCAAAAGTGGAAGCATCTTCCAAGATTTGTATTATCGGGGCAACAGGCGATCGGCGGGAGCAAGATATTCGCAATTTAGGAAAATATGCGGCATCCATTTTTGATGAGATCATTATTCGTCATGACAAAGATGGGCGGGGGCGAACAAACGAAGAACTCACCGCTCTGATCATGGAAGGAATCCATTCGGTGAATGTGAATCCCAAGGTCGAAGTGATTTCCGATGAAGCCGCAGCAATCGAGTTTGCAGTAACGAATGCACCGCAGGAAGCCTTCATTTTCGTGTGTGCGGACCATGTAAAGCACTCCATAGAATTGGTGCGAAGACTCCAGGAGAAACTGCTTTACTCAATGTCTAAAGTTTCTTAATTAAAAAACACTCCACATGGTACCCAAAGGCAGACTTTTACTTATCGGCGGGGCCGAAGATAAAGGTGAAAATCAGGTTCCGATAGCTGCACATAACAAACAATTTGTGCACCTTGAAATATTAAAAGAATTGGTTTCTGAAAAATCACTGGATGACCGGATTGAAGTAATCACAACCGCGACCGGTTTTCCGTTGGAAATTCGCGCCAGTTATGAGAAAGCTTTTAGTAAGGTTGGATATACCAACGTTGGTTTTTTGGACATCCAGAGTATTGCTGATACCAAGAATAACGAATACCTGGAACGGGTGAATAAAGCCGATACGATTATGTTTTCGGGAGGAGACCAGTTCAAGATCGCAACCATTATCGGCGGTTCCCCGATATCTGATGCGATTCATAAACGATATAAGACCGATTCGAATTTTACCGTTGCGGGGACAAGCGCCGGGGCAATGGTGATGTCGAAACTCATGATCCAAAGCGGTGGTACGAATGAAGCGTTGATTGATTACGATTTGAGGATCAGTTCCGGTTTGGGGCTGATCGAAGATTGTATTATTGATACGCATTTTATCCGCAGGGGACGATTCGGAAGATTGGCACATGCCGTTATTTCGAATTCCAATCAACTGGGAATCGGGCTGGGAGAAGATACTGCGTTATTGATCCGAAAAGGTCGTAAAGCGCAATGTTTGGGATCAGGAATGGTTGTTATTATTGATGCACGACAGATTGAACAAACAAACGTCAGTGATGTGGATAAAGGCGATCCGATCTACGTAGATAACCTGCGGGTGCATCTGTTGGTTCGAAATTGCGAGTTCAATATCCATACCTGTAAATTGAGTTATTCACATATAAAACCGACAGAAGATGAATAGAGTTGCAATTGCTATCCATGGCGGAGCCGGACAGAACAGCGAGTTTATTGAAGCCAATTATGACAGTTACATGGAAGGCTTGAAAATCGCAATAGAACATGGATACGAGTTATTGGTAAACGGCGCGTCGGCTGTTGACGTCGTTGAAGCGACTGTTCGTGTACTGGAAGATAATCCGCTCTTTAACGCCGGAAGAGGTGCAGCACTGAATGCAGACGGAATGGTGGAGATGGATGCAGCGATCATGGATGGGAACTTACTTGCAGCAGGTGCGATCTCCATGGTAACGAAAGTGAAGAATCCCATTTCCCTGGCAAGAAAAGTGATGAGCAATACCCAACACGTACACCTGGCAGGGTATGGCGCCTTGAAACTGGCAGAACTTCATTCGCTGGAGCTTATGCCGGATAACTATTTCATCGTGGAAAGGCAATTGAATGACCTGAAAGAAGAGAAAAGTTCCGGACATGGAACAGTGGGGTGTGTTGCTTTGGATTCGATGGGTCGCATGGCAGCTGCAACGTCAACCGGAGGAATATCCAATAGCCTTCCGGGGCGTGTCGGTGACAGTTGTATGATCGGGGCCGGTTGTTATGCCAATTCCCATTGTGCTATGTCTTGTACCGGTGACGGCGAAGTGATAATCACCAATGTCGTTGCACACAAAGCAGCCATGCTGATGGAACTAAAAGGAATGTCTTTGCAGGAAGCATGTGATTTTGTAATTAATAATACCGATAATCCCATTGCCGGAGATGTTGGAATGATCAGTGTGAATAAACAGGGAGAAGTGGTTTTTTCTTTTAACTGCGACCGGATGCACCGGGCAAGTATTGACAGGAGGGGTGAGTTGTTTGTGGATATTTATCAACCCGGCAGCATGTTACGACCGGGTAAGTGATGAGCATGCGTTTTGAAATTCGTTTTTCCTCCCCCTCATTCCCCCTCCAAAGGGGGAAGCGAATCTGGCTTCGATTGAAATGATTCTTGTTTTTCAGATAAATTAATTTTTTAAATAATGACCTTAAAAACAAGAGAGGATTTTAAAAACTCCCCCTTCGGAGGGGGACAAAGGGGGAGGACATTAAAAATTGTAGTATATGAAAGCAATCTGGAAGGGTGCGATTAGTTTTGGATTAGTCAATATTCCCGTAAAGTTATACAGCGCAACACAGCAAAGTTCCTTGGATCTGGACATGGTCGATCCGCGCGATATGAGCCACATTAAATTCAAGCGGGTGAATGAAGATACCGGGAAAGAAGTGGCTTGGGAGAACATTGCAAAAGCGTATAAGCTAAAGGAACATTATATCCTGCTGGACCCGGAAGATTTTGAAGCTGCGGCACCTGAAAAAAGCAAAATCATCCAGGTCGATCATTTTGTGGATGAAAGCGACATTGACACCATTTTTTTTGAGAATTCCTATTACGTGGAACCGGAAAAATCGGGAGTTAAAGCGTATGCCCTGATGCGGGAAGCATTGGCGAAATCCAAAAAGGTCGGAATAGCACAGTTTGTTTTGCGAACCGCAGAGACCCTGACCGTTTTGAAGCCGCGCGGAAATGTACTGGTCTTAAGTAAAATCCGCTTTGCACAGGAAATCCGGGAAACAGATGAACTGAGATTACCAGCAGCTTCAGAAGTGAAACCGGCCGAATTGAAAATGGCATTGGCACTCATCAAGCAATATACCACGCCTTTTAACATTGATAAATTCAAGGATGAATATGCAGCCTCCTTATTGAAGATTATCAAGGCCAAGGCGAAAGGCAAGAAATCAAAAGTGCCGACACTGAAAATAGTTCACAGCAAATCAAAAGATTTGATGGAGCAACTCAAAGCCAGTTTGCAGAAAAATAAATCATCCAAAGCATCCTGATTATGGCACTCAATCTTTATAGGAAAAAACGAAATTTTGGGGAAACACCGGAACCCTCAAGCGGCAAGGAAAAATCCTCAGCAAAATTGACGTTTGTAGTTCAGCGTCATGATGCTTCCCATTTGCATTACGATTTCCGGCTGGAAATGGATGGCGTGCTGAAAAGCTGGGCTGTCCCGAAAGGACCGTCTATGAAGGCCGGTGAGCGCAGGTTAGCTGTTCATGTAGAAGATCATCCGCTGGCTTATGGCAAATTTTACGGGGAAATCCCTGAAGGGAATTACGGTGCCGGAATTGTCGAAATTTGGGATAACGGGACTTATGTACCATTGGAACCGGACACTTCAAAATCTGCAGAAAAACTGCTGCTGCATCAATATTACAAAGGTGATCTGAAATTCATTTTAAAGGGGAAATACCTGAAAGGTGCTTTTGCTTTGGTGCGCATGAACGATGGAACTGATAAGAATTGGCTGCTGATCAAAAAATCCGACGAACATGCCGTCAAAAGTTACAACATTGCTTCACTTGATCCGGTGAAACCCTTTCATAAGAAGAAAACTCCAAAAGGCAAGGAAAAAAGCAGGGCTTCAGAGCGCAAAGAGTCAAAAGTTTCACCCGACCAGGAGACTGATGCTGAACCAGAATTGCCTAAAACGCCCATCGAAAAATCCTGGGAAAAATTGAAAAAGCCGATGTTGGCAACACTGACTTCCAAACACGAAGACAATCCGGATTGGATGTATGAGCCGAAATACGACGGATACCGTGCTATAGCCAAAATCAATAAAGGAAAGGTGACTTTGGTTTCCAGGAATGGAAATTCGTTTAACAGGCAATATCAGCCATTGGTGCCGGAACTTGAAAAATTTGAGGATGACCTCATCCTGGACGGTGAAATCGTTATTGAAGACAAAAAAGGGATCAGCAATTTCCAGTTGTTGCAGAATTATACAACTACGAAGAAAGGTGTTTTGAGATACTATGTGTTTGATATTCTATACCTGAACGGGTATGCTGTCACATCGCTTCCTTTCAGCCAGCGCCGGGAACTGTTGGAAGCCGTTTTTGCCAAGGTAAAACTGACCAATGTTCAGCCTTCTCCAAGTGTACGGGAAGATGGTAAAGAACTGATGGAACGGCTCACGAAACTGGGCTATGAAGGAATTATCGCCAAGGAAAGTAATAGTCCGTATTTCCCGGGATTGCGTTCGAATTCCTGGTTAAAATTGAAGAATCAGCAATCATTGGAAGCGATTATCTGTGGTTATACAGCTCCTCAAAACAGCCGAAAATTCTTCGGGTCCTTGATTTTGGGGACTCATGACAAAGGGAAACTGGTCTATATCGGGAATTGTGGTACCGGCTTTACCGAAGCCACTCTGGAAGAATTACACCAACGGTTTGAAAAGCTCAAAATTCCGGAAAGCCCTTTTGATGTATCTCCCAAAATGAGCGGGCAGAAAGGAAAACCTACCTGGATCAAACCGGAACTGGTGTGTAATGTCCAATTTGCCAATTGGACAGAAGATAAACATTTGCGTGTTCCGGTTTTTATGGGATTGCGGGAAGACAAAAAAGAATCAGAGGTGATGAAGAACAACGATACGAAAGCAACAGAGTTCGGGAAAAGATCTGCTTCTCAGGAATACGAAGAAAACGATGTGGAGCTGACTATCAACGGAAAAAAACTCAAAGTAACGAACCGCAACAAAGTTTATTTCCCGGAAACAGGCACCACAAAAGGTGAGATCATAGATTATTACCGCAAGATCAGCAAATGGATCCTGCCCTATCTGAAAAACCGCCCGGAATCCCTGAACCGGCATCCCAATGGGATTACAAAACCCGGATTCTACCAAAAAGACATGGACACAAACCAGATCCCGGAGTGGGTGCGGACAGAAAAACAATATTCCAAGTCCAATGAAGAATACCTCGACTACCTGGTTTGTGACAACGAAGCGACCCTGGTTTACATGGCAAATCTGGGTTGTATCGAGATCAATCCGTGGCACAGTACTTTCGATAAACCGGATGATCCCGACTATATGATCATGGACCTGGATCCCGGTGAGATCGGATTTAAAGAAGTGGTCCGAACTGCATTAAAGATCCGGGATGTTTGTACCGAAATCGGGATTAAAACCTTTTGCAAAACCAGTGGAGCGACCGGTTTACATGTTTATATCCCATTGAAAAAGCGCTACACCTATGATGAGATCAAACTCTTTGGTGAATTGCTTGCAACAGCCGTCCAGCAGCAACTTCCGGACACGACAAGTATCGAACGAACAGTTTCCAGGCGCCGCGATAAGATCTACATCGATTTCCTGCAAAACAGGAAAGGTCAGACTATTGCGGCAGCATACAGCGTCCGGCCAAAACCCGGTGCAACAGTTTCCACCCCGCTCGAGTGGACAGAAGTCAATGAACGCCTCAACCCGAAAGATTTTACCATCTACACCATTTTCGACAGATTAAAAGAAAAAGGCGACCTCTGGAAAGGTGTACTGGGAAAGGGGGCAGATATCGGGAAAGCGTTGGGTAAACTGGAAAATATCATAGCGAATTATGGCTAATCTCAAAAGGACATTGGGTCTGACTGAAGCAGTTTTCTTTGGTACCGGTTCCATTTTGGGTGCCGGAATTTATGCCATTGTAGGTAAAGTTGCCGGGTTCAGCGGGAATATGATCTGGCTGTCTTTTGCAATTGCTTCGCTCACGGCCTTAATGAGCGCATTTTCCTACGCAGAATTAAGCAGCATGTTCCCACGTGCAGGCGGAGAATATGTGTATGCGAAGAATGCTTTCAATCAAAAAATGGCTGTTGCCCTGGGATTAATAATCTCAATCAATGGAATAGTCAGTGGTGCAACAGTATCGATCGGGTTTGCAGGATATTTCTCTCAATTACTGGAAATCAATTTATTTATTGCAGCTTTGGGGATTATTGGCCTGGTCTGGCTCGTTAATGTCAGCGGTATCAGGCAATCATCCACTGTCAATATCATTTTTACCATTATCGAATTTTGCGGTCTTTTGCTGGTTATTTATGCTGCATATCCTTATTTGGGAAAGATCAATTATTTTGAACCTCCGCCGGGTGGCTTCAATCATGTTTTATTGGGGGCGGCACTCAGTTATTTCGCGTATATCGGTTTTGAAGAGATCGTGAAGCTGAGTGAAGAAACCAGGTCGCCGGAAAAGAATATTCCCCGGGCATTATTCCTGGCAAGTGGTATTGTGATGATCGTGTACCTGGTTGTAGCAGTTTGTGCAATCAGTGCAATTCCTTGGAAAGAACTTGGGGAAAGCAAACATCCGTTGGCAGATATTGTGAACAACGAACTTGGAAAAACCGGAGTGATCATTATTTCTGTGATCGCCTTGTTTTCAACAACCAATACAATTCTCTCCAACATGATGGGAAGTTCGCGGGTATTGCTCTATCTGGGAAAAGAGAACAGGAAGCTGAAATGGCTTTCAATAGTCTCCAGCAAACGTAAAACCCCGGTTTTTGCCTTGATCCTCGTAGCCGGAATAATGATTGCCTTTGCTGCTATCGGAAAGCTGGAAACAGTTGCATTGATTGCCAACTTTTTCATTTTCATCACATTCCTCTTTGTAAATATTGGGGTCATTGTACTGAGAATAAAACAGGCAAACATAAAAAGACCTTACAGGATCCCGCTTAATGTCCATAACTTACCCATTCCCAGCATACTTGGTGTGGTATTGACTTTATTATTGTTAGGTTACTCGGTCTACGGATTAACGGTTTCTGCGTTTTGAAAGATGATGACCGGATAATCAGATCATTAATAATTGATACTTATTCAATGTCGCGCTATCCCCAAATGCTTCCCTTCAATGATCCGTTCCAAATGGTCAATTTCGTCATCAGATCCGTCGTAAAATAGTAAGAAACGTCCTTGTTTCAGGTGTTGTTCGTATTCGACATGATCTTCTTTCACACCCAAATCAACCAGGATCGTGGTTAATCCGCCTGTAACCACTCCGACCTGGAACCCTGCCAGTGCGCCGACAATTGCGCCCGCACCAAACAAAATCCCGAGTCCCGGAATAGCAAATAATCCAACGCCGGTAAGTACACCCAGTGTGGTACCGAGTACAGTTCCTACGGCCACCGGAGCCGCAACCAGTGCTTTATTGGATTTTACGTGTACATGATCATCGACAATCTCAGCATGTCCGACCAGGGAAACTTTCGACATGTCAACGCCGCTTTCACGTAGTTCTTCGAGTGCTTGGACTGCCTGATCATGAGAATCGAATATGGAAATACTTTTTTTCATGATTTCCGAAATTAATGAGTTATACCTCGTAATTTACGGCAATTATCAATGATAAAGGGATAATGTTTGTTAAAGAGTTATTGAATTTAGCATTGTCAGTTCCCGATATATTCTGCACTTATTCCCGATACTTTATCCGTCATAATGGATAAAGTACCGGGAAAGACACGTGGGGCACTCGAATCGACACGCAGAATACCAGAACTGGCAGAATTACTGTTGTTTTACTCAACAATTAATTTCCCAGAACCGGAAGTGTTTTTTCCATAAACATGATAGAAGTAAATTCCGGGGTTTGCGGATAAATCGATTGTAACGCTTGTACTTGAAGGAGTTGATTCCAATACCTTTGCTCCGAGTTGATTGTATACTACCAGTTTCTCAATCACTTCCGAAGCAGCAATTTGTACTGTTCCGTTGGAAGGATTCGGCCATGCTGTGAGCCCTGTGAGTTCCGAATGTTCATTCAAACCAAGTGTTTCCGGTGCAATCTTTACCAGGTAAGCATCACCGAAAGCAGCGTTCCATCCGTTACTTTCTGCATTGTAGTTTCCTTTTCCAACAACGAGTACCTGGTTGTCAGATGTGGCGATGCAGGAAAGTCCCCAGCAGTGAGAACCGGTATAGATAGATCCGTTGTAGTAAGGCCCGATCTGGTTCATAGCGTATGCGTTCAGGATCTGACCGTTGTCATTGATACAGAATAAAGCCATTTGCCCGCAGTTTTGCGGATTATTTTGTGCATCATTGAAGTTTTGGTCGATCTCACCCGCTGCAACAAATCCGTTTGCAAATGGTACCATGTGATCACAAAATCCGAAGTTGATCGGGTTTCCATTGTGAGTGGTCATCATAGAAATAGATAAACTGTCACCGGTATTCGAAGCCACACGTATCACGGAAGGATAAACGATATTGTTTTGGCCCCAAGCACACGCAACCAGGTAATCACCGGCACTATTTTTCACCATGCTTACTTTCTGATCTCTCCAAAGTGAATTTCGGACATATTTTTTAGTCCAGTGAACAGTCCCGTCTGAAACAGCCAGTTTGGTTACAGCAAGGTCGTACATCCACCAGTCGGCACCGGCATAACCACTCATAACCACATCCGATCCATCGAGGATCATGGAAGTAATTCCAATCACTTCTCCGGCATAATCGTGCGACCAGCTGGCAGTAAGGTTTCCGGGAGTAAATCGTTTCACAATTCCTATTGATGAATTTTGGCCGTAAGAAAGGATGTAATCGCCATTGGCTAACTCTACGTGAGCGAAATAACCATACCCCGAGGCCGGTCCCATCGGTCCGTAAAACGTGGAGATTGTATCTCCGTTCATTTCATTGAGTTTCGCAAATGTGAGCCTTCCATAGATTGTTTCGAAAACTCCATACAGTTCATTGTTGTTATTGCGGTACAACTTAGATAAGTTACTGAAGTTGCCATAAGTCGAGCCGTAGTATCGCACCCAAAGCGAATCACCGTTCGCATCTACTTTTGCCATATAAGCAACACGAGGTGATTTTTCAGCGATTCCCCCGATGAGGTAGCCGCCATCTCCCGTTTCAATGGTAGTTCTTGCTGTTTCGGCAGTATTATTAACAGCGTGATTTGAATAGATGTATTCTTTTTGCCATTGGATTTGAGCGAAGGATAAGCTTGTTGCTGTTGCAGCGACCAAAGCCAAAAGGAGGTGTTTTCCGAACTTTTTCATACCTGTATTCATAATGATTATACTGCAAAATTGCTGCAGAATTGAAAAGATGGCAATACGGTATATGTCGTATTTGTTTCTCCCTGTCGCTTCGGACCCGGACAAGAAGAGTGAATCGTAAGGAATGCATCGCGAATTACACTGGTATTCCTAATAAAAGTCGCAATTGAGTGATATGAAAATTCTCCGTACAAAGTGGTTTTGATGATTAATACAGAGAACATATTGTTAATTAAAAAGTTAATAATGTAGCTTTTATGTTTTTATTTAACATTTCCAAAATATATATAAATGGACATAGTTAATTGTGTAAACCATCCCCTGTACACATTGCTACATTTGAAACAAGAAGACATGAAAATTAGATTTTGAAAGTAGGTGAAACCCTATGTGGTAAATCGAGTGGTTAGGTAAAAGGGGTGAAAGCCCCTTTTAAATTTAATCTGTAGTTAGGTAGAAATGGGTCTGTTATTTTCCTTTTCCATAAGTATGAATTTTTAAGTGGAACCGGGATTCTGAAAAGTTCGGAATTCAACATTAAAAAAAATAATTATGAGAGTAATAATAAGTACGTTATCCATTTTATTGGCCATGGGATGGTCTATCGGATACTTTAGATTTGAAGCAGGGGAACCCATACATTTGACACTGGTTGTAGCAGTGTTCGCGCTAATTATGCAGTGGCTTCCAAGCAGTAAACCTTAGATAATACTATAACAGCACACCGTGGATTCATAGTCAAAGTGGGTTACTTTTTCATAAAATAACCGGTTGAATATCAATCTGATAAATAGTTTGCCAAACAGGTGGATTATTTTTACCTTAATGAACTTATACAACTTGCTTTGAGAATTTATGTGAAATACATGGTGGGCAGTCGCTGCTGTGACAGATTAGGTGAAGAACTGGTAAACTGGGGAATGATGCCGGAAGTTAGTACGGGAATGGTGACCTTTCATGAAGAATTGAGCGAGGCACAACTTTTTCTGCTAAGGGAAAGTCTTTTTGAAATGGGTTTTGAGATGGTTGATCCGGAAAACAGTGAGTTGCTGGAAAAGATTTCAGATTCGATTAAAACGTTAATCTATCAAAATCCTGAAATTGCAATTGAAAGGTATCCCGAATACTTGCAAAAACAAGGACTGATAGATCCTGAAATAATGGAAGTTTTTTCCCAGGTACATGGGGTTGATCTGATCCAATATGTGACGGTTCAACAAGTAGAACGGATTAAGGAAATGATTTTGTACGAAGGTCGGAAATTAAAAGAAATAGCTGAGGTTTTTCAGTTTAAGAATAAACAACAATTAAAAAGGACATTTGAACGAATTACCGGGTTAGCACCGGTGTTTTACAAGGAAATAAGAGAGAAACGTTCAAAGATCCGCGACGAAAGCGGGTTTGGCGAAAAAATACGTGCTATTAAGGAGATAAATTGAGAGGGATAATGCACGCCTCGTAACTTTTAAAACAAATAACTATGGTACATTGAAAATTGGGTAAAGACACATTCAGTAACTTGAATTAAGTGAGTTAGTCCATAACAATTATGTGAAAGAAAACAAAACAAAACAAAACAAAAACTCAACTTATTTCCAGCTAATAATTTATGAATCACTAAACTCTTTTTGATTTGAGACTATACATTAAATACATGGTCAGTTCGCGCTGCAAATCACTTGTTCAGGCTGAACTGGAAAAATTAGGGATCCAATGCGCTACAGTGGATCTTGGAATTGTAGAAACCCTTACTGAACTTTCAAGTGAAGACCTGGAGACTTTGAGGATAAATTTATCGAAATCCGGACTTGAACTTCTGGAAGACAAAAAAAGATTGCTGGTAGTTCAAATGAAAGACGCGATCCTCGACTTGATCTGGAACTCGGAAGAAATACCGAATGTGAACTATTCGGAATACCTCAGTGAAAAGCTGAACCAGGATTATACTTATCTTTCCGGAATCTTTTCGGAAGCGAAAGGTGTTACCGTTCAGCAATTCATTATACTCAAAAAAACCGAACGTGTCAAGGAGCTTTTAGCAAGCACCGACATGAGTTTGGCGGATATTGCATTTAAGTTGAATTACAGTAGTGTGGCTCATCTTTCCAATCAATTTAAGAAAAATACGGGGCTTAGTCCATCTCATTACAGGGAGATGATGGCACACAAAGTAACTTAGTTTAGTATACTATATAAAGAAGCAGCACACTTATTACCCTTTTGTTGGCACGAGTGCTTATTTCGATCCTTCGGAATAACACTCGTGCCTCTTTATTTTACACTCGTGCCGTTGTAAAAGCATAGACCAGCAAAAACACAAAACCTGTAACTGCGAGTAAGCCGTGAACAATTGCCAGGCTCTTCGGTAAGGAGTGTCCCGTCACATCACGGGCAAAAAGCACAATTCCTCCCAAAGCAGTAATGATGAACAAGACTACGATCTGAACCGTGTCGGCCCCTGTTTTGACCATATCCACGATCAATAAAATAAGCGCAGTTGCTGCCAGTAAACCGTGCGTAATTGCCACGCCTTTTGGTACCGGTCTATTTTGTAAAACCAGTATTAACATGTAAAGTCCGATCATTGCTGCAATTGCAAACAACATGATCGCGGTGTAAATCAACTCCATCTTCTTCTTTTTTTTATTCGTTTGACAAATCCTTTCCGGGAAGATCTTTCAATGCAGGCCCTTCGATCACTTTTCCGTTGATATCGAAGCGGCTGCCATGACAAGGGCAATCCCAGGTTTTTTCAGACTGGTTCCAGTTGACGATACATTGCATATGCGTACAAACCGCCGAAACCAGATGCAGTTTCCAGTTCTCATCTTTATAAACCGCCAGTTTTTCATGGTCCTGAACGATCACTTTCCCCTCACCGGGTTGTATTTCACTGAGTTGTTCTGCGTCCACATTCCAGGGCATATCTTTCAGGTATTGAACGACAACATCTGTGTTTTCAATGATGAAATTCTTCGCTGAGCGCACCGGTGTAAACCGCCCGGCCCGGTAAATCTCTTCCCAGGGATTGAGCCTTCCCAGCACCTGGTCCGAAACGATCATTGCAGCAAGTGTTCCGTAAGTCAATCCATCGGAAGCGAAACCGGTCATGAAATACACATGGTCCCCATGCTTCCCGATATAAGGCAAACCGTCTGCAGAACGGTATTGCTGACCTCCCCAGAAATACTTGATCCCGGAAACAGGGAGTCTTTTTTCCAGGTAAACTTCAAGTCCTGAAATATAGTTGCGCGTGTCTTCGTGCTGCCCCGTTTTAAACTTGTCACCAATTGCCATGACGTAATTTTGTCCTTTGTCCCGGAACGAACGAACAGAATGTCTCGGTTCATTCAGGCCCCAAAAAATCCCGCCCGGGAAAGAAGGATCATTGACCGCCGCAGCAACACCGAATTCCCTATACGGAGCAAGCAAAGTCTGGATCATATAATTTCCAATAGGAGTATGTGTAGCCAGCAAAATGGAGTTCGCTTTCACACTTCCTTTTTCCGTTCTTACAATCCCGTTTTTATCATCCAGTTCGATCACCCGGCTATTCTCAAAGATCTTGCATTTTCCGGAAACAGCTTTTGCGAGCTGCCGAACGTATTTCAAGGGGTGGAATTGTGCCTGACCTGCTATACGCAAAGCTTTTACGGTTTTATATGGTAAACCTGCTTCATCCAGGATTTGCGGATTCAATCCTGCTTCGCGGAATGAGTCAAACTCGTCTTCAATAAATGTTTCAATGTCCCTGGTCAGTTCTTCGGCAAAAAGTGTAAAAGGTTGCCGGTGAAAATCACAATCGATCTGGTGGAGACGAATGGTTTCTTCGATCTGGTTAATGGCTGCTGTACGTGATTGAACAACTGCCTTCATGACATCTGTATTCCATTTTTGCTGGAGAACAGATAAATGCTCGTCTACTACTGAATAAAGATTCCCGGTAGAATTTCCGGTGGTTCCCAAACCAATCGTCCTGGCTTCGAGAAGAATGATTTTTTTTCCTGCATTACTTAAAAGCAGTGCAGCCGTTAGCCCCGTAATACCGCCACCGATGATGACAGTATCTATATCCTCCATTCCTTCAAAAACGGGAAATGTTACTGCCTCTCCGACCGTATCTTCCCACAGTGATTTTGCTTGTAAATCCATCCCTCCAATTTTTCTTCTCCACAATCTAATTTAAGGAAAACGGATCTCGGATTTTTTGATTTTGGTCTTTTTTAACGAGTTTGGCCGGGAAATTTTTCACCTTCATTGATTGGCTTGTTCAATCTTCACAATAGTATGAATTATGCAAATAGACAGGAGGATTTTGTAAGCATTTTTCCTTCCCGGAGCTTTAATTTTCGGTTAGAAGAAATTAATAAAAAAACAGGAAATTATGGCAACAAAAACATCCAATCAAAGCGGATCAACAAGAGAGTCCGGGTTTCGTGAGTTATTCGTTAATGAATTGAAAGACATTTATTGGGCAGAAAAAGCCTTAACAAAGGCAATCCCTAAAATGGTGAAAAAAGCAATGAACGAAGAACTTGTAGCAGCATTGGAAGATCATCTTGCAGTTACAGAAACGCATGTAGACCGTTTAGAGCAGGTTTTTGAGATTATAGGTGAAAAGGCATCTGCAAAAAAATGTGAGGCTATGGAAGGGTTGATTGCAGAAGCAGAAGAGATCATGAAAGATACCGAAGACGAAATGGTACGTGATGCCGGGATTATTTCAGCAGCTCAAAAAGTAGAACATTATGAAATAGCAAGCTACGGAACCCTGGTTGCGTTTGCAAACACATTGGGTGAATCCGATGCGGCAGCTTTACTGGAAGAAACGCTGAACGAAGAAAAAGAGGCGGACCAGACCCTGACAGAGATTGCAGAATCTTCGATCAATATAGACGCAGCAGGCGAAGAATAAGACTAGTGGTGTGTTGATGAATGAACAATGTTGGAGGGAAGTGTGAAAACCTTCCTCTGACGCACCAAAAAATCGGGTTACTCTTAACTGAGGCCACTATTCAATAGTACAATGATGAGAGTAATCATATGCATCTTAGCGCTACTTGTAATTACAGGTTGGGCTATTGTTTATTTCAAATACAAGGAAGGTGGCCTGTTTCATTTGACCCTGGTTGTAGCAGTAATTGCAATTGGAGCTCAATTGTTCCCGGGAAGTAAACCTTCAAATAAATTTAAAAATCGAAATCATGAAAACAGAAGGAGATCACTCAATGAAAGATAAAAAATCCAAAGGATACGGAAAAATGATGGCGTTTGCTGCAGGAGCGGCAGCCGGAGTAGCGGTCGGGATGTTAATCGCATCAGACAAAGGAAGCAGCTTCAGAGATAAAGTAAAAAGTTTTATCCGCGAAGCCGACGGATCAAGAGAAAACAGGCCGGAAGAGATGATGAACTGAAGTTCGAAGCAGATTTTCAATCACTTCGGATTAAATGAGAGGAGCTTTTATATTCGTTTCCATATTGTATTTTAACAGTCTGTGTAATAGAAGTATAAAGCTCCTTCCGTAAATTTGCACATGCCCAAACTTTATTTCGATTCCAGGCGTTATGCAGATCTCCCATTGCATTATGGGAAGGTTCCACCGTGGTTGGCGGAACGCATGCGTTTGCTGGGAGGCGCGATCATAGAATCAATCGTTCAGGAGTACGGAAAATCGGCTGTTTTGAGCCGTTTAAGTGATCCGTTCTGGTTCCAGGCTTTTGGTGCTGTGCTGGGAATGGATTGGCATTCATCCGGAATTACCACTTCGGTTATGGGGGCATTGAAGGGAGTAGTGAATTACCGTTCAAACGATCTGGGTATCTACATCGCCGGGGGAAAAGGGAAATATTCCAGGGAAACTCCGGCCGAATTACTTCGCTTTTCAAATAAAATTGGGCTGGATGGCAATGAATTGGTACGTTCCAGCAGGCTTACGGCCAAAGTAGATAACAACGCGATCCAGGACGGATTTCAGATCTATCTGCACAATTTTGTGGTTACAAATGAGGGAGAATGGACAGTAATCCAACAAGGAATGGACGATTCTACGGGAATGGCGCGCCGCTATCACTGGCATTCGGAAAGCGTTAAATCCTTTGTTGAAACACCGCACAGTTTTATCTATGGCAAAAATCAGGGAGAAATCCTTAACCTGACAGATAAAGACGCGGGTTCTGCAAAGTCCGGAATATTGGACCTTATTGCGGAGAAACCTTCTGTTATTATCCCGGAAGTCCAACGGCTCATTCTTCCTTCTCATCATGAACTGAGGGCGGAGGATGTCAATTTAAAGCGTTTGGGAAGTGTGTTGGCAGTAGCACACGACAAAGGGTTGCGGGATTTTGAATCGGTACTTTTATTGGAAGGTGTTGGTCCGAGAACCGTTCAATCTTTGGCTTTGGTAAGTGAGATCATTCACGGAACACCTTCGCGGTTTACTGATCCCGGCCGTTTTTCATTTGCTCACGGAGGTAAAGACGGACATCCGTTTCCGGTACCCACACGTGTTTATGATGATACAATCCAACAACTTCAGACAGCGGTAGAAAAAGCAAAGATCGGTTTTGCGGATAAAAGTCAGGCAATTAAAAACCTGCACCTGGTGGCACAGATCGTGGAACAGCAATTTGTTCCGGATGAAGACCTGTTTGATAAAGCCATTGCGAAAGAACGGGCAGAATCTTATCGATACGGAGGAAGAACAGTTTTTGGAAAAGCTCAGCCACCCAAAGACGTCGGGCAGCTGAGTTTGTTTGAATAAAACGATTATTAATCCGGGCTCTTTTGTTCTGTATTTCTGATCGGAAGGCCTTTTTTCGGTTTGCGTTTATCGGTCTTTTTATCCGTTTCTTTCATCCCGGAAGGATTGTCCTGCTTCAATTGCTCTTCCTCATTTCTTTTTGTTTCTCGTGTCATACTCCTGAGTTTAAATTAAACGATTAACCCATTGTGGAAGTGTTCCTCTAAGTTAAACCTTTGACTCCGCGTTTGAAAACGATTCGTGTTGTATTTTGTTAAGCGGATTGCGAATTGCGAATTGCGAATATTGAAACTTTAGCGAACAAGGTGACTGAGCGTAGTCGAAGTCAACTCTTTGAACATGTTTTAATTAGAATTAGGAAACTTCCGTGCCCGTCTGTGGGAAAATATAATGATCATGAAAAAAAATCAATACATCGGTTGTTCAGGGTATTACTACCCGGCGTGGAAGAAAAAATTCTATCCGGAAGGTTTACAACCTAAGAATTGGCTGGAATATTACAGTACGATTTTTAATACCGTTGAATTGAACGGGACCTTCTATCGTACACCTAAATTATCAGACCTGGAAAAATATTATTTGGTTACCCCACCGGATTTCAGATTCTCCGTGAAAATGAGCAAACAGATTACTCATATCCTGAAGTTGAAAGATGCAGGATCATTCATTGCGGAATTTCAATCATTAATTCGTCAGGGGTTGAAGGAGAAGCGCATCCATTTCCTCTTTCAATTGCCACCGTCATTCCATTATTCGGAAGAACATCTGGAACGCCTGCTTGAGGTTGTTCCGCACTTTCCCGAAAACGTGATCGAATTCCGTCATATTTCCTGGTGGAATGAAATTGTCCGGCACAAACTGGCTGCCGCCAACCTGACTTTTTGCAATGTCGATTTCCCGGGAATGGAAACTTTTTTCATGCACACAAACAAGGTGTTTTATTTGAGATTACATGGAAACCCGGTTTTGTTCAAATCTGCCTACGAAATTGCCGACCTTCGAAAATTCTATACGGGAATTCCCGAAGATTCTGTTGAAGTCTGTATTTACTTCAACAATACGTATTATGAAGCAGGCTATGAAAATGCCAGGCAGTTGCAGGAAATTGCGAGACGTAGTTAGAAATAATTACATCACTTGCTTCGGGTGTACCGGAATTTTAACAATTGTAAAATTTATGCAAATCCCTTTTGGGATTATGTAAACAGCTGCATCTAAAGCTGTTTATTTTTGATGTCATACTTAAAAGTATTCTAAATCATAGGTAGAAAATTTTAAGTCGTCCATGTGTGGTAGTGTGGGTTAAGTGTTAAAAGGGGGAGCTTGAGTTGAAGGTTAAACTCCCCCTTTTAGTATTTGTAAAAATCAAAATCCAAGAAGGTAAATGCGCCACACACGGAAACAGGTGAGTAGGTGAGATTTATGTAATAAACGGATGTTATTCTGTAACAATTTTTGGTGTTCAAAAGTGCATCTTTAACGGGAAGAAGTGAATATTCATTAGAAAAGTTAATCATGGACCCGAAATTGAAATTAGCAGGACACATCTTAAGATTCATCATCGATAAATCCCTAAATATGAAAACAGGAGAAAACAAAACAACGGGAGGATCACCTCGTCCCGTTTCGAAAGTAGTAGGAACTTTAGCTGCAGGAGCAGCAGTAGGTTTAGCGGCTGGCATTTTACTTGCACCCGCCAAAGGAAAGAAAACCCGGGCAAAGCTGATGGAAGAAGCAAAGGGCCTGAAAGACCAATTGAAGAAAAAAGCCAATGAATTTGCAAATCCGAAGGTTGCCAAAAAAATAAACGGGGCGTAAAATTTACGCACTTCATGTTGGCACGGGTATCTTACTCGTGCTTTTTTTATTTAATCAATTTCAAAATAATTCCGTACAACTCAGCGGTTGCTTTCGTTTTAATCTCCAAAGGAGTTCCGCGAAATACTTTCCTGAAATCGTGCGTTTTTTTCCGATACCGGACCGCATAAAAGACTGTTCCAACGGGTTTTTCAGTAGTTTCACTTCCATCTGC
>CAMLLB010000030.1 GCA_946480815.1 uncultured Flavobacteriales bacterium
TATCTTTACCCCAACAAAACCTTTTCGTATGAAAAAACACCTGATTCTTTTGCTGGTTCTGATCCTTCAGACCGGCGTAACTAAAGCACAATCCCTAGAGTTTGAATGGGCACATCATTTCGGTGGGCCGCAGGGCGACGATGGCCAGGCAATTACAACCGACAGTGGGAATAATGTTTATGTAACGGGAAGTTTCTCGGGAACTGCAGATTTTGACCCTGGAACTGGTGTCACCAACTTAAATGCCGGTTCGGGTTCCAATGTGTTTATTCAAAAATTAAGTCCGGCAGGAAACCTCATCTGGGCAAAAACGTTCCCGTTTGGAGGTGCTGCAATAGTCACTTCCATCGCAGTTGATCCTTCTGATAATGTTATTATCGGCGGGCGTTTTGCTGGAACAATTGTCTTCCCAACCGTCGACAGTACTTCTACTATATCTTCGCAGGGGCAATCTGACGCTTACATCCTGAAAATAAATACCGCCGGGCAGTTCCTCTGGGCCAGATCATTTGGAAATCCGAATGACAATGCCGGGGATCCGGACCAGATCAACGACCTGAAAACTGATGCTGCCGGAAATATCTATTCCACCGGGCATTTTTACGGAACCGCTGATTTCGATCCCGGAACCGGAATTGCCAATTTAAGTGCTACCGGATCCAATATGGATATTTTCATTCAAAAATTAAACCCTGACGGGAATTTTGTGTGGGCGAAAAAGATTGGAAGCGGTGGATTCGATGAAAGCACTTCATTAACCATTCATCAAAATACGCTTTTACTCACAGGCTGGTTCCAACAGAATGTAGATTTCAATCCTTCACCATCCGTTGCTACCATGCTCAGTACGAACGGATACGCTGATATTTTTCTCTTGTCTCTGACTACGGACTGTGACTTCAACCTTGTCAAACAATTCGGCTCCACCTATACGGATAAAGGAGTTGGAGTAACAACTGATCCAAATGGAGCGATTTACCTGACAGGTATTTTCGACGCGGCAATGGATTTGGACCCGGGAACAGGAACAAACACAGTTACTCCAGCCAACGGAACCGATTTCTTTATTCTGAAACTCACTCCTGCAGCAGATTTTTCCTGGGGACGAACGTTTGCAGGAACCTATTACAAACACAGTCAATCCCTTGCATACCACCCCAACAATGGCATTGTGGTAACCGGTATCTTTAACGATACGGTAGATTTTGATCCGGGAAGTACAGCAGGCAATTTCTCAGGTCAGGATGATATATTTATCGTTTACCTGGATTCGAATGGGAATTACATTTGGTCAGGGGCTTACGGGAATACCGGAATTTTATACAACGACCTGGTGACCGGAATCGCTGCCGATAATCTTGGAAACGTTTATTCCACCGGCTGGTTTGTGGAAACCGTTGATTTTGATTGTGGAACAGGCATAGAAGAACACACTCCGAGCGGACCAAGTGATATCTATGTTCAAAAATTACATGAAGATCTTCTGTCAGTCAATTCCCATTCCCTGAACGATTTCCAACTCTACCCGAATCCGTCGAGCAAGGAACTTTTCATTTCAGCAGAAAAACTAAACAACTGCCGTATTGTGATCTATAATTCCATGGGAACAATTGTATTGGAAAAAGAATTGTCCGATACGGATAAGCAATTGGATATCCAAGGCCTTTCACCGGGAACTTATGTGGTTAAACTGAGCAACGAAAGCGGTTCACAACGCCAGGTATTTGTAAAGATCGATTGATCAGGGAATGTTTATTTTACCACGAGGGGCATGAAGGATTTTTGCATAGACACAAAAGGATTATCCGTAAAAGGGTGATCCTTTTTTATTTCCTCCCCCTTTATCCCCCTCCAAAGGGGGAAATTTAAAATCACTCTTCATCACTCTTCGAAGCATAAACAATTCTTCTTAGAAGATCTCAATATGGCGCTTTAGTAAACTAGATCGGGAACCTGTGCAGTAAATGACAGTAAATTTTTCATACTGTTTGAGGCGGTACGCTGAGTTTATGAAAAATTCTGTCATAACCTGCTAACAGGTCGATTGGTTTACCCATCGCCTAGACCTTTTTGGCTCCACCTTTTTACGGCAATGGTAAAAAGGTGGAACCATATTTAGTTAGGATTACAAATTCGCGAAGAAATCATTCCCTTTATCATCCGTGATGATGAATGCCGGGAAATCCTTGATCGTGATCTTACGCACTGCCTCCATTCCCATGTCTTCAAAGTCGACCAACTCCACGGAAAGGATGTTTTCTTTTGCAAGGATCGCAGCCGGGCCACCAACAGATCCCAAATAGAATCCGCCGTACTTGTTGCACGCATTCGTTACGTCTTTCGAACGGTTTCCTTTTGCCAGCATGATCATACTTCCACCCATGCTTTGGAACAGGTCCACGTAGGAATCCATACGCCCGGCTGTTGTAGGCCCGAAACTTCCGGATGGCATTCCTTCCGGGGTTTTCGCAGGACCGGCATAATACACCGGGTGATTTTTAAAGTATTCCGGCATCGGCTGACCTGCATCCAATAGTTCTTTGATACGTGCGTGCGCCGCGTCGCGGGCAACGATCAATGTCCCGTTCAGTTTCAAACGTGTTTTGATCGGGTATTTGGATAGTTCAGCCAATACTTCAGCCATTGGTCTGTCCAGGTCAATCGTTACCGGCGGCTCCAAATGCGGCGGAACTTCAGGCAGCAAACGGCGCGGATTTTTCTCCAATTGCTCCACGAATAAACCATCTTTCGTGATTTTTGCTTTGATATTCCGGTCTGCCGAACAGGAAACTCCCAATCCAACCGGACAGGAAGCCGCATGGCGCGGCAAGCGGATTACACGGACATCGTGCGTAAAGTATTTCCCACCGAACTGTGCTCCGATCGTACTTTCCTGGCAAATTTTCTGTACGCGTTTTTCCCATTCCAAGTCACGGAAAGCCTGGCCTCCCATGTTTCCTTCGGTCGGTAAATGATCGTAATATCCGGCAGAGGCTTTTTTCACCGCAGCCAAATTCGCTTCAGCAGAAGTACCTCCCACCACGAACGCCAAATGGTATGGCGGACAGGCAGAAGTACCCAAATCTTTGATCTTTTCTTTGATGAACTCTTCCAAAGAAGCATCGTTCAGCAAGGATTTCGTTTTTTGGTATAAGAAGGTCTTGTTTGCAGAACCTCCTCCTTTTGCCAGGAACAGGAATTCGTATTTCGGTCCCTGTCCTGCGTAAATATCGATCTGTGCCGGAAGATTGGAACCGGAGTTCTTCTCTTCGAACATGTCTAAAGCCACAATCTGCGAATAACGCAAGTTGCGCTCCTGGTAGGTATTGTAAATTCCTTTCGAAAGGTATTCGGCATCATTCACGCCGGTATACACATCTTCTCCTTTTTTACCCACCACGATTGCCGTTCCGGTATCCTGGCAGGAAGGAAGTTGTCCTTCTGCAGCGATGGTTGCATTTTGCAACAAGTTGTAAGCTACAAAGCGGTCGTTATCTGTTGCTTCCGGGTCGTCCAGGATCGCACGCAATTTCTCCAAATGGGAAGTTCTCAGGTAAAAAGAAACATCGCCCAAGGCTTCCTGCGCCAACAATTCCAATCCTTTCGGATCAATGTTCAGTATTTCCCTATTCCCGATTCTCTCAACGGTTACATAGTCGGAAGAAACCTTGCGGTACTCGGTCGTATCTTTTTGGATCGGATACGGTTCCTGGTAAAAAAAGTCAGCCATGTTATATCTTGTTGTTTCGTTCTCGTTTCGGGTGCAAAATTAATGAAAAAGCGTTTTTGGAGATTGAAATGAGTAATTCAGAATGAAGCTAAATAATGGAAAATTGAAAATGGACAATTGACAAGGTCCTTAATTATCAATTATGAATGATTGAATTATCAAGAAAGATTTCTCTACTTGACAATTGATCATTCCTTTTCAATTTTCAATTGTCCATTCTCAACTCAAAACAATTTAACTATCAAAACCCCGTTTTTAATTACATTCGTATTCAATGAATTTATACTCCAACAAACAGAAATGGAAAATCGTGCTGCTCGTGATCGCTTTGATTACCGTAGCGGTGTCGTTGTGGGTATCGAATTCAACGGTACAAAAAGTATCCGACCGCGAGCGCCTGCGGGCAAAACAATGGGCCGATGCGATCAAGAAAAAAGCGGAGCTGGTTGAATTTACCAATCGCGCATTTCAACAATTGCGGGGATATGAGCGCCGGAAAATCAAGTTATATCTTGACGCTACGAAAGAGATCTCCAAAGAACCCGCAGACATCAACTGCTTTCCCGATTATCGTTTCCCGATCAGTATTATTGATGAGAATAAAGACATCCCGGTAATTTTGGTGGATGACAGGAACCAGATCTCCAGTTACACTAACATCGATTTCGATACGGCAGACCTGCGAAAAGTAAACCCGGAATTGTCTCGGAAAGAACTCATCAAAAAATACGAGGACAGCTTATTGGTTTTGACTAAGGTTTGGGAGAAGAATCACCAGCCTTTCCGGATCGAAGTGGTGAAAGGTCTAACGATGACCTCCTTTTACACGGATACCAAACGCACTATTCAACTTGAAAAAGAACGCGACTCACTGATTACGGCTTTCAACAATGAGTTGATCAACGACTCCAAACTGATCCCGGTGGTATTGATGGACGACAGCAACGACTCGCTCATTTCAAGCAATCTCCCAAAGGAGAAAACTTCCCAGGAAAACCTGAAGAAGACACTGCATTCCCTGGAATTGGTAAACGAACCGATTAAAATTTCTTTTGGTGAAGATGAGGTGAATTTGCTTTACTTCGATAATTCGGGAGAATTGAAACAATTGCAGTTCTTTCCTTATATCCAGTTCCTGATCATCGGCTTGTTTATTTTCATCGGTTACCTGCTCTTCAGTACTTTCCGTAAGGCAGAACAGAACCAGGTTTGGGCCGGAATGGCGAAAGAAACGGCCCATCAATTGGGAACTCCGCTTTCCTCCTTAATGGCCTGGATCCAATTATTGGAAACACAGAACGTGGACCCGAACATCATTGCTGAAATGCAAAAGGATATTGAACGATTGGATACTGTATCACAACGCTTTTCCAAGATCGGGTCGGAAACGCATTTGACACAAAGTGATATCCGCCTCACGGTACAAGGCGTGATGGACTACCTGCGTCCGCGCATTTCTCAAAAGGTAGAAATGATTTCGCATTTTGCAGATGAGCCGATCCTGGTGAATCACAACAAGTCGCTGATGGAATGGGTGATGGAAAATATTATCCGCAATGCGGTTGATGCGATGGAATCCAAAGGAAAGCTAACCGTAACCATCAAGACGGTCCCGGAACGGGTTTACATTGAAATTTCGGACACCGGGAAGGGCCTGTTACCAAAACAATTCAAATCCATCTTCGAACCGGGTTACACCACCAAGAAACGCGGTTGGGGCCTTGGGCTTTCATTGGTAAAGCGCATCGTCAAAGAATATCATAAAGGAAAGGTATATGTGGTGCATTCCGAGATCGGGAAAGGAACAACGATCCGGGTGAGTTTGCCGCTGAAATAACCACTAAGAACACAAGGATTTTCAACTATGTGCTGGTAGTACATACTAACCACAAGGCACACGAGGGACACAAGGAATTTTAAAAGCAAGGCGTATTCAATGCAACTTTATAAACTGCTCACATATGTGCAGCATAAGGAATTCCTCGTGGACTTTGCTATCAAAAGGGTATAGAATAAAAAAATAACCTTGTGCTCTTTGTGCGCTTCGTGGTCAATTAAATATTCACATCAATCCGTGTGCATTTAAAATGCCTCTCCGGGCAAATCTTTCCGCCATGCAACCCGCAAGGCCGGCAGATCAAAGCTTCTTTCGTTTCACGGATCTCGCTGTCATCGGAAAGCGGACCGAAGCCAAAACGAGGTACTGTAGCACAGAAAAATGCGGTAACCGGGGCGTTCACTGCTGTAGCCATGTGTAAGGGCCCCGAATCATTGACAAAACAACGGGTTGCTTTTTCAAACAAAGCACAGGATTCCAGTAAATTCAGTTTTCCTGCCAAATTATTTTCATGCGGTAAAGCTGCTGCTTCCAAAATACGTTGACACAATTCAAAATCGGCTGGGCCGCCAACCAGGTAAACAGTCCCTTTTTTCTTCAGGTTGTTTGCCAATTCGATCCATTTCTTCTCCGGAAGCTGTTTTGTAAACCAAACGGAAGCCGGTGCCAGGGTGTAAAATGGTTGATTAATGTAAGGTGCCACTTTTGCCCGGTCTTCATCAGAAGGAAAAACTTCCGGGCGGATCAAACTTTTTGCTCCGTGATGTGCAATGCATTCCAGGTTGCGTTCCACCTCGTGTTTCCCCTTGCCTATTTCGTGTTTGATCTTGATATTGTAACAAAAGGAGAACGGGTTCTTGTCGAAACCAACCTTCTTTTTCGCTTTGGACAGGAAGGTTATGATCCCGGAACTTCCGAAACGCTGTAAATTGATTACCTCGTCGTATCTCTTCGATCTGAAAACACCGATCAGGCGTTTCATCTCTTTCCACTTGCCCTGTTTTTTATTGAAGGAAAATACTTCGTGGATGTCGGGATGGTTTTTGAGGATCGTTTCATTTCCTTTCCGGACAAGTACATCGATCTGTGATTCCGGGTGCAGACGCTTCAATTCGCTGATCACCGGAGTAGCCAGGATGACGTCTCCCAAAAAAGCTGTCTGAATGACTAAAAAGCGTTGCATGGAGTAAAAGTAGTGATTTCATATGAGCTATATAAAAACACGACTCTTTTTGGGTCATGCTTAACTGAATAATTTACTATGTGCTCTATGTATCTATGTGGTTTAATTTACCACATAGTTCACAATAGCACACATAGTTTTAAGTCATTTCGATTATTTTTGCTTTTCGAAACAAACTGTATGAAATCCCTATTACTCTTCACCATTCTTTTGTTTGCATCCTTCAGGATATTCAGTCAATCTTACTGGCAGCAAAAAGTAGATTACGCGATTAGCGTCAAACTGGACGATGTGAAGCATACCCTGAGCGGTTACGAGAGCTTTGTCTATCACAACAATTCTCCGCAGACACTGGATTTCCTTTACATCCATTTGTGGCCGAATGCTTATACCAGCGGAAAAACCGCGTTGGGGAAACAATTGTATGAAAGTGGTGAAGATCTGCTGACATTCGGGAACGATTCAATTCGTGGTGGAATTGATTCATTGCATTTCCAGGTCAACGGGCAAGATGCTGCACTTTCCTTCGACCCGAAGAATCCTGATATTGCAAAACTGACTTTAAACCAAGCCCTGAAACCAGGAGAATCGATCACTGTAACTACTCCTTTTCACGTCAAAATCCCATCAGGGGAAATTTCCCGCTTAGGACACGTGGGACAGTCGTACCAGATCACGCAATGGTATCCGAAACCTGCTGTTTATGACAAGAACGGCTGGAACCAGATGCCTTACCTGACACAGGGCGAATTCTATTCGGAATACGGAACGTTTGATGTTTCGATCACACTTCCCAGAAATTACGTGGTCGGAGCTACCGGTGATCTGCAAACTCCATCGGAAATTCAATTCATGGATTCCATTCATGGAAAGTCATTCAAAGAGCGGGGCTTACCGAATGATTTCCTGGGCAAAAAATCATTCCCCAAATCAGATACGACGTGGAAAACCATCCGTTTCACACAAAAAGATGTACACGATTTTGCCTGGTTTGCCGACAAGCGATTCCTGGTCTTAAAAGGTGAAGTGGAATTGCCACATTCCAAACGAAAAGTAACAACCTGGTCTCTATTTACTCCTCAAAATGCCGCTTTGTGGCAACGTGCACCGGAATATATCCGCGACGGAACATACTATTATTCCCTTTGGAACGGCGATTATCCTTACAACCAGGTTACGGCTGTTGACGGGACAATTTCTGCCGGAGGCGGAATGGAATACCCGAATGTGACCGTGATCGGGAACGCAAAAAATCCAATAGAGCTGGAAATCGTGATCGTTCACGAAGTGGGGCACAACTGGTTCTATGGAATCCTGGGAAGTAACGAACGTGTGCACGGATGGATGGACGAAGGAATGAATACCCTGAACGAAATGCGTTACATGTATACGAAATATCCTGAAAACACCTTTTTATCAAACCAGATCCTGAATGGAAAATTCCACTTTGATCACTTGAGCCATTACGATGCCGGAGATTTCATGTACCGGGTAATCGGAGGAATCGGAGAAGATCAGCCAATCGAAACGCATTCAGCGAAATTTTCCGGAACGAATTACGGAGCGATCATGTACCAAAAAACGGGGTTGGTCTTTAATTACCTGAAGGAATACCTCGGTGATTCGCTGTTCGATCAGGCCATGCAAACGTATTATACCGAATGGAGTTTCAAACATCCGCAGCCGGAAGACATGCGCGCCACACTGGAACGCGTTGCGGGAAAAGATCTTTCGTGGTTGTTTGTCGATTTGATCCAAACTACGGATCATATCGATTACAAGCTTGCGAAGGTGAAATCTTTCGGAGGTAAAACAACGGCAACCGTAAAAAATGTGGGACAAGTCGACGGACCTATTGAAGTGGCCGGTTTCGTGAAAGGGCAAAAAGTGCAGACACTTTGGGTGGAAAACGGAACGGATAAATCGGAAGTGACTTTTGACTCCGAAATGGATGCCGTGCGGGTCAATGCCAGCGGAAAAGCTCCGGAAATTGTTCAAACGAATAACTACTGGCATCAAAAAGGCTTGTTTGGAAAAATAGAACCACCACGATTACAATTCCTTGCAGGGAAAAATGAACCGACCAAAAGTAACTTGTTCTGGAGCCCGATCCTGGGTGGAAACGCCTACGATAAATTCATGCTGGGCTTAGCACTCCATAATTTCAGTATTCCTCCCAAACGCTTTCAATTCTTATTGGCCCCGATGTATTCTTTCGGTGGAAAACGGATTTCAGGAATAGCCGAAGCAAGCATTACCTGTTTGCCCAAAAAGAACCTGAAGCTTTCACGATTCGGGATTTCATTGCGTTCGTTCAAGAATGATACCCTGGGAACAAACGATGGCTATTATGTAGCTGTTCTGCCCTACTGGACTGCAAAGATCGGTAATCGTGCCGGAGGGCCGGTCAGCCAGAATATTCGTTTGCAATCGATGTACCGTTTGGATATCAGCCGACCAACACAACGCGAATTAATCGGCGGGTATCTGCAATACGATTTCGCTTATTCCAAAGAAGACCACAAGGTGGATTTACAGTTGCGTTCGGATTATGCAGCCAACCCGGTAAACAGCGATCATTTTTCCCGCTCGTCCATTGCTGCAAACTACAAATACCGGTACATAAAGAACAAACGTTCACGCTGGGTTGAATTGCGCTTATTTGCAGGGAATTACTGGAACTTCAACATGTACAATTCAGGGAACGCAGTAAACTATGCGTATGCGTTAAGCGGTGCAAGCGGAAGCCAGGACCTGTTCGTGGAAGATTATTTCTTCGGCCGTTCGGCACAAAGCGGAATCTGGTCGCAACAACGCCTGGAGAATATGGGCGGGTTCCGTTCTACTGTCGGGAATGGAAAGTCGGGATATTTCGGAACTACAACTACCTGGATGACAACAGCCAATTTCTACCTGGAAACACCGATCGGACCGAAGATCTTCGGGATTTATGCTGATTTCGGGATTTTTGATGAAGCTTATAAATCCACACCAACACAAGCGTACGATCTGGGCCTGGCTATGCGTTTGGGAACAACTTTCGGGATCTATTTCCCTGTACTGCAATCGGATAATATAGAGAACGCCTACCTCACAAAGAATTACGCGGAACGCATCCGATTTACATTGAAGTTTAACTTGACGAATAAACCGCTGGATTTGATGAAGCTGTTGCCGTGATTATAAATAAACCACAGCAATTTCTTCCATGACGATCAACGGACATACCTTCTCAAATGTCCGGAAGGTTTCTGTGGGGCAGTTTTATTACTATTTTGTGGATTCCGTAGGACTTGTGAAATGGGAAAAACTTTACGGATCAAGCATTATTGAATCCTGGGGGATCCAATCCTGGGAGGTGTTTTTGTAAATATTCATAAAACTGTAGGGCCGCGATGCGTCGCGTCCCTACAGCAATATCGTAATCCTGGCTATTCTTTTTCTTCCGGTTGAACGAGCACATTCCTTCCAAGCGTTTTAAAGCGGACTCCGTTTTCCTGGACAACGGTGATGGTCAGGTGACCGGTTTTGCTTATGTTCAGATCTCGAATAATTCCGTTTTTACCTTTGTGGGTACCGGAAATGACGGAGCAGAGGTCGCCATCTTTTAAGTTAGGGATTTTTTCTGTCATAATCAATTTATTTTAAACTTAGCCGTTGTATTAACCGTTAAAAACACTTAGAGGCGCGTTATTACTGGGTTTTAAAAAATCATTCCACAATATTCTCCATTACCCGTTTCCGGTATGCTTCCAACAAACGATGTTTCGAGTAATATCCCAGGACCTGGTCGTTATCGATCACAGGCAGGTAGTTCAATTTGGAACTTTCAAACATCTCCATGACCTGTTCCATGGTATTTCTCGGATTCAAAGAATAGCGAATCGGTTCCATGACAGTTTCCAGGTGTGTATTCGGTTCGGACGAATAAACAGGAAGAATAGTCGGCAAATCATCCAGGTAGATCATTCCCAGCAGGAAACCGCTATCGGATACAATCGGGATCAGGGCCTGAGGTGAATACTGAACGGTCAGGAACAAAGTAGAAACCGTGTCATCCGGTTTTAAAACAACCAGTGTTTCTTCCAAAATATCTTCATTTTTAATGGACGATAAAATGTGTAAATCTTTGTCCGCCCGCACCACATGTCCTTCTTCTGCCAGTTTCACAATATCCAGGGAATGATTGGAATAGCGCTTCGAAATGGCAAAACTGATGGAGGAAACGATCATCAGGGGAATCATCAAACCATAACCTCCCGTAATTTCTGCAATAAGGAAAATCGCTGTTAATGGTGCATGAAACAAGCCACTGAGTAAACCGGCCATCCCGACCAAAGTAAAGTTGGTGATCGGAAGTGCAAAACCGAGGCCTGTTAAATTCCAGCCATAAGCAAACGCAAACCCTGTATAACTTCCAACAAACAAGGATGGTGCAAAGTTTCCGCCGTTTCCGCCAGAACCCAGTGTTAATCCGGTTGCAATGGCTTTCATAAAAACTACCGCACCGATAAATAATAACGGAAACCACGATTGCTTAAATGATTCAAACAAGGTACCGTCCAGGAGATTGAATACTTTTTCTGTAGAAAGGGAGCGAATACTTTCATATCCTTCACCGAATAAAGAAGGAAAGATAAAGATCAGTGCTGAAAGTAATAAAGCACCCAGTATTCCCTTTTGATAAGCTCCCATCTTCCAGTGTTCCATCCAATTCTCAATCCGGGTAAAAATCCGGGAGTGATACACCGCCATAAACCCGGTCAATACTCCTAAAACGATGTAAAAGGGTACGTTATGGATTTCAAACGCTTCCATGTTTTTGAATGACAACAAAATACTTTCATTCAAAATGGCCCCGGAAAGCAAGGCTCCGGAAGCGGAAGCAAGCATCAGGGGAATAAAAGCCGTAATCCCGACATCTGCCAACAATACTTCCATGGTAAACAACACTCCGGCAATCGGTGCATTGAAGGCCGCTGCAATTCCTGCTGCAACACCGCAAGCCAACAATAAAGTTCGCTCTTTGGTTGATAATTTATAAACCCGGGCGTAATTCGAACCGAAGGCCGCGCCCGTTATGGTTACCGGGGATTCCAAACCGGCGGAGCCACCGAATCCAACCGTTACGGAAGAAGTGATCACCTGTGCATACATTTGCTTGCGTGGCAGGATACTCGAATTTTTGTTGATCGCATAAATGATGCGCCAGGTTCCCTTTTCCAACCTGCCATTAAGGAGTCGACGGGTAATCAAAATAGTCAGTACAATTCCGAAAACCGGAAGAATGAAATCGACAAACTTAAAATGCAATTGCTGATTGAGTTCTTTGGCAAAAACCAAAACGGCATGGGCAAATGATTTCAATGCAACAACCGCCAAACCACACGATACGCCAACAATGACACTTGAAATCAATAAGAATTGCCGGGGAGTTAAACTATTTCTGAGAAAGAAAATTCCACCGTTCAGTTTTCGCAACAATCGTGACAACATGCTTTAAAAATAGTACATATAATTCCGATTTCCGAATTACGAATGTCGAATTGGGTCGTGACCGTAAAAAAGCTGCCTTCGACTACGCTCAGTCACCTTTTATTTCAGCAGTAGAAAAATCAATTCTGTAGCAGAACAGTTATTGAATCATTTTGCTTATTAAACTTGATTGTTTTAAGAATTTCATAGGAGACTGAGCGTAGTCGAAGTCTCAATCAATGAATCACGCTCACATTTCCCCGGAAGAAGTACTCCTGGTTATTGCCATCTACCACTTTCAGTACATAGACGTATAGATTCGGAGCCACTAATTTTCCGCTTTGCTGGTGATGCCCATCCCAGCCAACTGTCGGATCATTTGTCTGGAACACTACCTGCCCCCAGCGATCCACAATCGAGAACTCATATTTGGAAACGTCCTGGAAGGAAACAACCGGTATAAAGATCGGATTCAACCCACCAGGTGTAAACGCATTCGGCACATAAACCAATGGCTGGATGACCGCGCACGCATCATTGGAAAGACTTAATTCCTGGATTCCGTATTGATTTATTGCTTCCTGAGCAGCTACGAAATAACAAACTTTCCCGCTATGCTCAAAACCTAATTCGTCTACAAGATCTTCAAAATAACGCTGGTCAGGTGGTACAATCGCTGTTGGAGTTGCGGGGAAAACCCCATCAATTCCCCTATAGATCTGGTACTGTAAAACTCCACCGTCGTAATCGCCATACGGAGACCAGTTCAAATAAGTCGACAATCGCGTTTGATCAGCGGTCACTTTCAGTAAAATGGTCCGTGCCTTGTTGGAAACAGCACCCAGGTTCCCGCAGCTATCAACGACAACCGCACGATAAGTGTAACTGAAGTTATCCACGTCCACATCCAGATCAGTGATTGAAAGTGTGGATGCCGTGGCCGGCACTTGTCCCAGGAGATCAAACTGACCCGTTACCATATTGAATTTCTCAAAACGAACTGCTTGCACGTTTGATCCCGTAGAAATTTCATGTCTCAGCACAACCGTACTTTGGTCAACCGTTGCAACACGCAGGTAATTAATCGCCGGTGCGGTCGGTGCATAAATCACAAAGGATTCCATATTCGAAAATGCCTCACTGCCATTGGAGTTGTTTGCACGGACCATTACCGTATAGTTCTGTAATGGTGTGCAATCCAAATTGTAAAATTCGTCCGTTATAGTCGCGACCTGGCTCCATGAGCCTGTTCCTTCTTTTACAAAAACAGTATAACCTGTGAGGTTTGCTCCCCAGCCAACATATGGAGTCCAGCTCAATTCGGCTTGTGAAGTACAACTGTTGGTAGTATATGTCAGGAAAGTACTCGTATGGAGTTCAGCCTTTGCAGATGTTTGGTAAGTTGGCGGAACCGCCGGAGTAAAACAGGAGTCAAAGGCCGCAATGGAATAAGTCTGCGGACCGTTTATCGGAATCGTGTGATTGTATGTTGTGTTTCCAATTCCCCAAACCGTGTCTATCTCAACAATGAACCCGTTTGCATCTTCGTGATAGACAATATAACCGTAAGTGTCCGGTTCCTGATTCTGATTCCAGGTAATGACCACGTTTCCTGTGAGCGTATCAACCGAAACACTTGAAATAATCGGAATTTGAGGTGTAATATCGTCCTGCAGATTATCCCCTATAATGTTCGAAGACCACTGGCAAGTTGGTGTGGAATAAACCACCTGGTAATTCAGAAATGCAGAGCAAATATCGATCGTGTCAATAAAATGGGTTGTGTTGTAGGGAAGTACGGCAATGGACGTCCAGGTACCGGTTGGATACTCCCGGTAGATCGTGCAGAAATTATCCATTCCGGGAAGCGGATTCGGAGAAGGAAGATTCCAGTCTAGCACCGCAGTCCCGTTTGCCGGGTTGAACAAGTCCAAACGCACATTCTTCACGGTATCACTCGACTTGGTTACATTACATCCGGACTTTACCAGAACGTAATAATCGTTCTCAATTCCCGGATTCGGAACCGTTGCAGTTGTTGTCCCGATCGGGAAATTTCCGATCAGTCCGTTTTGAATGGAATACAGTTCAAAATCCACAAAGGTGTTATTGGGATCCAATACCGGGTCCCAACTGATATTCAAATCCCCATTAGGCAGTGAAGAAATACAATTGATGGTTGTTGCCGGAATAATTCCCGGATTCTTCACATGGATCGTAATCGTTTTAAACGTTGTTTTCGGAATCTGACAGAAATTATCCTGTACCCGGAATACGAAGGTATAGGTTTTCTCATCGTCAATATTTCCGTATGCATCGATCAGGTGCGCGCAATCGGTCTGCCAGGAGAAATTGGTGGATACGCCCTGTACGCCGGTAATGATCGGTGTTTGGTTCAAGGTAGCACAAGGAGCAACATCACATCCGGATGTACTGGTGAAATTAGTTCCGAATTGCGAACCGCTTGCACTCAGGTAGTTGCTCTGTGGTGTTCCATCCTGTAAAAACTCAGCGTCGGTTGCTGTTAAAGTAAAGTTCACCAGTGTTCCTGCGTCGACCGTTGTTTCGAAAAGTCCGCCAAATGGTCCACCGATTACCGGAGCATTATTGGCAGCCGGACAGTTGGTCACAATCAATTGCATTTCGCGTTCTACTTCTGCAATCAGCACTCCATTCCTGTAAGATTGAGCAATGACCTTTACCACGAATCCACCGATCGTGAATGAACGAAAACTCAAGTGCCCGTTTTGGATATCTAAAGTCAAAGGAACATTTCCGGCATTGAATGTGGCATCCGGGGTTGGGTTCATTGCATTGAAACCGGTTTCATATTGTACAAAATCGGGATCAACGGGCGGGTTGTAGGTCGCACCCTCAATCCGATCCATCGGAGTTGCCAGTTTGGTTACAACGGAATCCAGGTCTTCATCGATCGGATGCATGTTGTATTCGTAATTCTCACCGGAACAAAGTACCAGGTAAGGATCCTGTAAAAAACGCGGCGAATTATCCGTACAAACTCCGGCTGCCGCTCCCGGAATGGGATACATGGTTGCGCGAATCGTTACTCCGTAATTCGTTGGATTCGATAAGTTGGTGATATTCCCGTTACGGGAAAAGTTACTGTATGTAATAATCCAGCCTTGTGCAGGCGGAACACCCGATAATATAACCGGGTTGGACTGATAGATGATTTTTTCAATAGCTCCTACTCCATTTCCACCATTTGCCCCTGTACCACACGACAAGGGATTCGGGGAACCCGCGACCTGGGTACAAGCGGGAGAAATATCTGTTCTGCTGACGAATAACACCGGGATTGTGGTCACTGAAGCATGATTCCAAACCTTCAGATTCTCGGAAACCGGGTTGACATCTACTCCGTTACAGTCGCGGTAAAAAACCAGTTGAAAAACATATCCGTTCCCAGTACATTTCCACGTGATCTCACCACCCATCACATGGGTAGCATTTGCTTTAAAACAAAAAGCAGTTACGATCGCCAGGAGAAATACTCGAATCATATTTGTCTATAACGTAAAAAACGTTGTTTTAGTTTAAAATCACACAGCGGATCACTTGCAATACGCTTCAATCAAATCTGAATTTGGAAATCTTCTTTGCGTCCTTTGCTTCTTTGCGTTAAGGTTAAAAAGAATTTAACCGCAATGAATGACTCCTTATTCGAAGAGCATACAGTCCAACATATACCTACTTTGAAAACGTATAAATTCTCAATGCGTTGTGTTTTAACCTGCAGTAATAACTAAAAAATCTTCATAGTTCAGATACTGGTTTGCCAATTCCCTGATCCGGGCCGGAGAAATGTGCTTTATTTTCTGAATGGCTTCGTCATAGAATGACAGGTCCAGATCATACATATCTACACTGTTGTACATATCCAGCATCGCATATGGTCCGTCTGCACTTTTCAACAACTGACCCAGCATGTAATTTTTAACCAATTCCAGTTCATCTTCAGGAACCAATTCATTTTGCAAACGTTTCAATTCGAATTTGATTTCCTGCAAGGTCAGATCCAGCACTTCTTTTCCAACTTCGGTCACGATCACAAAATACCCTGTTTGGTTCATGTCCATTACTCCCGAGCCAATTCCATACGTATAGCCTTTATCTTCACGAATGTTGGACATTAAACGGGAGCCGAAATAATCTCCCAAAATGGTATTTAGCACCTGGAAATCGATGTAATCCGGGTGTGATTTAGGGAACAGGAAACGCCCCATTCTGACAGCACACTGAACCGCATCGTCTTTTGGAAAATCAATTCGTTCCGCATGGAATTTGAATCCGCCGGCATGCTGCACTTTTCCATCAACGGCCCATTTACCGAATAAATCGATCAAGGCATCCACCTCATCCAATTCCAGGTCTCCAACCAAAGTGATGCGGGTCAATCCTTCCAGGTAATGCTCTTTCCAATATTTCTTATAGGCAAATACATTTCCTTCGTCGTAATCAGATTCTTCCGAAATGGTCGAATAATCCGCATTGGATGCAAATAAGTGTTTTCTGAATTGCTGTTGTGCAACGTATTTTACTTTTTGCTGATTAACAGCAAACTGTTGTCTCATGGAACGCAACACATCTTCTACTTCCGTCTCCCGGAAAGCAAGTCCCTGGATCGCATTTGCAACGATGTTCGAGATCTGACGGACATGTTCGCGCAAACAATAAATGCTCACAACAGCTGTTTCAAAGGAAATATCGGTATCTAAAAAGCCTCCTAAAGCATCAATCTGTTCGTGAATTTCAACAGAAGAAAATTCATTGGTCCCCGAAAGCAACAGGCTGTGTACAATGGCAGGAATACTTTTGTTTCCACGTGTAATCCCGGCATCAAAGAACAAATCCAAACGCACTGTCTCATTGGGAACTTCTTTCATCCAAAGGAGCTTCACATGCGGAGTCACATCAAATATCTGAGGCTTTACAAACGAAATATGATCTACCTGTTTCGTTTCAGGCTGCTTGGTTCTCACACTCATTCTTTGATAGATTTTACGCGTAAAAGTGATGTGTTTTCTTTTTTGAACAGTTGATTGGCAACTGTCTTTATTTGTTCCGGAGTGATGCTTTGGTAAAGGTTATTTTCTTCGTTTACCCCATTGGCATCTCCCAATAATTCATACAGGCACAAATTCATCGCGCGATTCAACAAGCCTTGCTCCTGGAACTCTTTTACAGTTCTGATCTTATTCAGCAGCTTAGAAGTTTCCGCTTCGGACATCAACTCTTTTTTAATGTCTTCCAGCAAAGGCCAGAGTGCCTGGTCCAATTCTTCGAATGAAACATCGTTACTTAGTTTTCCATCGATAATGAGCAGTCCTTCATCCAATGATCCGGTAATGTATGCATTGATCGAAGTAACCAGCTTCAGCTCCTTCTTCAATTTGGAATACAAACGGGAGGACTTTTCACGTCCTAAAGCATCGGAAATAATATCTGTTACATAGTATTCAAAGCTTTTTCTTTCCGGCATTTTGAAACTATAGTAAAATGCATCGTTGGGAACTTTACGCTCGATAGTCAGTTCGCGGTATTCCTTTTGAACGGGTTCCTTCGGTAAGATCCGGTCCGGTTTTAAAGATGCCGGAATATCTCCGTACCACTTCTCTACCAAACGTCTGGTTTCTTCCAGTGAAATATTTCCCGCAATACACAAAATGGCATTTGCCGGATGGTAATGGTTTTTAAAAAAAACTTTCACGTCATCCATTGTTGCATCTTCAATGTGCTGGATATTTTTCCCGATGGTAGCCCATTTGTAGGGATGACTTTTATATGCCAGCGGTCTCAATTGCAACCACACATCTCCGTAAGGCTGATTCAGGTAACGCTGTTTAAATTCTTCAATTACCACATTGCGTTGTACTTCCAGGCTTTTGGGTGTAAATGCCAGGGAGAGCATGCGGTCACTTTCCAGCCACAAAGCAGTTTCAATGTTTTGTACCGGAAGCACATCGTAGTAATTCGTAATATCATTTGAAGTGAAGGCATTACTTTCTCCCCCGGCGCGTTGCAGAGGTGAATCAAAATCCGGAATATTTACGGAGCCCCCAAACATCAGGTGCTCAAACAAATGGGCAAACCCTGTTTTTTCTTCTGATTCATCACGTGCTCCCACATCGTAAAGTGTATTCACCACCGCCATGGGAGTAGTGGAATCAAAATGGTGCAGAACCGTTAGTCCGTTCTCTAATTTAAATCGATTAAATGCGATCATTCAAATGCATATTTGGCTTCGCTTCGTTCATTCAAAGCGGTTTTAAATTCGTTTATTATTTCATTGACAATCTCTCCTGCCGGTTTCATTTCCGAAATCAAGCCCGAGATCTGACCGACTTCCAATTCACCCTCAATCAAATCGCCTTCGAACATACCTCTTTTTGCTCTTCCTCTTCCCAGCAACTCACTCAATTCTTCATTCGTAGCACAACGCTCGTAAGCCTCTTCTACCTTTTCAAAGAAGGAATTTTTGATCAAACGGACAGGAGTCAATTCCTTTAAGGTCAACATCGTATCTCCTTCTCGTGCTTTCAGGACCACTTCCTTGAAATTTTGATGTGCAGAAGATTCAGGTGAAGCGATGAAACGGGAACCGATCTGCACTGCATCCGCACCCAGGGTCATTGCAGCAAGCATTCCTCTTCCTGTTCCGATACCTCCGGCAGCGATCAAAGGAATAGAAACCACCGATTTCACCAGTGGAATCAAACACATGGTTGTTGTTTCGTCTCTTCCGTTGTGTCCACCGGCTTCAAATCCTTCAGCAACAACCGCATCTACTCCGGCTTCCTGAGCTTTCAGTGCAAATTTTGCAGAGGAAACCACGTGAACAACCGTAATTCCGGCTTCTTTCAATCGCGCTGTATATGTTTTCGGATTTCCTGCAGAAGTAAAAACAATCGGCACCTGGTGTTTGATGATTGTTTGGATATGGTCTTCAATATTGGGATAAAGCATCGGAAGGTTGACTGCAAAGGGTTTCTGAGTTGCTTCCTTGCATTTGCGAATGTGTTCGTCTAAAATTTCGGGATACATGGACCCGGAACCGATGATTCCCAATCCACCTGCATTGGAAACGGCACTTGCCAGTTCCCAACCGGAACACCAGATCATTCCTGCCTGGATCAATGGATATTTTATCTGAAAAAGTTCAGTGATTTTATTTTTCATGAAGTGTGTACTACTTTCAATTTTATCAGTAACGAAAATACGAAGATAATTCCGAATTACGTCCCGATAGCTATCGGGAGCCGAATTGCGAATGAAAATCGAAAAGAAAAACTAAAATAAACAAGCAGGGGCGGAAAATTTTCCGCCCCTGCTTGTTTTAAACGATATCTGAATCAGATTATTTCTCTTCTCTCAATTGCTTGATTGATTCGTCAATTTCTTTCGCCATGGAAGGCATTTGTTTTTTAAGGTTCTCCATCGACTTGATTGTCTCTTCCTTAAATTCAGCATAACCACTGCACTCTTTCATTTCTTTACGCAGTTTTTCCTGAGCAGCCTTGTCGGTTTTTCCTTCGTAAAGTTTCTTGCACTTTTCTTCTTCTGCCTTGTGTTCTTCCACATATTTCTTTTGGAAAGTCCCGTCGAAATTGTGTTCACGATCACCCTTCATTATTTCAGTAGCCATGTCAGTACATTCGCACAGTTCACTTTGTTTTGAACAAGATTGAATCGTCATGAATCCCAATCCGAGTACAGCAATTAGTTTTAAATTTTTCATTCGTTTGAATTTAAGTTATCGTAAATATACTTACGAATGCCGAATTACGAGTTCCGAATTAACAAAAGCTTGATTTCAATTGATATTCGCAATTTTCGATTCTTACAACTCCTTAAAAATTACGATTCCGTTATGTCCTCCAAAACCGAACGTATTGCTCATAGCAACGTTCACCTTCTTTTCGATTGCCTGGTTCCGTACAATACCTAATTGGCCGGAAATTGCCGGGTCTAATTCCCTCAGATTGATTGTCGGAGGAATCAGATCGTGGTTGATCGATTGAATGGCAAGAATCGCTTCTACTGCGCCGGCCGCTCCAAGTAAATGCCCCGTCATTGATTTTGTTGCACTGATCTTTAAAGAGCCGGTTTGTCCGAAAACGGATGTAATTGCCGCAATCTCACTCAAATCTCCCACTGAAGTTGAGGTAGCATGTGCATTCAGGTAATCGACCTGATTGGGATTGAGCTGTGCTTCCGCCATTGCCAATTCCATTGCTTTTTTTGCTCCAAGTCCTTCGGGATGCGTAGCCGTCATATGATACGCATCTGCTGTCATAGAAGCGCCGACCAATTCGGCGTAGATTTTTGCGCCACGTTTTTTGGCATGTTCGTATTCTTCCAGAATAAGCGCACCGGCTCCTTCTCCCATGACAAAACCGTCTCTGGAACTGTCAAACGGACGACTGGCTTCTGTAGGGTGTTCATTATTGATCGACATGGCTTTCATTGCGTTAAATCCAGCAATTGACGCTTCTGTGATGGGAGCTTCCGAACCACCGGAAACAAAGACTTTTGCCTTTCCCAGACGAATATAATTGAAAGCATCCATCAATGCTGTGTTGGAGGTGGCACAAGCTGAAACAGTGGTGTAATTGATTCCCTGTAACCCAAATTTAATCGAGATCATTCCGGAAGCCATATTTGCAATCAATTTCGGGACAAAAAAGGGATTGAACTTTGGAATGAAGTTCATTTGTACATAGTTCTTAACCTCTTCTTCAAAGGTTCCCATTCCACCTTGTCCGGTCCCCCAAATGACTCCAATATCAAACGGGTCCAGTTTTTCCAATTCCAAACCGGAATCTTCCAGGGCCTGAGCAGCAGCATACAATCCATATTGAGTGAACAAATCACTTTTTTTGATTTCTGCATGTGTCAGGTATTTTTCCGGATCAAATGCATCAATTTCACAGGCAATTTGTGTTTTAAAATTTGCCGGATCAAAACGGGTAATGAGACGCGCACCACTTTTCCCGTTCACACTATTTTCCCAAAATTCATTTACCGTTTTACCAAGTGGATTTACGGTTCCCATTCCGGTTATAACTACTCTTTTCATGTTATTCATTTTTCAAAAGCATGCACGTCGAAACTGCATGAGCGTATTTTTTCCCGGATTCATCTGACAGTGAAGCTTCAACAAGTGCAGTCGAATTTCCCAGGTGGATCATTTTACCCGTTGCCGTAAGCAATCCTGATCCGGTACGTACCATTTTCAGGAAATTGACTTTTAATTCCAATGTAGTATAAACCGTTCCCTTCGGCAGAAGCGAATGAAGTGTACACCCCATAGCGGAATCGAGCAGCGCCGTAATTACTCCGCCGTGTACACTGCCATTCGGATTGTAATGGAATTCCTGTGGTTCGAAATAGAAACTCGCTTTTCCTTCTTCCAGTTCTCCCAGGTAAAAATCGAGTGTATTGATCAAAGGAGAAGCCGGAACTTCCCCCTTTTTGATTGCCATCAGATATTCCATACCGGACAGGTCTTTGGATAATTCCACTCCTTCAAAAGGGTTTCCCCAGGAGTAGAGGCGTTCGCGTTGTTTTGTTAGTTCCATACTCATTGAACCATTTGAACTTTATATGTTTACAAATTCCTTTGACATTCCGACCGGAACGAGCCATTGGTTTTTCTCCAAAGCTCCCAATAATTCATCTGCTACTTCTTTGGGAGGAATTCCGTTCTCTCCACCGATCTCTTTCGAAAAATCCGTATTTACCAACGGCGGGATCAGTTCAAAAACATGTAACTGATTTTCGAATGTCTCACGCAAGACATCCGTATACGCTTTCAAAGCCGCTTTACTTGCAGTATAAGTCGGTAACATTTTTTGAGGATAATAAGCAACGATGGATGTTACATTCACAACCACCGGATCCTCGTTCTTTAAAAGTGTCGGAAGCAGTTTCTCCGTCAAACCGACAATCGACAGGTAGTTTGTTTCCATTTCCCGGTTTGCCTTAGACTTGGCATTCGCATTTGCATCCAACTGGTACACATCTGCATACCCGGCATTGTTAATCACCATATTCAATTCCGGATGCTGTTCTTTGATTTGGGCAACCAATAGGTCCGTGCTCTCCGAATTCGTCACATCTCCTGAAATCGGAATGACATTTTCCAATTGTCTCGCCGCATGTTTCAATCTTTCTTCATTTCGACCGGTAATCAATACTTTGTTTCCTAATTGAGAGAATTGTTTTGCTAATTCGAAGCCGATCCCTGCTGAACCTCCTGTAATCAGGATGGTGTTTCCGTTTGTTTTCATGTGTTTGATTTTATTTGTTTGAATGAAAGACTGAAGATGAAAGCCCAAAGACTTTAGACGAACTCTGTCTTATGTCTATGGTCTTCAGTCATGGATTATTAAATTACGTGTGTATTCTCAATAAGCATTGCCGTAGCACCGCCGCCACCATTACAAATAGCTGCCATTCCGTATTTCGCCTGTTGTTGCTGTAAAATGTGTGTCAGTGTAACCAGGATCCTTGCTCCGGAAGCTCCAAGCGGATGACCCAGCGCAACTGCTCCTCCTTTGATATTTACCTTCTCTGGATCCACCCCGGCCAGGCGTGAATTGATGATCGGAACATTGGCATACGCTTCGTTCATTTCGAAATAATCAATTTCATCTATCCCCACTCCCGCTTTCTGAAGTGTTTTTGCAATAGCAACCGAAGGCGAAGTAGTGAACCATTCAGGGGCCTGGGCCGCATCCGAAAAAGCGACAATTTTCGCCAAAGGCTTTAGATTGTTTCCTTCCAGGAACTTTTGCGAAACGATCACCAGGATCGCTGCACCGTCATTCAGGTTGGATGCATTTGCAGCCGTGATTGATCCGTCAGCTTCGAAGATCGGTTTTAACTGGCTCACTTTTTCAGGGTTCAGTTTCTCGATGTCTTCATCTGTATCATAAACAAATTCTCCTTTTTTCGTTTTCACGGTAATCGGGGTAATTTCATTCTTAAAACTTCCGGAAACATGGGCTTGTTTCGCTTTTGAAAAAGACTTCAGGGTATATTCATCCTGCTCTTCACGAGAGATGCCATATTTTGTGTTTGCCAGTTCAGCCGCACTCCCCATGTGGAAATTGTGGTACGGGTCCCATAAGCCATCTTTAAGCATTCCGTCTATGATATTCTGATGACCGGTTTTGTGTCCTTCCCGGTGATTCTCGATGTAATACGGCGCATTCGACATACTTTCCATTCCACCGGCTATTACCACATCACTATCTCCCAAAAGGATCGATTGGACCGCATAGGAAACCGATTTGATCCCGGAAGAACAAATCTTATTGATCGTTGTGGCATCTGTTTCATCGGGGATTCCTGCTGCACGTGCTGCTTGTCGGGCCGGTGCCTGACCGATATTTGCAGAAAGTACATTTCCCAAAATCACTTCATCCACATCCCCGGGTTGAATTCCCGCTTTTAGTAAGGCATCTTTAATGACTTCCGCAGCCAGTTGCGGTGCGGAAAAGGAAGACAAAGACCCCATGAAACCACCGGTTCCGGTTCTTGCTGCTGCTAAAATGTATGCGTTGTTTTCCATATTGCTATTTTTTTCTTTTCGTTATATCACGAATACATAATATCATGTTTTCGTAAATATACCGATCGGTATATTATTAGGTAAAAAATTTTACACTGTCATTTCACTAATCATTTTCCGGATCAGTTTCAGGTTCGACATCAAGTGTTTTTTATTATTCAAAGTCTTGGATAATAAAACTCCACCTTCAATCAGGGAAAGGAAATTATCTGCAAACTCATCCGCATTGGTTTCCGCTTTGAAAAAAGATTTCTTTATTCCATAAGCTACTACACTTTCCACATGCTGATGCCACTCGATTAATGCCAAACGCACCCGGTTATATAAAACAGGATTACTATCATCACAATCAGTTGCAGTATTGAGAATCGGGCAACCACCTGCATATACGATCTTCTCAAAAACTTCTGCGTAGAAATCGACATACACAAGCAACTGTTCTGTAGGATCTTTCAATCCCAACGAGCGGTTCACTATTCCGCTTTTGACTTTTTGCAGATTGTAATCGAACGCTGCTGCTGCGAGTTCATTCTTATCTTTGAAATTCCCGTAAATACTGCCTTTTGTGAGCCTGGTAGCAGACGTAATATCCGAAATAGAAGTTCCTTCGTATCCCTTACTGTTAAATATGGGAGCCGTAGTTTCTATAATGAACTGTCGTGTACGTTCTGCTTTTGTCATGGTACAAATGTAAAACGTTTTTTCAATTAAATACCGATTGGTATATTAATTTACGTTAAAGAGTTAAATTATTTCCCGCAGAAGAACGCAGAGGTACTTTTTATTATCTTAAAAGAGGAATCAAACTTAAAAACTAATCGTAGGATCTTTTACATATCCAAAGGGAAACACCAGTAATATCAGGATTGTCATCAGCGTGATCAACGCAATATTAGCGACACGACTTCTAATCACAAGAAAAGGAACAGACAAGATTGGAACAGTAAACAAACAAATTTTTCCAATCAATTCTACCTGCTGCTCATCAGTCCAATCTGTAAAAAACAAGAAGCCTTTAGCAAAAGATATCCAACGTTCCGAATGCGAGATTACTGCAAGGTAAATCAATCCGATAAAAGCAGCAACAACCGGAATTTTCCAATAAGTATACTTTGTTTTGATTACAGATATTCTTAATTCACAAATAAAGACGGATACTGTTCTTTCTGATTTACAAAAAACTCAATTTCTGCAGGCAGGTTTGTACGACCAAATGAACGGAAAACGGGATCCCCGCTTCCTTCGTTAAAATAATCTTCCAGGTTTCGGTATTGAACAATTTCAACACTCTTGATGATATCTTCCCTTAACCAATAAATGTTCTTGATTTTACCATAGGAAAACACTTTTAATCCGATACCCTGCAGGTCCGGAATAATGTCAGAGAATTCGATTAAATCCTTGACAAGTCTAACAGGTATAGCCATAACACAACATTTTTATTTTCAATTAATTAAGTGTTAATCAACTCAAATAATCTTTGGAAAGTTAGGGCTTTTTATTTTTACCCTGGTACAGAACTTTTTAACAGCTTTAAAACTTAACACTGAGTTAACATTGGAATACACAATTCTGTCAGCAAAATGCTTTCCCTGCAAGTTAAAAACAGGTTGTTTTTCAGTAATTTTAGTCCATGGAATTCGGAAAAATTGATCGCAGTTTGTTGGACAAAGTGAATTTTCGCTTACCGGAAGACGGTATTTTTACACAACAAATCCAAGTTGCAGGTAAACAGCCAAAATTGTTCCTGGGTGGTGCAAAATGGGGTCGAAAAGAATGGGTTGGGCTCATTTATCCTGCTAAAACAAAGGAAACCGAATTCCTGGACCACTATATCCGGAATTTCAACGGAATTGAACTCAATACGACCCATTACCAGATTTATCCTGCTGCAACGATCCAAAAATGGGCCGAGAAAGCAACTGGTACCGATTTTAAATTCTGCCCCAAATTTCCACAATCGATCAGTCATTACAGTGATCTTTCCTGTGCAAAAGCACAAGCTGACACGGATCGCTTCCTGGCCTCTGTCATTCACTTCGGAGCGCATTTAGGACCTTTATTCCTGCAATTAAGTGAACGTTTCGGTCCGCAGCGCAGGGAAGCACTTTTCTCTTACCTTCAAAAATTACCTAAGGATATCGCCGTCACATTGGAAGTTCGTCACCCCGATTGGTTCGGGAATACAGCCATCCGAAACGAATTATTCCAGGTATTGCATGAATTATCTGTCGGAGCTGTGATCACTGATGTTTCGGGAAGAAGGGATTGCGCACACATGGAAGTGACTTCACCTATTACGTTTATCCGTTTTGTTGGGAATGGGCTTCACCCTACGGATTACGAGCGCATTGACGATTGGGTAAAACGAATCAAATCCTGGCTGCAAAAGGACATCAAGGAAATCCACTTTTACATGCACCAACCGGATGAATTATACACTCCTCAGTTAACCGATTACCTGGTCCGGGAGTTGAATAAGCACTGTGATTTATCACTGCAAACACCTAAATTGATCGAAACGACCGGGAACCTTTTTGGTTAATTATTAATTATCAAGTTTAAAACTAGTTGAACCGGGCAACCCGTGATAATTCATAATTGATAATTATCTACGCTTTCAGTTAAAAAACTGTTTATTTTCTGATAAATCGTTTTTGTAACAAACTATTATTAAATTAGCCCAAACTATTCACTCGATAATTCCAAATGGTAGAGCCATTATTCCGTATTACACAAACTCTTGCGTCTCAGGTGTCAACTGGAATAATCTCTTTTTACGACCCACCGGAATTACACTATTCATTACAACATGCCTCAAAACAAATTTGCCATTGCCCGTTATGCAGTAATCGATGAACTGCTGAAAAAGAACACCTATGTAAAAACCTCGACCATAGCTGAAACCTGTAAAAGAGATCTCGGATATGAGGTTTCCCAACGAACTATTCAGCTGGATCTGAATTCCATGAAGGACGATCCTTTTCTAGGTTTTTTTGCCCCGATTGACTATTGCACCAAACGAAAAGCATTCTACTACAAAGATTCGGATTATCAAATCGGTTTCCAGCAATTGAACTTTACGGAGGTCGATTTATTGGAAAATGTCTGCAACATAGCATCCAGGCATTTAAAGCCCGATCAGCGTGCGATTTTGGGTGATGTGCTGTTTAAAATCAAGAAAAGATACATGGCGAAATAAAAATTCGCCATCCGCACGTATCCTTGTAAGCTTGATTTATTGGTTACCTATTTATTCGCTGAGTTATGATTTTCGAAGCACTACAACTGCTTTCCGGACAATTGAATGACTACTTGAAGATTCGCTTCAGGTTGACAGAAGATATTGTATACATTTCTCCTGTAAAGGATCCTTCTAAATCATTCCCGAATCGTGTTGCCATTTCACTGATCGGTGTGGAACGTGAAACAGTGATCAGTACATACACTCCGATCCGGGGTCTCTCAGATACCTCATTCGGATCGGTAAATCCGCCGATATGGATCAATCTGCATGTGATGATCTCGGTGATTTTCCAGGAAAAACAATACGAAGAATCGATCCGGCTGCTTTCCGGAGTGATGTCATTCATTCAGCGGAACCAGATCATCCTGACAGGCGATGAAGGAAAAAAGCTCACCCTGGAAATTATGAACCTGAGTATGCACGAATTGTCCAATTTATGGAGTATTTCAGGTGAGAACTATTATCCTTCCGTGGTTTGCAAAATCCGTGGAACAGAAATCACAGGCAACGAGGTCACCGATATTTCTTACGCTATTTCTCAGCCGAGAACCAACACCAAACTACAATGAGCTGGCAGGGTACATATCGAATCTGGCTAAAACTGGTGGTCCTTCATGAATATTTTGATGCGGGACAATGTGGTTTAACACTTGAACCCGATGCTCCGACAAAAAAGAACCTTCAAAGAGCAGGACTCATCTTTAAACAACATGATTCACGGACCTGGTTCCTTGTCGGGGAAGATCAGATCTTGCTGGATGAAGAGACTGATCTGAATTTCTATTTCAAAACCACACAAAGCGAATTCTATTATTACACGGACCAAACAGCTGCTTCCGGTGCTGATTGGTCATTGATCAATTATAACAAAAAAGGGATTTGGAAAATCCTCACTATTCCGGTAAACGAAACCCGTTTACAAGCCACGGAGACCGAGACAATTGAGATCCGGTTGAAAAGTCAATTGAAGCATGTGGAATTCCTGGTATTTCCTTCTTCCGGCTATTCCATGGGTCCATTAGAAATCCGGGAACAGCGAGAAAAAGTAGTCTTTAAGGACGCAGAAGAACTAAAACTTCCTGGAACTGAAAGAATGCTTTACCGCTTTGTTTCATCCGAGACTTTGACTTTGAAGCAAAAAAGCGAGTACCAGTTCCATTTGTGGGAACTTCGAAAAAGCGGTAAGAACCTCTTGAGCAGGCTTCCCGACTTTCCTCAAGTTAACGTGCTTTCACCCTTCAGTCCGAAGGACACTATAACAAGTTACATCTATTTATAAATCAATACAATAAATCCAAATATGAGTACAATGAAAACACCTGGGGTATACATCGTTGAAAAGAACGCGTTCCCAAATTCCGTTGTCGAAGCTGCTACTGCCGTACCTGCATTCATAGGCTACACAGAGTTCGCCAAAGACGGAAACAAATCGTTATTAAATAAGCCGTGGAAAATCAGCTCATTGGCTGAATTCATGCAGTATTTCGGGGGAGCTCCCAATCCAAAATTCAGTGCAACCAAAGCCAAAGACGGTGAAGACGGTGAAACTGAACAGCTTGGTGTAGCAACGCTGCTTCTCAACGGTGAGAAACACACTGTTCAGCGTGAAGACGACAAGTATAACTTCTATTACCAGATGCGTTTTTTCTTTGCAAACGGAGGTGGACCATGTTACATTGTTTCAGTTGGTGAAGGATATACCGGAGGTTTAGATGAAGGAAAATTAACCAAAGGAATTGAAGCTCTTTTGAAAGAAGAAGAACCAACCATGGTTTTAGTACCTGAAGCAGTTTATTTAGGCACTGTTGACAGTTGTGCAAATGTACAGGTTGCTGCTTTAAGACACTGTGGAGGAGAAATGAAAAACCGGGTAGCTATTTTTGATGTATTTGACGGATTCAGATACGATGCTGACGGAAAGAATATGACTGAATTCCGCGAAAAAATCGGTACTGAGTTCCTGGATTACGGAGCAGTATACTATCCATGGTTGAATACATCTATTGTTCCTGACAGCGATATCAGCTTCCTGAATTTCAGCGACCCGGATGCAATTGCCGCACTTCTTACCGCGGAAGACAAAGACCAGAAACTGACGGAATTTATTACAGTTGTGAGTAAGGCTAATGTAGACAAGTACTTTGACCTGGTGAGTAAAAAAGATACGGAAGAATTGCCTAAACTACAGTTGGAAATTCAGACCGCACACAAAGTATTGGCTCGTCACTCCTCCATTTATAGTGAATTGATGCGTGAAATGCTATTGATCATCAACATGTTGCCGCCAGCAACTGCTATGGCAGGAATCTACACATTGGTTGACGGAACAAAAGAAGTTTGGAAAGCACCGGCAAACATCGGTGTTGCAAACGTGATCAGCCCGACAGTAAGTATTTCTTTCAAAGACCAGGAAGGATTGAACGTTCCGATGAACGGAAAAGCAGTGAATGCAATCCGTTACTTCGTTGGCGACGGGATCAAAGTTTGGGGAGCTCGTACCCTGGATGGAAACTCACTGGACTGGAGATACATCAATGTACGCAGAACAATGATCATGCTGGAAGAATCCATCAAAAATGCAGCTAAAGCTTACGTTTTCGAACCGAACGTTGCAAACACCTGGGTAAGTGTGAAAAGTATGATCAGTAACTTCCTGAACGGAATCTGGAAAAGAGGAGGTTTGGCCGGAGCAGTTCCTGAAGATGCATTCAGTGTGCATATCGGGCTTGGCGATACCATGACACCGGAAGATATCCTGGAAGGAATCATGCGCATTACGATTCTGGTTGCTATTTCAAGACCGGCTGAGTTCATTGAGATCACATTCCAGCAACAAATGCAGAAAAGCTAAAAAATTAATTCAAAATTGAGAATTGACATTTCGACTACGCTCAATGCCCTCAGACGCAGACTGAGCGGAGCCGAAGTCTGAAAAATTTAAAAAAAAGAAATCATGGCAGGAGAAAAACAAGATAATGTATGGCCTCTACCGAAGTTTTACTTCCAGGTAAAATTAGGTGATAAAGAAGTTCCGTTCCAGGAAGTATCCGGATTGGACATAGAAGCTCAAATCATTGAGTACAGACACGGAAACAGCAAAGAGTTTTCAACGATTAAAATGCCCGGAATCAAGAAAACCGGAAATGTGACGCTGAAAAAAGGTGTATTCGTAAAAGACAATGGGTTCTGGGATTGGTTCAACAAGATCAAGATGAATACAATCGAGCGTCAAACTGTAGTGATCAGTTTATTGGACGAAGCAGGAAAACCAACGATGGTTTGGACTTTGAACAATGCATGGCCAACAAAAATTACCGGAACGGATATGAAATCGGATGGTAACGAAGTAGCTGTAGAAACAGTTGAAATCGCTCACGAAGGATTAACGATTGCAAACAGCTAATAAGCAGATTCTATGGCCAAGTCAAAATGGGAACTTCCGGTAGCTTTTTATTTCCAGGTAAAAATTGGAAATGAGGAGTTTGCATTCAAGGAAGTGACCGGATTATCAGCTGAAATAGAAACAGAAAGTGTAAAAGAAGGAGGTGTGAATGAATTTACATACCTCCTTCCTAAGCAAGTGAAACATGGTAATCTGAGTTTGAAAAGAGCATTGAATCCGGTGAACCGAAACGATGTGGTTTGGATCAAAAAAATACTGGAAGGTGATTTTTCGCAACCGATTGTTCCGAGAGATATCATTGTAAATCTGCTTGGACAAGACGGAAGCCCTATTTATACCTGGACCTGCTCGCAGGCATACCCGGTGAAATGGCAGGTTGGGAATCTCGATTCGCAATCCAACACCATTTTAATCGAAACGATCGAATTTGCATACACAACCCTGAAACGTTCTTAGATCCTATGTCAATCATTATCAAAGAAATCAGTATTCGAACTACCATTGAGCGAAAAGCAGGCCCAACGGGGGATCTTGACTTAAAAGTAGCCAAACTCAAAAAGGACATTTTGAGAGAGGTGCAGGAAACATTACGCAAACAACGTATTAAAAAAGGAGAACGGTAATGGGTGAATTGGTCAAGTTAAAGATCATTGGATACGAGAATCAAAGTTATTCCGAATCGAAGAAGAGCAGTGACTTCACAACTCAAGTGAATCCTGCAACGCTGAAATTAGGAAAACGCCTGAACTATTCTCAAAACGGGGAAGCACAAGGTGTAGCAAACCTGCGTAAATTCCGTTCCCAGGCACTTGACAGCCTTTCATTTGAAGTTTTGATGGACGATACGGGAATTATTCCAAGTAAAACAGGAAAAATCAAAGACCGGATCAATCAGCTGGAAAAAGCAATCTACCGTATCAACTCGGAAAGCCACGAACCAAGTTACACCAAAGTAATCTGGGGAACATTCATTTTCCGGGGAAGAGTTGAAAGCATCAATTACGATTACAGTTTGTTTTCTCCCGACGGAACACCTTTGCGAGTAAAAGTATCCTTTTCATTTGCGGGTTATTTCGACAAAGACACGACTCAAATGAACTCCCCTGACCTTTCGCGGGTGATCACATTCCGTGCAGGCGACACCATTGCGCGTTACTGCGATGAAATTTATGGTGATGCCTCATTTTGTCATGAAATAGCAGCATATAATAACCTGAGTGAATTCAGAAAAATTGAACCGGGAACAAAAATCCAATTCCCACCATTAGCAAGAAAATGAGCGTATCTCCGGAAAAAAATAGTGAAGGACTCGTAACTTTTTCCATCTACAGTGAAGGGGAAAAGATCAGCGACAGCTTCGAAGTGGTTTCAATCTGGATCCGCAAGGAAGTCAATCGTATTGGTCGTGCCAGACTGGTTTTTGAAGCGGGAAATATGCCCATGAAAGAAATTCCGGAAAGCGACGACGATACCTTTGCACCCGGCAGCACGATCCGCGTCGAAGCAGGCTATCAAAGCAACGAACACATTATTTTCGAAGGAGTTGTAATTACACACAATGTAAACATTCCGGAAGATGATCCCGCTACACTGGAGATCGAATGTGCCGATTTTGTGTTTCCGTCAACACTGACACGGAAGAACAACTACTTCGAACAACAAAAAGACAGCGATATTATCTCCACAATTCTTGGCACCTACGCCGGACTTTCGGTTACGGTAGATGCAACAACGGTTTCGCACCCGGAAATGGTCCAATACTATTGTTCCGATTGGGATTTTATCTGTTCGCGCGCAGACGCAAACGGTTTGATCATTATTACCGACCAAAAGAATGTAAATGTCATCAAACCCAAAGTTTCTGCTTCGGCAGTTCTTAAAGTAACTTACGGTGAAGACCTCATCTCGTTCCGCGGAGAACTTCAGACAGCGGACCAAACTGCCGGAGTCGATGCTTACGCCTGGGATATCGCTTCACAGGCTGTGATTAAAGCTGCATCGGCTGCTCCATCGCTGAATGAACAGGGAGATCAAACTCCTTCCGACCTTTCCGAAGCTGTTGGCGGGGATCGCTGGGAACTTCAAACAGAAAGCTACGGAGACTCTTCCCAACTTCAAACCTGGGCAGATGCACAATCACTCAAAGCGGGGCTATCCCGGATTCGTGGCGAAATCAGGTTCCAGGGCAGCTCACTGGCAGTTCCGGGCTGTTTGATCACACTTGATGGACTGGGAAAACGTTTCAACGGTGACGCGTTTATCGGAGCGGTGGAACATTCCATTGAAGACGGTGAATGGATCACAACCGCCGGAATGGGAATCGATCCCGAAATGGCGACGCAAAACCCGGATGTAGTAACCCCACCGGCTTCCGGGCTTCTTCCCGGAATTGAAGGATTACACATTGGGGTGGTCAAAAAACTGGATGGAGATCCGGGTAAAGAATTCCGCATACAAGTGGAAATCCCCTTATTGAACACCGATAAAAACCTGGTATGGGCACGTTTAAGCAATTTCTGGAGCAGCAATAGTTTCGGTGCATTTTTCATTCCGAATGTTGGTGATGAAGTGGTATTGGGTTTCCTGAACAATGATCCGACTTACCCAATTATATTGGGAAGTTTGTACAGTTCGGCAAATCCTGCACCACTGCAGATCGATAAAAAGAATCCCATTCAGTTGATGCAAACCAAAAATGGGATCAAACTGGAAATGGATGATGAAAACAAGGTCGTTACAGTAACTACTCCGGGTACGAATAAAATGGTATTGAGCGATAAGGATAAATCCGTTACCCTGGCTGATCAGAACGGGAACAAAATCGTGCTTTCAGATAGCGGGATCCTGATCCAGGCAGCCAAAGAAATTACGCTTAAGGCCGGAACAGAAGTGAAAGTGGATGCAGGAACAAACGCCAGTGTAAAGGCCGGAGTGAATGCAACCGTAAAAGGTACGAACGTGGAACTAACGGCAGACGCGAGTTTCACAGCCAAAGGAAATGCTTCGGCAGAATTGTCTGCGGCAGGACAAACAGCCGTAAAAGGCGCAATTGTAATGATTAATTAAAAGACTATGAGTTTAGCAGCACGATTAACAGATATGCATACCTGCCCGATGGTGACACCGGGAGTTCCGCCCGTACCACATGTTGGAGGGCCAATCAGTGGCCCGGGAGTACCGACCGTTCTGATTGGCGGATTACCGGCTGCAGTGATGGGAGACATGTGTGTGTGCGTTGGCCCGCCGGATAGCATTGTAAAAGGATCGGCAACCGTAATGATCGGTAAAAAGCCTGCCGCGCGAATGGGAGATACATGTGCACATGGCGGCGCAATTGTATTGGGATGTCCAACTGTATTAATCGGAGGATAAAATGAACGATAAAACGTATTTAGGGACCGGCTGGGCATTTCCTGTGCGATTTAATCAGCTCGGGGTGCACCTGGTTTCCGATGAAGAAGATATTTGGGAAAGCCTGCGGATTCTGTTTTCCACTATTCCCGGCGAGCGTGTTTTCCGCTACAATTACGGCTGTCCCATCGATAAATGGGTTTTCTCAAAGATTGATCTTTCGGAACGCACCATGATTATCGACATCATCGAGCAAGCCATTCGAGAGGGAGAACCGCGCATTATTACAGATTCGGTAGATGTGGAAATCCGTGATGCAATGGAAGGAATTTTGTGGATCAAAGTGGATTTTACAATCCGGCAGACCAATAGCAGAAGTAGTTTGGTTTACCCGTTCTATTTTTTGGAAGGAACACAACTTTGATAATTACGAATTATGAATGCCTAATTACGAATGAATTGATAATTGAGAAGGTAAAAGTGAAAAGTTTAAAATAAATGAATTCGCAATTCACTCCGTCAGCTGACGGACGCAATTCGCAATTCTTAAACAAATAAGATGGAATCAAGAGACGGACATAGCAGAAAAGATCGTTTAGATCGCTTGCGCGTTCCCGGCACGTTCAAAATGCTGGACAACGACAAAGCTGTCATGCTCCAAAAACTGATTCAGATTGCAGGATGGATCCGCTTTTACAACGACCGGGAAATTCCGCAGGAATATTTTGAAGGTTTCCTGGGCGAACTGAAAGCCTTGCTGAAAAATATTCACATGAAGCATTCACACGAGGCAATCGGGAAAATGGAACCGTCCCAGGCCTTACTTCTTGCCTTTGTAGAAAACCTGCAAAAGGTAACGGAGAAATACAACAACCGCTGGAATGATTTTGCCAATTGGTACCTGACAGAATATTTGAAAGTAAGCCCGCTTTCTGTTAAAGGAGATCGTGTTTGGCTGGCTTTCGACAAAGCAACTCCGGGAACGATTACGATTGAAAAAAACACCGGTTTCAACCGTAAAAATGCAGATCAGAAAGTCCTTACTTATCGTTTGGAAGACGAATTGATCGTCCAGGATATTGAAGCAATCAGTGCATATACCGTTTGCTTTGAAAAAAACCCGTACCACTACCCTGCCGCAAATCTGAACTTTGTTACGGCAGTAAAAACACGGGATCTCTTACATGACAAGCCGGTCCAGGACCGGAAACTGATCTTCGACAATGAATTTTCCCGCGAGACACGTGCAATCGGAATTCGGATTGCAGCTCCTTCCCTGGTCTTGCGTGAAGGAAAACGCGTGGTGAATATTTATTTCGAAGCCGAAAACAAAGAATGGCTCAAGACGCTTCAAACCATTGAACCGAAACTGGTGAAACTGGAATTGCTGAAGATGAAAACAGAGCGGCTCAGATACGAAAAACAGCGATTAGAAAAACTCCGTTCAAACGATCCGGAAGTAAAAGCACGGCTCAAGGCGGTGAAGCGGGAGTTATCCAAACTCAAATTAAGTCACCTGAAAGGCGACAAATTGAACTTCACGCGGGAGGAACTAAATAAACTGAAATTGGATAGACGGGAGATTCACCGAATAAATGGGGTCCGGCAAACGATCCGTTCCAATATCTTCAATAACCTGTTTTACATTACGATCAGTACAGCAACGGGCTGGACAAACGTAACTGTTTTCGAAGTAAAAAAAGACACTACCAGAAACCGGTTAATCTTAAAACTCCTGCTTCCGGAAGATTTTCCGTCCACAGTTGGTTGTACGGAAGAAGTACATCACTTCACATCCGAATTCCCAGCGATCCAGATCCGGCTCAATTTCGATGCCTGGCTGTATCCTTTTTCCTGGATCCATCAATTATCGATCCAGCGCATCCTGATCCGTACCAAGGTTGAAGGGATCAATGATCTCCAGGTGTACAATGAACTGGGAAAAATCGATAATACGAAATCATTCCCTCCGTTCGGGATCAATACTTCCGTTGGTACCTGGATGGTGATCGGAAATTATGAAATGGCTATTAAGAACACCAGCAGTATCGATATTTGTGTTAAATGGAATCAGCTTCCCCTGCATCCGAGAGGATTGAAAGGACATTATGCTGCTTACCCCGGCGATATTGACAACGACAGTTTTAAGATCCGGACGCGCTACCTTAGTGACAACAGCTGGTTCCCAACGACATGGAAAAGCAAATTCTCCTTGTTCCGGGATGCTGAAACAGACGATCCAACCGCCGCAAAACTGGATAAAGCAGTAGCGGATGAAAGTGATTTCAAGAAAATCTCCATAAAGAAAATGGTTCCCTTCGACCAGTCGGAAGACCATTACAAATACACGATCAAAACGCGAACAGGTTTCGTACGATTGACACTGGAAAACCCGGATATGGGATTTGGAAGCCAGGAATACCGCGACCTCTTTACTGAACGCATGATGATGAAGAAATGGAGAAAAAAACGACTTCCTGTCTTATTCCCACCTATTTTTCCGCACGTGGAAAATATGACACTGAATTACAAGTCTGAAGATATTATTGACCTGCGTAAAAATACACGCAACAGCAATGTCATCGTTGATCAACTCCATCCTTTCGGGGTTGTTTCCTCCCTGGATTCAAGTACCAATACCGGAATCCCTTTTGTTTTCTCGCAGGAAACAAATGCCAGTATTCTCATGGGATTCAAACATGTAAAAGGCGGTGAAATCTTTTCAACATTCATCGTATTTGAAGCAACCAGCAATGAAATGACTGTTGATGATATTCCTAAAATTGTCATGTATTGGGGCGACGGTTACTACTGGGAAGAAATTCCACGCGGGTTCATTTTAAAGGACGATACCAAGCAAATGACTGTCAGCGGAAACCTGGTCTATAACTTTCCGTTGCACATTCCACCGAACTTATACGACAAAGACGGTATTTTGTGGATCCGTACCGGTTTTGTTAAAAACCATGAATTTGTTCCGGAAATCCGCGCTGTTTACAACAATGCAGGTTTGGTTGTCCTGGAAACCAATGATGCTTCGGCAGAGCTCATGCAATCCTTCAAAAACTCGAACGGTCCGCTTGAACCGGAGAAAAAGCTCCCCGGAATTACGAGTATTGAACAAATCACTACTTTCTATGCCGGACAGGAACTGGAGGATTTAAAAAGCATGCAGGCCCGCGTTTCCGAATACGTGACGCATCGCGGAAGAGCCGTAACCGCCCGCGATTTTGAATTATTAACGCTCCAGGAGTTTTCCGATATCGGAAAGGTTCTTTGTCTACCGAATACCAACATTAAGAACAACAAAAAAGGAGTGGTAACGGTAGTCGTTGTTCCTCAAAACAAACTGAAAACGATCGACAATTCAAAACCCATGGTCCCTTCCGGAATACTTTCCCGAATTGAAGATTATTTGAGCGCACGTGCTTCGAAAAATGTCATTGTGGATGTGATCAACCCGGTTTATGAAGAATTGCAGGTCAAATGTGTCATTCGTCTGGTGGACCAAAACCAGGCGGTTTCTTTGGAATCTATCCAGGAGATCTGTGACAGTTTTATTGCTCCGTGGCAGGCAAAAGGTACCCTTCCGAAATTCGGAGAACCTATTCATGTCTCTCGCATTTACAACGCTATAAAAGAGGTCGATTTCGTTGCCGGAATTGATTATTTTGCTGTGATCCGTGTATCCCAGGACAGAACCGAAACCGGTAAACGCAATTACTACCATTTATACAAGCTGGAGGACGAAGAGGAAATCCTGATCCCCAATGAACCTTACAAACTATTCGTTCCGGCAGAAACGCACATTATACAAGTGGAGGAAAAAGATAACTCCGTTGATCCGTATGGCTTAGGTGATATGGAGATCGGAAAAACATTTATCCTTTAAAAAAACAGGATCATGGCTATTAGAAACAGAAATACATTAATTGAGGGTTTTAGTAAAGGACAACGTCCCACTGCAGATGATTTTAAGAATTTAATCGATTCAACCGTTAATATCCTGGATGACGGTTTTTCAAAGGATGCACAATCCGGAATTAAACTGGCACCTATTTCCGAACAGGAAGGAACGGTCATGTCCTTTCTTCAGAATATGACGGATGATACCGGTGGAAGATGGGAATTCGACGTACTCAATAACGACTTGAAAATCAGCCACGTCAACGATACCGGAAAAGGACAATCGATTCTCCTGAAACAAAACGGGGAAATTGAGATCGGAAAAGAAGGCAGTGACGTCAATATAAAAGGGACACTGCATGCCGAACAACGTTCCGGCAGAATGGTCAGCAAGAAAATTACAGCGAACGGTAAATGGCAAGACCTGACTGATTACCTGGAAGGAATTCACGCCCTGGAGGTAGTTTGTGTGATGGGAAAACGCCACACCGGGAAACATGCAGTTCTGATAGCACATGCAACACATTGTTTCGGTGCAAAACCACGTATTCGAAAAGTCAGGTCTCATTTCGGGATCTTCGGAAATAAACTGCTGATCCGTTGGGTGAAATCCAAAAACGAACGTGCGTGTAAATTACAGGTCAGAACACGCTTTATGCTTGGAAACGAGATTTTAATCCGGGGATCGATTACTTCACTTTGGGACAATCCCTTACTGGAAAATGTGTAGGTTATGTTTATAAAGAAACGCGAACGTACGGACAATTTTTACCAGGAACTCCAGGAAAAAACACTCGAGCGCCTGCAGGAATTAAGTGGTGATGTATGGACAGATTACAACATCCATGATCCGGGTGTGACCATTTCGGACAACATGAACTATGCCTTGTTCGAATTGCAGTACAAACTGGAACTTCCCTTTCGTTCATTTCTTGGTCAGCACAGCAGTGAATATGCAAGCAAGGGTATTTTACCGGCTGAGACCATTTTTGCACAATCGATCGTAACCCCGGAAGATTACGAGCAATTATTTCTTGACGAGATTCAAAACCTCGAAAGCTGTTCTGTCGACTTTGCAAATGGTTTTTACCAGGTCCGTGCTTCGGTTTCGCTCAGGAATCCGGCTATCACAGAAGATAATGTAAAAGAAGACCTCTTCGTATTGTATCATCAAAACAGGAACTTATGTGAAGATTTGCGTTGGGAAGACATTCATATACTAACCAAATCAGCAGGAAAGCGCAAAAAGAGAGAGGAAGATGCACCACAGGTTGAAAAAACATATGATCTGAATCACTCCGAAGGACCGATCAAAATTCAGGATTACCATTCGTTCCAATTAGATTTCCCGGACGTATACGGAATCGGACATCGTGGACTTCCGCAGGAAGCATCGGAGCGGAATAAAGCACATGTTTTGCAGCTGAAAGGCTATTTGCTGATGATGGATTTCCTGATGGCAAATGTTACCGAACAGGTACAAAACACACCGCAGTTAATCAGTTTCACAGATCCTCCTCCGGCAGGAACTGTTTCATTGATTTCCATTCCTGATGTAAACAAGGTGGTAGACCGGGCTAAATTCAGTAAGAATAACCAATTGCAGACCGCAACTTCAATCCAGAATAAAAAATCCGGGTTCCTTGATATCCTGGATACCTTGTATGGAGAAGACACGGCACAATTCTTCCAGGATTTTCAACCTCCAAAGTCAAAGATCAGTTATCGTGCTGCACTTACGGAGGAATTACCCGAACTCAATCGAAACCGGTTCCGTTCTTTCAATAAATTAAAGCCGACGGAAAGCAATATTGTCTTTAAAGAACTCTTCTCGCTGCTTCATGGAAATAAAATCGAATCCGAAATTCCGGTACGTGATCTGCTCAAAAAACACGACCTGGACCTGCTTCCCGATTCCGTTTTCTTTGAGCAATACGAAGTTTACCTGGATATCGCCCCGATTTCAGGGGTTTTCTATGATCCGATCTTTAATGAAACACCGCAGAATATTCCAACCCACGAAATGGATTGGAAAGAAGAGTATTTTGCTTCCCTGCAGGCTGAGATCAGTTTGATCCGCAGAAATGCCATTTTTGAAAGTTTCCTGGAGGTCGGAGCAAATGCCGGAAATTACCGCATGATCCAATTGAGTGAAAATGGCCGGTGGATCCTGGTATTCCGTTATCCGGGGAAAGAAGACTGGATGATTCTCGGCACATACAGAACACGCGATCATTTGATCCGTTCTGCAAACCGTTTCTGGGCATTTATGCGCTTTTTAAACCCTGAAAGACATTTGTTTTACCTGGTTGAACACCGGTTACTGCGGTTTGCTTATCCGGGCAAGCACGATCAGGAAGACGGAAATACCTTATCCATCATTGCTTCCAGCCGTTTTGAGAATCAGGAAATGCACAAACGGCTGGAACAGTTGTTACAGGAACGACTTCCGGCACATTTGAGCATAAAATTATACCGTGTTCAGCCGGAACATATCTACGATTTCGAACAGATCTATTACAAATGGCGCGAAGCCCTGGCCAATCGGGACACAAAAAAACTGATCCATTTCTCAGAGTCGATCAATGCATTTTTCACTGTAAGTAAATCGTTTTTAACTAAGATCCGATGAACGGCATTTCGTCCATAGCGCTTCATGTAACTGCCAGCGATGAATCTTTTGTCCGGAACTGGTACCGTGATTTTGAGCTGTTTGCAGAAAAACACATCACGGCTGTGGCCGATCGGGTGTTGATGCGCTGTGATCAGTACGGATTTGAAATTGAGATTTCGAAATTAGACATCGACCTTGGCAACATTCCGGAAGAAGATTTTGAACAGGATTTTGAACGGATCCTGGAGGAAAAACTGGAAGAATGCCTGTTGAAAGAAATCCTGTATCCTGCCCGGAAAGAAGACAAACGACTAGAAGAAGCCGACTATCAACTGGAAGCTTTGAAGCAATTTTTACTCCACGGGACCATGAACTGGAACCTGGCAAAACGCTTCAGCAATATCACGGAACTATTTCAGCAGGTTTTAAAAAACCGGACGAAAGAACTCAGCTCATTCCTGAAATCTTACGGGCATTTCACCAGCTTGCAGCATCGTATGATCTATCAGTTTGAAGACTCCAGTTTGTTCGATACCGTAAAGATCATTGCACCCGAAGAATTTTCGTTCATTCAATCATACATCACATTTTTACGTATCAAATATGCGGAGATCCCAAATGTCCCGATCCGTGAAGAAGAACGAAGAGTAGCCATCTGGAAAGTGGTTTATGCCTATCTATTAAGTAACCAAAGCGCTACCTTCAACAAGAAGTTATTTGTCCGGGAAACCATTGTAAACCTGGCTTCTCATATCAATTTAAGTTATGGAGATTTACTGGAAACACTGACTTTCTTCCTGGAAAAAGGATTCGGGAGTGTCATCCCTTCCGGTTTACAGATCATTTTGCAGGAATTGAAACAAGAAGAAAACACTTCGTATAGGACACTCCGGGTACAAAAACCGGAAGAATGGCCGCATATTCTGCGCGAAGTGAAATCTTCCAAACAAGCGGTCAAATTGCCCGAAAATGAGTTGGATCAACTGCGGGCTTTACTTGAGAACGAAAAAAATGTCCTGCAAATCATCCGGCCGCTGCGTGAAACCGAGATCTTTGACCTGGTCCGCTTACTGGTTCCGGGCGATGCTCCTTTTGTGATCGAATATGCACAGCACTTAAACAAACAGAACCAAAGTGGTGCACTCCAGGGAAAATCAAGCGGAGACTTTTTACTCTTCAAATGGCAGGTTATTCTTCCCATTCTGGCGCTTTCAAAAAGTGCCGCTGTTAATCGTGAATACTTGGTTTGGCAGGTATTCAAACGACTTTCAGCCCGATACAATATTGAAATCTGGCAAATCATCACTTTTGCATACAACGAAACCAGTACCTGGAAAATTCACCACGGACTACGTGAAATTATCCGGCAGTTTTATTTCGAACTGGTTCAGGGGAAACCCAAATCGGAACAAACCAAAACATTCGACTCGGTCAATTTTCAACTTCAATTATTGGAGGAACGAACAAAACTGAGTAAGGAACAGTTACAGGAACTGAAGGCAAAATTAAGTTCATCCCTTTTCCGTGAATTACTTCTGGACCGCTTGGGAGAATCTGCACGACATCGCTTGCTGGCAATAATCCTTCCTTCCAAAGCCATTGAATTATCAGCATTCATGTATGTGTTGCATCATTCCGGAAATGATGCCAAAATAGAAGGCCGCGTGATCGGTTCCATTCAGCGTTTAAAATGGAGTTTTTTGTTTGACGTACTGGAAGAAGTGAAGAACCAGGTCTTCAACCAGGAAACCATTGTTCAGCGTATTTTGGAACGAACCGGAGCTCATTACAATCTCTCATTGAAACAATTGGTAGATTATTTCTATTTGGATTTCAAAAATTCAAATTTCTCACTACCTTTTAACCTGTTCAAGATCCTGTCTTCCATTCGATTGAAGATTGAATCGGGTGAATCTTCCCGGAAAGCGGAAGCAAAATCCTATTCGAAAAAGCAAGCGGAAAACAGGAAATTGCTGGTACACTATTTCACTGAAAACGCCCAAAACATGCCCATGATCAATGCAATTTCTCAAGACCTGGAGTGGATGAACTTCCTCTCTCCGATCCTGGATGCAACCAAGCGCATGGTAGATTTTATCCAGCGTAAATGGAATATCCGTATCAACAATCAACTTTTGTTGCAAACCATTTTCCGCTTTTCAAAAAATGCCGCACACCGCAGTCAAAAGGAGCTGATGTACGAACTCTGGAACCTGATCCAAAAAAGTTTGAGTCGCACGCAAAAGATCCAATTGAAAAAAGAATTCATCAATCTGACAGAGCAGGAAATGATCCTGAAACAATTGAACAGCATGCTCGAAAAGGACACGGATCTTGCAACTGCAGACCAGGAGGAAGAAAACCCGGAAGAAGAACTGCCGGAGGAAATGTTGGAAACGGAGGACAAAGACAGCAAGCAGGTACAGTTTATCGATAACGCCGGGTTGGTCCTCATCTCCCCTTTCCTGCCACAGCTTTTTACCATGATGGAATTGACAGAAAACGGGAAATTCAAGAACCGTGAGGCACAAATCAAGGCAATTTTCCTGACACAATATGCAGTATACGGGGATGGGGAATTTCCGGAATACAGTGTGCAATTGAACAAAATCATGACCAATTTCAAAACTGGGATCCCGATTCCAAAAAAATCTGTTCTTACGGATGCAGACAAAGCTATAGTGGAAGGAATGCTGAATGGTGTTTTACAAAATTGGGGACGATTAACAAACACTACGATTACCGGATTACAGGAGGGATTTTTACGCAGGGAAGGAAGATTGGAGGAACAGGAAGAAACGTATTTACTGACAGTCGAAGCCAAAGCATACGACATGTTATTGGACCATGTACCCTGGAATTTCCGGACGATTAAATTCAGTTGGATGAAAAAAGCGATCCAGGTGAAATGG
>CAMLLB010000031.1 GCA_946480815.1 uncultured Flavobacteriales bacterium
GTCAGGCACAGCAATTGTAGATTGAAGGACAGAAAATTGGGTATGATTGTGCAAATGAACGAAAGGAAGGTCTTTTAATCGCTCCCTTGCTTCAGTCAGATCGACGGAAACAGTATCGTCGCTTGTTTGCTTTTTGAGTTTGGCGCTTTCTTCCTTTAAATTCAGGTGAGTAAGCCCAATCGGTTGAATGAAATCCGGATTTGCGATCTTGAAACGATCGAAAAACTCTAATTCAACCTTAAGTTCTTCTTTTGTAAAAACTTCTCTTCGGACCAATTCAAAGAAACAACGGGTTGTTGCTTCCACATCGGCTGTTGCGTTGTGCGCTTCACCAAAAGGAACACTGAACAAATAGTTATGTAATTCCGTTAGAGTCGGCAATTTGAACTTTCCTCCACGACCACCGGGAATCTTACACAACTCGGCAGTAACTTCCGTACAGGTATCCAACACCGGAAGATCGTGCATATTGGTTTCCACGTGGGTACGCAAGAATTCCGCCCCCATAATATTCAAATCGAAACCGATGTTTTGTCCGACTACAAACTGTGCTTTTCGTAAAGCCTCATTAAATTCCGCGATAACATCTTCCAATGCAGCTCCCTGCTCCATCGCCAATTCGGTAGAAATTCCGTGGATACGTTCCGCATCGTACGGGATATCGAAACCTTCAGGACGAATTAAGAAGTCTTTTGCTTCGATCAAATTCCCCAGTTCATCATGTAATTGCCAGGCAATTTGAATTGCTCTCGGCCAATTATCCAAATCGGTCAAAGGAGCATTCCAATCACGAGGTAAACCTGTTGTTTCGGTATCGAAAATCAAAAACATGTGAGTCTTTTTTGGGGACAATAAAGATAGACAAAAGAAAGGGATGAATCAAAAACAAGTTGGGTGCTTGTTAATAACTCATCCCTATTCTTTGAAAGTTTTAACCGATGATACTGTTTCTTCCGTATTATCGGGACTTCACCGGTATATATCTAAATAGCTAAGTAGCTATTTTCAATTTGTTGAAGCAGGAACAGACTCTGCGGCAGTTTCTTTCACAGGAAGCACCGTTCCTTTGATTCGTACCACTTTAACCGGTTCATTCACGGCATTGGATGTAACCGTAACAGTTTTACTTATTGGCCCCGTATTCCCTGTGTTGTAATGCACTTTTATTTCACCTGTTTTCCCCGGTAAAACAGGTTCGGTTGTCCACTTCGGAACCGTACAGGAACAGGAACCCTTCACATTTTCTAAAATCAATGGAGCGTTTCCTGTATTTTTGAATATAAAGACACAATCCCCATTTGCACCATTCTCAATGGTCCCATAATCGTGTGATTCTTTTTCAAATTGGATTTGCGGTCCATTCAACACTTGCGGTTGCGCGTTTGCCTGTTTCATTCCCAATGTAAAAACAAGACTTAAGACTAAAATAATTGCATTTGATTTCATAACGTAGAATTTAAATATTGAAGCAATCTACGTAAATGGAACCTTGAAAGTATAGTCTTTAACAGGGCTTTAACTCAAGTCTTAAATTGATGTTAAAATTGAGAAATGAAAGCAACCTTTCTATCTCCTACTTTTTATTCTTATTCCTCTTCAGGGATTACAAAAACTTTGAAGCGAACTTTTTCGGTGCCTTTTTTGGTGTTGGTTGAAAGGATAATCGCACGATCCTGTTCGTAGTACTTTCCTTTGGTTTCAAAGGTTACGTGCAGGACAGCCGATTTTCCGGGTGGGATCGGATCAGGAAGTGTTGCTTTGGTACACGGACAAGACACTTTGTAGTCTGAGATGATCAAGGGTGCATCACCGGTATTGGTGATTACATAATCGTGCGAGATGACCGGCCCTTCTTTTGTTTTAGGAAAAGTAAACACAGCCTTATCAACAGAAAATTCCGCTTTCTGACCGATGCAAAAAGCGGAATTCAATATTAGAAATGCGATAGCTAAATAACGCATTTGATGTTCATTTTTTAGTGAGCAGATGGAGCGCCACCTTCATTTACAGGGCTTGTTCCTTCCGGCTGTGGAGCAACATTTCCTTTAATGCGAATTACTTTTGTAGGCTCATTCACAGCATTGGAAGTAATTGTTACCATTTTATTGATCGCTCCCGAACGTTTTGTATCGTACTTTACAGTAATAACTCCTTTTGCTCCTGGTGCAATTGGTTCTTTCGGCCACTCAGGAACTGTACAACCACATGAACCTTTTGCATTCGAAATGATCAAAGGTGCGTTACCTGTGTTTGTAAAAGTAAACGTACAAGCTCCGTTAGCTCCGTATTTGATATTACCGTAATCATGCGTTTCTTTTGCGAATTCGATCTTAGCTCCGTTTTGAACTTCTTGAGCTACCGCAGTGTTTGCACCGATCACAGCTACAAAAGCTAACATCATTGTAAATAATACTCTTTTCATTTTGTTTCTTTTAGTTGTTGTAAATATAGATTATAAAGTTTGATCCCTTCTTTTCTTTAACACATAGTTAACGAAAATCATTCCAAAAACCTAATTTGCCTTTGAAACGTATTCTTCAAAGGTTAAATCCACGTACTTTAAACGATCTTCGATTTGTTTCCGTTGCTCGGCACTCATTTTTTGATTTTCCTGCAACAACATTTCATAATATTTCTTCACTTTATCTTTCTGTCTTGGAACCACGAACACATCATAAGATCCTGCCAGGCTTTCCAATACCATTGCCCTGTTTTTATACATCGGGTACATCAGGATTAATGAATCTGCAATAACAACAGAACGTTGATGCAAACCGGCCGAAGCAAAAATAATATGTGCTTTGTCCATGTATTTCGGAGCTTCTTTGGACTTTGGAAAACGATGTGTAACCGATAAACATTTCTCAGCATAAACCACTGCGGTTTCCTGGCTGTATTGCATCCCCGACTTTTTCAATGAATCTTCAAACTGTTTCACTTCCTGAATCATGGAAGACAAGTCTTCTTTTTTTGGTTCACCTGACTTTTCAACTGTTCCCGGGTCTGAAGAACACGCAACCATTAGAAGTCCGGTTGCAATTACATAGAACAACTTCATTATTTTCCTTTTTTGAATGATGGGAACTTCATTTTGTAAGCCACTGAGATCAAGCCCTGTGAAATATTCTGAAGCCGCTTATTCAACAATCTTCTTTTTAAGACAGAAAGATGATCCGTAAACAAAACTCCTTCAATATGATCGTATTCATGCTGGATGATGCGCGCTTTATACCCATCAAACCATTCATCATGGAATTGCCAGTTCTCATCGTAATACGTCATGCGAATCTTTTCCTTTCGGTAAACTTCTTCACGAATTTTAGGAATACTCAAACATCCTTCATGAAAACCCCATGCTTCACCCGCTTCTTCTTCAATGATCGGATTAATAAACACCCGCTTGAAACCTTCCATTCCTAACGCTTTCGGGTCTTCTTCTTCATCTTCATCGTCCGTTTCGGCAAACGGACTTCCGTCTACAACGAACAAACGAATGGAGCGATTGATCTGGGGTGCAGCCAAACCAACTCCGGATGCCTCATACATCGTTTCAAACATATCTTCGATCAGTTTATTCAACTCAGGATAATCCTGATCGATTTCTACTGCTTCCTTTTTCAGAATCGGGTCACCGTATGCTACAATTGGCAATATCATTATTATTCTTTTTTACAAAGTTAGGAAATAGACGCTTTCGAAATACTTTTCCTTATTTTAACGTGAGTTCGGGATAAGAATTTTGTCAGATCGCTTTTGAATTGTGAGATGCGAATATTGAATATGTATAAATAATGGGGTTATTTTGAGTATTCAATGTGAAGCAGATTGCAGTTCAAAAGTGACCATCGAAAAAGCTATTCTGAAAAACAGGCGTCCCCTTCGTTGGATTTACGCACGATAGCTTGCTATCCTTTGTAAATCCGCCTCGTTGTCACCTATTTTTGAGAATTCTGACTTTATTCTTATCATGAACTCGCGTTATTTGCGGGTTTGAAGGTAATCCTGCAGGATAATCGTTGCACTTACCGTATCAATCAATCCTTTTTGCTGCCGGTCTTTTTTCTTTAGTCCACTTTGCGCAATCACTGCAGAAGCCATTTTTGAAGTGAACCGTTCATCCAGTAAATGCACTTGCACAGCAGGAAAATTCTTCTGAACCGCTTCTTTTAATAAACGTACATTTTGTGTAATGTGTGAGTCTGAAGCATCCAATCTTTTCGGTTCTCCAATCACAATCTCCACAATTTTCTCTTTCGCAACGAGTACTTTCAGTTCATCCATTAAGGTTTTACTGTCAATTGTCTTTAAGCCAAATGCAAACATCTGAAGCTCATCAGAAAGTGCCAGGCCGGTTCTTTTCAGGCCAAAATCGATTGCGATAATTTTCGACAAGTGTTCATTTTTAAATTACACTGCAAAATTACATTTATTAATTCCGAATTAAAAACCGGTAGGAACGCGATGTATCTCGTGCCTACGGTTTTAATTTTTAATTTTGCTTAAAATCAAAAAATATGCGTTCCATTATTGAAGCTGCCTGGGAAAACCGGGCATTACTAGACCAGGCTGAAACCCGCCAGGCAATTGAACATGTAATCGAAGACATTGATAAAGGCATATTGCGCGTTGCCGAACCAAAAGAAGACGGTACCTGGCAAGTGAATGAATGGGTGAAGAAAGCGGTAGTGATGTATTTCCCGATTCGTAAAATGGAGACTATTGAAGTTGGCCCTTTTGAATTCCACGATAAAATGGCTTTGAAGAAGAATTATGCTGAACTCGGAGTTCGTGTTGTTCCTCATGCAATTGCCCGATACGGTGCTTTTGTTGCTCCGGGAGTTATTATGATGCCATCTTACGTGAACATCGGTGCTTATGTTGATTCCGGAACAATGGTTGATACCTGGGCGACAGTTGGATCGTGTGCTCAAATTGGGAAAAATGTGCATTTGAGCGGTGGTGTTGGAATTGGTGGAGTTTTGGAACCTTTGCAAGCGGCACCAGTTATTATCGAAGACGATGCTTTTATCGGATCGCGTTGTATTGTTGTGGAAGGAGTTCGTGTTGGTAAAGAAGCAGTATTGGGAGCAAATGTTTGTTTGACCATGTCGACAAAAATCATCGATGTGACCGGACCTGAACCTATTGAATTAAAGGGATACGTTCCTGAACGTTCCGTGGTGATTCCCGGGTCTTACACCAAATCATTCCCGGCAGGTGATTTCCAGGTTCCTTGTGCATTGATCATCGGAAAGCGTAAAGCATCAACCGATTTGAAAACGTCATTGAATGATGCGTTGAGAGAACATAATGTAGCGGTGTAATTCAAAAATGTAAAATTATAAAACAGTAGGGGCGCGATTAATCGCGCCCCTACTGTTTTAATCCTTCGGTTTTTTCATCTTTCCAGATGAAACCTCAGTCTTCAGAAGCCTGGCTCCTTCTTTTTTTCTTCCTCCAATTTCTTTTTCTCTTCTTCCAGCTTTTGCTTCTCCAACTCCAATTTTTCCTGTTCCAGTTTCAGCTTTTCTTTTTCCAGCTGGAGCCGTTCCTCCTCTAATTTCTTCCCGGGATCTTCTTCAGATTCCGATTTACCTGATTTTTTCTCAATCTCTTCTTTTTTCTTTTCTGCATCTTCCTGCTTGCGTTTCGCATCTTCTGCTTTCTTTCTCAGATTATCTCCTTTACCGTCCGGATTCAATTCATCCATTCCCGGAATTTTAGGTACTTTAAATCCAAAACGGGATGATACTCCGGTAGAAATAAGTGGTCCGCCGATACCTACTTCAAAATTCATCCCTACAAACTTGGAGAAATAGTAACGGAATCCCCAACACGTTCTCATGGAAATCGGAATAGTAGGAAATCCATCCCAAAAACCACTTTTATCTTCTGTTTTAACTCCGTTAACGAAGGTACTTCTGTATTTCGCATTACTTCCTATCCCAATTCCTCCATACATGTCCAGGCGTTTGTTTTTTACCGGAAAATGGAAATTGAAACGGGCATGAATACGCACCCTGCTCATTTTACGTTCGTACTGATTCACGTAATTCATTCCATCAACGATAGAATCCACCCGATCATAAGTCACACTGCTTCCGCTGTAAATAGCATCCACACCCACTCCGAACCAATTGTTCAGCATAAACTCTGTTCTTAAACCGGTTGGCCCTGAACCACGACTGTCAATATTGGAAATGTTTTCGTCATCCTTTACAGCTCCGAGAATAGAACTTTTTAAACCGGGAAATAAACTGGTGTAATTTGGAAATCCATAATATGGATCGTTAATCAGGTTCCATTTAGTATTTGCTTGTCCTGCCGCATTAAATACCAGCATAACAGACATAATACTACCCACAAGAGTAGAAATTCTCTTCATAAATTGTAGCGTTTGGTTTTTATTTTTTCATAGTAAAAAAACCTCCCTTTTTTCAAAAGGAGGTTGATTTACGGTTTTAGTTTTAACGAAAGCGAAATTAAAATTTTAGTTTACCCACCACCTGATTTGAGAATCCAAATTCGTAAATCGTCTGTTTCAATGAGCGCCTGACAGTATTCATTATGCTTGCATATTTCCAGGGAATATGAATATCTTAGCAGATGAATTCACCATTTAGATCATTCGAATTATGAAAATATTAGTTATCACTTTGTTAGGTTTTTCTACACTGGTTTCCTGCAAGAAAAAGTATACTTGTGAATGTGTTACGACAAAAAGTCCCAATAATTCTTCTGAAGAGGTCGCTTTTATAAACTATCCAACAACCAATACCCGAACGATAAAAGCTAAGAAAGAGGATGCAGAAGCAGATTGTAAAAGCGGGAATAAGGTGGTTTATGAAGATGGATTTTATGAACCCGGGGAAGAGCCGGCGGTTCTTACTACTACCTGTCAAATCAGGTAATCTCTTATAAAACAATACGCGTTCTAATAACTTTTATCAGGACAAGTAACGATTTAAAACTCAAATTAAGATTCTCCTGTCGTATAATTAGGACTTACACCGCCGTTTAATGGTATTAAAACCGGTAATGATAAGTATTCCGAAAAAGAAATCCCGTCCCGGCTAAACCGAAACGGGATTTCTTCATTATTCTTTCTTATTAGTTATTCTGCAACTTGATGAGGTTCAATGCAGATCCTGCTCTAAACCAATCAATCTGTTGTTCATTGTAAGTATGGTTCAATTTGATGTTTTCTTTCGAACCGTCTGCATGGACAATTTCCAAGGTCAATTGTCTTCCCGGGGCAAAATCAACCAGATCAATGAAGTTAAATGTATCGTCTTCCCTGATCTTGTCATAATCTGCTTCATTTGCAAAAGTCAATCCCAGCATCCCCTGTTTCTTCAGATTGGTTTCGTGGATACGCGCAAACGATTTCACAATTACCGCACGAACTCCCAAATGACGCGGTTCCATTGCCGCATGTTCACGGGAAGAACCTTCCCCGTAGTTGTGATCTCCCACAACAATTGATGGAATGCCCGCGTTTTTGTATGCGCGTTGTACTGCCGGTACTTCACCCGTTGAACCTGTCAATTGATTCACCACCTCGTTTGCTTTTCCATTGAATGCATTTTCAGCACCGATCAGCATGTTATTGGAGATATTATCTAGGTGACCACGGTAACGCAACCACGGACCGGCCATGGAAATGTGGTCGGTGGTACATTTTCCTTTTGCTTTGATCAGCAATTTTGCACCCAGGATATTTTGCCGGTCCCAAGCCGGGAACGATTCCAGGAGCTGCAAGCGGGTGGATTCCGGTTTTACAATTACTTCCACATTTGAGCCATCTTCGGCAGGTGCCTGGTAGCCCGGATCTTCTACATCAAATCCTTTGGTTGGAAGTTCATCTCCATGCGGCGGAAGCAATTTCACCTGCTCACCTTTGTCGTTTGTCAAGGTATCGGTTAAAGGATTAAATCCTAAATCACCGGCGATTGCCAGCGCCGCAACCATTTCAGGAGAAGTTACGAATGCGTGTGTATTCGGGTTACCGTCTGCTCTTTTGGAGAAGTTGCGGTTGAATGAGTGAACGATCGTGTTTTTCTCCTGCTTATCTGCTCCTTCACGATCCCACTGACCAATACAAGGCCCGCAGGCATTGGTAAAGATCTTCGTTCCCATCTTCTCGAACGTTGCAATGATGCCGTCGCGCTCAATGGTATAACGCACCTGCTCGGAACCCGGGTTGATCCCGAATTCTGCTTTCGGAGTAATTCCGTGTTTCACGGCTTGCTCCACGATCGAAGCAGCACGCGACATATCTTCGTAGGAAGAGTTGGTACAGGATCCGATCAGACCCCACTCAACCTTCAGCGGCCATCCGTTTTCAATGGCTGCAGCTTTCATTTTTGAAACCGGCGTTCCGCGATCCGGAGTAAACGGCCCGTTGATATGCGGCTCCAATGTATCCAGGTTGATCTCAATCAATTCGTCAAAATAATTTGCAGGATTTGCATATACTTCCGGATCACCTGTTAAATGCTCAGCAATTTGATCCGCCAAAGCAACTACTTCTGCCCTTCCGGTTGCATTTAAGTAACGGCGCATCGAATCGTCGTAACCAAATGTGGAAGTGGTAGCTCCGATTTCCGCACCCATGTTACAGATCGTTCCTTTCCCGGTACACGACAAAGAGATCGCTCCGTCGCCGAAATATTCAACAACGGCACCGGTTCCACCTTTTACGGTAAGAATATCCGCAACTTTCAGGATCACATCTTTTGCAGAGGTCCAGCCGCTCAACTTCCCGGTCAGTTTCACACCGATCAGTTTCGGGAATTTCAATTCCCATGGCATTCCAGCCATCACGTCCACCGCATCGGCACCACCGACACCAATGGCGATCATTCCCAATCCACCGCCATTTACGGTATGCGAATCCGTTCCGATCATCATTCCTCCCGGGAAAGCATAATTCTCCAGCATGACCTGGTGGATGATCCCGGCTCCGGGTTTCCAGAAACCGATCCCGTATTTATTGGAGATAGACGACAGGAAGTTGAACACCTCGTTATTTTCATTCAATGAGCGTTGTAAATCGGCAGAAGCGCCAATTTTTGCCTGGATGAGGTGGTCTGCGTGAACCGTTGACGGAACAGCCACTTTCTTTTTTCCGGCCTGCATGAACTGCAATAAGGCCATTTGAGCCGTTGCGTCCTGCATGGTTACACGGTCAGGGGCAAAATCAACATAGGATTTCCCACGCTCGTGAACAACCGTCGCATTTCCATCCCACAGATGGGCGTATAATATCTTTTCTGTCAAAGTCAGGGGGCGACCAACAACCTTTCTTGCAGCAGCTACGCGTTCAGGATATGCAGCGTAGACTTTTTGGATCATGTCTAAATCGAAAACAGCCATTTCATAATATTTGGTTCTGTTAAATTTAAGCATTTAAAAAATCAGATGTTCTATATAATTCTTATAAATGCATAGATTTTTTCGATGCCGCCGAATGCTATTACAAATTATTCCTTACTTTAGTTTAACCTAAGCTTATAGCTACGAACAACTTAAATGCTGTACGCTTTTACTTTGAACAACTGCTTAAATGGAACAAATGAACAAAAGCCTTACGCTTGCCACCAACTTTACACTTAAATCCTGAAGAATGAACTACTCAAAAACAACATCATTTCATGCCCATCTGCGTAAGATGAAATTACTTTTATGTATCCCGGCATTATTATTTACTTCTTTAACTTTCGCGCAAAAAACTGCTTCCGAAATTTCCTATACACCAAATGGGATATTTGATCAAGTTTTCGATAATGAAGGTCGTGTTTATGCATTATCTGATATTCAAATAAGCAAACCGCATTTAAATAAAGGCGAAAACGTAACTGTAAAATCGACTCCTTTTAATGCAGGTATTTTTGAGATCTATTTTGAAAGCGGAAGCGGGATGGAAACTGTTGGTGATCCGCAGCATGATCAAAGAAGAGCCATCATCCTTCAAGCATTTCAGGATATTTCTGACTTTATAAATACACCGCTAAAAGATGTTGGAAATACAAACAAGGTGAAATTTTGGGTCCGAAATCCAACTACCATGGGTTTACCGGCAAACGCAGCAGGCTCAGCGAGTGCCTTTTATAGTTTTCCAAACTATTCAGCGGCACTTAGTTCGCAAAGTCTGGACATTAAAGGTATTCTGGATAATGAAGTTTGGAAAACCATCCATACCGGAGTTGATTCATACACAAATACTGTTTTCCCCATTTTTAATACCAATGCTACCGGTAATTTCTATCATGGTTGGGCATGTTTCAATTTTGCAGGAACTGTAAACTGGAATTTAGATTATACTAAATACAATCCTGCGACAGCTTACCCCACAAATTATACGGATTTCTATTCGACCATCATTCATGAAGTTACTCACACCCTGGGTTTTAATAGTCTAATCAGGTACAACGGATACAGTACGTTTATGTTTTATTCGGGTAATTATTACACGAGATACGATAAGTTCTTAAAAACAAGTACCGATCAACCATTACTTACAAACAATCCTGCAACAGGTGGGCAAATGTATAATTACGGCTTCAATCCAAGTGTACCCACTAGTGTGCTGTACCCAAGCTGCGGATTGACTCCGCCCGAATACCAGGGAAATAGTGGTTCATATAACTGTTCGATTTCTTTAAAATATGCAGGCGGTACTACAGCACCCGTTTACAATCCTCCTTGTTTTGAAAATGGCAGCAGTCTAAGCCATTTTGAAGATGCCTGCTACAATGGTAATACGAACGATCAATTTTTTATGATGAGCGACAGAGCGTCAGGTCTTTTTGCAAAAAGAACTTTAACAAGTGAAGAAAGACAGGTATTGTGTGACATTGGTTATAGCGTCAAAGGCACTTTTGGCAATCCGGGTAATTTTACCTACAAAGATTACGGTGTAAGTGCTTGTACAGGAATTTCAGTTGGAGGAGTGAATGATGGATTCTCTAATGGAACGTTTGTTTATCAGGGTAACTCAGGAACAGACATTACTATTAATGGTATACTGAATAATGATTACACCGGCGGTTCAACATCGGATTTAAGATTTGAGTTTGTTCAGGATATATATGACCCGAACGCAACCATATCTGGTGCCACTACTGCTTCATTTACCTTTAAATCGTTTGTTCCGGGTGTTCATTTGCTCCGCTACGTACCTTATGACATCGCAACGGGGCATCGCGGAAACATTACTTACATTTATGTAAATGTTTTAAATAATTGTAACATTGATACAATCACCAGCTTAGTTAAAAACGGTGATTTTGAGGAACACAATTTTGCTCCTGACGATGCAAGTCAAATCTATAAAGCATGCGGTTGGAACAACGCAAGTTATGTACCTTCAGCGGAATACCATAATTCAGATGCCACATCAGCGAGTTTTGGTGTTCCAACAAACATGTTCGGTTATCAGGCTGATAATACTAATGGAAATCATGCCTATGCCGGTATGTACATATCTCCAAACAGACCCAATTTTTTAGAAAATGTTTATAGTGAATCCATCAAAACCGAATTAACTCACGCTTTAGTCCCTAATGCAGAATACCAATTAAAATTTGACGTATCATTGGCTGAAGATTACCCATTGAACGGAATTAAATTTCAGGCACTCATTTCCGATGTCAATTTTGAAATAGCAACGGGAGGAATTATTCCAATATCGAACATTACTCCGGATAAAGTGTTTTTGACAAATTCGACCTTTTCAGACTCTTCTTCGGCAACTAACTGGGAAACAATTTCTTTTACGTTCACCACAGGTACCAACCCCAATTTAAAATACCTCTACATCGGCGGATTAAGTAATGTACAATTTAAAGTTACATCCGGAACAGAAACTTATTTTTATGTAGACAATGTTTCACTAACGCGCATAGATGATCTTGGAACCTCTGATTTAAACTTCGAAGGCAACGACATCTTGCTTTTTCCAAATCCTGCCCAATCCATAATCACCATTAGAAACCCGAATTCAACCATAAAATCTATTGAATTATATGATTTGGAAGGAAGAATTTTGAGAAAGGAAGAAGTCAACAAAACGGATTTAGACATTGAACTATCAAACTACCAATCGGGAACTTATATCATTAAGATAAAGACCAATAACGGAACTGTATTTAGAAAATTTATTAAGAACCAATAAGTTTATCTTACATAAAACTGGTTTTAAGCCAACAAAAAAGCCCCGCACTTCGACTACGCTCAGTGACCGGGGCTTTTCAATTATTATAAGCACTATTAATTCGCCAACAGCTTGTGTGAAGGAGCAAACTTCGTTAAGTTGATTCCTTCTACCGCCTTTTTGTATTCTTCGATGGATGGTGTTCTACCCAAGATCGTGGAAAGAACTACCACCGGTGTAGACGAAAGCAAAAATTCAGACCGGTTTTTTGAGTTGTACCTGGATTTGAAAAAAAGCCCGATTCCTGAATATTTCCCAATCGCAAAACCAACTGGAAGAACTGGCCAGGGAAATTTACGTGGAGCTGACGACACATTGGTCTACTTTGAATAACAATCATTAATCCTTGAATGACAGTTTTTCGTAAATTCAACTTTGGTTATAACAATGGTGTAAATCACAAAGTTCTAAATGGAATACGATAAACTAGGTATAGCAATAATCCAGTCGCTCCCAAGTAATGAAAAGCAAACTGGTAAAGAATTGCATGATGTAACAATAAAGTATATTCAATTTGAGAAACCATCTTTAGAAAATGATTTCTACGATGTAAATAATAAAAATGAATTTTTTGAGGTTCTAAATAAAATTATCATAATTGCTAAAGAGGAGAATAAATTCTTTTTCCTGCACTTTGAAACTCATGGTAACGACGAAGGAATCGGTCTTAAAAATGGTGAATTAGTTTCTTGGTTCGAACTACTGCCTATTTTTAGAGAATTAAACATTCTCTATAAAAATAATCTAAGCATACATTTAGCTGTCTGCGAAGGAAATAGTTTAATTAGAGCGATAGACCCGCTCGACAGATCTCCCTTTGCTTTTATTGTTGGGAGTTTTGAAAAAATTTATAATTATGATATTTTGAATGCCTTTGAGGTTTTTTATAAAAGCTTTTTCATTGACTTCAATTTAATTAATGCGTTTCAGCAAATGAAATCAGTTTCGCATAAAAGTGATTTCTCAATAATTAGCGCATGGCAAATCATTGATATGATATCTGACATGGCAGAAAAAGTCAATGACAAACAAAGAATTCTAGAGACTTTTGATGAAGTATTTAAAAGCTCGAAAGACACCGAAGAAATAATTAAAAATCATAGAACAGAAATTGTTAAAATCCTAGATGAACTTACAATCAAAAAAGAGTTTTTCTTAATGATCGATTAATACTTTATAAAACAAAAAAGCCCGATCAAAATGACCGAGCTTTTCATTTATTTTCATTTATTAATTCGCCAACAGCTTGTGTGAAGGAGCAAACTTCGTTAAGTTGATTCCTTCTACTGCTTTTTTGTATTCTTCGATGGATGGTGTTCTGCCCAGAATAGTGGAAAGGACCACAACCGGTGTGGAAGAAAGCAAAGATTCTCCTTTTTTACCGTCTGCATCTTCTACTACGCGGCCCTGGAACAAGCGCGTGGAAGTTGCCATTACGGTATCTCCTTTTTCCGCTTTCTCCTGGTTACCCATGCATAGGTTACATCCCGGACGCTCTAAGTACAACATGTTTTCGTACTTCGTACGCGCTTCGCCTTTCGGTGCATCGTCGTTGAACTCGAAGCCGGAGTATTTCTGCAATACTTCCCAGTCGCCTTCTGCTTTCAACTCGTCTACAATATTATAAGTAGGAGGAGCAACAACCAACGGAGCTTTGAATTCCACTTTCCCGTTTTGTGCTTCTACGTTCTTCAGCATTTGCGCCAGGATCTTCATATCGCCCTTGTGCACCATGCACGAACCGATAAATCCAAGGTCTACTTTCTTATCGCCGCCGTAGAATGACAACGGACGGATCGTATCATGTGTATAACGCTTGGAAACGTCTTTGTTGTTTACATCCGGGTCAGCGATCATCGGCTCAGCAATCTGATCCAAATCAACTACTACTTCCGCGTAATATTTCGCGTTTGCATCCGGAGTCAAAGCCGGTTTCTCACCCGATTTGATCTCAGCAATACGCTTGTCTGCTTTGTTGATCAATCCCTGAAGGACCTGGCGCTCGTTGTCCATTCCTTTGTCGATCATGATCTGGATGCGGCTTTTCGCAATTTCCAATGATTCGATCAAGGTATCGTCTTCCGAAATACAGATCGAAGCTTTCGCTTTCATTTCTGCAGTCCAGTCTGTAAAGGTAAACGCCTGGTCAGCCGTCAATGTCCCGATATGAACCTCGATAACACGGCCCTGGAATACGTTCTCACCACCAAACTGGTGAAGCATTTGAGCTTGTGTAGCGTGAACCACATCGCGGAAATCCATGTAATCTTCCATGGTTCCCTTGAAAGTTACTTTCACCGATTCCGGGATCGGCATGGAAGCTTCACCGGTAGCCAATGCCAAAGCAACTGTTCCGGAGTCAGCACCGAAAGCAACTCCTTTCGACATACGTGTGTGTGAGTCACCACCAATGATGATCGCCCACTCGTCTACCGTGATATCGTTCAATACTTTGTGGATTACGTCCGTCATGGAATGGTACACCCCTTTCGGGTCACGAGCCGTGATCAAACCGAAATCGTTCATGAACTTCATCAGTTTCGGGATGTTTGCCTGTGCTTTCTTATCCCAAACAGAAGCCGTGTGACATCCCGATTGGTACGCACCATCCACAATCGGAGAAATAATCGTTGCGGCCATGGACTCCAATTCCTGTGCAGTCATCAAACCGGTTGTATCCTGCGAACCAACGATGTTTACTTCTACGCGCACATCCGATCCTGCATGCAATACTTTTCCTGCAGTAACTCCGACTGCATTTCGGTTAAAGATTTTTTCTACAGCTGTCAATCCCTGTCCTTCCACAGAAACTTCTTTTGAAGGAGCGAATACGACCGGAGCTTCGATTCCCAAAGTTTTCGCTGCGAAAGTCTGGATCTTTTTACCGAAGACGATCGCATAGGAACCACCCGCTTTGATGAATTCCATTTTCTGAGGAGTGAATGCTTTGGAAACATCAATCAACTCCTTATCTCCGTTGTATAATTTTTTCGTTTTCGTATTAATTGTCAATACTGTTCCGGTAGCAACCGAATAAGCTTGCTCTAAAACCGGTTCATCATTCTCATCGCGAACCACGTTTCCGGCCTCGTCTGTCTTTTTTACCCAGTTTTTCAGGTCCAAACCGATACCACCTGTTACGTCAACAGTCGTCAGGAAGATCGGGGAAATCCCGTTTGTTCCTCCAACGATTGGCGCAAAGTTTACGAACGGTACATACGGACTTGCTTGTTTCCCCGTCCAAAGTGCTACGTTGTTCACACCCGACATACGCGATGAACCAACACCCATTGTTCCTTTCTCAGCGATCAGCATCACCGATTTATCCGGGTGCTGCGCCTGCAAAGCTTTGATCTCTTCCTGTGCTTGCGGCGTGATCATACACTTACCGTGTAATTCACGGTCAGAACGTGAATGCGCCTGGTTCCCCGGAGACAATAAATCCGTTGAAATATCACCGATACCGGCAATATAAGTAACTACTTTAATTTCTTCAGCCACTTCCGGAAGTTTCGTAAAGAACTCAGCCTTTGCGTAGCTTTCCAGAATCTCACGAGCGATTGCATTTCCTTCCTTGAAAGCTTCTTTCAAACGATCTGTATCTGCATCGTACAGGTAAACCTGTGTTTTCAATACATCGGCCGCTTGTTTTGCAATAGCTGCATCATGCCCTAAAGCCAGATCAAGCAATACTTCAATAGAAGGACCACCTTTCATATGCGATAACAGTTCAAAAGCAAATGCTTGAGAAATTTCATTCACGATTGCTTCACCAAGGATAATGTGCTTTAAAAATTTTGCCTTAATGATTGCAGCACTGGTAGTTCCCGGCAAGGTATTATAAATAAAAAACTTCAATGACTCTTCCCGATGCGGATTATTGATGTCTTTGATTTGCTCAACGATTTCACTTAGTAATTCTGCACCATCGATTGGTTTCGGGTGAAGCCCCTGTGCTTTTCTCTCTTCAATTTCCTGAAGGTATTCTTGATAGGTATTCATAAAGAAGACTTGCTTTTTGAAAGTTGTTTTTAACAATTTGTTCGCCGCGCGAATTTAGCTAAAAGCAATGGAATTCAAAACACAAAAGGAAGTTCGAAACTATCATTCCTATTTATTCAGATTGGTTCTAAATTAATTCGGAATTGCGAATGCCGAATTGCGAATTGTGAATTGGATTTTACGATTCATCTCAGATGCGTTCACACATTAAAAATACTTAGTTTTGCAAAAATTCATTCGATGAAAGTTTCAACCTTATTTATTACGTTGTTTTTCCTAATACAAGTTAAGCACGCTTCTTCTCAAAAAACCTTAAACGAACTTAATCACACACTTTTTCTCAAGCATCCACCTCTTGAAATAGTGGGAGAGGTTGATGGTAAAGCTTTATATGCAAAAGCATTTGATTTTTACAAGGCCAATGTTGTTGATCTTTACACAATAGAGGGCAAGGATCTGGTAAAAAAGGAATCCATACAACTTCCGGAAGATTATGTCTTGCAACTATTTATCTACAAAGACACCTATTTTGTTTTTACTTCGGACATAAAAACCGGAGACTATTTTTTCCTTCAGCTGGATTCTGATCTAAATGAAATGAACCGTATCAAACTACTGGACAAGAAAGATGCTTTTGCTTTAAAAGAAATTATTCCGGTCTATTTTAAATATTTCCAGAAAGGGAACAAAGTTGGAATATCCGTCAAGAGAACTCAAAACAGATTTGTTGTAATTGATCTGGATAATATGACATTTGCATCTCACATTTCCGATCTGAAAAAAGATGGGGAGTATACTGTAGAAGATTGTTTATTTGGAGATGGCTTGGATGCAATATTTGCTTTGGGAACATACAATGACAATGAAGCCCTGGTCATTTGTAAAGAACAAAACCACCGGAATGTCATCATTCCTTTTACAGATAAAAACACAGGAGATTACCGGAGAAGTTTCAAATTCGTGACGACACCAAAGACCAACTACCTTGCCTCTTTCTATATCAATAAGTCAAAGAATGAGCAAGGTTATTCCCTAACACCCATTCCTGATTTTGATTTTGACAACCTTGAGCTTGTTTGTTTTCCTGATCAAACATTAAACAACCAGGCAATTTGGACCGAAGGACAATACAAAAAGGTTCAAAATGGAGATTTACCAATAAAAAACTATGATTTCAAGCTGGTTTCCGCCGAATTCATCAATGGATTTATATTATTGAAAGCTCAAAACTGGCACGAACTGGGAACCGGTAACATCCTGATATCGCGAATCGACCCTGAAGGGGATTTTGCTAAAGTAGCATGGACTTTCATCAATCATTTTATAGTTGACAGTTACCTGAATTACTCTACCAAGCAAGGAAATCAAAATTTTATTTCCTTTATTAGGGACAATCATCTTCATGTGCTTTATAACATCCAGGTGAATCACATTACAGCGTCCGGAGCTCCTAACCTAAAGGATCGTGAAGTGCTGGGGGAATCGTCTTTCCAAAGACTGGACGCCCGGGTTATGCATGCCAAGATTGATCTGACTACTGGAGAATTTACGAGTAAAACGGCCGAACCCTTTGAAGGAAGCACATTCAAAGGCAAACTCACCTGTCCGGCATACCAGATCGAAGACGATGAATTAACCTATCTTCTGTACGAAATAGAATATGCCACTAAGCAGTTCAGTGTACCAAATATAGTATCTGTTACTTTGGAATAATTGAATTTTAGATGCCAATCTATTGATTTTAAGATTTTATTCCTACCTTTGCACCCCGCTAAGTGTGTCTTGGCGGACAATTAGTATTAATAACAAATAAGTTTAATTATGAATTCTTACGAAACTGTTTTCATTCTTACTCCCGTTTTGTCTGAAGATCAGGCAAAGGAAGCAGTGCAAAAGTACGAAAGCGATTTGACTGCCATGGGTGGTAAATTAACGCATTCTGAGAGTTGGGGCCTTAAAAAATTGGCTTACCCGATCCAAAAGAAATCAACTGGTTTCTATTTCTTGTTCCAATTTGATGCTGAAGGTTCAGTAATCGCTGAGTTGGAATTGGCTATGAAACGCGACGAGCGTATCATGCGTTTCCTGACTGTGAAAATGGACAAAGACCATGTTGCTTACGCAGAGAAGCGTCGTAAAAAAATGAGCGGAGCTCCGGTTGAAGCTTAATTAATTACCATTAAATTTTAAGAACATGTCACAAAACGATATTCGCTATTTGACTCCGATCAACATCGAGATCAAAAAAGATAAATACTGCCGTTTCAAAAAAAGCGGAATTAAATTCATCGATTTCAAAGACGCTAACTTCTTGTTGCGTTTGGTGAATGAGCAAGGAAAAATTCTTCCTCGCCGTATTACCGGAACTTCTGCGAAATACCAGAAGAGAGTTAATAAAGCTATCAAACGTGCTCGTCACCTGGCTATCTTGCCTTACGTTGGCGATATGTTGAAATAGTCATTTGTTTTAATTTAAAAGACAAGAAATCATGGAAGTAATTCTTAAGAAAAATATTGATAAATTAGGTTACAAAGACGAAGTTGTAACTGTGAAGCCAGGATACGGACGTAACTTCTTGATTCCTCAAGGTTATGCTTCTTTGGCTACTCCTTCTGCGAAAAAAGCGCACGAAGATATGATGAAGCAACGCTCTCACAAGGAGTCTAAAATTGTTGCTGAGGCTGAAGCAATTGCAGCTAAATTGTCTGAAGTTACTGTGAAAATCAGCACGAAAGTGGGTGAGAACGGTAAGATCTTCGGTTCAGTAAATACTGTTCAATTGTCTGAAGCATTGAAAGCTGCAGGATTTGACATCGACCGTAAAGCTTTGAAAATTAAAGACGAGCCAATCAAAGAAGTTGGAACGTTCGAAGCTGAAGCGAACTTACACAAAGGTGTGAAGCCTGTATTCAAATTTGAAGTTGTAGGAGAATAATTTTTTCCGACCTCATATTGAAATCCCGTTAGTCATTGATTAGCGGGATTTTTTTATTTCATCACACCGGTTTTCTGCAACTCTTCAATGATAATCTTTTCCAGTTCAGCCTCTAGCTGTTCACTATACCCTTCAGATGAATAAATTAATTTTCCGTTCCTGTTCATTAAAAAAAGCGTGGGATAGCCCAATACTTTAAATTCCTTATTTAGATTATTAGGGCTGATCACCAGAGGATAGCTGATCTGTTTTCTTTTAATAAATTCGTAAAAGCGGTCATCTACAGGATCAATGTTATTTATTCCTGCAACCAACAAACCTTTTCCTTTCAAATCATACTTTTTACTGAGTTTGTTCAAAGTTGGAATGGCTTTTAAACAAGGAAAACAGGACTGATAGTAAAAATCAAACAGGACTAGTTCATAAGTATTGTTTGCTGACGATAATTTTGTCTTTTTATTCGTTTCAAAATTCCATTCCGGTACTTTCATTCCAACAATCAGTTTTTCATCCGAACCTGTATTTTCCAACCTGTATTCTTTGATATGGATACCTTTTTCCACAAAAAAATCCGGAGTTCTAAACGAATGACCGGCTTGATTATTCAATTTATAAGAAACCAGTGTATACTCATCGTATTGATCCAAGGTATCTCCGGATAAATCAACTTGATAATAAACAGAATACTGAATCGGTATATAATCCTGTTTATTAATCCAAAAATTCACTTCTGATTTTAAAATCTGTACTCCATCACTTGAATCCTTCAAAGGAACATATTGATAATGAGCTGTTCTATTCATTCCAATCATCTCATCTCCAATGAACCGGATTAAATGAATATCCAAATCAGACATTTCAGAATCCTCGAAGTTGCTTAATGGGTTGAAAAAATCGTAATTATGCTGAATTGAAAGTAATTCGCTCATAGACCCTTTGTTCTGAAACAATTTCGCCTCATCATTTAAAACGGATACAAAACCCTGATTTGAATAGGAATAAGAATCTTGGTTATTTTTAATGATTCTATCTGCATCAAAATAAAATCCAAAAATGGTATCCAGTGAATCACGCTTAAAAACGCAATCCAAACTCTTAAATACCGTATCCTGACTCATCAGATACTTTGTCTTATAAGTCATTTTATAAGACCCGCTCTCAATTTGTTTGCAAGCGATTATCGATTTATACCATACATTGAGATCAGCATTTTGTGAATACCCATTCAGGTAGCATCCCAGAGCAAGCAGTGCAGACAAATAAATCCTCATTTTTACGAAATTAACCCTCCCAACTTAAAAGCCGAGAGGGTATTATTAGAAATCAATTACTTTTTAACTGTTGTAATCTTCATTTGACAATCATTACACGAACATGAGGCACGGTTTGTATTTAGATCATAGATCTCTTTGCAACCGCATGAACCTGTGCAATCATAAACTTTAACTTTATCAATCAACCCATTGGCGTCACCTACAAGAACAATTGTTTCAATTTGACCATTACCCAAATCAAAAGAATATGTTTCTACATATTCTTCATCATCCGTCTCAAAATTATACTTTACAATTGAGTAACTCTGACCGACATAATTTTCTACCATATACTTTTGAAACAATTCCAAATAGTAAACCTCATATTTCGAATCAGTCGGATATGTCACGGTTGTGATCCCATTCTTTGTTGTTGTTACTTTCATTGTACATCCGGAACAGGAGCAGCTCACATAATTATGACCACTACCTCCTCCAAGTTGACCTGTAAGTGAACAAGAACCAGATGAACCGGAACAATTTCCGTTGCATTCAACCGTAACCCCATTTGTACTCATTTTTTCCTGAAAAACTTCACTTTCATCGACTTTCGTTTTAGAATTCCGAATATTTTCCTTCTGACATGAAAAAACAATCAGGGTGCTTAAAGACAGGATCAAGAATGATCCGAAAACTAACTTTTTCATTTTGATTAAATTTAGATGTTCCTCATTTTTCATCAGTTGAGGATATAGACTGACTTAGACTGATTTTTATGGCCATTTGCAGTGAATAAGTACAGTCATAACTCTGAAAAATCTGAAATGTTACTCAACTAACAATATTTAACAAGTTTTAATTAAAGGACCTCATATTTTAAGTGCTAGCGATTTAATAATAGCAAGTATACAAAAACAAAACTAAAATGCGCAAATATGTGCAGTTATTTTTCATCCTTCTTTGCGCCTTCTGCGCTTTCGCTGTAGCCAGGGCGTAAGCGTTGCTTCTTTGCTTTAAAAAAGAAAACTGATTTTTATTGAAAATGCCAAAGTAACAAAGAGCACAAAAGAATAACAACGAAACCATTCTTTTCGCATCTTTGTTATCCAAACACACGTCATGGCAATAACGGTAGGAGATACATGCCCTGAATTCAAACTGAAAGATCAAAACAACACAGTCTTTGACATCAAAAGCGTATTGGGGAAACGAATACTGGTTATTTACTTCTATCCAAAGGACAATACGCGCGGATGCACTGCTGAAGCCTGTTCTTTCCGCGACAGCTATGAAGACTTCAGGGATTTGGGATGCGAAGTGATCGGAATTTCAAATGACTCCCCGAAAAGCCATGCGAAGTTTGCCGAAAAGCACCGGCTCACCTTTACCCTGCTTGCCGATACTTCCAAAACAGTCCGCAACTTATTTGGGGTTCCTGGAAATCTCTTCGGGCTGATACCTGGGCGTGTCACCTATATCGTCGATAAAAAAGGAATCGTCCGCCACATTTATAATTCACTGACAAATGCCGCCGGACATATTGAAGAATCTATTAATGCTGTAAAAACAATTATCCATGAAGAAATCTAATCTCGTGATCCTAACTGCTTTTTGTGCAGGTCTATTGTTCAATTCCTGTTCAAGAGAAGAAGAAAAATCCTGCGCCGAACCACAAATTGAAGCCGGAACCGAAAAAAGCATTACCGGTGATTTCGATCCGGAACTGGCAACGGAATTGGGTGCCGATGATTATGGAATGAAGCACTATGTGATCGCTTTCCTGAAAAAAGGCCCGAACCAGGACCAGAGCCCGGAAGAAGTACAACGCTTGCAGCGTGCTCATATGGACAATATCGGGAAACTGGCGGAACAACGTAAACTGGTTGTTGCCGGTCCGTTTCTGGACGATACGGAATTACGCGGAATTTACATTTTTGATGTGGAAACGGTTGAAGAAGCTGAAGCTTTGACAAAAACAGATCCCGCAATTAAAGCCGGAAGACTAGTTATGGAACTGCATCCGTGGTATGGCTCCGCTGCTTTGATCAAATCAGCTGAAATCCACAAAACCATTTCGAAGAAGGAGATTTAAGTTCTTCGGACTTTTACTTTTGCAAAGGAAGCGGCAGAATTAATAGCAGAGGGCACTTGGCTTGCATGAAACAGCTCATCGGTTTTCCCTGCGCGGTAATCGAAAATATTTTCCAGCTGTTTCCGGATAAACAGCCAATGTACAAACTTGCCAATGAAACCGAACGGCATGATATAAGTAACGAGGTCTGTCATTTCAACTCCTCCTTCCACTTCTTTAAAGTGATGTTCATGATGCCACAGTTTATACGGGCCTGAACGCTGTTCATCCACGAAATAAACTCCTTCTTTGAATTTCCTGATTTCACTGATCCAGGTTAAACGGATTCCTAAAATCGGGCGAATGGTATAATGGATAATCAACCCTTCATATAGCGGTTCGGGAACTGCAGTATGAACTTTGAAATCGATGTAGTCCGGTGTAATGATCCGCAGATTGGCAGGTGCAGAAAAATACTTCCAACAGGTTTGCAGGTCGGTTTTAATCAATTGCGTACGTTTAAACTGGTACATCCTGTTGAATTAATGGCTTTCAACTAAATGTAAAAAAACGCAGGCAAATTCTAAAAAAGATTCACACGCTTTAACAATTCGGAACGATGTGCTTCACTCACCGGAATTTCCTTTCCATCAGTCAGGATAAGGGACTTCGGGTTGATCTGGGAAATTTGCGTGATGTTCACCACAAAAGAACGATGGACCCGTAAAAACTCCTTAAGCGGCAATTTTGCTTCTACATGCTTTAAACTGTAGCTGACAACAAACTTCGCATCATGTGTATAGAGAATCGAATAATTGTCACACGCTTCTGCATAGCTGATATCCGAATAGGCCAATTTCACCAACTTTTGTTTGTCTTTAATAAAGAAATGCGCATTAGCCAAAACGGAGTTCGTAAAATCGACTTGTGTATTGTTGATCCGGATTTGGAATGCGTACCACGCCAGGTCTATTTGGGTAATTAAGTCCAGCTTTTTAAACGGCTTCATTACAAATCCGCTTGGATTGGTCAGTTTTACCCGTTCCAGGGTCTGCGGATCAGTATTGGAGGTCACGAAAAGAAAAGGTTTATTGATCTGCTGATTGACGAAATGCGCCAGATCAACGCCATCGGGTCCGCTACCCAAATTAATATCCAACAACAATAAATCGGGCGCGCAATGCACCAATTGCTTCCTGGCATCATCAAAACTGTCTGCTACTCCCAAACATTCAAACCCCTCATCCGATAAACATTGCTCCAGGAAATCTGCAATGATCGGTTCATCCTCCACAATAAAAATCTTCGGTTTCATCATGACAGTAAATTGTATTTCGTGATCAGTAATTCTGTCTTCAACCCGCTCTCGCTGTTGGTTTCCGTAAATTCAGCTTTCAATTTACGCGCCATGGAACGGATCAGCTTGGCACCAAAATGGGTTCCTCCGCCGATATTCGATTTTCCATTCCCATTATCCGAAACAGTCAATACCAGGTGCTTGCCCTCCATTTTCAGAGACAAGCTGATTTGCGGATTTTCCTGCTTATCGAATGCGTATTTGCAGGCATTCATGACCAGTTCCGCCACAATCAAACCGATCGGAAGCGCTGTTTCAATATCGAGGCTCAAATGATCACACGCTGAATTCAAATGAATCTCATTGTCCACTTCCTTTTTGAAATGCGTGATCAGATCATTTACCAACTCGGCAAGATAAGGACCGATTTGGACCGCACGGATATTTTCAGACAGATAGAGCTTTTGGTGGATCATGGAGACCGCGTTGATCCTGTTCAGACTTGCATCGATCATCCTGATGGATTCCGGATCCTTTAATTCCCGAGACTGTAAATCCAAAATTGCAGAAATGATCTGCAGGTTGTTCTTCACCCGGTGATGCACTTCCCCCATCATAAACTCCTTTTGCTCCAGGTTTGCCTGTGTCATAATGTATTTCTGCTCCAGCAGTACATTGATGCGTTTCTTATCGCGGAACAGGAAATACAGGAGTGCTGACATCAGCAAAACGATAAAAATGATCGCAGCCAGGATGATCAATTGCCATAAATGGCTTTCCTCCTCAGCCTGTTGCTTCAGCTTGAGTTCTTTCACTTCAAACCGTGTCTGCATTTCAGCCAAAGCATCACTTTTCTCCTTGGTAAAAATGGTGTCACTTAGAATGGTATACTCATTCAAACTATGATATGCTTTTTTATAATCACCCAGTGCAAAGTAAATACGCGACAGGGTTTCCTGTACATACACTTCACGTTCTTTCGCACCGGTTTCCTTGGATAATTTCAGGCTTTTAAGCGCATACTCTTTCGCAAGGTCGTAACGTTTCAACTCCATGTAGCAATTCGCCAGGCCGTTATATGCCGAAATCAAATTGAAATCATTCCGGTATTCTTTAAAGTTTTCCGAAGACTTCTCAAAATAATGTATTGCCATCCGGAAGTCCTTCTCATCTGAATAGATCTTTGCCAGTGAATTATAAGCTGCCCCAAGTCCTTCAGGATAATCTTTCCGTTTGTAAATTTCAATTGCCTCTATAAAATTGGCTTTGGCTGCTTCCAGCTTATTTTGATACGTAAAAGTAATTCCCTGATTCACCAGCACATCAGCCAAATCAATCTCGAAATTGTTTTTCTTACATAATTCAATGGCTTTTTTATAGTAAAACTCGGCATTTTCGTATTGATACTGGGAAAAATAGCACACCCCGAGCTGGGAATAGCAATAGGACAAATCCTCTTCGTTATGCTCTAGTTTATATAAACGAATCGCTCTGTGAAAATAGGACGTAGCAATTGCGGAATTCCCTTTGATATCATTGGCAACTGCTAAGTTGAGACAAGCATGAGCTTTACCGTGCTGATAATCAAATTCCTCAGATAAGCGTAATGCTTTTGCACTCACTTCAATCGATTTCTCGACATCGGTTGCGTACAAATCTTCGGCCTTTAAATTAAGCGAATCTATCCTCTTTGTATCCTGTTGGGCAAAAATACAGCCAGCCATAAAGGCAAAAACCAAGGGAAGAAAAAACCGAGTCATCTTTACATCAAATTTAACATCATTTACTCGAAATTTTTCCCCATTCACCCTTTTTTTTTGAGCACATGCTCCTCATTAACGACTTTCGCGGCACAAACTGTGTATGAAGAATCATTTGACCATTCCCCTTATTCCCATTGGTAAATTGCGTTGGTTGCTTTCTGCCATACATGTATGAAAACAAATTAATCACCAAATCAAAACTGTAACCCAAATGGTACTTACAGAAACTATAGCGTTTAAACATTGGGTGTTCGAAGTGCCGAGTAAGATCACACGAAAAATATATTCGAACACCCTGTGTGGATACTCTGAATTCCACATACAGGAATTCCGGTCTTTCTTTAAATATTACGATGCAATTTTTACTCCTGAAATCAAAAGTCTGCTGGACCGGTTGGGAATTGATTACAAGAAAGATACTTTTCTGAAACTCATCCAGGAAAAAAGAAAACAATCCTATGTGATCACGTACCAATTTTTGGGCAGTATGAGCGTCAATTCTTCAGACCGCATGCAAGAGCCGTTCATCCTGAACGAATTGGAATACGAAACCATTTCAGACAGAACAAGCATTGCTTTCTACCAGGTGGAAGAAACGATGATCGGGATGGAGATTATCTATGTGGAGATTTTGTTCCGGGTCTGATTGAAAAAAATTATCAATTATTAATTATCAAGTATTGGATTTCCTTCTTGATAATTAAATCATTTAGAATTGATCATTCTTTTTTTACTTCTCCCTCACTTCAAAGGTCACAAGTGCATTATCCGGAATTTTTGGGATCGTTACCCAATTGTATGAAATCGAAAGCTTCTTGCAGGTACCACAACTTTTCACCGTGATCTTGTAATGAGTTGTCCCGTCATCTTCCCGCTCTACCTCACGGATATACCTGGTTTCACAGCCTCCGGTAGTTTCCAGTCCGAGCAGGGTGTAATTAGTGAAGTCGATAGCCGGTAAAGCACAAGTTGAATCGAAAGTTTGCTGGTATGTACTCTGATTATGAATGACCCACCGGTCACCACTCATTGGAGGACACGTTATTTTGATTAACTCAGAAATATCCCCTTCATTCTTATCCTTTCCCCAACATTTAGGGCTTTTGGAACAGGAGTTAATGGAAATTGCCGACATCATGAAAGCGATCAATAGAATCCGTGTTTTCATATCAGTGACTTTTTATAAGTATTCCATCTAATTTACGAATACTTAATTCAAACTAAAATTAATTGGAAGACTAAATGTGCTATTTACATTTTTCCCATCTATTACTCCCGGTTTCCATGCAGGCATTGCCTTGACAATACGAATAGCTTCTTCATCTAAAACAGGATGAGCCCCTTTCTTCACTTTCACGTTGGTAATATTCCCCGATTCTGAAATAACAAACTGAACATAAACCTTCCCCTCAATATTATCTTCTACAGCCTGATCGGGATAATGCAAGTTCTTTACAATGTACTTTTTTACAGCTTCCATTCCACCAATTGGCTCTGCAGGAACTGCATACGGGAAAAACTTTGTTTTCTTTCCATTTTCAAGATAGCACGCTTTAAACGTCAATTTACCCTTCTTGTAGGTTTCTTTTCTCCGGATCTTTCCATTTTGATAATAAATCATGAAATTACCTTCAACTTCATCATTCACATAGTCTTCCGAATAATGTAATTCACCGGTGGGGTAATAGGAAGTATGCTGCCCATTTTTTTTCCCGTTCAGGTAACTTCCTCTCTGCGTAATCAATCCGTTCTTCGCATAATAGATAAACTCTCCTTCTTTTGTTTTCTGAGCATAATCTTTAAATGCGCCGGTCATTTGGACAGAATCTGAATGGATATAATAATCTGCTACGTGGTAAAGCCCTTCAATTTCTTTGATAATCCGGTAATACTTCGCAGAATCGGTCAGCTTGGTTACTTCCCAGGACCTGTTAAAATAAATGGTGTCCCGTTTTTGCTGAGCAAACAATAAGAAATTCGTAAGGATAATCGCGATGGTAAGTAAATATCTCATGGTTGATTTTTTTTCAAAGTTACAATTCCAATAATCAATTCGGAACCAGGAATAAGGAATTTGGATTTATTTCTCCACTAATTCAATCGGCAATCCATCCGGGTCTGCAAAAAAAGTAAACCGTTTTCCGGTAAACTCATCGATCCGTATAGGTTCACACACAACGCTTTTCAAGGCAAGTTCTTCCATCGCTTTTTCGATATTATCGACCAAAAACGCCACATGCCGCAAACCGCTCGCCTCCGGTCCTGAAACACGTTCCGGCGGATCCGGAAACGAAAACAATTCGATACAGTAGACCCCGTTCAGGATGAGGTCTAATTTATAGGAAGAACGCTCGGAACGGTAATTTTCAGCTAAAATCTCACATCCAAGAACTTCCGTATAGAATCGTTTGGATTTTTCATAATCCGAACAAATAATGGCTATATGATGAACAGACTTAAGCATGCACAAAAATTAAGACTGGTTCAAAGGCTTTAAAAGGTCCAATGGTTTAAACAAAATCACTTTTGAACTTTTCAAATATATGCTCCTTTTACCAGGTAGTTTTTCACGTAATCTTCAATTCCTTCTTCCAATGAGTGGAATGGAATATCGTAGCCCTGACCGATCAGTTTCTGCATATTTGCTTCTGTAAAATACTGGTACTTATCGCGGATATCTTCCGGTGTATCGATGAATGAAATATTCGGTTCTTTCCCCAAAGCTTTGAAGGTGTTTTCAGCCAAATCCAGGAAAGTACGCGCCTTTCCGGAACCTAAATTGTAGATTCCCGATTTTGCTGTTCCTTTCATCAGGAACTCAATAACAGAAACCACGTCTTTTACATAAACGAAATCACGCATTTGTCCGCCATCCGTATAATTCGGGTTGTGAGAGCGGAATAACTTCATTGACCCATGCGTCTTCACCTGGTGGAACGTGTGGAAAATCACCGATGCCATTCGGGCTTTGTGGTATTCATTCGGACCATAAACGTTGAAGAATTTCAATCCGTACCAATGAGGAGGTGTTTGTGTTTGTTCCAATGCCCACACATCAAAAACCTGTTTCGACCAACCATAAGGGTTCAAAGGTTGTAATTCAGGCATGGCAGACTCATTATCATCGTAACCCAATTCTCCCAAACCATAGGTAGCTGCAGAACTTGCATACACCAATGGAATCTGGTAATTCACACAGTGCTTCCAAACCATTTTGGAATATTCCACATTCAGTTCATCAAAGATCGCCTGGTCAAACTCAGTAGTATCGGTTCGTGCCCCAATGTGTAAAACACAGCTTACCTCATCACCAAATTCGCTCATCCATTGATTGAAATCATCGCGCTGAACCATAGCAACAAAGAGTTTCCCTTCCAAATTGGCAGCTTTCTCAGTCTTGGAGAAATCATCCACCAATACCAAATTATTAATTCCCTTGCTGTTCAGGGTCCCTGCGATACAACTTCCAATAAACCCGGCAGCTCCAGTAATGACTATCATACTTAAAATCTTTGGTGACAAATTTACAAAAGTAAAACGACACTCCTGTTTTATGTAAATCACCTATCTTTACAAAAAATCTAAATCAAGTGAAAAGCAACATTCACCATTTCATTCTAGTAACATCCATCAGTTTTCTTAGCACATTTTGTTATTCACAGCAAATTGGCAGCATTGATTCCACATTCAATTTTAATGGTATTAATAGAGAAAACGGTAATGGGACGTACGCAACTACTAACTTGTCGAGCGGGCTCATTGGAGCATTTAAACGATCAGACAACAAAATTATCCTGAGCGGGAATTTTGATATGGTAAACGGAATGACCTCCAGACATTTTGTACGTTTGAATGCGGATGGATTAATTGATACTTCTTATTTTAATCCTTACACTTTTTCATTCGCCATAGTCCATGGCATTTTATTACCGAATGACACACTTATTGCTCAAGGCGGTATTTCTGCAGGTTCTCTTCTCAGATACGATATAAATGGGGAAATCGACCCTACTTTCCAATCTGGTAACGGTTTTGGTGGATACGCTACCTGTTCTGATTATTTCCCGGATAATAGCATACTGTTTGGAGGAAGCTTTTATGCATACGACACCTCCGATTTTCTGGGAAATATTGTCAAAATAAACTATAATGGTGTTATTGATACCAGTTTTCATTCAGGTAATGGGTTTAATCAATTTGTTTCTCATGTCAAGGTGCTTAGTGATGGCAAGATTCTGGTTGCAGGGGCTTTTACTGAGTATAACTTTCAACCTGTCAATCATGTTATCCGACTGAACCCGGACGGAAGTTTAGATAATAGTTTCAACCTGAATACAATTTATGAAGAGTCTGTAACATCCATGGAAGTTCTAAGCAACGGTAAAATACTTATCGCTTTACAAGACTTATATACAAACATCACAACTTTTAAAAGGTATTTAAGTAACGGATTTGTTGATGCGTCATTTCAGACAGGAATCGTTTCTCCTGGTGGAGCTATTACTGCAAGTCATTCATTAGATGACGGCTCCATTTTTATTAGTGGTGCAAAAAAATATAACAATGTGGATACTCACGGCTTCTTAAAACTGTCTGTTGATGGTGTCCCTGACAATTCATTCAATCAAAATCATTCTTGTGATTATACCATTACCAAATTCATCCCTGTCGATGATTCGTTACTTTTTATTTATGGAAACTTCACTAAAATAAATAATATGGATGCCATCAATTATGAGATGATCCGTACAGACGGTGAAATTGATTATTCCTATGATCAAGGGATTGGTGCAAGTAACTCTATCTTTGCAATTGAACCATTTGAAAATCAATACTTCATTGGAGGTGATTTTTCTTATTATAATGGAAAACCGGTAAATCGACTAGCACGGATCAATCATGACGGATCATTAGATACGAGTTTTAATATTGGATCAGGTTTTAACAACACTGTTAACGATATCGCCTTTCAATCTGACAATAAAATCATTATAGTTGGAGATTTTACGAAATACAACGGAACAACCGTCAATAAAGTTGTAAGACTGGATCAGAATGGTCAGATAGATCCAACCTTCAATCCTAATTTCAATGTGCCGATTACACTTTACACGGTTGCAACTTATTCTGATACTATATTCGTAGGTGGAATCTTTTATATTAATGAATTAAACGGAGACAGTGTAAGGTACTACAATATAGCCAGGTTAAAAATGAATGGAGAAATAGACACTAGTTTTCATCTGGATAATTCCGTTCTACTTACAGTCGGGTATTATGACATACAACCACTAAAAGATAGCAGTAAATTAATGCTTGCCGGGTACAGTTATTCAGGTTTGGTTCGGATCTTTACGAATGGTACAAAAGACGAATCATTTCAACTGGGCGGTCATGCCATGGACAGTGTCTCCAGCTTCACCATGCAGCCAGATGGGAAGTATTTATGTATCGGTAATTATGCAACTGAAAATTCAACCGGAGCCTACTCATTCTATCGAATTAACCACGATGGTAGCTTCGATCCTTCTCTCCAAACAGGAAACGGCTTAAATGGTCAACTTCACAAAATCCTCTATCAGGAAGATGGTAAGATTATTTTGCTTGGGGATTTCACCTCCTATAAAAACATTACACGTAAACGCATTGCCCGGATTCATAACAACGGAGATTTAGATGGAAGCTTCAACCCAGCCGCCGGATTCAATAAAGCTGTTTATAACGGAATTATTCAATCCGATAAAAAAATCCTCACGGTTGGTGATTTTTATTCTTATAAGAATACACTGGTGAATCGCATTGTTCGTTTACACAACACATGGGTGGATATTCCTGCCGGAACCAGCGAAAACATCATTTCACAAACTGCTTCAATAAATTTATTTCCAAATCCAAATAATGGAAGTTTCACACTCAAGTCTACCACGAATTCAACTATTCAAAAAATTGAAGTTTTCAGTTTGCAAGGAGTAAAAATACCTCATACATTCGATGAGCAGAATCTGAATATTAAAATTATAAGTACCCCGGGATTGTACTTCATAGATGCATCAACTGTAGACAATCGAATTTACCGCCTAAAATTTGAAGTTTTCTAATCATTTTTCCAATCATTACATTTTCGAAAATTAAACTCCCCCACAATCATTTTTCTTACCTTTGCATCCAATTTTTCAAGACTTGGAAACAGTATACATAACACGAAGAGAACATTTCAATGCAGCGCACAAATTATGGCGTGAAGAATGGTCTGATGAAAAAAATGAAGAGGTTTTCGGTAAGTGCAGTAACAAGAACTGGCATGGGCATAACTTCGAATTATTTGTAACCGTAAAAGGAGAACCGAATCCCGAAACAGGATTTGTGATCAATTTAAAAGACCTTAGTATAATTATCAAAGACTTGGTAATCGAACAACTGGACCATAAAAACCTTAATTTGGACGTGCCATTCCTGAAAGGAAAGCTGGCTTCTACGGAAAACATGGCGATCGAAATATGGAAGATCATTGATAATCCTATTCGCCAGGCGGGTGGCCAATTGTGCAAAATCAAGCTGGTAGAAACAGAAAACAATTACGTAGAATACTTTGGCGGAAAAGAACCATATTAATAATTGACACTTCGACTCCGCTCAGTGTCCTCAAGCCTCATATTGAAAAGGAGGGTGAGCGGAGTCGAAGCCCATTTTCAATTCAAACATGAGCAAATTTCATTACAACGACGATACCACAGAAAACATTTCCTCGATTTACAAATCCATTCTTTCTCAAATTGGTGAAGATCCGGAACGCGAAGGGCTCATTAAAACTCCGGAACGCGTTGCAAAAGCATTGCAGTTCCTGACTCAAGGTTACGACATCAAACCTGAAAACATTTTAAAAAGCGCCTTATTCCAGGAAGAATATTCGGAAATGGTGATCGTGAAAGACATTGAAGTCTATTCGATGTGCGAACACCACATGTTACCTTTCTTCGGGAAGGCACATATTGCCTATATTCCGAACGGGACCATTGTCGGGTTGAGTAAAATTCCACGGGTAGTTGATGCTTTCAGCCGCAGACTGCAGGTTCAGGAACGTTTGACCATCGAAATCCGTGATTGTATCCAGGAAACATTGAAACCGAAAGGAGTTGCGGTTGTTTTGGAATGCCAGCACATGTGTATGCAGATGCGTGGGGTGCAAAAACAGAATTCGGTAACTACCTCCAGTGCATTTACAGGATTATTTTTGAGCAATGACTCAACGAGAAAAGAGTTTATTAATTTAGTACAAGCGAAATTACATTAGATCAAACAGATAACAATCAATCACTAAACTGCCATGTTCAAAAACACCACCTTTTTCCTAATCCTGTTGGCTTCTTTTTTTACCGATGGTTTAGTTTACGGAGCAGAGGGACTGAAATTCTCGTTAGAAAAGACGATTGTTTTGGTGAATGCCGGCGGTACTTATCAAACCACGAACTATTTTGAAGGCTCCAACGAAACAAGCACTGACCAAACCTTTTATTTTTCTGTCAGTGAAACAGAAAACCTGGTCTCAAAGCAGGGAACTTTTACCATCAACGGCAAAAGCCAAAAGATCAGGTTTGAGTCGAACCTGACTGTTTCTACCATCAATTGGAGTTCTGTTTTCAATGGTATCCGTACATACAGTTTTGCTATTCCGGCAAACTGCCTGTTCAAATTTGAGTACCAGACCACCGCAAGTGAGCTTATCTTTTTGACAGATATTTTCAAAGACGGGATCAATGATGCTGACGATTTCTTTTACGAAATGACACTTCCTGAAAACATGGAAGCTTCTTTCAGGCATCGTCCGGAAAAAAAGTCCGGGCATTTCGTGATCTCCTCCCAGGATTTTCTGCCGGATGAAGAACGCATGTACTTTTTGGTACATCCGAAAGGAATGGAACCCAATACTTATTTCAACGAATGGTTTGCACAGAAAATTAAAGATCATGGAAGCGTAAACCTGGAATACCTTCCCGAGAACATCCGTAACCTGGCCAAAAAAGGAAAATCCCTGGAACTGGCTCAAGCCTGCTATGAATACGTGCAGGAAAACATCGTTTACCTGGATATTGAAAATGGATTAAATGCATTAGTTCCACGGCAAGCCAATCAAACCATTCTGAACAAATACGGTGACTGTAAGGACATGGCGATGCTTTTGCATCAACTATTTCAGGCTTTCGGGTTTGAATCTTACCTGACCGTTTCAAAAACATCTGTCAAAAAAGATATTTACGATTTCCCTTCCATTGCAATGGCGAACCACATGATTGTTTCACTGGTTTGGGAAAACAGGATCATTTACCTGGATGGTACGGAAAAACAATGCCTGTTCGGAGATCCGAGTTTACAGATACTGGGAACGGAAGCTTTCCTGCTTCAAAAGAAAACAGATCCTTATCAAAACGTTCCTGGAACTCTGCTATACCAGCCTAAGGTTTCATTTGATTACGAGTTCTACCTCAATACTTCCAATCAGCCGGCTTACCGCTTAAAAATGAACTTCCAGGAAAAATTTGCATTGGTCTTTGCAGATCTCTACAATTACACGGATAATTCCCAAACGATGAACCGGGTTGTCGATTACCTGATCCCTTATTCCCACAAAATCGACAGTTCGTTTACGGACAAACACCAAACATCGATCTATGTTTCCTGCGATCTTCCTGCTTCGTATTACAACATCGTGAATGATCAGAAATACATCGATTTGAAGTGCCTTCCTGAGATCAATAAACTGATGCATGTTGTTTACAGTGATGACAGTGCACGTTTCTCGGCGGATTTTAATTTCTCATTCAATCATTTAAAGTTCAAGCCGGGCTTCGATGCAAACAAAGGTATTGATTTTGAAACCCTAAATACTCAAAGCAAATTCAATATGCACCTTACGAAAGAAAATTCAGGAAGGAAAGGCACACTCATCAATTATTGGAAAACCTATATTCTAAAACCAGCAATTTATCAACCATGAAACAATTCGCTTTATCAACCCTGTTCCTATTATGCTTTATCAACGGAAGTCTGGCAGGTGACAAATACATCTGGCCGGAATTTTCCAATCCGGTTATTCCTGATTCCTTAAAATCGGAAGATGCGATCTATTTTGAGAACCGTATTACCGTCGACTTTATGTTGGATTACGAAACTTCCGTGGTCTATTTCAAACGTATTAAGTTGCTTTCCAAAAAGGGAGTAGAGGATTTCATCAATCATGACCTGTTTCAGTTCAACAGCGGAAGAATAACACTCAAAAAAGCCCGCATTATCAAACCAGATAATTCAATTAAAGAACTGACGGACGAAAATATCATGGAAACATTCATCGACAACAAAAACAAGTATGAATCCGAATACTACAAACGCATCCAGTTTATTTTTCCGAACCTGGAAGTGGGAGATGTCATTGATGTTGTTTACCAGATCGATTATAAAAGCTACAGCCTTTCACACTGCATTTACCTGGAAGACGATTTGTACTCACTAAACTCGCGTCTTTCCTTACGGAATTTCAGCAATTACGAACTGACTGTTTATCCTTCGAAAAACCTGAACAATTACGTAGTAAAGGACAAAGGAACTTCTCCTACTTTTTACTGGAATATCCAGGGAGTAAAAAAGAACTCTCAAAATGAATTCTCGGCTCATCCTGCAAATGCTTCCAAAGTTGCATATACCTTATGGAAACCAAATGAGACATTTTCCTATAACCTGGTTTATTCGGGTGATTACGACCGCTATCATGTGAATACCGGTTTTAAAGACTTCACAGTCACTTTAGATGCAGAAGCTATCCTTGACAAGGAACTCGGTCCGCTGGAAAACCTCAATAAGATCATTCACTTTTTTGAAACAGATTTCACCTGGGATGAGGACAGTAACAGGCCGGAAAGTATTAAGGCGAACGATTTATACAAAAAACGCATCATGGATCAGGAAATCTTCTTTCGCCTGATCCAGCAATACCTTGAGGAGCACAAACTAACCTATCACATTGGTTTCACCCGCAATTTGAACGAGGGAGTTTTCGAACACGGATTCGTGGCACTTTACCAATTGGATTACCGCTACCTGATCATTGAGAATACCGGAGGCGATGAACACTTTTTATTTGGCCCGACCAGTAAAAGCCGTTTTTATTACATCGATGAGATCCCGGCTTTTTGCGAAGGAAATCAATCCATTCTTTTCACCGGTGACAGGGACAAAGTTTCAACCAGTTCGGTACTGCTTCCTCAAAGTGATTTCAACAACAACAAACATACGGCAACCATTGTTTTGAAAACAAATCACCTTTCCGACAGTACAATCAGCATCAATAGAAGGGATTCTTTCAGCGGACAGCAGTCAGTCCTCTTCCGGAATCCATCTACGGCACGTTTCTTTAAGAACATGAACGTATGCGATACAATCCTGAAACCAAGCGAGGTCAAGTATGTATATCCGTATCCTGTAAACTTCAAACAGGAAGATACTGTGAGTACCTATTTTTCTAATTTCGATGACAAGCTGTATTCATTCAATGCTGAAAAACTGGTTCCGAACTTCATATTCTTCAGTGGCGAGACAACAGAACCACTTGCTGATTACAGCATCATTCCTTTTAGCAAGCAGCAGAAGTATTCGATCTATATTGAATCCCCCAACACAATCAAAGTCGCGGATAAAGTAACCTCAGTGGTTAAATCAAATTCCGTTGGAACGGTAAAAACCGAAATCATACAAACAGATGCCAATAAAATTAAGATCAACTACGAGATTAAATTGGAAAAGCGCATTCTTTCGAATGAAACCGAAAGCGGCGAATACCAGGAACTTGTTAAAGAATGGGCAAACATCGTAATTAAAAAATGGATAATTGAGAATTGAAAAGTTGTTTAAGAGAATCCATTTGACCATTTGAGCCTTCTCAGGCTTTTTTAGTACATTTAAGCATTAAAAAACCAACAAAATGAATCAAATTATCGACGATTACAGCTTTGACACAGCTGAAAAACAGGCAGCCGCAAGACAATTTTTTGCAAAGGTTTACGGGTTTATGTTCTTTGCATTGATCGTGTCGGGAGCTATTGCTTATCAATACGGGACTGAAGCGTTCTATTATACATACTTTGCTCATTTGACTCCAAAGGGATATCAACCGACTGCTCTTTTCTATGTGGTTGTCTTTTCACCACTTGGAATTGCTTTGTTATTCCAGATGATGATTAACAGACTTTCCTTTGCGCTTTTATTTGGACTATTTGCAATTTACAGTATTACAATAGGTTTTGCCCTTTCGACAATATTCATACAATATTCCTTAGGCTCCATCGCAGCTACTTTTGGTATTACGGCCATAACATTTGCTATTATGGCGATCATGGGGTTTATAACCAAGATTGATTTGACAAAAATGGGATCTATTTTATATATTGGATTCATAGGAATTATTATTTCTTCCATCGTCAACTTCTTTCTAAAAAGTGATGCTTTTGAATACCTGATCTCTATTATCGGAGTAATTGTTTTCACCGGTCTAACCGCTTACCATATGCAGCAATTGAAAAAATTTGCACACGACTCTGAAATTTCTGCAGATAACAAGAATAAATTGGCACTTTTGGGTGGATTTACCTTATATGTGCTATTTATAAATTTGTTCCTTTCTTTATTAAGTTTATTCGGTAGCAGAGACTGATTTCCGACATAACATTCTTTAAGTTAAAACCTGCTAAAATTCAAGTATAGCAGGTTTTTTTGTCCTTAAATTTGAGGTAAAATATAATATAAATTGATGATACCTTTAGGACCTGCAATGCTCATCGGTTTAGTCTTTATGGGAATTGGACTAATTGTGAGCTGGCGTTTAAAAAGCAAATTCCAGGAGTTCAGCAAAATTCCCTCTCAAAGCCGTTTAAGCGGTCGCGAAGTGGCTGAGCGCATGCTTCGTGATTATCATATTTACGACGTAAGAGTAACTTGTATTCCGGGACAATTAACCGATCATTACAATCCCGGGAATAAAACCGTAAACCTTTCGGAAGAAGTTTATCACGGTACAAATGCTGCTTCGGCGGCAATTGCTGCACATGAATGCGGACACGCTGTTCAGCATGCAAAGGCTTACGCTCCCTTACAGTGGCGTTCCAAACTCGTTCCTTTGCAACATGCTTCAGGCTTGTTCTTAAACATCCTGATGATGCTGACATTCATCGGTGGTGCCGTATTATTTGAATCTTTTCCGATTAAATGGGTACTGTGGGCGATTGTGATTGCATATGGAGTCATCGCATTATTCAGCCTGGTAACACTTCCTGTGGAATTTGATGCTTCCAAAAGAGCACTCAACTGGATCGAACATTCGGGAACAGCAACAAAAGTGGAATACGAACGCTCGAAAAAAGCACTGAACCTGGCCGCTTCTACCTATGTGGTAGCCGCACTCGGAGCAATCGTAACCATGTTTTATTATATTTTGAGATTAATTGGAGTAAACAACGATTAATTTGCTTCCTCTTTTGAAACAAAATCTTAAATTTGAAAAAAAAATTGAAGTTATGTCAGAGCATCATACAGAACATCATTCAGATCACCACGATAAGAATGATACTTTCTTCGAAAGTTCAACAGTAGGAATTGGATTTGTGTATACTGTGATCCTTTTAGCAATTATCGGATCTATTTACGCATTCGGATAGTATATGAGTCTCCCGAAATTTCGGGGGACTTTTTTATTTCACTGAATATGACCTTATGCCATTCAATTCAATTTTTGCATGGGTAATCAGGAAACGCTTGCACCAGATCGAGCTTTTCCGCAAATATCCTCAGGATGTTCAGAACGAACTCTTTGAAAAATTGATTGAACACGGAGCCCAAACCGTCTATGGCAAACAATACCAGTTTCATCAGATCCATTCCTATTCCGACTTTAAGGAATTAGTGCCACTGAACAATTACGAATCCATGAAACCATGGATTGATCGCCTGATGGAGGGAGAACAGTACCTGCTTTGGTCGCAGGAAACCAAATGGTTTGCAAAAAGTTCCGGAACCACTTCCGAACGAAGTAAATTCATTCCCGTTACCCGTGAGTCACTCGAAGATTGCCATTACAAAGGCGGAAAAGACCTGCTTGCCCTGTATTACGAGAATTTCCCCAACAGGAAGCTTTACAACGGCAAACATTTGATTGTGGGAGGAAGTGCCCAGGTGCTCCCGGTTGCCGATGATGCGTACCAGGGAGACCTTTCGGCAATCATTTTGAAGAATTTACCCTGGTGGGCCGAACTCCGGAGAACTCCTTCCAAAGAAATTGCCTTAATGACAGAATGGGAAGAGAAAATTGAACGCATGGCAAGAAGTACGATCGAGGAAGACGTGTATATTATTGCCGGTGTTCCAAGCTGGACAATGGTATTGGCACGAAAAGTACTGGAGATTACAGGAAAATCGAACCTGCGGGAAGTGTGGCCGAACCTGGAACTTTTCATGCACGGCGGTGTAGGTTTTGAGCCATACAGGGAAACATTCAGGGAACTTATCCCGTTTGACGACATGCATTACGTGGAAACCTATAACGCTTCGGAAGGATTTTTCGGGATCCAGGACGTGGATGGCTCCAATGAACTGTTATTGATGCTTGACTACGGGATTTTTTATGAATTCATTCCCATGCATGCTTTTGAGGATACGGATTCCAAAGTCATTTACAAACTCGATGAGGTAAAGATCGGTGAAGAGTATGCACTCGTTATTTCTACCAATGCCGGATTGTGGAGATATATCGTGGGAGATACGATTCGTTTCACATCCACATCTCCCTATCGTTTTAAACTTTCCGGAAGGACCAAACATTTCATCAATTCAGTTGGGGAAGAAGTAATTGTAAACAACGCCGATCATGCAATTGCACAAGCTTGTTCCAAAACCAATGCACTCATTCGTGACTACACGGTTGCACCGATCTATATGGATGGAAAAACGCAGGGAAAACACGAATGGCTGATTGAATTTGATCGCGAACCTGATGATATCAATCGCTTCATGTTCCTTTTGGACGAATCACTTCGTGCCATTAATTCGGACTACGACGCCAAGCGTACCAAAAACCTTGCCCTGGGGAAACCCCTGCTGCATGTTTTAAAATCAGGAAGTTTTGATGCCTGGTTGCAAAAAAAAGGTAAATTAGGTGGACAACACAAGGTGCCCCGCTTGATGAATTCCCGTGAAATCGTGGAACAGATCTTGCAGGAAGCCGAGTTCGAAACCATTGAATATGTATAAGTCCCTCTTTTTATTGACCATTCTGGCACTTCCCTGTTTGGGTTTTGGCCAGCAGTCATGGAAAGAACTCTGGCACCTGGAATTGGATTCCACAGCAATCTGGGACATCGACCCGATCCATCAAAGCATCATCTATCAGAACCAAAATATCCAGAAACGTGATGCAAAGGGTCAGATCATGTTGCAGGAAAGTTTCAAATCACTTGGAAACATCCAAAAAATAGATGCTCAAAACCCGTTGAAGATTGCACTTTTTTCGGAAGACCAGCAGAGCATTTGCTTTTTGGATAATGCACTGGCTTTGCAAGGTGATTGCATTTATTTAAGTGATCTGAATGTGAGTCTTGCGGCAAGTATGAGTGCATCCATTCAGACAGACCGGATTTGGGTTTATGACGAGCCGAATTCAAAAATAGAACTGATCACACTTCGAAGCGGACAAGGACAACAGGTCCAAAACGTAAAAGGCTTGCTGAACATGAAATCCATTGTCAATATGCAGGAAATAGACAATCGCCTGTATTTGTTCGATGAAGAAAACCAAGTTGCCTGGTTTGACCAATTCGGGAATTTCATGGATGTTGCAACACTTCCTCCCAACAAACCCATCTACCCGATCCAGGATTACTTTTTGATTGCAGACGGAAAAACGATCCTGGCAGTGAACATTGATGCAGAACCTGTTTCTACCTTTTTTTTGGGTGAAACAGTGCTCGATTCCCCTATTTTGAAAATGGAAGTTTCAGGAGAGAGGTTGTACATCCAGACAAAGAAGATGCTTTATTGTTATCAAATTTTACCGGCAACCAATTGAAAATATAAAATTGAAACAGCAGGAGCGAAAAATTTTTCGCACCTACTGGAAATTCGGTTAAAGCTGCCATCTACCAACTCAATTCGGCTAATCACACAGCAGTAATTATTTTTTGAACAAAGGACCATTTATGTAGCCATATTTTGTAATTTAGTCAGCCCGAAAAACTCATAAATTATGCATATTGCAGTAGCTGGAAATATAGGTTCTGGAAAGACAACCCTGACACAAATGTTGGCAAAACATTATAACTGGGAAACTCATTTTGAGGATGTTGAATTAAATCCGTACCTGAATGATTTCTATGAAGATATGCAACGTTGGTCTTTCAATCTGCAGATTTACTATTTGAATTCCCGTTTCACACAGATCCAGGAAATTAAGAACAGTACAACACATGTAATCCAGGACCGGACAATTTATGAGGATGCGTTCATTTTTGCTCCTAATCTTCACTCCATGGGATTGATGACCACCCGTGATTTTGAAAATTACTTTTCATTGTTCAACCTGATGGATTCATTTGTTTCTGCGCCGGATTTATTGATTTACTTAAGAGCTTCTGTCCCGACACTGGTAAATCAGATCCAGCAACGCGGAAGAGAATACGAAGAAAGTATCCGTTTGGATTATTTAAAGCGGTTAAATGAGCGTTATGAGGCCTGGATTTCCACTTATGACAGCGGGAAATTATTAATCATTGATATAGATAACAACCGTTTTCCTGAAAACCAGGAAGATTTAGGAAAGATTATCCAATCAATCGATGCAGAAATAAACGGTTTATTCTAAGAATAGATCATCTGTTCCCTCCAACTCGGAGAAATCTTTTAAAAGCATTGCCAAATCCGTTAGGATCGCATCTTTTTGGTCGTTGCGGTTTTCGGTTTGCCCGAAATATTCGGTTAGCAATAACTGCGATTCCAGGATAGCCGATTCAGGCGCAACTGTTTCAAAGTTCTCAATCAGTGTAATTACTTCCAGGGCATCCAAAAAGTCGCCTTCAATTCCAAACAATACGAAATCTGCCAGGTAATCCGAAAAGTCCAATTTGGAATTCCAGAATGCACTCGTCAATTTCCTTCTCAAATGGGCATTCTGCGGAGCATTAAAGGCATCCATCAACGGTTCAACTGCAGAAGTGTCTTTCAAACTTTGGAACAGGTCAATCACCAGGGCTTCGTTTTCTTTCGACAAACCGGATCTCCATACTTCGATGATCGGTTCAATAACCGTTGCATGACCATGAACAGCAAAGGCTTTTATTGCACCCGCAATCTTTAACTCATCTTTGCTTTGCAAATCACTTAGAAGTGTATTGATCTTTAACTTTTCCTGTTTATTCAAATTGCTTTTCGACACCTGATTATTTTTTTTACAAAAGTAAGTGAAAAGGTAAAAGTCGAAAGGTAAAAGTCAAAAGAAATTCCATTTTGCTCCTGTTACCCAAAACACTTTTCATTTTTACCTTCCCGCTTTTCAATTCTCCGGAATTATTTCCGCACTAATCCGTCAGCTGACGGATC
>CAMLLB010000032.1 GCA_946480815.1 uncultured Flavobacteriales bacterium
AGGTGAGTTCGAGTTCCCGGAGTGCAACGAAAGGAGTATCGAGAACGACTTCTATAGAACATTTTATTCGTCGTGATTTAAGAAATTTGCAAGCTTACAGTTCTGCACGGAGTGAATTTGAAGGTACAGGGGAAATTTTCCTGGATGCCAATGAAAACGGAATGCTTACGAACTACAATCGTTATCCGGACCCCTTCCAAAAAGAACTTAAGGAAGTCATTTGTGAAATCAAAGGGTTTAAGTCCGAAAACCTGTTTCTTGGGAATGGTTCGGACGAGGTGTTGGATCTTATATTTCGATTAACCACAACTCCTTTTCTGGATTCGGTTGCCTGCCTGAATCCTTCGTATGGTATGTATGCTGTTCTTGCGAAAATAAACGGTGTGAACCTGACAGAGATCAAACTGGATCAAAACTTCCGGATTTCTGCTTCTGAGATTCTTTGTCAGGCTGAAAATTCAAAGTTGCTGATTCTTTGCAATCCGAATAATCCAACGGGAAATGTCATCCCTAAAAATGAGATCCGCAAAATTGTGGCCCAATTTAATGGAGTAGTGGTCATTGACGAAGCATACATCGATTTTTGCCCGGATTATTCATTCGCCGATGAAGTAGATAATTACTCCAATTTGATTGTTGTTCAAACACTTTCAAAAGCTTACGGAATGGCCGGATTGAGAATCGGGATGGGGATTGCTTCTGAAACATGGATAACAGCCTTGAACAAGATAAAAGCTCCATATAACTTAAGCAACCTGGTCCAGGAAACAGCGATCCGGGAATTGAAATCAACCGAATGGAATAACGTAAAAGCGCAAATTATCAATGAACGCAAGCGATTGGAGGCTTTTCTGAAAGGGTTGCCACTTGTTGAAGAAGTATTCCCGACAGCGTCTAATTTCATTTTGTTCCGTATTCCCAACGCTTCGGATGTTTACCGCAAACTACTCAACAATGGAATTGTGGTCCGTGACAGAAGTGCTCAGTTCAATTGCTCGGACACCTTGAGAGTCAGCATCGGGACAAAAGCCGAAAATGACGCATTCATTCAATTCATGCAAAAATTATGAAAAAGAAAGTTTTATTTATTGACCGGGACGGTACCATCATCAAAGAACCGGCAGATTATCAAATCGATTCATTTTCGAAACTCCAGTTCATGGAAGGGGCCATTTCAGCGCTTAAAACCATCAATTCCTGGAAAGAATATGAATTCGTGCTCGTAACGAACCAGGACGCAATGGGAACCGCAGCTTTTCCATACGAAGATTTCATTGGCCCACACCAATTAATGCGGGATATTTTAGCAAGTGAAGGGATCGTATTTTCGGAAGAATGTATTGATTGTTCCATTCCTTCTGAACAATCGCCTAACCGGAAACCAAAAACGGGAATGCTTACGCGTTATTTCTCAGAAGAATACGATCTTGAAAACTCCCTGGTAATCGGAGATCGCTGGACGGATGTAGAACTGGCCAAAAACCTGGGATGTAAGGCTTTTTTGCTGCAAACCCGGGAGATTGAAATTGGTAATGAACTGCAATTTTCAAAAGAAGAACTTGAAAAAGTGCTTTTGAGGACCGTCACGAATTGGAGCGATCTGGTTGCAGATTTGCGCCTTGGAGTTCGTAAAGTGGAAATCCGGAAAACAACCGCAGAAACAGATTGTTCTGTAGTGCTCAACCTCGACGGAACGGGAATTTCCAAAATAAGTACCGGAATTGATTTCTTCGATCACATGCTGGACCAACTGGCGCGTCACGGACAACTGGATCTTGAATTAGTCATGAATGGTGATCTGAATATCGATGAACACCACACGATCGAAGATACCGGATTGGCTTTGGGAATGGCAATTGACCGGGCACTTGGTTCAAAAAGAGGAATTGAACGTTATGGCTTTTGCCTGCCAATGGACGATTGTTTCGCTACGTGTGCCATTGATTTTGGTGGTCGACCTGAATTGATCTGGGACGCGGAATTAAAACGGGAATACGTGGGAAAGTTACCAACAGAAATGGTAAATCACTTTTTTAAATCATTCTGTTTTACAGCACGTTGCAACATTTACATTAAAGCTTTAGGTGAAAATGAACACCACAAAATAGAAGCTATTTTCAAAGCATTTGCAAAAGCAATTTTGATGGCCAAACGCAGGAATGGCAACTTCGAAATACTTCCCTCAACAAAAAATGAATTGTAATGAAAGTAGTAATTATTGATTATGGTGCCGGGAACATATTTTCCGTTCAGCAAGTGTTTAAACGATTAGGAGTCGCTATTGTTTTGAGCAGCAACGAAGCAGAAATCCGATCTGCAACACATGTTATTTTCCCTGGTGTAGGACATGCCAAAAGCGCTATGGAACAATTACAGCAAAAAGGATTGGATAAAGTGATCCCGACATTGACTCAGCCTGTTCTTGGAATTTGCCTGGGAATGCAGTTGATGTGTGGATGGAATGAGGAAGGGAATCTGCAGGGTTTGGGGATTTTTCAAACACCGGTCCAATCACTTCGGAATCTAAACTCTAATTTTCAAATTCGCCAATTCGCTAAATTACGAACCGCCAGCATTAATGAGGGGTACAGAGGTGAAGCCTCAAATTACCCCGTCCCTCATATGGGGTGGAACGACGTTTATTTACATGGAAATTCGGATGCTTTTTACTTTGTTCACAGCTATGCGGCAGGGATTTGCGAAGAAACCTGGGGAATCACATCCTATCCAACTCCATTTTCAGCAGCTTTGAAGAAGGACAACTTCTTTGGCGTACAATTTCACCCGGAAAAAAGCGGTTCGGCCGGGGAACAATTACTTAAACAATTTTTAGCATTATGATCGCAATACCGGCAATTGATATCCTCGACAGGCAAATCGTCCGCTTATATCAAGGCAACTACTCTAAAAAGACGAATTACAATTTGGATCCTGTTCAATACGCACAGGAAATCAAGAAGAACGAACTCGAATACCTGCATTTAGTAGACCTTTCAGGTGCAAAAGCAGGGGAGTTGGTTCATACGGATTTGATGAAAGAAATCGCTTTAAGAACAGGATTGAAAGTAGATTTTGGAGGTGGGATCAAATCAAGAGAAGACGTTGTTTCACTTCTTGAACTGGGAGCAAATCAAGTCGTAATAGGAAGTTTATGTGTACGGAATCCGGAACTGGTTCGTTCCTGGATCAATGAATTTGGAACGAAAAAGTTCATCCTGGCACTTGACACCGATGGAATAAACCTGAAAATTCAAGGCTGGCAGGAAAATTCCGGAATTTCACTGGAAGAATTAATGAAGCACTTTGAGCCATTCAAAGCCCTTACCATTTTGACAACCGATATCCGAAAGGATGGAACAGGATCGGGGCCAAACATAGACTTGTATCGTTCGTTGATTGAAAAATTTCCAAATCAGCGTTGGATTGCAAGTGGCGGAGTGAGGAATCTTTCAGACCTGGAAAAACTCAGAGAAGCCGGCTGTTTCGGTTGTGTGGTAGGAAAAGCATTACTGGAAGGAGAAATCACTTTGAAAACATTAAAATCATTCAACAATGGAAGTCTATAAACGAATCATTCCATGCCTGGATATTCAGAACGGAAGAACCGTGAAGGGAATCAACTTTGAGGGAATCCGTGATGCAGGGAATCCTGTAGAATTGGCCAAACTTTATAGTAAACAAGGTGCCGATGAACTCGTTCTGCTTGATATTTCGGCAACAAATGAAGAACGCAGTACTTTTTTACCAATCGTAGAGGCAGTAGCAAGCGAAGTAAACATTCCTTTTACGGTAGGAGGAGGAATTTCTTCCGTAGAAACTGCCCGGAAGCTGCTTCGAAGCGGAGCTGATAAGATTTCGATCAATTCATCTGCAGTTAAAAATCCTGGATTAATCAGCGAATTGGCAGATGCATTCGGAAGCCAATGTATTGTAGTTGCCGTTGATATCCGAAAAAAGGCGGGTTTCTGGACCGTTCATACGCATGGAGGAAAAGTCGGCACCGGAATAAATGCACTTGAATGGATTATTGACTGTGTGGATCGGGGAGCGGGAGAGTTACTCATTACTTCTATGGACGAAGATGGAACAAAGAACGGTTTCGCACTGGATTTTTATATCCAGGCAGAGCAACTTGTTTCTGTTCCTATAATTGCTTCCGGTGGAGCAGGAAAGATGGGGCATTTTGAAGAACTCTTCACACAAACGGGAGTCACGGGTGGATTGGCAGCAAGTATCTTCCATTACGGAGAAATCCAAATCCCTGAGTTGAAGAACGGACTCAGTAAAACAGTAAGAATCAGAAATTACACCGACGATGAATGTCGGGATTAAAAAAAAGAACATGAAAACCAATGAAAACGGATTGATTCCGGCAATTATCCAGGACTTTGTAACAAAAGAAGTATTGATGCTGGGATATCTGAATGATGAAGCTTTTGAACTGACGAAACAAACCAAAAAAGTAACATTCTTTTCCCGTTCAAGGAATACACTTTGGGTGAAAGGAGAAACATCGGGGAATTATTTGAATGTGGTGGATTGGAAATTGGATTGTGATCAGGACACTTTGTTGATCCGGGTCATTCCGGACGGGCCAACTTGTCACACAGGAACCGCAACCTGTTGGGGCGAAAATAAATCATCCGATTTTTCAACTCTGGAAACATTGATCCAAACCATTGATGATCGCTTTTCAAATCCGAAAGCAGATTCTTACGTCCAATCATTGATTGAAAAAGGGTTGCCTAAAATTGCGCAGAAAGTAGGAGAAGAAGGAGTGGAATTGGTTATTGAAGCGATGCGGAATGAAACCGAATTGTTCAAAGAAGAAGCTGCGGATTTGCTATTTCATTATTTGGTTTTGTTGCGAGCGAAAGGGATTGATTTTAGTGAGGTGTTGGATGTGCTGTCAGATCGGACCAAAAGTTCGCGACAGTAATATGAATTAATGTTTTCTGTCCAGATACAGACAATCCAGCAGTACGAAATACAACAGAAACATTTTTTCAGTAAGGGAATACTTTTCACTGCAGGTCATTTGTCCCCGGTAATCAATTCCCTTAGGTTTAAGATAATCCCATGTTTCCAGTGCATTAATTTCTCCTGCAAGTATATCATTTTCATACAAGGAATAAATCATTTGATGTTCTTTGAGGCTTAATTTTCCATTGGAACGCCGAAAGGAAACCATGCGACCATCCGAGAATGTTACTTCGTGTTTTTGCCGCTTTCCGATCAGGTTACGCATAGGATTGGCAATATAGAAATCGCAAACGGGTTGTTCGTTCACTAAAACGCGGGAACGATGACTTGAGGAAAAGAACGAAGAAGTATCTTCAGTGCGAATAACCAGTTGTTCACTGCTATAAACAATACCGGTTTTAGGATTCAAAATGACGGTCATTAGGAGATCATTTCCAGCTTCATTCATCAGATCTATCTTGTAGCAGTCATAAAAACGTCTCTTCAATTCTACATTGAATACATCGTTATATCTTCTGAGACGGATTCCGAACTTTTCCACTTATGTTGATCTGACAACTAATTTATTTTACCGAACCTTTTAACTAAATGGTTTACAAAAGAATTACCAGTGCTTTTCGAAATACGCCTTGTCAAACACCTTTTCATTATGCTTAAACAGGGTAGAAGCAGTGTTTTTCAAATGCATCGGATCTTTCTTGCCAAACAACCGTGTAAGCATGGCGATTGGAAATAGGAATAAGTAGAAAATGAGGCTCAAAACAATATTCGGTACGATGTAGCTCAGTACGACCGTCAGTTTCATCCAGGCAAAATCGATCCATTTGGCAATGAAATCAGAAAGTACACCTGCCAAACCAACAAAGAATGCAACAGATAAGCTCCACTTCATCTTTGTGATCAAATAAACCAGTATAAAGCCGACTACAATTGCCAGGACTGTTTTAGCTGGATTGGAAGCTTTTTGTTTCGGAGCACTCATTGTTTCGAAAACTTAGAACAAGGAATAAATAAACGGTGCAATGGCGCTGGACCCACCAAAAACAATCAAAACTCCGATCAACAGAAGAATGATGATTACCGGTGCTAACCAAAATTTCTTTCGCTCTTTCATAAAGCGCCATAAGTCGCGTAAAAATTCCATTTAGTTTCAAATTTTAATTTTCTTTTCCCTCAGCTGTCTGTCTTTTCGCCGTGACGGGGTATCTCTTTCCTTCGGCCATTCCGTCTTGTTAGACGGAGCCTCAGTCTTTCCGCCGTGGCGGACTATCGTTGATTCTTCTTCGCTTTCTGAAGAAGGTATTTTGCCAATAATTTATTTGTTTCCGCATTCGGATGTGAATCTCCACCAAGTGTATATTTTCCCTGATAGACAATTACATTCGACAAATCTATAAACTTAATCTTCTTCTTGGTCAAATAGGATTTAAAAATGCGCATTTCTTCCGGAGTATATGCCACATAATTCGGATAGAAAACCAGGTAGAATTTATCATTCCCGAATTGTTTGGTGTATTCCTTTTTTGTTTGAAGCACCATTTCTGTTACCAGATCAAAATGGGAATCATTCAGTTTTAAAGGTAGATCCGCTTCGAAATACTTTACGATGTTGGTTTGATACAAACGTTCGTACCAACCTGAAATGAATGGCCGACCGTCTTTGAATAACTTGTTACGGACCAATTTTCCGTCTTTCATTTCGTAATAAGGAGCTAAATGCAGCCATTCCGTGTATCGATGCATTGTCCCAATTGCGCGGAAAATATGATCCCAAAAGAAAATATAATACCCGCAACCGTCTTTCTCAGTCACTTGTTTGGAAAGATCACGGTACTGAAATTGTGCCAGCATGTGATTGGTTCCCGTTGCCGAAATACAAAAATTGTATGAATTGGTATTCGGAGATTGCTCCTGAACCTGGTAAGCCAATGTTTGATTGTCCTCCAAACCATACCCAAAACCAATAGAACATCCGAAGAACAAAGCATAATTGGTTTTAGTCGAATCAAAACCCGGAGTGATGCGTTTGTTCATGTGATCAATGGAATACTTCACATCAAATACCGTATCGTTATTACCAACCACTTTCACGTCGCGATAGATACTGTCCGGATAGTAAGTTGCTCCAACTTGACGTGCAATGTGATTTTCAGGTAAATTCGGAATACTAAAATCTTTCTTGAAAGCAGAAGGCATTCCCAAAACGAAAAACAATACTGTTTCAACCAGGAAAAGCAGTAATGCAATCAACGTCAGATTAGCAAGGATTACCCGTTTTCCTTTCAGGAAAAGTAAATAGAAACAAGTGAGAATAAACAACAATGATACGTACTTCCACAATCTCAACCAACCAAAGATCTCGCTTCCAATGCCATTTTTAGTCACATTGTAGCAAAACAAGCTGATCAGGGCAAGGATCAAAATCAGGAATGTTCGTTTATTCGCTTTGACAAAGGATTTGAATTTATTCATCATTTCGCTTAGTCCATTTTAAATTTGACCATCCATTTCTCCTTGTTTTCCCAATCTTCCTGTTCTGTTTTGGTATAAACAAAATCTCCGACAACCAAATAATCCATTTCCGTACTCATAAAGCATCGGAACGCATCATAAGGCGTACAAACGATCGGTTCACCACGCACATTGAAACTTGTATTTACCACTAATCCATAGGAAGTTTGATTCTTAAATTCCCGGATCAATGCGTAATATCGCGGATTCGTTTCCTCATAAACCGATTGAACACGCGCAGAAAAGTCGAGGTGTGTGATCGATTGAAGATCACTTCGCTGATGGTACAAACGTTCCCAAAGTGGCAGATCATTGTAATTTTCCGGTAATTTCAATCTCCTGCTTTCTTTTACCGGTGCAACAACCAGCATGTAAGGCGAGTCTGCCTGTAAATCAAAATATTCACGTGCATCCTCTGCCAAAACAGAAGGAGCAAAAGGCCTGAATCCTTCACGGTATTTGATCTTTAAATTTAGTTTCTTCTGCATTTCCGGATTACGGGCATCTCCCAGAATACTTCGATTACCCAAAGCTCTCGGCCCGAATTCCATTCTTCCCTGGAACCAGCCAACTACATTTCCTTCAGCTAATTTTGAAGCAACAAAAGCAGTCAATCCATTGAAGTCATCATACTTTTTATACTGTGCGTTCGTGCGTTTGTTCATCGACTGAATTTCCTTCTCCGAATAATCAGGACCTAAGTAAGTTCCATTCATCTGATCGTAGGAATAATCAATGATCCGCTCTTCCTCAAAATACATGTGAGAAACTGCCAATGCAGCACCCAAAGCCCCACCGGCATCACCTGAAGCGGCCTGGATATAAATTTCCTTAAAGATATTTTCTTCCAGCAATTTCCCATTTGCAACACAATTGAGTGCTACACCACCTGCCATGCACAAGTAATCGGAATTTGTCAGTCGTTTTGCTTCTTTGGCCATCAGGATAACAATCTCTTCCGTTACTTTTTGAATAGCAATTGCCAAATTACAGTGAACCTGCTCTAATTCGGATTCTCCTTCACGACGTGCAATACCAAACAATTCCTTCCATTTCTGGTCGTGAACCATGCGAAGTCCTGTTGCGTAGTTGAAGTACTTTTGGTTCAACCAAATAGATCCATCGCTTTTAATATCAATTAATTCCGATTTAATTTTCCGGATGAATTCTTTGGTCTGATCTGCATGTTCGTTTCCATAAGGAGCAAGGCCCATGAGCTTGTATTCTCCGGAATTAACCGTGAATCCCAAATAATAAGTGAATGCACTATAAAGCAATCCGACAGAATGCGGAAACTCCATTTCACGCAGCAATTCAATCTTTTCACCTTTCCCCAAACCTATAGAAGCAGTACACCATTCACCGACACCATCTATTGTTAGAATAGCAGATTCTTTGAATGCAGAAGGGTAAAATGCACTTGCGGCATGGGACAAGTGATGTTCCGGGAAAAGTAGTTTTACTTTCTTTTTATCATACGTTCCGACTTCCTTTAACCCTTCATGGATCATTTTTTTGAGGAACATTTTCTCATTGATCCAAACAGGAATCGCTTTCAAAAACGAGACAAGCCCTTTTGGAGAAAAGGAATAATACGTTTGAAGTAGGCGTTCAAATTTCAGAAGTGGTTTATCGTAGAAAACAATTGCATCCAGGTCATCAATATCCAACCCGGCTTCTTCCAGGCAATATTTCGCTGCTTCAACCGGGAAATCAGGAGTATGTTTATCGCGCGTAAATCGTTCTTCCTGTGCTGCGGCAATAATTCTACCTCCGATAACAAGGGCAGCAGCCGAATCGTGATAGAAGGCAGAAATCCCTAAGACTTTTTTCATTCGCGCAATTTATTCTGTTTCATTAACGTCAAAAATGGTAGTTCATTTTGATGCGGAACAAAATTAAGAAAAAGCGTGAGCTTTTGATATGACAAACGGCAGGGCAGCCATTATTTATTCGAAAAACAAGAAGATCAGTATCTTATCTTCAAAAATCAGGTATTAAGTCCGAATTTGTCTGATTCATTCCCTAAAAACATCTCCAATAAAAATTATTCTGCACGCATAAATATTTCATATCTTTACATCAAAAAATTGAGCATGGAATTGTTTAACAAAGTAATATCCATCCGTTGGTCGGACCTTGATCCGAATTACCATGTCAGACACAGCGCATATTACGATTGGGGAGCACAACAGCGTGTAGAGGTATTGAATAACTTAGGTCTTTCATTAAAAGTGATGCAGGAAAACCATTTTGGTCCGATCTTGTTCCGTGAAGAATGTGTTTTCCGGAAAGAAATTCACATACACGATGAAGTAACAATCAGCTTATCGATCAAATCCATAACGGAAGACGGATCCCGCTGGACCATGCAGCACGAATTAATGAACCAAAGAGGGGAGTTGTGTGCAACCATTACGATTGACGGAGCCTGGATCGATACCCAAAAACGCAAATTGGCGAATCCAACACCGGAGGTTGTTATTGAGACAATGAAGAAATTTCCACAATTAGTGTGATTCTAATTACGAATTCCTAATTCTCATGTCTGTCTCGATACTTTCGCATGTGTCAATTCGAGTTCGGAGCGTATCGAGAATACATGCGGAATTCCGATAGCTATCGGAACGACATGACATGAAAATCAGAATTTACCGTGCGAAACCGATTTTCTGTTTTTTGCCTTTGATCTTTTTATCGCGCAGTTCCGGAACAACTTCTTCTGCAATTTCACTACTGATTGCAACGAAGGAACTGTAATCCATTACAGTGATTAATCCGATCTCATCCGGTCTTAATCCGCCGGTCTTATGCAAAAAACCTACAATATCAACTTTATTGACTTTATCTTTCTTCCCGGCACTGATATAGATGGTTTTCCATTTCGGTCGTTCAGGAAGCGGTTCATTAGGAATCACTTCATAGTCGTGGTGTTCTGGAATGAAATTGGGAATACTTTTCTTTGAATCGAGAAACATAAATACCACCCCATCAGCATCCTGTCGACCGGTTCTTCCACTTCTGTGAATGAATTCAGCCTCTTTCAGCGGCAATTGATAATGAATAACGTGTTCTACTGCAGGAATATCCAGTCCTCTGGCAGCCAAGTCAGTTGAAACCAGGAAATCGGCACTTCCATTCCTGAAACGGATCAATGCCCGTTCACGGTCATCTTGTTCCATACCTCCATGATACCCAACAGCAATCACACCATTTTCTCTTAGGAAATCTGTGATTTCAACAACAGGCTCCCGGTGATTACAAAAAATGATTGTTTTTCCTTCCGGCAGATTACACAACAGCTCAAGCAATAATTCGAGCTTGTTCGAATCGTTTATTTGCACACCGAAATAATTAACCTGGTGTTTTTTTTCAACCAGGAAATCGATTGTAACAGGTTTTGCTATTTGTGTAAATGCCGGAATGTTTTCCAGTTTGGTAGCCGAAACCAGGTATTTATTCTGAAGTGAATGCAATTCTCCTATAATTTCAGTCATATCCGACTCAAACCCCATTTGCAAAGACTTGTCAAATTCATCCAGAACCAAGGTATGAACTCCAGACAAATCAATATTGCTTCTTCTGATATGATCTGCAAGTCTGCCGGGAGTTCCGATCAAAACAGCAGGCGGAACAGAAAGATTATTCTCTTCTACACGTATGGAATGTCCGCCGTAGCAGGTATTTACCTTGAAACCTGTACTTAGTTTTTTGAACACATCCTCAATTTGAATGGAAAGCTCACGAGTGGGAGAGATGATCAATAATTGAACACTGGTCTTTTCTTTATTTAGTTTCCCCAATGCAGTCAGCAAGAAAGCAACGGTTTTCCCTGAACCTGTAGGTGCATGCAAAATGATTTCCGCATTCGTTTTGGAAGATTCAAGCATCTGTTGCTGCATCTCATTCAAGGATGAAATGCCGAGTTTTTCAAGAGAAAACGGGGAATGGGGATTGTTCATGAAGCAAAGTTACGGGTTTATTAATTGGCAGATAGAAAATTTCGTAAATAGCAAATTAGAAATTTAGGAAAATAGGTATTTAGCTATATGACTAAGAACTCCCATTCTACCTGCAACTCAGAAGCTTTTACCGTTCAATCTTTTGATAACTCGTCACAATTCCTTTGATCAACGCCGAACTGAACCCGCTGTGTTCCATTTCATTCAACCCAACGATCGTACAGCCTTTCGGAGTGGTTACCTTGTCAATTTCTTCTTCCGGATGCAAACCATTCTGAATCAACAGTTGTGCAGCACCTTTTACCGTCTGACTCACGATTTTATTTGCTGTCTTTGCATCGAACCCAACTTCAATCCCACCCTGAATCATTGCGCGAATAAAGCGCAAAACGTAAGCAATTCCACAAGCACCTAAAATTGTTGCAGATTCCATCAACTGTTCGTCGATCCAAACAATACCTCCAATTGCACCAAACAGTTCACTGACTTCATTTTTCCTGTTCAACGGGTCTGTTGTTCCACTTAAAGCTGTCATACTTTCTTGTACATCAGCTGCTGTATTGGGCATTCCACGATAAAGTGAAATTTCATTGATTTTCAAAGCTTCTTTAATTTCGCTTAATGTAATCCCGGTTGCAACACTGATTATGGTATGTCGCTTCGTATCGAATAGATCTTTGTGCTCTTGAAAAAAAGAGAGGATCATATAGGGTTTTAATGCAACTATTAAATAATCACATTGCTCGATTACATCTTTATTATTAGAAGTAAAATGAGTTTTTTCGTCTCCGAGATCGACTAATTCAGAAATTGTCCTTCTTGTTCCGAATAACTGTGCCTGGGGGTATTGTTTGCGAAATCCTTTCAATAATGACAATCCCAAATTTCCACATCCAATAATCCCAATCTTTTCCATTTTAAACAATTTTGGTTCAAAAGTAAGATTAATTTAACAAGTCAACTTCAACTCCTTCAATCACCTTGTTAAAATTTACAGAATACACTGCATAATCTTTGAATAGTGAGAACAGATTTCGTAACTTTAAATCGTTATTCGCCCGTCAGCTGACGGGGTGTAAATAACTGTTTCCCGCATGTCCGGGAAACTAAACCCATGCAGTGAGATTGTTGACGTCTAACATTTTTTACTACGAACGGGGAGTCTTAGTTTTTTAATGGCGGGCTGCACCTTTATAGGTTTTACAGGACGTAAACGGCAGATTACAAAGAAAAACAGCGAACCAAATCGTGCTTTCTGAGGCGTTCAGAATTTTCCGTCATTTGACGGACGCTGTATGGGTTTTTATTTAATTCAAAAAATCAATCCCAATAGCTATCGGGAATAGAATTAAAAAATATGTAGGGGGTGGAAAATTTTCCACCCCCTACATATTTTTTCTAGTTTTTTCCATAGGTTCGGTAGATCGTTGTTTTCTTATTGGATCGCTCTGTTACCAATTCGGTACCATTGCAACGAACAACTTTGAATTTTTCACTGAAGGAAGTATCCTTATCATCATGGATCATTGTCAATAACGAATCTTCCAATTTCCATTGCCCTGATGTTCTTTCCTGGATTAATGGAAGTCCTTTTTTACGCCACTTCGGATCAATAAAGGTGTCGTAAACAATAAAGAATCCATTTTTTCGAATGTTTAACACAACATCGGAAGGTTGATTCTGATGATTTATTTTCCTGGAACCGGAATCTTCCGATTTAATTAAAATCCATCTGCCGGTAATCGACATCTTTTTTTGTTCCGGGGCATTCTCAACCTTTTGAACATCTGTCGAACAGGATGCCAGGAACAGCAATATCAAAAATGATAATTGAGTAATAGTAGATCGCTTCATGATCTAAATATAATCGAATAATTCAAAAAATCAGAATTAACGAAAAAGTTTAAAGTGGCTTCCTGTAAATTTTACAATGAACGGCTCTATGGTCTGAAAATGCGGCAGATTGAATGCCAAAATCATATGCTCCCAGATCTCCTGAATGAAAAATATAGTCGATCCTTCCTGCAGGAACACGGCCTACATAGGTCACGCCGATCCCGGTTGTTGTTTCCCGGTAAGAATCCACCAAATCGGTATTGAACTGGTTATAGACATAGGACATCGGAGTATCATTAAAGTCTCCGCAAATGACAACCGGGTAAGGGGAAGTCTTCATGTGTTCCACAACACGCTCAGCTTGTTCAGCACGTGCCGGATAAGCAATGCGGAGTTTATCGATCAACAATCGGACAGTGGATTTTTTGCCACCGGCTTGTTTGTTCTTTTCACCGAATAACTCATAGTCTTCCTGTTGCAATTTGATCGATTGCAGGTGAATATCGTAAAAACGGATCGTATCAGTTCCTTTCACGATATCTGCAAAAATGCAATAGTTATCTGTCGTTTTGAAATTCTCAAACATCACATCTCCTTTGGCAATGATCGGATATTTTGACAGCATACAAATCCCAAAATTTTGCCTGTTGCGAATACGATGGGAATACCGTTCGTGGTAATAATTGTAATCCATTAATTTCATCAGGGTGTCTTTCGTAGAAAAAGCAGACGGTTTATCCTGGTGAAAGAACTCCTGGAAACAAACCACATCCGGGTTAACGCGGTGAACATAACTGATAATACTGTCACGCGATTTAATTCGTCCTTCAATGGATTCATTGTATACATCAAACAAGCGAACGTTGTAACTCATTACATTCCAGGAAGAGACTTCTTCTTCCGGTTTTGGATCGGAAAAAGTAATGGAAAGTGTTCTGAAATGCAGGTTTCCGCCAAAAAGGATTGCAACCAGGATATAGAAAAACCAGCGTGATCTTGCAAAAGCCCAATAAATCATCAGGATCAGAGCAAGACAAATAAAAACAGGGTACATCAACCCGAAAAAAGGGAGGATGCGGATGGTTGACGGATGAACGTATGGAGCTAAATAGGCCAATAAAAGACAGCAAATTGCGATGATAGAGAGAATCTTTATCATCGTTGAAAATCGCGCTATTTTTTTAAACCAACTCAAATTACTTGTTACTTTGCGAAAATAGGAAGTCTTTTTCGGCTTTGGTCAATGATTCATAACCGGATTTGGAAATTTTGTCCAAAATTTTATCAATGCGTTCCTGTTTGGCTTTCGCATCCATATTGTATTCTTCATCAGATTTGGCTACTCTTCCGCCGCCTTTTTGAGCTTTCATTTTCGGTTTTCTTCTTCCTGAAAAATAATTCGCCAGTCGTTGCTGCATCGATTCTGTCCAGTTGATAATATTGGACGAAGAATAGAGGTTTCTCACGGATAGAAATCCGATCAACGCACCTCCCAAGTGTGCAAAATGTGCGGTCCCATCATTTTCAATAGATTGTGCCAGGTCTGCAACAACGTAAATAATTGCCAGCACATAGATTTTCAATGGAAAAACACCGAACAGATTGAGTGTAATGTGCGGTTTATGAACTGCGATAGCGATAAATAATGCCATGATAGAACCTGAAGCCCCCAATACAATTGTTCCACGTCCGAGGAATTGGTTTGCAAGCAATTCAAACAAACCACCTACAATTCCCCCTACAATGTATACATGAAGCATCCTTCTGTCGGAGAAGAATTGCTTAAACAGACCTCCGGAAAAATACAGGAAGAGCATGTTAAACAGGAAGTGAAGAAAGCCGAAATGAGTAAAAATACTGGTAAATAGTCCCCAGGGGGCACGGACGAATTCTCCCGGATCTGTTTGGAGTGTAAAGGCTTTTACCTGGATAATATCTACCCATTCGCTGTTCGTAGCACCTTTGATCATTCCGAAAATGAGCATCAGTATGAATACCAGCGCATTAATAAAGATCAGTTTGATGTGCATTCCACCAAAACGAAATTGAAACTTCAATTCTTCAGATAAGCTTCGATCTTGCATATTAATAAAAGTTTTTACCTGTTCTACGCCAAATCAGGACAATAATCGCTCCCACAATTGCACCACCAACGTGGGCTAAATGAGCCACATTGTCACCCTGCATTTTATGGAAACTCAAATATAGTTCTATAGCAAAATAAGCACCAATAAGATATTTTGCACGAATCGGGATAGGTGGAAATAATAACTGTAATTGTGTATTTGGGAACAAAATTGCAAACGCTGCTGCGATCCCAAAAATTGCACCAGATGCTCCCTGGGAACCTGAGTCAAAATAGTCCCGTAAATGATTAATGCTAACATTCAATGTCTGATCAGTCGTTAAGTTGAACTGATATTCATTTGAATAGATACTGACAGAGTTTTTCATTTCATAAAATAACGCATTTGGATCATACCCTTGTGAAGCCAGGAACTCTGTTGCCTGGTAAATCTGGAACATCGAAATACTCTGATAAATCAGAAAAGCACCAACCCCGGAAGCAAAGTAGAAAAAGAAGAAACGTTTAGCTCCCCAAACACGTTCCAATATCGAACCAAAAATAACTAGGGCAAGCATATTGAAAAAGAGATGTCCGATATCTGCATGCACAAACATATGACTCACCACTTGGTAAGGTTGAAAGAAAGGTGAATTGATCGGATAAGCACTTAAAACATTCCGTAAATAAATACCGCGTGACTCCATTACCACAATGGCAATAAACACCACTATGTTCAACAAGAGCAAATTCTTGATAACCGGAGGAATATTTGCAAACATATCTTTAAAATAATTGTATTAATTGTTCATTTGTAATTTGTGCTATAATTCGCTTTCCTGAAGGAGAAAATGTGTGTTCATCTGCTTCAAATAAACGTGATATAAAGTCGGAAATTGCTTCCTGGTTACTTTGAAGTTTGAAGGACATGCTGCCACCGAATGCAATTTGGGATAATACGGTGTGTGCAATCTCACCTTTATCCAACGTTCCCATTTGCAGCTGTTCCAGGATTTTATCTACGCAGGACAAGACAGTTGATTCATCCAATATTTGTGGAATTCCGTCAATGTGTAATTCCTGATCTGCCCACGACCAATTGAATCCAATACGTGAAAGGGTTTTCTCGTGTTCATTCCAGGCCAATTGTTCCTGTTTTGACATCACTTTTTCCATCGGGAAAATAAGCTGTTGAGATGCCAGGGGATTGATGAAAAAACCACGCATCAGATCATCATATAACATTCGTTCGTAAGCTCTACGGTAATGAATCACCAGCAATCCTTCCGGAACAGAACCTACCACAAATGAACCTTTCAATATAAACGGTCCAATTGATTTCAGTGTTTCGACATCCAAAACGATTTGAAGCGGTTTCTCTTCGGATTGATTCACATTCGATTCTTCCTGAATTGCCTCCGAATTCCACAACTCATCCAGGCTGGCCGATTGAAACTGCGAACCAAATCCGGCTTTATTCATTGCAGAAGAAAAGGCCTTGTCTTTCGCAGAAGAAGACGTTGGAGCCGAAGTTCCGTTAGAAAACTGTCCTTCACGCGTATTTTGCACATGAAACGGATTGTAGTTCTTATCAACCCTGATTTCAGGAGCAACTGGAGTCTGACTCAACATAGAAACCGGAAGATCAAACTCACTTTCCCGATCAAAATCGAGTGTAGGAGTAATATTGAACTTTCCTAATCCTAAACGGACCGCACTTCTGATAATACTATAGATCGCTTTATCTTCTTCGAATTTGATCTCTGTTTTAGTTGGGTGAACATTTACGTCGATTTGTTTCGGATCCACTTCCAGGAATAAAAAGTAACCTGGAAATAATTTCGACGGGAGCAAATGTTCAAATGCCGCAGAAATGGCATGATTGAAATAAGTATCCTTGAAAAAACGATTGTTTACGAATAAAAACTGTTCTCCGCGTGATTTCTTGGCCACTTCCGGCTTTCCAACAAAACCGTCCAAAGCTACAATATCTGTATGTTCAGTAACCGGAACGAGGTTGTCACCGAATTTCTTCCCAAAAACATCCACAATGCGCTTTCTTAATGGTGCCGGGGTCAAATGATAAATTTCCTGATCATTATGGACCAAACGAAAAGCGATGTCGTGATGGGGAAGAACCACACGTTCAAATTCGTCAATAATGTGTTTAAACTCAACATTATCTGATTTCAGGAAATTGCGGCGTGCAGGAACATTGAAGAACAGGTTCTTGATCTCGAAATTACAGCCAACAGAACATTGAGTCGGCTCCTGGCTGACCACTTCTGTTCCTTCGATCAGGATCTTTGTCCCCAATTCATCGTTTGCGCGTTTCGTTTGAAGTGTCACATGTGCAATTGCTGCAATGGAAGCCAATGCTTCACCCCTGAATCCTTTTGTTTTTAATGCAAAAAGATCATCTGCATGTGCAATTTTACTGGTTGCATGTCGTTCGAAACACATACGTGCATCCAGAGGCGACATTCCTTTTCCGTTGTCTACAATCTGGATCAGCGTACGCCCGGCATCTTTGATATACAATTCGATTTTCGTTGCTCCCGCATCAATACTGTTTTCCACTAATTCTTTCACCACTGAAGCCGGCCTTTGGACAACTTCACCGGCTGCAATCTGGTTGGCAACGTGATCGGGGAGTAAACGGATTATATCTGACATGAATGAATTTCAATTTTATGCGATACCAACAAATTTAAGATAATCTCTTAGTTCTGACGTTGTCTTTTTAACAATTCTCATTCCATTTTTTTCAGGCTGACAGGCTGTCAGTTGGCTTCGACCGCGCTCAGCCTCCTTTAGCCCGTAACCTTTCATTTGTGTGATAATCGGTGACTGAGCGTAGTCGAAGGCACAATGTTGAAAACTATTTCAAACCAGTTTCTATCTCCGATCAAATGACTTAATTTTGCTCTATGAACAAAAAGACATTCCGTAAAGCTCCTTTTATTTTGGTCCTTGTCATCGGATCGGGATTGATCACTTCAGCACTTTTAAAAACTCCGGCGTCAAAACCTGTAAAAAAGCATCAAACAAGTCTTACAACAGACAAGGAAGAAGATCAATGGATTGCAGCTGAATTGGCAAAGCTATCCATGAAGGAACGAATAGCACAATCATTTATGGTTGCCTGCTGGTCGAACAAAGGGAAAGAGCACCTTGCAGAAACGGAAGCTTTGGTTCGTGAACAAAAAATCGGTGGTTTGATCTTTTTCCAGGGAGAACGTGATAACCTGCAGGAAGCCATCCAACAGATGCAATCCAACGCAGAACTTCCTTTATTAATCGGGATGGATGCGGAATGGGGAACAGCCATGCGTCTTTCGGGAGAACCTCGTTTTCCATACCAGCAAACAATCGGAGCTGCAAATGACCTTGAACTGACAGAAAAGATCGGTTACCACATGGGAATTGAATGTGATATGCTTGGAATTCATATGAATTTCTCTCCGGTGGCTGATGTAAACCTGAATCCGCAAAACCCGGTAATCGGTTTCAGGGCTTTTGGTTCAAATCCGCAGCAGGTTGCGAAACAAACTGCAGCAATCGTAAAAGGAATTGAAGATGCAGGTGTCATTTCCTGTGTGAAGCATTTCCCGGGGCATGGAGATACGGATAAGGATTCCCACAAAGAACTCCCAACCGTTTCACACAGTGTAAATGAATTCGAAACGAAAGATTTTCTTCCGTTTAAAAGTGGAATTGAGGCCGGAACACGTTCGGTAATGGTTGCTCACCTGAATGTTCCTTCATTGGATCCAAGCGGTACACCGAGCAGTTTATCAAAACCGGTTATCGAAAACTACCTACGTAAGAAACTTGGTTTCAAAGGATTGGTCATTTCGGATGCGTTGAACATGAAAGCAGTTTCGGAGAAATATGGAAAATCAGAAGTTGTTGCGAAAGCCTACCTGGCAGGGTGTGACATTTTGCTGTTCCCTGAAAATGTCTCTGATGCGATCCAACTGATCTACTCCAAAGTAGAAAGCGGAGAATTGAGCAAGGAGGACGTAAACGAACATTGCAAAAGAATTTTAAGAGCAAAATACCAGGCAATCGTCCATAAACCAATGATCAAACGAAAGGACCCTGCTCCGGAACGCAAACTGATCATTAACCGGATTTATGAAAAAGCATTGTTATATATCAAAAATGAAGATAACAACTTACCGATTGACAGATTGGATAAAGAGATTATTCGCATTGCTGTCGGTACACACACAGCCGCTTTTAGAGATCGTTTAAATGATTACGCAAAAGTATCTCATTATAAATACTTTACTCCGGAAGAAGCAGTTCGCAGATTAAAAGAAATCAAATTAAATCCGGATGCAATCTATATCCTGGATTTTCATTCGGATGGTCAGCGTGCCCGAAACAATTACGGTTTTGGTTCCTGGAAGAAAGTGTTGGACCTGCTTCCTGAAAATGCCAATGCGACTGTCGTTTTATTTGGAAATCCATTGGTACTTCAAACAGAAACAGAATTTCCGAAAGCAGTAAAAACCATTCTTTGCGGATATGAGAACACCGCTGCGGCACAAGAAAGGACCGCTCAGGCAATCATGGGTGCATTTGATATCGAAGGAAAACTGGCAACAGATATCACCAGTCAATGGAAAACCGGATTTGGGATCCCGGTAAAAAATAACGGACGACTGAAGTATTCACAGCCGGAAGAATTAGGCTTGAACCCTGATAAACTAAAGGAGGTGGATGACATTGTAGCAAAAGCAATTGAAGCAAAAGCATTTCCGGGCTGCCAGATTGTTGTAGCGATCGACGGAAAAATTGTCATTCAGAAATCTTACGGAACAACGATCTATGAAAATGGCGACAGCATTACGAATGACCATATTTACGATATTGCTTCCATTACAAAAATTGCTTCCTCTACAACAGCTTTGATGCGTTTGAAGACCTTAGGAAAATTTGACGAACGATCCAGTCTCAACGACTTAGTTCCTGAATATGTGAAAGAAACACCTTATGCTGATCTCAAAGCAATTGATTTGTTGACACACCAGGCAGGTTTAACTCCCTGGATTGCTTTCTATAAGCGAACACTGGAGAATGGTGAATTGGCCCCGTCGATTTACAGCAAAACAGATAAAGGTGTTTACAACCGGGCAGTTGCCGACAACATCTTCATCAAGGACGACTATTGGAAAACGATGTTAAAAATCATTGTGGAAACACCTTTGACAGGTAAAAAATCTTACGAATATTCGGATCTGAGCTATTATTTCTTCAATAAATACATTGAATTAACCAGTGGAATGGGGCAGAATGAGTTTGTGGAAAAGGAAATTTACAAACCTTTGGGATTACAAACTATGACCTATTTGCCATTGAAAAAATTCAACAAGAAACGCATTGCTCCAACAGAATATGACAAAGAATTCCGTAAACAATTGATCCATGGATATGTTCATGATCCGGGAGCAGCTATGATGGGTGGAGTTGCGGGTCACGCAGGATTATTCTCCAATGCAACAGATCTGGCAGCTTTGATGCAGTTTTTACTGAATAAAGGACAAATAGGAGACCAATCGATCATCAAAAAAGAAATTGTAGATCAGTTTACAGCATGCCAATTTTGTCCTGGAAACAGAAGAGGGATCGGTTTTGATAAACCAACGGTAAGTATCAAAAACGGTCCGACTTGTGATCTGGTTTCCCCTTCAACATTCGGACATTCCGGATTTACGGGAACGATCACCTGGGCAGACCCTGAAAACAAGGTGAACTTCGTCTTTTTATCAAACCGGGTTTACCCTGACGCAGACAATTGGAAAATTACAAAGATGAACGTGCGGACAGAGATTCAGCGAGTAATCTATGAGGCGCTTTTTGAAGCACGCAAAAAATAGGAGAATCAGCATAGGCTGATCAATAAAAAAACAAACCGGTGCAGTTTTAGAATCAGAACAGGAACTGCTTTTGATGAAATCTGCTCATGCGCAGATCGATTCAAATTAAACACACAGACATGAAAATAGGAATCGTATTGTATCCCACATTTGGTGGAAGTGGCGTAGTAGCCACAGAGTTGGGGAAAGCCCTGGCACAAAAAGGACATTTGGTCCATTTTATTACGTATTCGCAACCTGTCCGCTTAGGCAGTTTCCGCGAAAACATTTTTTACCATGAGGTACAGCTTTCAGATTACCCGCTTTTTGAATACCAGCCATATGAAACAGAATTGGCAAGTAAAGTCGTGGACGTTGTGAAATATGAAGGTCTGGACCTGTTGCATGTGCATTATGCTATTCCGCATGCTTCTGCTGCATTTATGGCACAACAAATCCTGAAAGCACAAGGAATCAACATTCCATTCATTACGACACTTCACGGAACAGATATTACATTGGTAGGGAAAGATCCTTCTTTCGAACCGGTTATTTCATTCTGTATCAATGCATCTGATGCAGTTACGGCAGTTTCTGAAAGTTTGAAGAAAGATACATACGCACACTTTGAAACGAAACGCGAGATCCACGTAATCCCGAATTTCATTCAGCCGAAGGCGGAATTGCCTGAAATCAATATGGATAAACGCCGTCATTATGCAAAAGACGACGAATTGATCCTGTGTCACATTTCGAATTTCCGTCCGGTGAAACGCATTTCAGATGTTGTCCGTATTTTCCAAAAAGTACAGGAGAAATTGCCGGCTAAATTATTGTTGGCAGGTGATGGCCCTGATCGTGCCATTGTAGAACGACTGGCACGTGATCTGGGAATTTGTCATAAAATTATTTTTATCGGGAAAGTGAGGGAAACCGGACCGATCCTGGAACTGAGCGACTTATTTCTATTGCCTTCTGAAACAGAAAGTTTTGGTTTGGCAGCGCTGGAAGCCATGGCAGAAGGTGTTCCGGTGGTTTCATCCAATACGGGTGGTATTCCGGAAGTAAACATTGACGGATATTCCGGATTTACATCCAATGTGGGAGATGTGGATTCCATGGCGGCAAATGCCATTCGCATTCTGGGAAATAAAGAAACACAGCAAAAATTCCGTCAGAATGCCCTGGATCAAGCGAAGAAGTTTGAACTTTCAGAAATACTTCCTTTGTATGAAGAATTGTATGAGTCAGTGCTGAAAGGACATTCCATTGAAAATTGAAAAGGGTGAAATAAGAAAGCGAAAAATTCACCGAACGAACACTTTTTTAAACGAAGGATTCGCTTTCTATCCAATACCTTTCAGTTAGCTGATTGCATATTCGATTATTTCAGGCTCCACGCTACGAATTCGTTCATGACTTCGGACCATTTGCCGTTTTTGTAATCCGGTTTTCCTTCGATAACAGTGAAGTAGTTGTGTTCCAGGCCAGGATAATGTTTGACCTCATAATTTGTTTTTCCGGCCTCAATAAAATACAGGGGAATCAATTCATTGAGAAAGCACATTTATCTTCCGGAAAGTTGACCACATTTAGAAGCCAGCATACAGCTATAATCAAAATGATTTAAAGTCCGGATACGCCAACTTTAACGTTAAATTTCTTTGTTTCGTCGACAATAAGTGATATATTCACTATGCTTATGAAGACAATATTTGATGAGGGAACTCGTAACGAGTTAATTGTGCGCATACAAAACATTCCGGAAAGTGCTGAAGCACAGTGGGGAAAAATGAATCTTTACCAGATGCTTACACATTGTACCACCTGGGAGCATTGGATGCAGGGTATTGGAAATTATCGGTATAAACAAGAGTTTATCGGGAAGATTTTTGGTAAAATGGGATTGAGACGCATGATCAAAGATGAAAAACCCATTGATAAGGGTGTTCCCACTTCCACGCAATTTAAAATCAAAGAAACAAGCGGAGATATTACTGAAAAGAAAAAAGAATGGATTCGATTGATCGAATCATGGGAAAACTACTCAAATCCAACATTTATTCATGATTTCTTCGGGAAAATGACAAAAGAAGAAGTCGGTTTATTAGCCTATAAACACACAGATCATCATTTAAGACAATTTAATAGTTAAAACTTATGAAAAAGATCGCTACCTTTTTTTTAGTTTGGATGATGTTCACATCGTCATCCGTGTTTGGTCAAACGCGGAGAGAAACCACTGTCAAACTGGAATGGCAAGAGCAGGGATTTGTGCATTTTTACACTGCCGGATATTCTGTTTATGTCAGCAAATCTGATTTTTTGAGCTTCCAGAATGAATTACTTGCCGGACTTTTCGATGAATATGCGGATAAGAACGATTCCATTAATCTAATGGACCCGTTTCCAATATTCAAAATGGAACAAAGAGATCTCTTATGGAACCAATTGATGCACTGTGCAGCTGAAGGACAAATGCTTATTTTACCCAACGATTCGAAGAAGAAATTAAAAACAGTGGTAATCATTGATGATACAAGTCTACGGGAAAGAGCAGTTACTATTTGGGAATGCCGTGATCCGAGAACAAATCAAATCATATTTTCGCACAGCATGGCATTTACTGGAACTCCTAATTTTTAAGCTGATTGAATTTATGCTGTTAACACCCTTGGTGATTTTACTGTGTAAATTGGTCGTAAATAGCGTTATTAAATTCGGTTGATGAGCAAGCTGATTTTGTTTTGTTTATTCTCTTTAGGGGTACTTCAAGTATTTTCTCAAATCCAGTCGGATACCGTTATTGATATAGATGGCAATGTGTACCATACGGTAAAGATTGGTACACAAACCTGGCTGGTGGAAAACTTGAAAGTAACCCGTTTCCGTAATGGAGACTCCATTACCTGCCTGCAAAAAACCGATCAGTGGATCAATGCAACTGCTTCGGGTTATTGTATTTATGATATCAGTCGGTTTTACCTGGATTCTGATCAAAAAGAGTTGCTTTTAAAAAAGATGGGGAAATTCTATAACGGTTATACCATTATGGATAAACGAAATATAGCACCTGAAGGGTGGCGCGTACCAGGTAATGAAGATTTTGATATCCTGGAGAACTATTTGGGTGGGCGTCAGGTTGCCGGAGCAAAGCTAAAAGACACTGCAAACTGGCAAACCAAAATTGGGTTCAACACCCATGTTCTGCATACAACCAATGAAAGTGGTTTTACCGCATTGCCGGACGGTTACCGCGATCAAAAGGGAGAATTCCGGCACATAAGTGAACAGGCTCGCTGGTGGACAACGAAAGGAACAACGAATTTTCCTGACTTATGGTCTGTTGTTGGGATGCTCAATTCGCAGGACGCTTTGTTTTTTCCTGCTGGTGATTTATTGGATGGGTATTCGGTGAGGTGTGTGAAGGATGAGTAGTAATTTTAGTTTGAAAAGTTTGGCATATCGGAAAAAGAGATATATTCGGGGCAAATAACTGAAACACTATTTATTAATGCAAATAATTATTACTCAAATTCTTTCAAGTCCTTATTTTTCCTTAATAACTTTCGTTATTGGAGTTTTACTAACAATTTTTTTTCATCATAAAAGTAAAAGGACAAAATCACTCAAATATGTATTAAAGACTAATAATCTTTTTAAAGACCACTCATCAAAATTATCTGGTTTGGAGGTAAAATACAAAGAAGAAGCTGTAAAGGATCTTTCCATAACTAAATTAATGTTTTGGAATGCAGGTAAGGAAACAATAAACGGTCAAGATATTACCGAATTAGATCCCTTATCCATTAAAGTAGATAATGGTATTAAAATTTTAGAAGCACTATTGATTAAAGACAATAATCAAGCTTCAAAAATTGAACTTATTAATTATAGTGAGAATAAATACTCTGTAAAGTTTGACTATCTTGATCAATTAGATGGTGCGGTTGTAAACATTATCCATACCGGATTATCCTCAAAGGGTATTGGATTTGGAGGAAAAATAAAAGGTATTCGAAAAATTTCTAAATCTTCCATTCCTCAATCTCCAAAAAGAATCCAAATTCTAGTACCTATTCCAATTCAGTTAAGTATTTCAAAATATAATGCAAAAAAGAGGAGGTTTTTGTATGGTTTATCACAAATAAGCATTGGAATAGTTTGGGCATTGCTAATATTGATTAGCAAATACTTAGAAATGACTTTTCCTGATAGTTCTTTTGTAAAATCAAATGTAAGAACATCAATTCCAATGTGGGTAATTATTCTTCCAACTTTACTTTTTATAGGGAATGGTTTATATATTATCACAAGAAAAATACCTCAAGACATTGATGTTTATGAAGATGAATAACGTTAAGAAGTATCTAACACTATTGTAACAACAAAATTCTTTATTACTATCATTCCCTCAATTCTTCCTATCTTGCGCGTTCTTAACTGAAACTTGCAATGAGAGGAATCAACCCGAAACAATACTACGATGTTGTCATTATTGGCGGTGGCATCAGCGGATTAACCTCTGCAGCACTTTTTAGCAAAGCCGGAATTTCCTGTTGTGTGATTGAAATGGACAATCGTCCGGGTGGTTATTTAGCCGGATTTCGTCGGCATGATTTCCGGTTCGATTCTGCCATTCATTGGCTCAATAACTGCGGACCAAACGGACTTGTAACCAAGATCTTTAAGATCATCGGGGAAGATTACCCGAAATGTAAAGACCAGAAAAATATTCGTCGCTTTGTCAGCGAAGATTTTGATTACATGGTTACCAATAATCCGGACGAACTGAAGGAACAATGGATCAAGGAATTTCCACATGAAAAGAAAGGAATTATCCGCTTTTTCAAAGACGCCAAGCGCATTGGAAAATCGTTCGACCGCTACGCCAATTTAAGTCGCACGATGAACTCCATGACCTGGTATGAATACCCGATCCATGGTCTTCGTATGTTGGGTTTTGCCTTGCCGTTTATACCGCACGTGCGCTATACCGGTGAGGAAAAACTGAAAAAAGGGTTGAATCGTTACTTTAAGGATGAGAAACTGCATCGGGTTTTCTGCTCGGAAACAGATGTGCTTTCTTGTTTGATCCCGATTTCCTGGGCCTACATCAAGGATTTCCAGCTCCCACCGGATGGAGGAAGTCAAAGTTTCCCCGAATGGTTAATGCACGCCACCGAAAAAATGGGTGGTGAGATTTTCTTCAAATCCAAAGTAAGTGAGGTATTGGTGGAAGACCATGTGGCAAAAGGAGTGAAGCTCGACCACCGCGGGACAGAATATACCATTTCAAGTAAATACGTCGTTGCTGCCTGTGATGCGGAAACCTTATTCGAGAAAATGCTTCCGCAGCAATCCATTCCGAACGAAATGAAACAGCGTTTGAAAAATGCTCCGTTATATCCTTCGGCAATTACTGTAGCTCTTGGAATTGACTGTCCGTCTGAAGAACTGGGCCTGGGAGAAGAGATAATCTTCCTGGCAGATACTTCTGTTTCGCGAGATGATCTGAATTATGGGAATCCGAATTTAAGCGGGATCCATATTCTGGCGTCAACCGTACGGGATAAATCATTGGCTTTACCGGAACACGGAACAATTACCCTATACATTCCGGCATGGATGGAAAACAACAATTTCTGGGGTTGTGAAATCGATGAGAACGGGAATTATGTTCGCGGAGAAGCATACAACCGTATCAAGGAAGAATATGCAAATATCCTGATCGACCGGGTAGAAGAGAAACTGATCCCGAACCTGAGGAAACACATTTTGTATTGTGACGTGGCTACTCCGATTACCCATCACCGTTATACCGGAAATAAGAACGGCACCATGATGGCACAAAAACCGGGAAAAGAAAACTACCAGGGAAAAGTGGCATCCTACATCACACCTGTCAATAACTTATTCCTTAGCGGACATTGGGCAGATTTGGGTGGTGGTATTCCGATCGCGATTAAATCTTCGATCAATACAACACTCTTAGTCCTTCAAAAAGAAAATAAGAAACGCTTCAAACTGCTTTCCCGTTATATGGATGGAAAAATCGATGCAGAAGAATTAAAAGCTTCCGACCTGTTAGTGAAGTATGACGATTCCTGGATCAAAGATCCGACACCCGCAGAGAAAAAAGTGATGAGGAGAGAACAAAACAACCAATTCATCGACCCCATAGTAAGCATTTAAAGTCATGGATACATGGAATAAGTTCAACGAGCTGTTTGAAGTCGGCCTGGTAAAGGAAATCAGGGAAACAGCACAGGAAATCAAATTGAAAGAAGGTGAATCCTTATTAAATATAGGCCAAATCGTGCGAGCAATACCTATCGTATTATCAGGAACACTGAAAATTTCCCGAATTGATGACGAAGGTCACGAGTTATTCCTCTATTATATCAATCCGAACGAAAGCTGCGCCATGACTTTCACTTGTTGTATGGAACAGCATTCCAGTGAAATCAGGGCTATTGCAGAAGAAGACTCCACAATCCTTACGATTCCAATAACAGCAATGGATCAATGGATGATCAAATACCCGTCCTGGAAAAGTTTTGTCATGAGAACAATCCGTATGCGGTTCAATGAACTATTGACTATGATCGACCAGATTGCCTTTCAGCGTTTAGATGAGCGCCTGGTTCATTATTTAAAAGAAAAATCAAAAGCAACCAATTCCAAGGTAATTCATGCTTCTCACGAGCAAATCGCCATAGACCTTTCCAGTTCCCGCGAAGTCATTTCACGCTTGCTAAAACGGCTTGAGCAAGAAAAAAAAGTTGTTTTATATCGCAACCAAATCAAATTATTAAATCCTATGTGACCAAAGTCACTGTGTAAGAACTTTCATTGTCTCAAATTTGTAAAAAAGAGCTATGAAAGCAAACATGCACTTAGTTGACCGAATTGTACGGATTTTAATTTCCATTGTGATCGTCATACTTTATTTCTCGGGTTATTTTACAGGAACAATTGCCATTATTGCTCTTGCGGTTGTGGTTATCTTCTCCCTTACCGCATTGATAGGTTCTTGTCCGCTATACACCTTATTTGGTTTATCAACCAGGAGAAAAGACAGATGAAATTATTCTTAAGAAAGCATGCACTAACGATTACCGGTGGTGTTTTGGGTGGGATCGGAGGATACATTTACTATCATTATTACGGCTGCAATAATGGTTGCTTGATTACTTCGAAACCACTTAACAGCATATTATACGGAATTTTTATGGGAGCCCTTTTATTCAGCAGTATTAAAATCAGATCAAAAAAGAATCACAAATGAAAGAAACAATAATTGACGTTCGGTCCCGCGCCGAATTTCAGGGAGGACATGTTGTTAACAGCATCAATATCCCGATCCAGGAAATCCCAGGTCGTTTAGAGGATATCCAAAAAATGAAGCAACCTATTATTCTATGTTGCGCAAGTGGACAAAGAAGTGCACAAGCAAGCTTATTCCTTAAAAGCCATGGTATTGACTGTATGAATGGAGGAAGCTGGCTTGATGTAAATGCCAATTATTAAACAAAAAACATGATCATTTTTTTAAAGCGTCTTTTCGGGATAGACCCAAAAGCAGATTTTAGTGACCTGATGCGCAGGAATGCACAAATCATTGACGTAAGAACTTCTACCGAATTCAGTACCGGACATATCCGTGGCGCCATCAATATTCCTTTATCACTTCTTTCGCAAAACCTCTCGAAGATCAAAAAAGACAGACCGGTTATTACCTGTTGTGCTTCAGGGATGAGAAGTGAATCCGCAAAGAAAATATTATTGTCAAACGGATACAAGGAAGTACATAACGGTGGAGGATGGAGCAGCCTTCAACACAAGCTACTCCAATGAGATTAACAATTATTGGAAAACCGGGGTTTGTTGGAGAGATCCTAAATTCCTAACTTTAAAAGAAACACATTATGGCATCTTTTTCTGAAATCATAAATTCTGACAAGCCCGTTTTGGTTGACTTTTTTGCCGAATGGTGCGGACCGTGTAAGACCATGGCACCTATTTTGGAAGATTTGAAATCCAAAGTAGGGGATTCGGCCTCGGTTCTGAAAGTGGATATCGATAAAAATCCGCATGCAGCACAGAAATACCAGATTAAAAGCGTTCCAACTTTGCTTTTGTTTAAAAACGGGAACCTGGTTTGGAGACAATCAGGGGTGGTGCAGTCTAATCACCTGGTTGAAATCATCAAGCAGCATCAATAACCTGAAGAAATGGCGATTTGAAGATTTGACGTAATAACGCAATATTACGTCACAGCTCAAATTTATTAAAAAGAGTCCGCCGTGCCGCAACGGACTCTTTCATTTTGAGTTGGTTATTGTAGGTTAGTTCAAAGTAATAGTCAGTTCATCTAAAGGAATTCGTACTTTCTTCGCTTTTGCATACGGATCTATTTCTTCATTCCGGTAACCCAAAGCGAGGATTACGGCTGATTGCAATCCTTTTTCTTTCAAACCTAAAATTTCATCAAAAGCGGCATTATCAAATCCTTCCATCGGTGTACTGTCGACTTTTAAGTTTGCCGCAGCAACAATTGCAGTTCCTAAAGCAATATAAGCTTGTTTTGCTGCCCATGTTCTCACAAAATCTTCGGGCATACTAACAAAAGCTGAAAGTTTTTCTTTGAAATCATTTAAGCTTTCCACCGGAATGTTACGCGTTTTTGCTACCAATTCCATGTATTCATCAATGTGTTTCTGAGAAACATGTGTATATGAAGCGAAAACCAACAGGTGAGAGGATTCACCCACTTGCGGATTAAAAGAGGCTGCCTGTAGTTTTTGTTTGATCTCAGGATTGGAAATAGCAATCACTCTAAAAGGTTGCATTCCTGCGGAAGTTGCCGTTAAATTGATTGCTTCCAGGATCTCTGTTACTTTTTCGTCTGATACTTTCTCGGATGTCATGCGTTTTGCGGCATAGCGCCAATTCAATGTGTCTATTAAGTTCATCTTTCTGTGTTTTGAGGCAAAGGTATATCAGAATAGTTTCAAAAAGATATCGATATACTTTATGAAACCGGTTTCCATCAAGAAACTTGTTAGTAATATGCCTAATTAGCTAATAAGGAAATTAGCTAATTCCCAAACTGCGACTTAAATTTGTCTTTACCTAAAAAACATAAGATTTCAAGGTTTAAGCAAACAAGATTCAAGTCTTAATATCTTGATTCCGGTAGCTATCGGAACTTAATATCCAACAACATGAAACTTCACGAAGGAAAGACATTTAACAAAGTCAATTATGCGAATAAGCAACTTATAAATAACGAATTCAGCAACTGTGTATTTATAGATTGTGATTTCACCAAAAGCAACTTCAGCAACATTGATTTTGTGGACTGCGAATTCGAAAGCTGCAACTTTTCGCTGACTGTTCTGAAATATTCCGGATTAAAAGATGTCCACTTCAAAGATTGTAAAATAGTAGGGGTAGACTTCAGTGCCTGCAACGACTTTTTGTTTTCAGTTAAATTCACCGACTGTAGCCTGGATTATGCCACGTTTCACTCCAAAAAGATGAAGAATACCGTTTTTACGAACTGTATGATCAAAGAAGTGGATTTCTCTGAAGTCGATCTGACCCAGGCAAAATTCATCAACTGTGATTTGACAAGAACGATTTTCGATCGCAGCATCCTGGATAAAGCAGATTTCAGTGCTGCAATCAATTTTGAGATCAACCCGGAGCGCAACAGGTTGAAGAAAACGATTTTTTCTTCCAATGGATTGATCGGTTTGCTTACGAAATATGATCTGGTGGTGAAGGATTGATTATTTATTATTTTTTGTAGTAGGGAAGCGATGCATCGCTTCCCTACAGTTTTTCAAAAATTCAATAGAATAAAAAAGCCCAGTATAAAACTGAGCTTTTGTAGCAGACCGAGTCCTGATAGTTATTGGGATAAACTGGATCCTCTGTTAAGGGGATTATTCCACACTCAATCCTTACACTCACACTGAAAGAAAAAGAGCTCAGTGTGAGAGCGAGTGAAGAGTGTAAAAAGAAAAAGAGCATTTAACTTTCGTCAAATGCTCTTTTTCTTTTTTGTAGCGAGACCGGGTCCCGATAGCTATCGGGATGAACTCGGGTCCGTCGGCTGACGGATATGAATCCTGTACGCTCAAAACTTTTGGAAACAAAAAAGCTCAGCATAACTGAGCTTTTGTAGCGAGACCGAGAGTTGAACTCGGGACCTCAGGGTTATGAATCCTGCGCTCTAACCAACTGAGCTATCTCGCCAGGTTTTCTTTAGTGCCTATCCCTGAAAGGCGGTGCTGCGCCTGTGCTATAGCTTCAGCGCGGGCACAAAGATAGTTACTTTTTTCTTCTGTGCAAGACTAAGAACGGTCTTCTTCAAATAAAACTTTTGTCTTATGCTTTAGTAACTTGAAAATCAAGCTAAACAATAAAGCACCTGCAATCCAATAAACATAACATAATGGGTTTGCAATGGTCCATGTCATGAAATATTCACGAATACCTGCCACGAAAACGAAGCCCAAAACAGTTGCGGAGATCCCGGAATATTCCCGTCGTAAAATGGTCTTCATAGAGAAAGGAATATCTCCTTTGATATAATTTTTCATGCTTGGCCAGAAAGCCGGAACAGAATTCGACCAATTCACGTAGCTGTCACCGAATTTACGTTCCAGGAAACGTTCTTCAGCAAACATAATTCGCTCATAATAGATCCAGAACAACAGGCTTACGATAATAATGAAGTAAATATTGAATGTAAAACACACGATCCCGATCCACATGAAATAATTTCCTAAATAAAGTGGGTGACGAACTGTAGAATAAATTCCTTTTGTATTTAAAGCTTCGGCAACTTGTTCCTGGGTATTTCTTCCTGAAGTGTTTTTATTACTCGTTCCGATAGCAATAGCGCGGATTACCTGTCCCAATATTGACATAGCAATTGCAGCCCCGGTACAGATGTAATACCAGCGTGAATCGTCCATAATACATTGAACATCTGTAAAATAGATTACAGGAATAGCTAAAACGAATAAAATAACAGGAATTTGTCCTCTGTATTTGAAGAGCTTGTTTCCGTTTTTTTCAAATGAATGTACTAACGCCATGAAAGAAATGTGTATATTTCGAAAATGATTTTTCGGCGCGAAGTTAACATTATTAAACTACTATGACAAAAAAGGAACAATTCGAATTAGAATATGTATTAAAAACCTCACCACGGGTTCTGGATAAATTGCTGTCAACACCTGATGGATTGAGCGAATGGTTTGCCGATGATGTTATTGTAAAAGATGATATGTATACCTTCCATTGGGATGGAAGCGAGGAACAAGCGCGTTTGATCTCCAAAAAAGCCGGAGAATACATTAAATGGCAATGGCTGAATGATGAAGAAGATGAATTGGAAACATTCTTCGAAATGAAATACACCATTGATCCCATGACAAAAGTGGTGATCCTGACAGTTTCGGATTTTGCCGAAAGAACAGAAAAAGATGAAATCGTCCGACTTTGGGAATCACAGATCAGTGATCTCAGAAGAGTTATCGGGGCGTAATGATTTAAAACAGTAGGGGCGGAAAATTTTCCACCCCTACTGTTTTTACTGCTAATTCAATGCATTGATCGAATCCATTAAATTCTTGCTGATATCCTCCAGTGCAGACTGAGAGAAATCGAATTTCAACCCGGCTGTTTCATAGATCTCCGGAATGGATTTCGTATAACCGAGTGACAGAGCGTTTTTATAATCTGTCAAAGCTTTTGCCGGATTCTTTTTATAATTATTCCAAACTCCCAAAGCACCCAATTGCGCAATTCCATATTCAATATAATAGAAAGGAACTTCAAACAGATGCAATTGTTTCTGCCAGGAACTCTCCAAAACAGTTTCGTATCCTTCGTAATCAACCAACCCGGTCCCGAATCGTTGACTTAAACGAAGCCATTCCTGTGTTCTTTCAGCTGTTGAATGTGTCGGATGAGTATAGATCCAATGTTGGAATGCATCAATCTGCGCGATCCAGGGCAATACTTTTACCACCGATTCCAATTGCTCCAATTTAGCACGTCGCAGATCATTATCGTTGGTGTAAAATTCGTTCCAAAGTTCCATTGTCAGTAATTCCATTGACATTGAAGCCAGCTCTGCCACTTCCGAAGGCAACGATTTGAAGCCGGTCAGTTCCAGGTCACGACTTAAGAATGAATGCACCGCATGACCACCTTCATGAACCATTGTTGTCAAGTCTCTTTGAGCTCCGGCAGCATTCATAAAAATAAACGGGATTCCGGATTCATAAAGCGGATAATTGTATCCTCCGGGAGCTTTTCCAACCTTTGAATCCAAATCAAGAAAACCTCCGCTTTTCATTGTTTTCAGACAATCTCCGAAATAGGTGTCCAGTTTTTGGAAAACCGCAATCGATTTATCCAACAATTCTTCACCGTTTTGAAACGGTTTCAATGGTACCAAACCGTCCGGATCAACTTCCGTATCCCAGGGTTTCAATTTGGGCTTACCCAATTTCTCCAGTTTTTTCAGGTTCAATTGTTTCACGATCGGAACAATTAATTTCTCAATAGCGTCGTGAAAAGCCAAACAATCTTCCACTGTGTAATCAAATCGGCCCAATGCCTTAAACTTGTAATCGCGGTAATCCGAACAATCAGCATTCTTCGCCACCCGGTTTCTCAATTGGACCAACTGATTGAATAAATCATCCAATGCATCACGATCCTGTAATCTTCTGGATGTAATTAAATCATAAACCTCCTTACGAACGGTTTCATCCGGGTCTTTGAGAAAATTGGCTGCTTGGGGCATTGTCAATTCCTTTCCCTGATAAGTAATCATTTGCTTACCGGAAATAGCTCCAAATTGTTGACTCAACGTACTCAATTCCGTTTCAAGTGCAATATTTTCTTCACGGAACAATTCCAATGCAGACTGAACTCCTCTGAAATAGATCGCATATGCTTTATCTTCAGCCAATTCCTTAACAAAAGGAGAAGCCATCATCTTTTGGTTCAAAGAATCCTCGAAAGGAGCGAGGTTGGGTTGAATTTCCGTGACAAAAAACTGGTATGATTCTGTTAGCTTTTCATCCAGGGTATTGATCGTCATTCTAATATAACGCCAGGCCATATTTTCTTCCAGCACAGCTTCCAATTCACTTTTATCGGATAACCATTGTTTAAACGATTCTTTGGAAGAAATATCCCGGTTTTGAAGATCTGAAAGATACGATTCTACGGATTTCCAACTTTCGCAATTAAAGTCGGCTGAAACAAATTTTCTCATAACACAAAAATAAAATAAAGTAGTAATGAAACCCCACAAAAACAGTAGGGGCGGAAAATTTTCCGCCCCTACTGTTTTATATAATTATGAATGCTATTTTCCTCTGGAAGAACCTGTTTTAGGCGCAGCCACTTTTTTAGCGCTTGTAGCCTTAGCAGATGCTTTAGCCGGAGCCTTTGCCGCAGGAGTTTTCGCTGTTGCCGCTTTTGGAGCTGCTGCCTTCTTAGCAGGAGCCTTTTTTGCAGGCGCTTTCTCTTCTTTTTTACCAGCTTCAGCAGTTGTTTTTGCTGACTTATCCTTCGGTTTTTCATCTTTGTCAGATGAAGCCTTAGTCTTCGAAGGCTTTGCTTTCTCTTCTTTCTCTTCAGGTACCAATGCACCTGCTTTCAATAACAAGTTATACCATTGGAAGATTTTCTTGATATCTGAAGCGTATACACGCTCCTGGTCGAAATTAGGCAATACTTCGATCAAGTATGCTTTCAACTTATTTTGATCTTCTTTGTGAGAAATCGTTTCTTTCCCTTTTTCTTTTTCGAAAATTGAAGTAAAGATTTCCTTTAACGGTTTGTCATCGTCATAGGTATAGATAGAAATGTCATCCAAAGCGGAAATTCTGTCTGAAGCGTACGCAGGAACGCGCTTTTTGTCTTCCAACGATTCTACGATGATGTTGTTTTTACCTTGTGCCAATACTTTATAAAGTCCTGGTTTTCCCGAAATAGCAATGATACCTGTTAAATTCATTCGATTAAATTATTTGAGCCAAAAATACTGCTTCTTTTTAATTCTTCACAATTTTCACCTGAAAGTATTGAACATCTGTGTGAATAATTAAATAATATGTACCGTTTTCCAATTCCGAAATAGAAATTTCATGTTTCCCGTTTGAAATGGATTTAACCGTTCTTCCCTGAACATCAACTACTTGAACGTCTATTAATGGAATAGAAGCATCAATAATCAGATTCCCCTGTGTCGGATTCGGGTAAACATGAATTTGATCAGCCAACTCATCAATTCCTAACGAAGGATTGTAAGGTTGTGAAAAAACTTCACATCCATCCGTACTTGTTCTTGAAACTGTAAAGAAAGAAGAGGAAGGCAAAGTAATCGTATAAGTTGTTCCGGTGGCTCCCGGAATCGCAACTCCGTTTTCATACCATTGTAAATCCGGATAAGGGTCTGTTGAAAGCAATGTCCCGTTTACGTTAATTACCGGAGCGGGAGGAGCTGAAAGTGCTACAACAGCAAGTGTATCCGAATAGGAAACACATCCGTTCTGGTCGTAAGCAGTAAAATAAACGTCCCCGGAAGTTGTCATAACGGAATTCAATGTCGTATCTCCATTCATCCATTGAATGGAATATCCCGGAATGGAGGCCGTTGAAATAGCACTGTCACCCGGACAAAACAAAGAATCTAATGCTAATGTATTGGTGAAATTCGATTGCAGCATCAGGTTCAAAGCATGTACTTTCCCGTATCCATAAGCATTATTCGGGATTGTTCCTGTAAACATATCCGTAAATGCCGTGGAATGAAGTGCGTCCAGGAAACTTTGATAATTTCCTTTGGAACATTTCTCCAGGTAAAGCGCTGCAATTCCGGCAACAACAGGTGAAGCCATCGATGTTCCTCCATTTCGCACGTGCAAACCATCATTTGACATTGCAGCATTAAATCCGGGATCATTCAATAACCAAAACGGTCCGGCACTTAAAGAAATATCTCCGCAAGCTACTACATCCGGTTTAATATGCCCGGTTCTTGTCGGGCCTTTGGAAGAGGCCGGTGTTAATTGACCAACAGCCGTGTAATTCGGTGGATTCGGCAAATAGGTATTCCCGTTATTATCAATGTGACTGTATCTGTTTCGGATATTCCCAACTGTAACGACTTTTGGAGAACAGTTCCAGGATGAAACGATCGTTTGTAAAGTATCCGGCATATGGTAATATTGGATATTCGCATAAACACCGGTAGAAGGGAGTCCGTTACTTAACATGTCATTCAAAGCGATTGCAGCAGAACCACTCCATGCGTCGTAACTTCCCAATCCTTTTGTTTTAAAGGCATAGAGATACGTCGCTGAATCCACATGCGTAAAATAGAATTCCAAATGCAGGTTCGGACCAACAATTTCAGGGTAGATCTCTAACGTCGCAATGCGGTTTGATCCGTTCCAAAGCGTATCTTTAATGGTAGTTCCTACACCTGTGTTTGCAGCGCGGTAAATCAATTCAGCACGCTCTTCAAAACTTCCCGACGACAAATTCGCACCCCATGAATAACTCCATCCTGCATCCGAAAGATCTGTCCATACATCCAGGTAAACCGTATTCGCACCCAATTGACTTCCCGGATTCGGCTGTACCCAAACAAACGAAGTATCCGCGTCCACATCGCCGTGAACATGGTATTTACCCCACGCACCCGAGTTCCCTGCGGCACATACTATGATTCGCCCGTCTTTTTCGTCCAGCAGGTTATCCATTAAAACGGCTGCCGGATCTGTCCCGTCGTGGCTTCCCAAATAAGATCCGACCGACAAGTTAACAACCGCAGGAAGTCCCAATTCATCTGCTTTTTTGAATACAAAGTCACAGGCATCTGCCACTGTCATAGTCCAGTTGGGTAAATTGAAATTTGTTTCGATAATAATGATCTTTGCTTCAGGGGCCATTCCGGTTTCTTTCCCATTGGCCAATCCGCTCGAAACCCCGGCACCTGCAACGGAAGTTCCGTGAGCAGAGGCTTCTTCCATACTTCCGCAAGTTCCGCCCTGAATGTCCGCAGCGGTCCATAACTGGCCGTAGCCGTAGGGTTGTGGTGTGTTTGCAGCGACAGGAAGTGTGTGATCCCAATAATAAAGCACCCGTGTATTTCCATTAATATCTTTAAAATCTGCATGATTGTAATCCAAACCTTGATCCACAAAGCCAACAATAACATCTTTTCCCGTAAAAGGAGTTTGCAAACCACCCAAGCCCTGGTGAACCGGTTTTACAAAGTGTTTTACCAATGTGGAATCGTTCAATGCTTTTGGTGACGAAAACTCGAGGTAAAAAGATTTGATCACTTTGGAATCCATGGCTGTTTTGATCCAACTCGGTTTCGCCTGGATATAAATCCACTCGCGAGTTACCTGTTTCACAGAGATTTCTTTATCAGCCAATAAAGCGTCCAGATTTCCGGAATTTGTAACTGCAAAAGCTACTGGAATACCCGGTTGTTCTTCCAATAGTTTCTTGAAACGGAAATTATCTGTTTGTGCAAAACCTGATACTGAATTAATTAAAATTAATCCTGCTATGAATAATATTTTATTTACTTTCACCGCTTGTTGTAGTAGTTTTCCTATGAACATTTTTTTAAACCTTTAATATAGAATACTCGCAATATCTTTCTGCAAATTAAGATATTTGTTTAAAAGGAATTGTATTCCAATCAAAAAAAGAATTAGATAGTCATGAAGAAAAGAATTCTCACATTGTCATTTGCCCTGTTTTCTGTAGGTGTAATGAACTTTATTTATGGTCAGAAAATCGAAGAAATCAAAAACTGGTATAATGGGCCGACTCCAGGGATGAATACTGAAAAAGCTTATTCTACTTTGAAAAAGCAGCAATCAACAACAGTTGTAGTCGCAGTTATTGATTCGGGAATAGATGTTGAGCACAAAGATTTGCAGGGAAAAATCTGGACAAATGAAGATGAAATTCCAAACAATGGAATTGACGACGATAAAAACGGTTACATTGATGATGTTCACGGTTGGAACTTCCTTGGTAGCCCGGATGGACAGAATCAGGATTTTGCTCGTTTGGAAAAAACACGTATTTGCGCTGAGCTGCATGCAAAATTCAAAGACAAATCCGAGTCCGATATCTCTGCTACAGAGAAAGCTGATTACACAAAATACAAAGAGCTTTTAAAATCAATCGAAGCAGAACGTCAGGGAAATCTTGCAGCTTTGGAACAATACACGCAATTGGAGCAAATGTTCCCGATGCTGAAAGCAAAATTGGTAGAGAAATTAGGTGAGAACTTCACTGAAAAAGATGTGGATGAATGGAAAGCAGAATCTCCACAGGACCTTCAATTGAAGCAAATCGGAAAATACATTGCAAACGGGCAATTGTCTGAGGATGCCATCAAAGAAGGAGTTCAGCATTTGAACGCAAGTGCAAATTACCAATTGAACATGGATTACAACGATCGTCAGTTCATTGGAGACGATCCGGATGATTTCAACGATGTTCATTACGGAAACAATGACGTGGAAGGACCGGATGCATTGCATGGTACACACGTTGGTGGAATTATCGGAGCAGTTAGACATAACGAATTCGGAGGTGACGGTGTTGCTGAAAACATTCGTTTGATGTCTGTACGTGCAGTTCCGGATGGAGATGAGCAGGATAAAGATGTTGCTTTGGCTATCCGCTACGCAGTAGACAATGGAGCTTCTGTTATCAACATGTCATTTGGTAAAGCTTACTCAAAACACCAGAAAGAAGTATACGACGCAATGGCGTATGCCGATTCTAAAGGAGTTCTATTAGTTCACGCTGCAGGAAATGACGGTGTAAACCTGGATGAAAATCCGAACTTCCCTACAAACGAATATTCATTCCAATCAAAACCGTTGGATATGTACCTGTGTGTAGGAGCATCTACAAGAAACAAAAAACACCTTGCTGCTGATTTCTCAAACTACAGCCCGCGCCAGGTAAATATTTTTGCTCCGGGATTTGAGATTTACAATACGGTTCCTCAAAGTGATTACAAGATCCTTCAAGGTACTTCTATGGCTGCGCCAATGGTTTCAGGAGTTGCAGCTTTATTGAAGTCTTACTTCCCTTCATTAACAATGAAAGAAATTAAAGATATCATGCTGGCTTCTGCGAAACAATACAAAGGAACGATGATCCCTGCTCCGGGAAGCGGATCTTCTGTAGACTTCGGAACACTTTCTACAACAGGTGGAGTAATCGATATTTCTGCTGCGGTAAAAATGTGCCAGGCAAAAGTTAAAAAGTAAATTCATTTATAATTTGAATCATAATACCGTCTCGACCTGGTCTTGACGGTATTTTTTTTATCGCTTATGAAAACACTAAAACTCATTCCAATCCTGTTGATCGGTTTCTTTATCGCCAGTGCATTTGTTACTCCGGGACCATCAGAAACAGAAAAGATCGATCAATTGATCGACAATTGGCACAAAGCTGCTGCTGAAGCAAACTATACCAATTACTTCGCACTTATGGCAGATAATTTCATTTTCCTGGGAACAGATCCGGCAGAGCGCTGGAACAAAGAACAATTCGGAGAGTTTTGCAAACCTTATTTTGACCAGGGAAAAGGCTGGGATTTCCGGAAAATTGAGCGTCATATTGAAATTTCTAAAGACGGAAAAATTGCCTGGTTTGATGAAAAGATCAGTACCTGGATGAAAGACTGCAGGGGAAGCGGAGTTTTGATCAAAACAGGAAAAGAATGGAAACTGAGTCAATACAACCTGGCCGTTCTGATCGAAAACGATAAGATCCAGGATTTTATTAAGTTGAGAAACGGAAAGTAGACTTCGACTACGCTCAGCCTCCTTTTGATAAGAAAACAAAATCGGAAAGGTCATTGAGCGGAGTCGAAATGCCTTTTCCAATCACTTCACAATAATCGTTAACGCCATAAACCCTGGTACTGAATTTGTTATCTTATTGAGTGAGTAAAACACTTGATATGAAACGATTAGTTTATTTGGGGTTGATCTTGATAACCGGGTTATCATTCAACACATTCGCTCAGGAAAGTGACAGTACCGGTATGCCCGGAGATAATTTTGATTTACAGGCAGCACTTCATTTATTTAAGGAATCTAAAAACCTGGAGGCATTTGAGAAGAAATTGAATAAAGAATCCAGCAAGGTGAATAACCTGGATTTGGATGGAAACAATAAAATTGATTATATCCGGGTTGTCGATAAAAAGGATGGAAACAACCATGCCATTTTACTGCAAATTCCTATTAACAAAAACGAAACGCAGGATGTAGCCGCAATCGTTATCGAAAAACGTTCTGATTCCGAAGCTCAATTACAGATCATCGGGAATGAAACCTTATATGGGGAAGAGAAAATTATGGAACCGGTTGATGAAAAAGAAGTCAAACGGTCAAGCGGTCCTGCAACGCTTTCATCGCCGATTCTTGTGTTTGTAAATGTATGGTATTGGCCTTGTGTTCAATACATTTACGATCCGTTCTATGATCCGTGGTATTCACCTTATTATTGGGATTATTATCCATCCTGGTGGTATCCGTGGCGACCGGTCTATTATGTTGTTTATTACCAGCGTATCTATCCGTACCATGGCTGGTGTCAATACACCACAGTGTACCATGTTCCTCAGGCACATGCTATTTACGTCAGTAACCGATCAAACAGTCCGACAATACGAACACGTTATGCATCGCGACAAGCTGCGTACAAGGCAAGATCGTTGAGCAATCAGTCTGCAAACGGTTCCAAAGGCAGGGTTGACACTAAAACTGCTCAACCGGCAAAAGGAAGAGTAAACGCAACAAAAAAGGAAACAATTCGTCCGGCGGAAAAACCGGTTCCAAAAACAATTAAACGGGAAACGGCTGCTCCGAGACCAATCAATTCAAATAACAGGGGAAATGTCAATAATGGTGGAACTAACAAAGACAACAACAAAGGAAATACACGAACAGTTGAACCAACACGGAAAAATCCGACAACAGCTCCGCGGCCCGTGGAACGAAATCCGCAACGAGTGACTCCGCAACCGCGGCCGGTAGAAAAAAGCCCGCAAAGGGTGAATCCACAGCCACAAAGACAAATGCCACAAAGACAAGCACAACCTCAGAGACAAACGCCACAAAACCGACCGGTTGTCAGACCTTCGAATGGTGGAGGCGGAGGCCGGGGAAGAGGCCGATAAAAACAGTAGGGTCGGAAAATTTTCCGCCCCT
>CAMLLB010000033.1 GCA_946480815.1 uncultured Flavobacteriales bacterium
TTGATGCAATCCAGTTCCATGTCAATTCAAGAGAATCAGGATCTGTAGTACCTGCTAATGAAGTGATATCAGCACAATATGGTTTTGTACAGAAATTTACAAGGTATCCTTCAGATGTTAAGCTGTCAGCCTGACATTCAGAATAGATATATACATCATAACAAGTCAACTGAGTCAAGCTAGCGCCAAAGTTTACTTCAGAAAGGTTTACGTTCAATGTATCAATTGCCTGACCTGGTACTGCCGGATCGAAACCTTCCAAACCGTAAACTACAGTCCAGTTTGTTTCACCATACAATCCCGGATCCCAGTTCAACTGAGCATCATCAGCATATGTGATTGTAACCATATTCTGTACATTCGGACATAATGCATAGTAGAAATGAACACATGAATTGTTTTGCAGATATGCCTGGTTGTTATTAGAAACATTCAAATCCGTTGTCGGACCAGATAAACCAATATCCGCATTTCCTGCATAGTCATCAGCGGTTTCACTTCCTCCGAATACTGCATCGTTGTAGACATAATAAATTTCTCCTGTTGCCTCGTATAATTGGATTTGGAATGTTACTGTACCTGCACCGTTGCTGAAGTTATTGGAATTGTTCCATTGGAAAATTGCTACCTGATTCGGTGCAGTTCCTGTTACCTGATAGTATACATTTCCTGTTTCATCATCCAGGTCATCTCCCCATGCAAATAAATAGTCTCCAACAATAGTCGTCATGTTTCCTCCGTAACCAACACCACCCGTCAACGTGTTCAATTGAATTCCACCATTGTTTCCAACAGTTAAATTGGTTACAGAACCTCCCTGATAAGGAAATGCAAACGGAAGAGTAATTCCGGTTTCTGAATCATCTGTTAAATTAAGATCTGTTCCGGTACTTGAAATATCAACGAATCCGGATGTCGGGCATTCATTGTCCCATGCAAGGAATCCTGGATCAGTTGAGAAAGAATAAGGTCCTGCCCAATCAGATGTAGCAATACAACCTGCCTGTACATAAAAATCATAATTGGTATTTTCTGTCAAACCTGAAATGGTAATTGTATCGTTGCTTGCAGCAATTGTTGTTCCTGTTCCTGGAGTAAATCCGGCAGGGCCATATTCAACATTCCAGGTAGTTTCATTTCCTTGAGGTGTCCATGTTAATTGACCGTTGAAGTAATTTACGTTAAATGCATTCAGGTTTTGAGGTGCATTTGGTTCGTTAATTACTACTGTGTTTGGAGCGCTAACAGCCATCGTTGCATCTTGCACAACAATTGAGTAGGTACCTGCTGCTAAGTTTGTCGGAATTGCTCCGAAGGCACCACCGTCAACAGAATAAAGGAATGGGCTTGTACCACAGTCTACGTTGTCTAAAGAAAACGAACCATTTGTCAAGCCATTACACGAAACATGAATAGGGGATAAATAGACAGATACATCGCTCACATTTACAGTTACCAACCCACGGTTTACACTGTAACAACCTCCAAGAGTTGATGCCACATAGAAATTGTATGATCCGCTGGTAGCTGTTGGTAAGAGAGAAGAACCTACCGTTTCAAATGGTGTTCCTGTTCCGACAACGTTTCCTCCGGATGCTGCATCAAACCAGGTTGCAGTAGAAGCAATCGGAATGGTGTAGTGAACTGTACCGTTGAACGCTCTGTTGTTGTTTACACCTCCGAATAATGAGCATAGCCCTGCTCCGGCAGTAATCGTCATATCAGCGTTCGTGTAATTTGTTGCCGAAGCGATGGTTGTATATTGTGCACCATAGTTTACATAAATCGCATATAAAGAAGATGCTGGAATCAACAAATCATTAATATCGATATTTAAAGGTACTCCTGTTGTGGATGTAATAGGATAAGAACCAAGTGATGTCCATGCCCCTGCGGTTGTTTCACTACCAATATAAGTACCTGTTTTATAGAAAACCTGAACCGTTTGAGCTCCACTAACATTTGAAATGATGTCCAAACTTGTCAGGTTAACCGCATTCGAATTGGTAGTAATGTTAAACATGGCACCACCACCACAACCATTTCCTCCAGCAGAAGTGGTTGATAATGAACCAGCTGAATTTGAAGTTGTTGTTGCCGAAATAAGTCCTGTTGTCGCTCCTGAACAAATGTTCAAATAAGGATTACTAACGGTTGGATCATTTGGAATCTGACTGTCAACAGTCACAGTCACACTAACAGTTGGTGACCAACATTGGGATGTGAGATCATAAGCCGCAACGTGATATGTTCCTGTAGTTGTTACACTATAAGGTGTATTTGCGTTTTGAGCCATACTGGAACCATTTGAAACTGTACCTTGCCAGTAATATTCAATTCCCGCTGGGGCTGCCGGTACAGAGATTGTTGTCCCGGGAACACAAGCCGGGTTTGCTGCTGCCGCAGGTGCCGGAGGTGAAGAAGCTACCGGGAAGTTTGAAACAGCTAAAGATGTTGCTGCAGACCAGGAATTTAAGACCGGATTGAATGCACGTACATAATAAGTACCATTCGCAAAAACAGTCCATGGCGTAGATGCAGGTTGTGAAGTACTTGTTCCTGCAGCAGTTGTTTGCCAATACCAAACTTCATCCGTGTTAACAGGTGCTCCGGATACAGTTAATTGTGAACCTCCGGAACAAGTTGGTGTTCCTGCTGCCTGCACTGGTACGGGTGGAGCAGCCGGTGCTGCACCCCAGATAAAGTAAGTACCGGAAGTTGGAGCTGTAACTGCAGCGCTTAAAGTGATTCCCTGTGCGTTTGTGGTACCGGCTGTTGTAGCTAACCAGGTAGTAGTGGAAGTACGGTTGTTAAAATCAGTTGCGGTTGTTCCCCCAAGCCCAACGTGTGTATTGGTGGAAGAAGTAGTACCGAACGTACAAGATCCATACATGACTTGTACATAGTTGGATGTCTCAAACAAACGGATTTGAAAATTCAGTGCGTCTCCTGTTCCGGTTGTACCGAAACGTTTGTAATTGGTCCATTGTATAACACAAATGCGGTTTGGTGCCGTACCAATTGTTTCAACGCGAAGTTCGGCGCCTGCCTGAGCTTGCAAGTCGCGCCCTAAACCTGCAATACGATTACGCAATAGTGAAGGATTATTGGTAACCGTTGATGACAATGGTGTATACGAGCTCGTAGAATTAATATCTACAGATGGAGTCAATGAAGATTGTCCAAGTGAAATCCACCCGTTGTTGTTGATAGCTAAACGATCAAATACAATACCATTGTAGGTGAAGTTAAACCCGATAGGAATACCTACACCAGTGAGGGGTGTTGTCCCACCGGCAGGTACAGCGGGGTCAACGAATCGCTGATCATCAGAACTTGTTGTCCCGAAAACGGTTCCTCCGGTAATGGGAGTATAAGTTCCGGATTGTTGATTAAATGCATAGCTCGATACCTGAGCCAGCGCGTTTTCTCCAAAAAGGACCAGCGTCCAAAGCATAAGCCACGAGAAAATGTGGTAGTAATTTTTTTTCATAATATTCAGTTTAAGCAAAATTAATTATTAGTTAAAACGCTATTTGCCCGATCGAATCAACCTAAGCTTAAATCAATAGTTGATTCGTCAATTATTGATTGACTCAAGTTATGAAATTTTTTGATTTATCCTTCAAATACGGCGTTTTTTTCGACAAACTATTTTTTTAAGTCGACTAAAGAAAATGATTGCAATTAAAACTTTTTTTAGGAGTTTTTAAAAAATGAACGTGTTCGAAAATTTTGAATGTTTTCAAAACAAAAGCCCCTCTGAATTCAGAGGGGCTTTTTCATATTTGATAAATTCAAGACTATTGAATCACTACTCTAAATACTTTCTCAGTATTTTCTGTTGAAAGTTTGAAGAAGTAAGTTCCTCTTTCTACATCTTTTAAGTTTATCGTGTTCATTCCTGCAGAGATTGTGTTCAGACCAGTCTGAATTGTACGGCCATTCACATCTGTTACTACCAGGTTGAAATTACCAGTGCTGAATGTTGATTCAACGAAAACAACACCGTTGGAAGGGTTCGGATAAACCGTTACTTGCTCCAATGCATTTTCATCTACTGATAACCAGTCACAATTACCATTAACAGTAACAACTACATTCGCAGTATCATCCGGACAAATTCCGTTTCCTGAAATGTAATCGTAGTTGTACTGGCCACCGAAGTTTGCAGTAACGATCTGTGAGTTCGGTAATAGAATGTCAGATGGATCATACCAGTCGCCATTCAAATCTGTATTTCCGTTCAATCCTGCTAACAAATCAATCGGTTCATTTTTACAAGCTGAAATTGTACCATCCTGTCCAGCATTCGATAACTGATAGATTTTCACTTGTGAAACGATTGAATCATAAGCACAACCATCCGTTACACGATATTGCAAGTCGAATGTCTGGTAAGCAAGGCCTGCTGTATTGAAGTTAGAACCTGTAATACTTGCATCAACTGCTGCAATAGCAGATGACCATTCACCACCGGTATCGTTACCAGAGATGGTGGTGAATAAGTCGATCACTGTACCTGTACAAACTTCAGTTAATGGCATAGCTGATCCACCTTCAAGAACAATTGCAGATACATTTAGGCTGAAATTACCTGATGTTCCGTCAAACTTATCGTACATTACGTAATAAGTGGATCCAGGAGTTAAACCACAAACCGTGAAGTTTGGAGCTAAGCTTGTTCCGTCGATCTCATCGTCATTTGCCGCAATGATTGTAAATGTGTTGAAATCGCCACAGTTTACGGCTGAGTAAACAGCTGCCTGTCCGTTGTATGTTGGAATACCTGTTGAGTTGATTCTAACCGAACCGGAAGCAGGTGCAACGAATGTGTACCACAATGTTCCGTTTAATGTTGAGTTCACCCAACCATCTGTCATTTGAGATCCTGTAGCAGCCGGTGCAATATTGATTTCATTCAAAGAAACTGCAGCACCGTTATTGTTAAAGGTATACGTTTCACCCAGTTGAAGCATTTCCTGGCCACATACGGTATCGTTTGTAACAGGCATAACGATTGTAATTGGACCTGAGAAAGCAGAAGTATCACCTGTTGTACAAACTGCTTGTACATAAACCTGGTAAACTCCTGAACCCATTAGGTTTGCATCGAAAATAGTGTCTGACAAATCAACACCGTTTGCAGCTACGATTGTTCCTGCTCCTAATTGGAAGCCAGTCATTCCATATTGAATATTGAATGATTGAATTGGGAAAACAGGGCTTGAAGCTGTCCATGCCCAAGTCAATTCAAGGGAATCAGAATCTGATGCACCATTAATTGATGAAGGATTTGAACAGTATGGCAAAGTAGTGAAATCGTGAACCAATGCTAAAGAAGTATCACCGTTCGCACAATTAGCATATATATAGATCGTATAATCCGTTAATTGTGTCAAAGACGAAATACTTGAGAAGCTGTTTGTCTCATTTAAAATGGTTCCTGTACCCGGAGTGAATCCTTGAGGACCATATTCGATAATCCAGTTTGTTTCATTGGAAGAACCTACAGTCCAACCGAATTGGATTTCATCAGGACCCAAGTAAGTCGTTACGAAGTTTTGAGGTTTAGGACAATCCGTATAGTAAAAATGAACACATGAATTGTTTTCCAGGTAACTTGTGCTATTCATGGATACGCTAATATTCTGAGTACCACGAACACCAATTTCTGCATCAGCCCCGTTGTTATAAGATGTATTGTCATGATTTACATCTTCATAAACATAATAGATTTCATTTGTCGTTTCTTCGATAATTAATTCGAAAGTGGTTCCGTCTGTACCTAATGAAGAGAAGAAATGCGCCAAATCTGACCACATTACGATGAATTTACGGTTTGGAGCAACTCCAACAGTTTCGTAATAAACACCGTCATAAGGAGTATTCATATCCTGAACATATGGATATAAACCATTTCCTGCAGCCATATTGTATCCAATCTGAGCACTTTGAGAGCCTAATACAACTCCACCGTTGTTTCCAATCGTAATATCGTTGATTAACGTTCCCTGATACAAAACAGGGAAAGGTAATGCCAACCCGAATTCGGAATCATCCGTAGTGTTTGTGTTTGTTCCTGTACCAGAAATATCTATAAATCCGCCTGTAGGACAATCTGTAGACCAATCGATATAAATTCCCTGATTGTAAGTATTGAAAGTAATCGGTCCTGTCCAGTAAGATGAATCACTTGCAGAACAAATTGCCTGAACATATACCTGGTAGAATGAGTTTGGAGTTAAACCGGTTAAAGTATATGGATTGGTAGTTGCAACTACCGAATCACCTGTTCCAAGTGTAAATCCTGGAGCACCATATTGAATTTGCCAGGAAGTTTCAGCACCTCCTACAGTCCATCCAAGATCGATCTCGGTATCTGTAGCACCAAGATTTGTAAAAGCAGTTGGTTGAGGACATGTTGGAGCAGGTGCGATGTTTACAAAATAGTCTTCTGTTTCACCCCAAGTGTAAGTTCCACATGGTGTAATATTTCCGATAACAGTTGTTTCAACATTGATAACACGCATACGTGTATTTCCCAAAGTTGCAGTTACCGGGATAAGAACAGTTCCTATTTCATTGTGTGGCCCAACAGTAGCAGTTGCCGAAGCATACACCTCTTCCCCCGGATCTGAAAATAATCCGTTCTGGTTGTAGTCAATATAGACTTTTGTCATGTTACTGTAATTACCACCACAGGTTCCTACCTGAACGTTTAAGTTGTAATTAACGGTTCTTGCAAGGGTAGTTGCAGGGAGTGCAGTATAATTAGAGTATTGGTTCTGGATGGAACCAGGTCCCCCGGTTGTTGAACAGGTAGAACTGTTGTTTAAAGTTCCGATGCTCACATTCAGAATTTCCTCATCTCCTGTACTGGTTGCGTTACTGTTACAATAACAGTTGATAAAGTTGCTTGTATTAACAAGGAAAGCAGCACTTGTATCGGACAATCCTCCACAAGTCATATAAACACGGTAATACGTGTCAACAGTTTGATTCGAAATATACGTGCTGTTTGTTGCACCTGCGATATTGGTAAAAGAGCCGACAGCACCTGTTAAAGAGCTCTGCCATTGGTAAGTTTGCCCGGTTCCTCCGGTTCCTCCTAAAATAGAAAGTGTATTGTTTACAGATGGGCAGATAGGATTGTTTGCCGCTGATACCGTACCTGCTGTTGGTGGTGAAGTACACGGTACAGCAGGAATGAATGTGATTCCACCGATAAGTCCGCGGGGATAATTTGCCGGAGTGGACGGATAGACCGTTCCTCCCCAGGAAATACCATCACCGGTGATCAGGTTAACGCCACCACCACTAAAAGTATTCGTTCCCGCACCGCTTGTCAGAGTAGAATACTGCATAGTTGTTGCTGACAAACCAAGCTGGTAAGTCGCACCTGCAGGAATTGTAAGTGACAAGGAAGTAAGACATGGAACTATTCCATTTGCGGTGTTGGAGTTTGAAACAACTCCTGTTCCAGCGGAAATCCATCCGTTTTGTCCCGCTCCGACAGTTCCAAAGCTCCATGGAGCTGCGTTATCGACATAAGGGCTTGTGTTGTAAAGCAGTTCAATGTTGTTAGTAGCTGTAGAACCTAAATGACACTGGATACCTGTAATGATGATATCATACGCATTGGTGTTTTGAACATTGAACGTAACGGATCCATTTCCGTTGTTGTTCGGGTGCGTGGTGTTTATAACCGTTTGGCCGTAAATAAAACAGCTAAACAGGCAGAATAAACCCAGCCAGAGTAATTTTTTATTCATAATCTTTAGTTTCCAACAAAAGTATGGAAAACGGGTACTCTAAAAAATGTTAAGGTTAGTTTCAACTAAAAGGTTGCGAGCCTGTTAAGTCATTTGAAATTTAATTTTTTTTGCATTTTGTGCCTCCGAATGAATATTTCATCGGTTCTATTTACCATTTCATCGATTAACAAACTATGAATTTTTTATCAACAAGTTGTTTATTTAACAAAAAATCATTTGATCTATCAATTAATAACATTTCAATTAAATAACACAAATTCATAATTTATTAAAATAATTTTTCTGAAAGCCTTGTTCCTATTGGAATAGAACCAGTCTTTGGTTGAACATGCAATCAAAAAGCACAGAATGATTAATTTTGTACCGATGAAAGATTTGAACGGTAAAATTGCTCTTGTTGCTGGTAGCACTCAGGGTATTGGAAAGGCAGTTGCTTTGAAATTGGCAGAAATGGGGGCTAGTATTGTTTTGTTGGCCCGCAATGAAGAAAAATTGAAACTGGTGAAAGAAGAACTTCACCGGGAATCGGGACAAACTCATGATTACCTTGCGGTCGATTTTACGAATCCTTCAGACTTAAAAGATAAAATCACAGCTTATATTTCGAAGGGGAAATCAATTGATATATTAATTAATAATACGGGAGGGCCGAAGGCCGGACCCATTATTGACGCGGATATCAGCGAATTTTTAGCGGCATTCAATCAACATTTGATTTGTAATCATATACTTGTTCAGGCTGTTGTTCCGGGAATGAAACAAGCAGGCGGAGGAAGAATTGTGAATATTATTTCTACCAGTGTAAAGCAGCCGCTTCCCGGATTAGGGGTTTCAAATACCATTCGTGGAGCCGTTGGAAACTGGAGTAAAACACTGGCAAATGAATTGGGGCAATTTAATATTACGGTAAACAATGTGCTTCCCGGTGCGACAAATACTACCAGACTTCAGGAAATCGCATCGAATAAATCAGCTAAAACAGGAGATTCGGTGGAGTCAATTTTTGATGAAATGGCTGATGAGTCTCCAATGAAAAGAATTGCGAAGCCAGAGGAAATAGCAGCAGCTGTTGCATTTTTAGCGTCTTCAGCAGCAAGTTATATCAATGGGATTAATATTCCTGTTGATGGTGGAAGAACGAAATCACTTTAAGATATTAACGTGACCAATAATGGTATCCGAAATGTTTGATCTTGAAGTGTATTTGATCTTATAAGTATACGTTCCGTCCGGAACCAATAAGTCTTTATATGTTCCATCCCATTCCCAACGGATACTGTTGGAATGAAATACCTGTTGCCCCCAACGATCATAAATCGTGACATCAATTTCTTTGATATTGATCATGGATGCTTTGAATGTATTATTAAACTGATTTCCGTCGGGAGTAAAGGTATTTGGAACATAGATCCAATATTCCTCCTGGATAGTGATCGGTTTCACAACTGTGTCTTTACAACCAAGATAATTGGTGGCTATGAGTGTAACATAATAAGTTCCGGGTACATCGTATGTATTGTTCGGATGAACTAAAGTTGAGGTTTGACCATCACCAAATTCCCATTCGTACGAACTTCCTCCCGATGTCAAATTTTGAAATGTAATAGGTAAGTCCTCAAATAAGGTATGGCTCGAAATAATAAAGTCTGCGACCGGTTCAATGACAGTTACGGTAGTTGTTCCTTCGACTGTGAAGGTCTGACATTCGTCTGAGACTGAAACGGTATAAGAAGTGGTAGTATACGGATGTACAAATACCTGTGCAGTTGTTTCGTCACTATGCAGCCAATCGTAGAAATACTGTCCGTATCCTCCTGTTGCGCTCACACTGATCGGAACAGTATCTCCCGGACAAACAGTCTGATTCGGTGACATGGTAAGTACTAACGGAGGACTTGTAATCGTATATAAAACACTATCAATAGAGGTAACATCACATTGGTCTGTCACTTCAACATAATACATTGTGCTGGTACTTGGAATGACATCGAGCGTATCATTTGTTCCCAGAACTGTTCCGTTCGAAAGATGCCAGGAGAAGACAAAATTTCCGGCGCCACCGCTAACCTGAGCCGTTAATTCCTTCGGAACGTATGGGCAAATTTCAGTAATATCCGGTGTTGTTACGATAGCAATCGGAGGATAAACCGGAACTGTCACTGTTGCAACTGCGTTTGCAGTTTGATTCAGACAAGCATCGGTGACTGAAACTGTATAATTTTGTGTCGCAGGCGGATTAACAATAATAGAGGCTGTAGTTTCACCGGTACTCCAAAGGATCGTATACGGACCGGAACCTCCGCTGGGAACAGCTATAAGTTCTGCTTCATCCTGAGGACAAAGTTTATCCACAGAGTTCACGGTTACCTGAACCGGTTGAATGTCATCGATTTTAAGATTCAATTGCAACGGATTGGAACCGCCGCAAGGATCGGGAACGTCAAAAATCAGATCAATAGTTTCCACGCCTTCAGTAAGCCCGTCGGCTAGTGCATTGAACGTAAATTGAACGGTGTTCTGGCCTGGTGCAAAAGTGACAGAATTAGGAATGTTGGAGTAATCCACACCTTCTGTAGCAGTTCCTCCAACAGTAATCGGAATTGTAGTTGAAGCAGCAGTGGAACCATTTCTTTTCAGTGTAACAGTTGTCGTTACGCAACCTTCTGCCATTGTCACCCCATCATTGAAGGCATCAAATGACATGACGTAGTCTACTTCAACCGGAACTTTGGATGTCAAACTGTTTGCCTCCAGGAAAATACCCGAGTCAAAAATTCCATCTCCTGCATCTGCAATGGCAATGATCAGGTGATAGGTTTGTCCACACTGTACTTTTGAAACTGCTTCCAGTACTTTTGTAAAACCGTCGTATTGAATATAGGCAGATGAGCCATTGAATGGAGCCTGATTACCATTTCCATTATTTACATAATATGCAGAATTGCTTGCACCACATGGTCCGACACCACTTCCGGTACCTCCTGGGTTTCCGCCATTTACGTTATTAATTGTAACGGTTGCCCCATTTGGTAATTTTGCCATGTTTTGTGTTCCGCCGGGAATTCCAGGGCCAGAAATGAAAAATGCGAAAGCATCGTTAAATTGGGAACAGACGTATTCCGGGTATTCCTCCGAACCAAAAACATATTTAAAACGCACGGTATCGGAATAAGGAACAAAATCAAATTCCAAAATAGCAGCGTTGTAAGTACTTGCTCCGGCCTGGGCAGTCAAAGCCCCGAAACCCGGATAATTGTTATCAACTCCTGAATTGGATGAATTATTTGGTCCTTGCGGACCGCTTCCGCTATTTGCAATTGTTCCGGTTGTGATTACAACACCTGAATTGATTCCGAGGTTTGTACCGTTTGCAGTGAACTTACCAATTGCAGCCGAAGCTCCCGAGTAATTGATATTGGAAACTGTAACTCCGGGACCTAGGAGCGTATTCTGAACTAAGGATGCAGCACTTTGAGGAGATGTGACCAATTGGCCCATCAGGGAAAGAGGAAAAAGAAGTGCTATAATCCAAAGTAGCTTCATACTGTAAATAACGTTCCTAAAATAGAATAGTTGTTTCCTGAATGCAAAAAGCGAACCAAAATGGAAATATACTGATTAAACGGTAGGAACCAGTTATTTATCAGTCAAAAAAAATCATAAAATCAGCTGAAAATTCCCTGAAGTCCGCACAGGTTTGCATATGTTCCTCCCAATGCAATCAGATCCTGATGTTTTCCACGTTCAATAATCTGACCTTTTGAGAGTACTAAAATTTCATCAGCATTGATAATCGTACTCATTCGGTGGGCAATAATCAACGAGGTCCGGTCTTTCATCAATTCATCCAAAGCTCCTTGAACAATGCGTTCACTTTCTGTATCCAATGCGGAAGTAGCTTCATCTAAAATCAAAATAGACGGATCTTTTAAAACGGCCCTTGCGATACTCAGACGTTGTTTCTGACCTCCTGAAAGTTTATTTCCGCGCTCTCCAATGACCGTATCGTAACCATTTTCGAGTTGTTCAATGAAACTATCTGCATGGGCAATTTTTGCGGCCTTAACGATCAATTCCATAGAAACATCATCTCTTCCGAATGCAATATTATTTCGAACGGTATCATTGAAAAGAATAGATTCCTGGGAAACAATCCCGATATTTCTATGCAAATCTTCCAATCCGTATTCTTTGATGTTGATGTCATCAATATAGATCGCCCCTTCATTGACATCGTAAAAACGAGGAAGTAAATCGGCAATGGTAGATTTTCCACTCCCGGACTCACCAACCAATGCAATCGTTTTTCCTCGTTTCAAGTCGAAGTTGATGTTCTTCAGGACCCATTCGTCTTTGTATTTGAAACTCACGGATTCCAGTCGGATGTCATTTTTCAGTCCATCCAGTTTTTTTGGATTTTTAGATTCATAAATGCTTTCATCCATATCCAGGATTGCATTGATCCGGTCCCGGGAAGCCTCTGCTTTATTTAAATTCCCAACTGCAGTTGCAATTCCTTGTATCGGTCTCAACAATTGGGAAAAAACGATGATGAAGGTAATGAATTCCTCACCGGTGAGGCTGTTCGTATCTTTATCCAGGATCATGATCCCGCCAAACCAAACAAGACAGATCATGACCGCTGCACCTAAGAATTCATTCAATGGAGGAGACAGGTCCTTTTTGCGGAAAGTGCGTGTGACCAATTGCTGATGTCTTAAGTTGATCTTGCGGAAACGTTCCGTCATGAATCGAATAGCATTGAATGCTTTAATTATTTTGATTCCGCCCAATGCCTCTTCAATGGTTGAAAAAACGATCCCGTTCTGCTCTTGTTGCAGTTTTGCCGTACGTTTCAGACTTTTTCCGATACGCGAAATAACAAAAGCAGAGATTGGAAGCAAGATGAAAGAGATCAGTGTTAATTGCGGACTGATATATAACAGGGATCCGACTGTAATGATGATAGCAAACGGTTCCCGGTAGATCAATTCCAAAATAGCTACAACAGCAATTTCAATTTCTCCCACATCGCTGTTCATGCGTGACATTAAATCTCCTTTGCGCTCCTCCGTATAAAAAGATAGCGGAAGCTTCATGGCTTTCGAAAAGATGCTGTCTTTTACATCTCTGACGACTGCCATTCTCAATTGAGATTGATGCCAAATGGCACCGTAACGGGTTAGATTCTTCAGGAAAAATGCCGCGAGAACAGAGATACAAACAAATAAAAGAGCTTGTTTCGGGTCTTCTTTTACCATTTCCTGCATGGTGTAATTATACAGGTCTTTACAGTAAATGAAAAAATTAGTGAAGCCTCCGTTATAGACAGGTTCCGGTAAATTAGTAACCTGATCCGGCTTAAAGATCAATTGCAGGAAAGGGATAAACAAAATCATCGAGATGAGATTGAATATCACAAAAAGCAGGTTGTAAAAAATCGTAAGTATCGCCGGAGCTTTATACGAAAACGTGTATTTATGGAATGCCAATATTGATTTCATGCAGTACAAAGATATGTTTTTGTTGTCCTTTGTGTATGAACGAGTTTACAATTCTTAACTTTGCAGCATGAGTTCAATTAGACAAAACCGAATTGAGGGTGTAATTCAAGAGGAATTATCAACTTATTTTCAACGCAATGCACGTGAAATTTGCCTGGGTGCAATGGTCAGTGTGACGATAGTAAGAGTAACTTCCGACCTGTCTTTGGCGCGTATTTATTTATCTGTTTTCGCAGGTCCTGATAAAAAAGAAGTTTTAAATCATATTCAGCAGAATTCACGTAAAATTCGTGGTGAAGTCGGAAAGCGTTTGAAGAATATGCATAAGATTCCCGAATTGTTGTTTTACATCGATGATTCTTTGGATTATGCTGAAACCATTGATAAATTGCTGAAAGATTAAGGTTTCATTTTTCATAGCGAGAAGATACCTTCGGTATACCCGGAAACAACGTAATCTGGTCAATTGGATTACGCGGATTTCTGTTGTTGGAATTGCTGTTATTACAGCTGCATTGGTGATTATTTTGTCGGCTTTCAATGGCATTGAACAAATGGTTTCCAAGTTGTATTCGGATTATGACCCTGCTATTTCCATGCGTTCACTGGAAGGTAAAACATTTGATTCCACAACTGTAAATTTAGGAGATTTACGAAGAATTCCGGGAGTTATTTCGCTGTCTAAAGCGATTGAAGAAACGGTAATCATCAAGCATGGAAAAAAATGGATCAATGCCCGAATGATGGGAGTCGATTATTCTTTCACAGAAGCTTGTAATTTAAAGCAGCACATGGTTGACGGTTATCCTTACCTCGAAGAAAATGGTGAACCGACTGCAGTTATCGGTGCAAGTTTGCTGGATAAAATTGACGGTTATATTTCGGAGATGGATGGCTACGAAGAACTTACACTTTATACGCCCTTGAGAGACGCCTCCATTGCCCGTTTGAAAAGTCCGTTTAAGGTTTCTCCCTTGAAAGTAGTTGGACGAATGAACTATAACAAAGACGTAAATATGTCTGATTTATTGGTCCCGATCAATTATGCAGAAATTCAGTTGAATTACGGTTCGGATATTACAGCCATTTATTTTCACGTAAAGAAGGAGAATATCGAAAATGTGAAAGCAACGCTTGAAAACAGATTCGGAAAAAAATTCGAAGTGAAAACGGCCGCTGAAAAGAACGAGTTGATTTTTAAAACAAGTGAAAGTGAAAAGAAAATTGTGGTGCTGATCCTGCTTTTTATTTTCGTTTTGGCGGCCTTTAATTTAGTAGCTTCCCTGAATATGTTGTTCATAGAGAAAAAGGAAAACATTGAAACGATGGAACGTTTTGGTGCTACGAAACGATTCATATTCCAGATTTTCTTTTTTGAGGGAATATTGATCGCGTTTAAGGGGATATTGATCGGCCTGGCTTTAGGTGTTGGGGTTTGTTTACTCCAAATGCAGTTTTCCTTGCTTCAAATGCCGAATTCAGGAGGAGAAGCTTTTCCGATCATTCTCCGGGTAAAAGACGTACTGTTTATTTTTGGGATGGTGGTTCTTTTAAGTGTGTTGTCTTCGTACTTCCCGGTGCGGTATTTGGTTCGGAGGACGATTGATGGAATCTAGGTTGCTTTTTTGTGAACCAATTAACTAAATGGTTTACAAGATGAAGTTAAAACATTGGTTTTTAATCGATTAATCTTATTTGGTTACCAAGTTAATAAAATGGTTCACAAACCTGGCTAACCACTTGATAAACAGATGTTTGCAAATGAATATCACATTAATCTTTCGGCTGATACTTCTTCAATCCAATAATCGTAATATCATCCGTTTGTTCATGTCCCTCAGACCAGTTTGACCAGGCATTTTCAAAGTATTTTTTCTGCAAAGGCATTGATTCTACTTTGATCTTCTCCAGGAGTTCACGAATGCGTTTGAACGAGAATTTTTTGTTCCGGATAGATCCGAATTGCTTTTGGAATCCGTCAGTGATCAGGTAAAGCCGGTCATCATCGGCAAGGGAAATTTCCCGGTGTTCATAGATTTGGACTTCTGAATCCTGCTCAATTTTCGTGGACCGGTAGAGTAAGAATTCCTCCCGGTGAATATGGATCAATGCAACTCCACTGGTTGCAAATTGGATCTTATCTCCTTCAAAAACAACCACCAGCGCATCCATGCCTTCAGTTGTTAAACTATTGGTCCCGTGATGCAGGAGTTTGTGGAGTTCAATGTTCAATCCGTTAAGAATTTGTGCCGGATCGTCAATTTTTCGTTCGATCACCAATTGGTTCAACAGGTTAATTCCAAGAATGGTCATAAATGCTCCCGGAACACCATGTCCCGTACAATCAGCCAGTACAAGAATCAATTTATTTCCAATCCGGTGAGTCCAGTAAAAATCACCACTCACAATGTCTTTCGGTTTGAAGATCACAAAATAATCTTCGAAATGACTTCCGAATTCAGAAGCTTTTGGCAAGAGACTGTATTGAATCCGTTTGGCTGAATTGATACTCGAAGTAATGTCCTTGTTTTGCTGTTCGATCAATAATTCATTTGCCCTTTTTTCTGTTATATCACGTGCAAGCGCTGTAAACCCGATGATCCGTTTTCTTGAACCCGGTTCAAATACAATCGATGCATTTTGTCCCAGCCAGATAATTCGTCCTTCCTTTGTTCGGATTGGAAATTCAAGATAGGTATTCTGAATACGATTAATGATCTGGTTCCGGAAGAAATCCTTTACAATTTCGCGGTATTCCGGGTGCACGATTGTAATGGAATTCTTACCAATGAGGTTCTCGTTCTTATAACCGAAGGTCCGGCTGCTCATTTCATTCAGGTAGATAAAGTTTCCATCAATATCCGTATTGAAGATCATATCGTGAGCGTTCTCAACCAGGGATTGATAATTGGTTGTCAAGGTCAGTTTTTCTGTGACATCCTGCCCCATGATTACACGGACAGAATCGGAAAAATACTTGCAGGACCACTCGATCCAGATAACTTCTCCCTTTTTATTATACATCGGGACCAGGAATATTTTCCCGTCAGAAAACTCGTCACCCAAAGAAAATTCACGCATTTCGGCAGAAACAACAATTGGATTTAATGTTGAGAGGGATTTACCGACAATCATATTCGAATCGATATGCAGCAAAGTGGAAAGGTTCTTACTGCAATAGGTAATGATTCCCTTTTGATCGAAGGAGATTGCCATCATATTACCCTTATTCAAAATGTTACTCACGAAAAATAATTTTTCAAGCGAGTCATTTCTCAAATAGGTTATCATGATCGTGAGTGCGGACGAAACTCCCATGGTAAGAATGAAAAGCACACTATTATATACCGGATTTTCAATCCAGATCAGCATCAGTACCGAAACAAAGATCTCAAGTAAACAAATGATAATGATTGATCGGATGTTGTTCAGCATGTAGGGTAAAACACTTGAAACCAGCACAAGTGCAATCACCGGATAAGGATGAATATGGGTGATAAACAGCAAGTAGAAAAACTGGACGAGTACCACCAGAAGCGATATGTAAAGACTTAAGTTGTTAATATTGTCGAGTCGATTTCTACGACTGGAAAATTTATGTGCGGCAAAGCCAACAAGAAGGATTGAACTTGCAATAAAATTGGCAGTTATGCTTCCAAGGCTTTTATCTACAAAGTAATAAATGATCAGACCGGTAATTACATCGCTTAATGCTCCAAACAAGAGCAATTTTGGAACAAACCTGGGATCAAGTGAGTTGTAACTGATCTCATAAAGATTGATCCGCATTCCGGTGCGTGTCCATTCCAGGTAACCAATGTTTAAAAGTCCCAGAAATAAAATGATAATGACAATGAACCATTTGGATTGCCAGATCGGATTGTGAATGATGATCGGGTATTCTGAGATCTCGGAAAAGTTGATTCCATCGAAACTGGATTTCACTTCTAAACGATAAGCACCATTTTCCAGCTCCGGGAGTTTCATTTCACCCGGATTATTCAATTTGATCCAGAATTTGTGGTATCCACCGATCCGGTAATAATATTCCAGACCGCTATTTTTAGATAAAATTGTTTTGAAGGTCAGGTATTTTCCCTGATCGACATCACGTATGACGCCATTTTGGAACAAACGGCCTTTAATAATGATCGGTTTTGGAGGAACCGGATAATTCTTTAAAATTTCGGTGTTGATCAAAAACAAACCTTCAGAGGTTCCGACGAACGATTTGTTTTCATCCTGGAAGACTGCCCGCATGTTCGTTTCATAGCCTTTGAACCCGTTTTTTTCGTTGTAATTTTTGTGATAAACAACTTTCCCTTTTTGGTCCATTTTGAGAATGTGAATTCCCAGGTTTGTACCGATAATCAGGTTTCCAAGTTTATCGGATGAAAGTGTATAGAACAGATAAGAAGGTAAAATTGCGGGATCTTTGATAATGGTCAAACGGTGGTTGCGGTCAATTCCTGCTATCCCGCGATCCATTGTAAACCAAAGGTTTCCATACAAGTCAACGGTTGAATTTCCGGCATAAGCACCAATCGAATTGAAGTAGGATAGGTGTTTAATCTCTTTTGTTGCCAGGTTCAACTTTCTGATTCCTTCGTTTGTTCCCAGGTAAAGGAATTTTCCATCAGCAGATTGTTGACCGCAATAGAAATAATTCGGGGATCCCTTCATTTTTAATTTGGTGCTGGTCCTGGTTTTCGGATCATAACAATACAGGCCTTTTTCAGCAGGTGCGAACCATAATTTTCCATCAGCCCAAATAGCAAATTTGATGCGTTCTCCTTTTTGATTCGGAATGTCGGTTTTTATGAATCTACCTGATTTGAATTCATAAATTCCTGTTTCCGAACAGATCAAAGTACCTAACGGACACTCCAAAATGTGGTTTGCCCGGAAATTGGTCTTTACTTTAAAATCTGACGAATACAAAGGACCATAGTACAGTTCGTTCTTTCCGTTCCCCAATAGGAATTCATTGTTCCTGGTACGAAAAACCTGAAGGATCAAGTTGTCTTGGAAGATCGGACTTAGTTTCACTTTTGTGAAAGGTTCAATACTTACTTTGGTGATACCCTGAGAAGTATTTATCCAGTAATCACCCGAACGATCAATGAAAAGATGGTAAATGTGTCCTAATTCTTTATCGTAGTTAGGGGCAATCCGTTTTAACTTATCTGCATTAATTGTAAAGAGTTGTTTATCCGAATTACAAAAAAGGATATGATTGCTCTTTGATGCAACATGATCAATGGGGCTTATGGGAAATTCAAAACCCGTCTCTTCAATTGTTTCCCTGAAAATAGTTCCGTTATTGGAGAAGTAATACGTGTATTTATTTTTTCCCGTTTCATCAAACAATACCAACTTTTTCTGATAATACGATGCAATTCTAAAGTTCACTTTCGGGGAATGCAGCCACTTACTCAAAGGAATAATTTCGGTTGAACTGATGAAATAGGAATCTTTGTCAGTGATCAGGATATTTCCATAAGGCGTTTCCAATAATTGGACACATCTTTTGATATTGGACAGGTAGGGTTTTTTTAGGATCCGTTTACCTTTCAGATCCGTTACAATGATGTAATTATTGGTAATGATGGAAAGGTTGTTTTCACATTTTGCAATGTGCAATGCGGAACCATCTGTAGTAGAATTGATTTTATAAAACGAATGGATTCCAGTGTTGTAGTAGTTTAAAATTCCCGCATAAAGCGTAGAAAAATACATCTCGCCGTTTATCAGTGAAATACCTGTGACGTGGTAAGGCCTGTCGAGACCTTTGGAACTATGGATCGATTCAAATGCAGTTCCGTTATACCGAACAATCCCGTTGCCGTCAGTTCCGATCAGCAGATGGCCTAATTCGTCCTGAGTAGTTGTTAAGGTGGATGTTATTTTTAATCCGTCCTGGTGACTAAATTCTTGAAACGTATATAACTGGGCATTAAGCTTTTGGCTCAATACAAGTAATGAGGTTGCAAAAATAAGTGTGCGTAGTTTCAATAGTTCTAAAATGGGTGATAAAGGTAGTAATTTAGGAGAAATAAAAGTATTTAAGCTTTGATTTTTAATTCTTTAGCTACTATTCTTCCGGTCGATTTTAATTCATCCAGGTTCGGGCCGTAGATCGTTACGTGCCCCATTTTGCGAAAGGGTTTGGTAGTTTCTTTCCCATAAAGATGAACGCTGACTCCTTCCTGGGAAATGATTTTTTCAAGGTTTTCATACTTGGCAGAACCTTCATAACCCGGTTCTCCCAGTAAATTGATCATAACCCCCGGAGTAATTAATTTAGTAGAACCCAGAGGGGCATTTACAATACTTCTCAAATGTTGTTCAAATTGGGAAGTATAACAACATTCAATGGTGTGGTGACCACTGTTATGAGGTCGTGGTGCGATCTCGTTGATCAGAATTTCATTAGTGGCTGTAAGAAAAAGTTCTACCGCCAGGATTCCTACCATTTGGAGGGAATCGATCACTTTCAGTGCAATTTCACGTGCTTTTTTCTCTACATCTTCTGAAATTTCAGCCGGTGAAAATAAGAACTCCACCAGGTTTGCCACCGGGCTGAATTCACATTCTACCGTTGGATAAACAACACTTTCTCCTGCTTCATTCCGGGCAACAATAACAGATAATTCCTTGGTAAACGGGACCAATTGCTCAATAACATAAGGAGTATCGATCAGTTGCTCAAAATCAGCTGCAGATTGCATGATCTGAACACCTTTCCCGTCATAGCCGCCTTTTCGCCATTTTAACACATAAGGAAAAGGAATGTTTTTTGCCAGTAATTCTTCTTTCCCATCCACCAGTGTAAACTCAGCAGTCGGAAGATCATGCTGCAGGTAAAACTTTTTTTGCAATCCTTTATCCTGAACAATAGCCAAAACATTGGGTTGCGGGAAAACTTTCACACCTCTGTTTTCCAATTCGCGCAATGCTTCCACATTGACATGCTCAATTTCAACGGTAACAACATCTTTGTCATTTCCAAAATTCACCACCGTGTCAAAATCCTTTAAAGATCCCTGGGTAAAAGAAGTTGCCAAATGTCTGCAGGGAGCATCCGAATCGGGGTCCAAACAATGAACATGAACATCATAATTAAGCGCTTCCTGTATAAACATGCGGCCCAATTGGCCACCACCAAGCATTCCAACTTTATATGTGTTTCCGTTCCATTGTTTTTTCATACTGCAAAGATAATTCGTTTAGAGATATCTGATTTCAATAGTGATGCCCTTACGTGATCATTTGTACAAGATTCAACAAAAAATAATTCAATTCATGTGATTTCTTTAAGGCCAAGACTGATAATTGGCGCAAAAATCCTACTTTTGCACTTAAAATTAGACGAAGAAGTGCTTCAGCTCAACGATAAAACATTTGAGATTTTTATCCCGAAAGAAAAAATTCAGTCGGAGATTTCTGCTTTGGCTGCGCGCTTGGAGCGGGATTATGCCGGGAAGGAAATTGTATTTATTGCTGTTTTGAACGGAGCATTTATGTTCGCTGCTGATTTAATGAAATATTTCCGGGCTTCTTGCGAAATTACCTTCGTAAAAGTGAGCAGTTACCAGGGAATGCACTCTTCCGGTCGGGTGGATGAGGTGATCGGTTTAACGACATCTATTAAAGATAAACACGTAGTTATCATTGAAGATATCGTAGATACCGGGATTACAATGGAAAAACTATTTACTTTGCTATCGGTGGAAAAACCGGCAAGTTTGGAAATAGCAACCCTGTTGTTCAAACCGGAAGCATTTAAAGGAACACATACCCCAACATATATCGGGTTTTCAATCCCAAATAAATTTGTGGTCGGTTACGGACTGGATTACAATGAATTGGGAAGAAATACCGAACATATTTATCAACTAAAGGGAGAAGAATCCCATTAAAAGAAAAACGTATGTTGAACATCGTACTATTTGGTCCTCCCGGAGCAGGGAAAGGAACACAGTCGGAAAGATTGATTGAAAAGTATGGACTGGTTCACCTTTCAACAGGTGATATGTTCCGTGCGCACATTGAAAATGATACTGAACTTGGTAAACGTGTCAAGCAAATTATGGCTGATGGTTTTTTGGTGCCTGATTCAGTAACCATTGATATGCTTGAAGAAGAAGTTCAGAGACATCCCAACGCAAAAGGGTTTATTTTTGATGGTTTTCCAAGAACTGTTGTTCAGGCAGAAGCACTTGATGCATACTTGAACGAAAAAGGTCAGAAAATTGATAAAGTTCTTCAACTTGATGTTCCTGAAGAGGTTATTAAAGAAAGAATTTCTTTGAGAAGCCAGAATAGTGGACGAGCAGATGATGCTGCTGAAAAGCTTTTGAAGAGAATCAATGAATATTTTACAAAAACAATCCACGTTCTTCCTTATTACAAGGATCAGAACAAAGTGCAGACAATAAATGGTGTGGGTGAGATCGATATGATCAGCGAAGCACTTTATGCTGCAATTGACAATAATTAATACAAAAACCAATTGAGACGTTAACCGCATTCGGACAGAGTGCGGTTTTCAAGTCTAATAGGGTTTACAACCAGTTCAAAAGTTTAAAAATCGAACACGTTGAACTAAAGGTAACGGAATGCTTACGCAGGAGCTACAGCATAGGCGCAGCGGAGTCGAAGTAACCTTTTTAACCCTTTGAACTTTTGAATATTTGAGCAGGAAATGGTACTATTGCCTATTTCTGTTCACTAATAACTGAAAAAATGGCATCAGATAACTTCGTTGATTATGTAAAAATTCACTGTACTTCCGGAAACGGGGGCGGTGGTTCTGCGCATTTTCGACGCGAAAAGTATATTCCGCAGGGAGGACCTGACGGAGGTGATGGAGGACGTGGCGGCCATATTATTCTTCGCGGAAACAAGCAATTGTGGACACTGCTTCATTTGAAGTACCAAAAACATTCGAAAGCAGGCCACGGAGAACACGGTTCTGGTCAATTGCAAAAAGGGGCGCAGGGAGAAGATAAATACATCGAAGTCCCACTGGGGACACTTGCCAAAGATGCTGAAACAGGGGAAACGCTTTTCGAAATAACAGAAGACGGAGAAGAAAAAATCCTGGTTCCCGGAGGTCGTGGAGGTTTAGGGAATGACCATTTCAAATCGTCGACTTATCAAACACCGCGCTTTGCTCAACCGGGAGAACCGGGTCAGGAACGTTGGATGATCCTGGAAATGAAGATCCTGGCAGATGTTGGTTTGGTAGGAAAACCAAATGCCGGCAAAAGCACTTTGCTTTCTGTTTTATCTTCGGCAAAACCTGAAATTGCAGATTATCCGTTTACAACCCTCAGACCAAACCTGGGAATTGTAAAATATAGGGATTACCGTTCGTTTGTAATGGCAGATATTCCCGGAATTATTGAAGGGGCTCATGAAGGGAAAGGTTTGGGCTTGCGCTTCCTGCGTCACATTGAACGGAACTCGTGCTTATTATTCATGGTTCCTGCAGATGCAGACGATATCCACGAAGAATACAAATTGTTATTGAATGAGTTGAAACAGTACAATCCGGAATTGCTGCATAAAGAACGTTTGCTGGCAATTACAAAATCGGATATGCTGGATGAAGAATTGCAGGAAGCAATCAGTAAGGATTTACCCAAAATACCTTATGTCTTTATTTCTTCTGTTGCCCAACAGGGACTGACGGAATTAAAAGATATGATCTGGAAGCATTTAAACCATGTTTGAGTACCTGGAATCGATTGACCGAAGTATTGTTCTAACGATAAATGGTTGGAATACACCGTTCTTAGACCAGTTTTTCTGGTATGTTAGCAAAACGGCAACCTGGATTCCATTTTACCTGCTGCTTCTGTATTTTATCTGGAAAAATTACGGGATCAAAACGACGTTTTTGTTTTTGGGAATGGCTTTATTAATGATTGCCATTGTGGATAGCACCACGACATACCTTTTTAAGGATATGATTATGCGTTACCGCCCTTCTCACAATTTATTGCTGGAAAAGCACCTGCATTATTTTATGGAAGATGGTCATACCTATCTTGGAGGAAAATATGGCTTCTTTTCTTCACATGCCTCCAATAATGCTGCAGTAGCACTCTTTGGCTGGTTCTTTCTTCGCAAGTTTTATCCGAATATAAAATGGGTACTGATCTTTTGTGTAGCACTGATCAGTTTGAGCAGGATCTATCTGACCATGCATTATTTGTCTGATGTACTTTGCGGCATTGTTTGGGGAATTCTGTGGGCTTTTGTATTTTGGAAACTTTACCAGCGCTTTTTTGCAAAAGCAATATCGAAATGAATGTGTTTTATGTTTTTCTGGGTGGGGGTATCGGGTCCTTATTGCGGTTTGGGATAAGTCAATTGGTACTTAAATTCCCGAAATCTGTTTTCCCGGTGGCTACATTGGTATCCAACCTGCTTGCCTCTTTGCTGGTAGGTATATTCCTGGTAATGATGATGAAAATGAAGCCTGCTAATGCAGAATCGTTCCAGGCATTTTGGATCATTGGAATTTGCGGTGGATTCAGCACCTTTTCAACCTTTGCTAAAGAGAACCTGGAGTTGATGGAAAGAGGGCAGTGGGTAATTGCAATTTTGAACGTATTGATCTCGATTGCATTTTGTATCGCGATGGTTTATTTGGGGAGAAAATTGGTTTAAAAACAGGTAAAAAATGTAGTGGCGCGATTAATCGCGCCACTACATTTTTTTATTAAGCAACAGGAACCAGTTTTTTGATCCGCTCCTCTAAATCTGCACGTTTCTCTACAAACTTAGAGAGATCAACTGATTTCATTTTTCGTTTGATCCGCACCTCTTTGAATTGACGTGCATATTCATAACTCAAACGCCATAAAACAGGAATAATGAAGTAATACAAAACACCCAAAGACCAGTGAGGAAGGTACCATTTGGTAACCAAAATGATGATCGGAATGTTATAGATGGAGCCAACGATTTTAGCCATCATCATCTTCACGGATCCCCAGAAAACTCTTCGTTTCATGATCTTTTCAGTCAGCTTTTTTGAAACGATATATGGAATAAAACCATGGATAAATCCTGCAATTGCAAAAGGCCACATCAGGATTAAATAAAGCCAGTTATTTAATGTGCTGACCAATTCCGGGTGTTGTTTGGCAATTACAAAACGGTCCTGGATTTTCATGCGTTTTTCCAGGTTAAAATAAGCATCCAGGTCTTTTTGCAGGGCAAGGATTTCAGTGCTTTCATCTGTTACATGCTCATTAATCCAGGCTGCCAGTTTCTTAGAATATTCCCAGCGTTTTACTAGAGGAATCCGGTCATTGTGGTTGTCATGACTATACCCTTTGCGTGTAATCTGCATGATCCCCTCCAATAAAGAATAACGGGCAGGCTTTGCAACATATATGATACAATCCTGCATGCTTTTTTCTACCAGTTTGGTAACTTCATTGATTACCTTGTTCGGATTCTCCTTATACGCTTCTTTGTAATCGTTCAAACAGATTTTCGGGCCGTTATCCAATACGAATTCCGAACCGATCGTGTTTCTGTCCGTATAGCTCACACCAATTCCGGCAATGTAAATCTTTTTGCTCCAGTTAATCGCATCCAATGCACCGAATGCCATACGTGCAGGGCCTTTCTTCACAGGTTTCAAACCTCTGATCGGCGTGTCATCCGTGAAGCCTTCTCCGAAAATCAGGATATTACGTCCTATTTTCAGTGATTGGTTCACTTTTTTGAAAACATCGGTGTTTTTTCCCTTCATGTCACCGCCATCGTGCTGACGATAGATGGGGGTCATGTGCGCCGACCATAAAATAGGTTTTAACCACCAAACGAATACATCAGATCGGGTCATAAAATGCACAATGGGATAATTTAATGCACCGATCATGATCGGGTCCATGAAAGAGTTCGGATGATTGCTGACATAAATTGTACTGCCGAATAGCTTTTTGTGCTTACGTAATACAATAAAGCGTTTGTAAAAAAGTCTGAATGAAATGTTTAATGAGATCTTAAGCAACAAGTAAAACGGACGCATAATAAGTGAACTTTTTACAAAATTAGTAATCCTGGAAAATTAGCATTTATTCTTCCTGTTTTTATCAAATTCCAACTTTTTTCATTCATCTGAACCATTAAGGTGCCTCTTCCGGTTTTACTTCTTCCGGTGTCGGATTCGCTTTTTCATCCTGTTTAAATTCCTTGTTCATATTTCTTTTGTGACCGAAAATGAATCCCAGGCGAACTTCATGCGATGTGTTTCCGAATTTCTCCGTAACACCATTCCCGAATTCAAACGAATAAGATACATTGAAACGTGCCAGCAGGTTAATTCCAAATCCAACACCAATGGCAGATTGTCTTCTGTAAGAAAGGCTTATCCACCCCATACGCATGTAATGTAAACGCATGGCGATATCATAGCTTATCGGAGCATGTTTCACTGATTTAAACTGAACGATCGGTTCCAATCCGTAGTTTTTGCCCAGGTCAAAACGGTAACTTGCCAACACAAACAAATGTGGCTGGAAACTACTTTCCGTTGTTATGCTGCTCAAACGTGTTTTATTGTTGAAGATCTGGCTTCCACTCAAACTCACCAATAACCGATCGTTGTAAACAATTAGTCCGGCCTGGGCATCCAGGTAATTTTGCGATGCTGAAATTCCGATATAGTTCGCGTATGCCTTATCGTTGGAGTTTCCAAGTATTACTTTGGAGTTGTCTATTCCGAAATTCGACCAGCCAATGCCCAATCCGATCCCCGCATTTAATTTCTGGGATAAGGGAATGTGAACCCCAATATTCGCTTTTACATTGGTACGGGTAAATGGTCCGATAATATCATTGATAAAGGTTAAACCTGCTACTTGTTTGTATGAAACAGTCCGTTGCGGAGTACTGTAAAATGTTTGCCCGATTGACGAAAGTTCACTCAGTAATGCTTTTGATTTACGCTTTTTGAAACGAACCATGCTTTGAATTCCCGCATAGGTAGTCATGGGCCTTCCATCCACTCCCGCATATTGCAAGCGATTTCCAACTACCACTTCAGCTACATTCATTAATCCGCCTGCAGCAGGATTGATTAAGAATGGAGAAGAAGCTGTCTGGTTAAATTGAATGTCCTGTTGTCCGAAAGTTAATCCTGCAACTGAAACAAATGCGCTGATTATTAATTTTTTCATGAGTACCGGGATTAACGAATAATACTGATTGAACCTTTAATTGCTTTGAAATCATCGTTCGGAGAAACAATTTCATAGAAATACGTTCCGAATGGAAGATCATCTCCTTTGAAAGTTCCGTCCCATGGCTCTTCATATCCCGTTGATTGAAATACTTTAGATCCCCAGCGATTAATAATCGTGACTTTACAATCCGGATAAGTTTCATGCAGGTTTGGAATAACAAACAGGTCGTTGTCTCCATCTTTATTTGGTGTAAACACAGTTGGAACATCAAAAGTAGCCTCACCGCAATTCGATAATTGAATGTGCAAAGTGTCTTCAGTTGCACCACAGAAATCGTGCGTATGCCTGTAAATAAGAACGAGCTCTCCCGCCGCACCTGCGGTGAGTTGCGTATTCGGATTGTACTTATTGGTCAACGTTCCGGTACCGGCCAATTCGATCCAATATGTTGCCTGGTCACTTCCCGGTTGATTTCCTTGTATGTTTAGCGGTAATTGAGTTAAACAGACAGAAGTATCCGGTGTGAGGACCTGAGCGACTACCGGCGCATAAATAATACTGCTGTCTATCGTACTCGGGCATCCGTTGGTTGAAATAGTCCAGTAAATAGTGTGATAACCATCTGGAATGGAGAGAATAGTTGCAACCGGGGCGTGTGTATTGTTAAACGTGATCGCCGAACTGCTGGACCAGGTTCCCTGGGCTCCCGTTCCCGGATTATTTCCCTGGATAAGGTAGCTGGTTGCGGCACAGGCATACATTGAATCCTGGAGATTGGCCTGCGGAGGTGGCATATTGACAACAATTCTTACGGTATCTCTTCTGGAACCACAGGTCGGAGAAGTTACCACCCATTCAAATGTATTGGCACCAAGAGAAAGATTCTGAACCGTTGTTTGCAGCGCATTCGGGTTAGTGATCGTTCCGCCACCTGTCAACATGTTCCAGGAGCCTGTTCCGGATTGGATTGCCTGAGCTTCAATACTGGTTGTAAATGTGTTACATAAATAGATCAAACTGTTCGGAATAAATGCCGTATCCGGGTATTGAAGAATTTCAACAGTGAAGGAACAGCTCCCTGTATTGCCGGAAGAATCTTCAATCTGGTAGGTTTGTGTCGTCATTCCGATAGGGAAAATATCTCCGGAAGAAAGACCGGAAAGATCTGTCTGTGAAATCGTGAAATTACAATTGTCCGTTCCGATCGGATTCCCGTAATTAACCAATGGATTACAGGTTGAAATATTCCCTGGGCACGTGATAGTTGGTGCAAACGTTTCAATGAGGGTGAAGCTGGTATTACAGGATGAGCTGTTTCCCGCAAGATCCGTTACAGTAATGGTTACCACATGTGTTCCCGAAATCAAATTTGTTCCGGGAGCCGGTTGTTGCATTAAAGAATATCCGGTACAGTTGTCGCTTACTGTTGCCAGTGATGTTAAATCGGGAATCAAACCGTAACAGGAAACCCCAATGTTCGCAGATTGAGCCGGTGGACAGGTAATGGTCGGATTGATAGACTCAATTGGAACAACCTGCGTAATACAAGTCCCGATATTCCCGGAAGTATCCGTATAGGAGATGATGATTCCAACTGGGTTGGTAATCACAGTACCCGGAAGCGGACTTTGTGAGAATGTAAGCAAATTGGAAGGAGCACAGTTGTCAACAGCACTGTGAGTTCCTGCAAGGTTCGGAACGGTCATGGAACAAGTTCCCGAAACCGCCAGACTGGTATCGCTCAAACAGGAAACCGCCGGAGCAAGGGTATCAATTGCAGTAAGGAAAATGGAACAGCTTCCGATATTTCCGTTTAAATCTACTGCTGTCATCAAAACAGTGATTGAATCGGAAAACAATAAAGTTGCCGGTATGTTTTGGGCAAATACCAATGAGCTGCTTGCAGTACAATCATCGGTTGCTGAAACCAAAGGTACCAGGTTTCCAACCAAAGCCAAACATTGGTTGTTTACCGGAACAGAAATTGTCGCCGGACAATTAATTACAGGTAATGTTCCGTCCTGAACAGTCAAATTGAATTGACAAGTTTGTTCATTCCCTTCCTGGTCCATTGCCTGGATCGTGATGGGGTGTACCCCGGTGGGTAAGGAGTTTCCAACAGCCGGACTTTGATTCAGGAGAAAAACAGTGGAGCAGTTGTCAGTGACCGTAGCTTGCGAAGTGAAGCTGGCAATATCGTACGTACAACCATTGTTTGTAGAAACCGTTTGGTTAGCCGGACAGGTTATTTGCGGGGAAATGGTGTCGAAGAAAAGGACATGTGTAAAGCAGCTTCCCGAATTTCCTGCGAGGTCCGTCACAGTAACAAACACGTTTTGAGTTGCTGTCATAGTTGTTCCGGCAGCAGGAGTTTGGTTAAACACCAAAGATACAGCAGGTGTACAGGCTTCATTTACTGTAACAGCAGGAACCAGGTTTGGAACAAGCGCAGTACAGGAAGGAGATGCATAAACACTATCCAATGCCGGACAAGTTGGTTTTGGAACGACTGTATCCAATACTGTCAGCAGGAAGTTACAACTTGCATTATTCCCTGATGGATCCACTGCCTGGATTGTAATCGTAGTGTTTGCACTTACGGTTGTTCCGGGAGGGGGAGTCTGAACAGTGGAAACAATTCCACAATTATCATTTACCGTTGCGAGTGCTCCGAAGTCAGCTAAAGTCAACTGGCATAAAAATTCGTCCGTATAGCCTGTTGATGGAGAAGGACAGGTAATTGTCGGTGGAGTTACATCACCGGATGTTCCCTGGATTCTGAAATTATCGATAGCCGGAGCTTTATTTCCGATATTGGAATCATTGTAAGTGAAGCGGAAACCGATCCAGAAAACACTGTTGTCAAAACTTCCGGGAAGCAACTGGTTAAATCCGGTATAAACAGCGTTTGCAACCAATTGTGTTGAAACAGGCGTCCAGCTTGCCCCGGAATTCGTACTGTAAACCAATTCCAGATAATCCAACCCGCTTTCGCCTTCAACCTGGATATCTGCAAGGACACGGATAGAACTGTAACAGGCGGCATTCACCGGCCTGTAAACAATTGCAGTTTCCGTTCCCGAAGACGCGTTGGTATAACCATAATGCGTAATTCCTGTCGGAGTGCAATCATTCGTACTTCCACCTGAAGTAATGTATAATGCCGAATTACCACCGTTATTGGTACAAGATCCCTGGATCCATTGGTTTGGTCCTGAAGTGCTTACCGTATTCCAGGAAAATGCACTTTCAAAATTATCCGTAATAAAAGTAGTTTGAGCAAGTAGTTGTGAACTCCATTGAATGAAAAGGACGCACACAAAAATGAGTATTGATTTATTCATAATTTAAGTTGGACGAGGCCCAAAACTAACAGAAAATTCAATAAAATAAAGGTCAAATACTCCACAATGAAGGAATAGTTTTCAACGATGGGGATTAATCGTTAGATTTGCAGACAAAATTGAAGGAAATGGTTGGGATTATCATGGGCAGCACTTCAGATCTGCCAATTATGCAAGACGCTGCGGATATTTTAAAAGAATTTGGAGTACCATATGAATTAACCATTGTTTCTGCTCACAGAACTCCGGAACGAATGTTCGAATATGCAAAAACAGCTTCCGAAAGAGGGATCCGGGTTATTATTGCCGGTGCAGGAGGAGCGGCACATTTACCTGGAATGACAGCGAGTTTGACACCGCTTCCGGTTGTTGGCGTTCCCATTAAATCAAGTAATTCAATCGATGGATGGGATAGTTTATTGTCAATCGTTCAGATGCCCAATGGAATTCCGGTAGCTACCGTTGCAATTAATGCCGCAAAAAATGCAGGGATTTTAGCTGCAAAGATCCTGGGAGCAAGTAATCCTGAATTACAAAAAAAGCTCAGTGCTTATATGGAATCGATGAAAGAAACCGTATTGGAAGGCGCTAAGAAGGTGGAACAGAGCAGTAAATAGTTTTAGGTTTCCCACCCTCCTCGGTCCTCCCTCAAGGGAGGAAGTCGAAGCAATCTCCCTCCTTGAGGAGGGATTGAGGGAGGTGATTCTTGAGTAACCTGAGTTTATCGAACAATAGTCCTGAAAGTCAGATTAACTCTTGGTTTTTGCGTTGTTTTGGTCGGTGGAAGCCGGTGCAGCCAGTGTGTTTGAGTTTCATCTTTCATAACCAGCAAACTTCCATGTTCCAAAATCAACGAAACGGTTTCTTTGGTTTCTTTGTGTTTGAAAGCAAATTTGCGTTCGGCACCAAAACTTAGCGATCCGATTGCACCATTCTTTTTCAGATCCTTTTCAGCATCACTGTGCCACGCCATTCCCTCATCTCCTGAATGGTACAAGTTGAGCAGGCAGGAATTGAATGTCTCTCCCGTTTTCTCTTCAATGATTTTTTTTAAGGCTAAAAGTTCTTTTGTCCAGGGAAGTGCTTTTTTGGTGATGTTTGAGTAGGTGTATTCAAATTCCTGGTCGCCATACCAGGCCACTTTTCGTTTGGTTAAGATCCGTTTTCCGAATATGACAGCTTCATCATTTTTCCATTCGATCGTTTCTAAGAGATTATCACGGTAAAAATCGGCTTCCTTCCTGGAGAAAATAGTTCCATAATAATTCACGGTTCCATCTTTTGGAAGCAGGTTTGTCGATTCGTTTGTTTCGGTATTAAATAAGTCCATTTTTCCAATTGAGATATTCGGTTTTCATACAATGCCCGCAAGGCCGGAAACCGTTTTCCCGGGCTTCATTCTCAGATAAAAAGAAGACCCGGTTTTCGCGTTTCATTCTTTTCCCGGAGGAACAGTTCATTGTTCCGTAAATTTTCAGTTTTTGATTGCCGCCAAAGCAAATTTCGCCATTTCTAAATTTAGAACGCAATTCGGAATCCGATATTTTTTGATGCAGGATCATATGACTTCCTATTTAAAATGCAGTTGTGTGATATTTTACCACAAATGCACAAATGTTTGAGGCGCTTACCAGTGGGAATTATGTACTTTAATCAGGTAACGACAAAAGCATCAATAAATTCTATCCAAAAATTCAGACATTTTTTAGCTGAATCCCAGTTAAACAAAGGGCTGTTCGCAATATCGCGAACATGCAAATTTAGAACCATTTAAAGCAAATTCGAACACTCAAAAAATGTATCATCTGAAATCACCTGACTTAAATACATAATTCCTCTTACCAGTCGCCTCTTTGTTTGGTAATTTTTTTAAAAACAGGTATTAATGTAGTTCAAAAGCGAGTGCGGTGCGCCTATGCTAAAGCTTCAGCGTAAGCATTAGCCGAGCCAATAATTTGCGCATTTGTGGGGAGAAATAAGTATGGGATTAATTGAGATAGATTCCCGAAACTTAACTCAATGCATCGTGGAAAATGATTCCCAGCGTATACCTTTCGCCGGAAAGGACTTCACTGACACCGTGCTTCATATTCACCCGGTAATAACCTTTCGAGCCTTTTACAGGCCGGAAGTTCGTTGTGAAAATCAAGGCGTCTCCTTTCTTTGGTTTCAGAACAATTGCTTTCGATTGTGCACGTGGTGTTTGCTGTGTCAAAACAAATTCACCTCCCGTAAAATCATTGTCGGGTTCGTTTAGAAAAAGTACCAGTTGAATAGGGAAATAAATAGCGCCATATAAATCTTGGTGTAAGGTATTGAATCCGCCTTTTCCATATTTTAAGATTAAAACGGTTGCTTTAAGCTGATTGTTATCGCGGCATTGTTCTAATAATTCCGGGTGTGTTCCCGGAAAAACTACAGGGATATGGAGCGCTTTCATCCAGGAATTTGCAATTGGCACCAGTTTCGGATAAATCGATGTTCGAATGTCCCGGATGAGGTTTGGAAGCGGATAGTTGAAGTATTTATACTCACCCAGGCCGAAACGATGACGCTCCATTACTACCTTTTTGCGGTATAAATTTTCAGTGTGATATTCCGATTTTAATCGTTCACATTGTTCGTCAGTTAAAAGAGCTGAAAGGACGGCGAATCCGTTTTCGTGCATGGATTCGGCTATGCTTTCCCAGTTTTGAGAAGCAATTTTCGATTGGATAGTTTGCATGAAGGAATGTTTTGTTACTGATTCGTTTGTGCACCTTCCCAACCAATAATGGCCGTTTTTCGGGTGTTTCCCCACATATAGCCTCCAATCGTTCCGGAAGACTGGATCACACGGTGGCACGGAATTAAGAACGCAACAGGATTACTTCCGATCGCGGTCCCAACAGCACGCGATGCAGTTGGTTTTTCAATTTGATGCGCAATAGCGCCATAAGTAGAAAGCTGTCCCATTGGGATTTTTAATAACGCTTCCCAAACCTTTAATTGAAAATCAGTTCCCTTTAAATGCAATTTTATTTCAGAGAGTTTACTCCAGTCGTTTTGGAAAATAAACAGGGCATTTTGCTGGACCAGATCCAATTTTCTTGAAAAATGTGCATTCGGAAAATGATCCTTCAAAGCAAGGAACCCAGCAGTTTCATCTTCTGCAAAAGCCATAAAACAAATGCCCTTTTGAGTGGAGGCCACAATCAGGTTCCCAAATGGGCTTTCGGCAAAACTATAATTGACAGCGAGATTCTTCCCTCCGTTTTTGTATTCAGCAGGGGTCATTCCTTCAATGGTTACAAACAAATCATGTAAGCGGCTGGTACCCGAAAGCCCGGTTTCATAAGCCGTTTCGGAAATAGTGGCCTGGTTTTCTTTGAGTAGTTTTTTAGCGTGTTCAAGGCTGATATACTGTAAAAACTTCTTCGGACTTGTTCCTGCCCATTCACTGAAAAGCCGTTGAAAGTGAAATGGGCTCAAGTGTACCTTTTCAGCCACTTCATCCAGATTGGGCTGATCTTTAAAATTGGCTTTGATATACTCAATAGCTTCGGCGATACGATTATAATTGATCCTTTCCTGTGTGTTCATCTTCATTCAATTTTATAATACAAATATCGACCGGTTCTTAAAGGTATAAAATCCGAAACTTGCTGTAATTGGTATTTCCCTACGAAAGCCAAAATGTACAGCGTAATTTTTTGATTACAGCCTCCGGATCCTTCACAGCTACTAAGACCAACTCGATATTTCCTTGATATCCAGGCGAAGAATATACAAACTTAACCCTAAACAGATAAGTACGCTCAAAGCAAATACAATGATCGTAAGTGCTTTTCCGGAATAATCTTCGGGAGAATTGAGTACTCTTTTTAAAGAGATACTTGAAAGGACCAAACTGCCAACTGCAAGTATTAAAAATATAGTAAATACAGGATTAATCAGCACCTTTAACAGAGCAACGATCAAAGCTGTAATGAGCAGTAATGAAAGAAGTCCAAGTGCTATCCATGTAAGGACATCAACCCGCTTTGAATCGCTTTTTTTAGGTTTCGGATGATCTTTTTCCGCTTGTTTGGAGTGAGTCACTTGCCTGACAATTTTTAGCGGCTCAATGGATTTGACAAAGCTTTTTTTGCGAGTCAGATCATTCGTAACAGGTGACTCGGAATCTGATTTCACTTCATCATTGTTTGCAGGTAAATTGAATTGGCTTGAATCAAGCGCTTTTTCGGGAAATTCCGTTTCCACAGGTATTTCGTACACGTTAACCGTTTTTTCAATACTTCCGGATTCATCAGGTGTTTTCTCTGAAAAACGATGCTTCCATTCTACGTGATACCCTGGTCCGAAATGCCGCTTTGTAATAGTACAAGCACCGCAAATCAATAATAGAACAAATAGTGGTATAGCTTTCATAACATTGCTTTTGGGCAAAAGTCATGAACTTATTCAGACTAGTTGTTGCGATTTTCCGTACACGATTAAGCCTGTCTGCGTTAATCAATAATCCAAATGATAAACAATTCTGCTGTTATCTGTAAATAAGATATTTCTGCCGTGTTTTCAAAAACGACTGAATCCCTGTTTTCCAGGTTTCCTTGATCTCTTTTGCACCCAATCCGGCTTTTAACTGTGAACGAAGTTGAGTTGTTCCCGCCAAACGGTCGAAAAAGTTGCGCTGATTGATAAAATCAACACTGTCACTCAATTGGTCCCGCGCATTGATCAGCCAATTCAGATTGATCTCATACATGCGTTTGTTCTGACTTGCTCCCAGGTCGTAACCATTGCAGGTGCGGTTTTGCCACAAGGGATCTTTCGCACCGGTAGTCGGCATTGGGACAAAGGTAAAGCTGGTCTTTCGAAAACTTGGGTGTCCGTACATTTCAAACGGGCGTTCGGTTCCTCTTCCGATACTGACAGTTGTTGCCTCAAAAAAACACAAACTCGGATACAGGTTGATTGCCTGATCTGTGCGCAGGTTTGGCGATGGTGGAATGGCAATTTCAAATTTCGTTTTGTGGGTGTAATTGCGGCATGGAACGATATACATCTGGCAGGTTACATTATTGTGCAGCCAAAATTCTCCGTTAACCATTAAAGCGTATTCCCCGATCGTCATTCCATAAACAATGGGAACCGGGTGCATCCCGATGAAAGAAGTTTGGTCTTTTTCCAAAATGGGTCCATCCACGTAATGTGCATTCGGGTTCGGACGATCCAATACGATCAGTGCTTTATTGTTTTCAGCACATGCTTCCATAACGTAGTGCAAGGTAGAAATGTAGGTGTAAAAACGAACGCCAACATCCTGGATGTCAAACAATACAATATCTACGTCGTATAATTGGTCCGCACGTGGTTTTTTATTACTTCCATAGAGGGAAACAATCGGTAAACCGGTTACCGGATCCTTGTGGCTCCAAACTTTTTCTCCGGCATCAGCAGTTCCTCTGAATCCGTGCTCCGGTGCAAAAACCTTTTGAATTTGAATTCCGAGAGATAATAAGGTGTCCACCAAATGGTCATCACCTAAAAGAGAAGATTGGTTCGCTACAATGGCAACGCGTTTGCCTCTTAAAGAATCCAGGTACAGGTCCATTCGGGCATTACCAAGTTGCAGGGTCGGCATCCTTTCCATTCCGTACGCATCGTATCGGATCTCATCATCAATGGGCTGAATGACAGGGTATTCCTTCGTATTGTCCCGGTTTGAATCCGTTACGACAGGAGGAAGTGACTTTTTGTTTATGCCACATGAAGCCAGGAAAAGCAAAATAATACTTTTCAACGCCAAAAGCTTTATGTACTTTCGTATTCGCATGAGCAATAATTGGAATTATATTTTTTTCATCGCTAAAAAACTTCAACGTAAACAAACGGTTACGGATGACTCATTGCAAGGCAATAAAAAAGCAGCAAAACCAATTACTAGAATTGCTATTTTGAGTATTTCGCTGGCAATGATTGTAAACATCGTTACAATTGCAGTGGTTGAAGGATTCCAACAAGAAGTGAGCCGTAAAGTTATAGGTTTTGGTTCACATATCTCCATTCAGAAGTCAGGAGAAATTTCTTTAATGGAATCTGCACCCTTAATGAAGAGTGAAAAACTGGAAGAAGCGTTGAGCCGGATAGAAGGTGTAACTCATGTTCAATCAGTTGCTTACAAGCCTGCGCTGCTTCAATCAAGGGGAGATGTTACTCAAAAAGAAATCCTGGGCGTTGTTTTAAAAGGTGTTGATAAAAATTACGATTGGTCCTTTTTTAAATCGTATCTGAAAGAGGGGAAACTTCCGGCTTTTAAAGATCCCGCTTCCACCGAAGTGCTTATTTCAAAGCGAATTGCAACGGATTTACACTACCAGTTGGGTGATACGGTTAATGCGTATTTCGTAAAACAAAAACCCATTCAACGGCAATTTCAGATCGTGGGGATTTATGAAACCGGTTTGGAAGATTTTGACAAAGAATTGGTTTTTTGTTACCTGCCGCAGGTCCAGCAATTGAATGATTGGGGAATCAGTGCGGAAATGATCGTGGAAGATTCACTTTATTTCGGAAACCTGATTCTTCGTGCACAAGTCTCAGGAGGAAACGGGAATTACCGCTACGACTGGGGAGAAGGCTATGAAGACACCCCGGTCATTGCAATTTATCCACAAAAAGACACTACTATCCGCCTGATTGTTGCAGATTACTGGACATTTATAGATGAACCTGCCGGAAGTTTGGATAATCCGAAAAGTGAAACAGCCATTCCGGATACAACCTGGTTGCAGATCAAAGTGACCGGAGATAAATTGGGGACCAGTGCGTTTGACGTAGATTCCGATGGGAATCTGAAAAAACATTTTTTGAGCAAAGACGGCCTTCATTACGAAGTAAAGGCAGGAGCAAAAACAGTTGACCTGGAATTTTTTCCCGGCCATGGTTCTTATCAGGAATATGTCGGATCGTATGAATTGAGCGTTGCAGACTTTTCAGATATTGAAAATCAGAAAAGGAAGATTGAAAAGGCGGTGGAATTCAATCCGGATTTCAGGCAACAGGTTAAAGTGAACAGCATCAAAGACAATCAACGCGATCTCTTTGTATGGTTAAGTTTTTTAGATGTGAACCTGGCGATAGTCCTGATTCTTATGCTGATTATCGGAATCGTAAATATGGGATCCGCCTTGCTCGTATTGATTTTGGTCCGGACGAATTTCATTGGAATTTTAAAGGCGATGGGAGCAAACAACCTCTTTGTGCGAAAGGTATTTATGGTTCATACAGGCCAGCTGATCCTGAAAGGAATGATTTGGGGAAATGTGATCGGGATAGGACTTTGCTGGCTTCAGTACCAATTTCATATTATTCCGCTTGACCCGAAAGTGTATTACTTGAATACCGTTCCGATCGAATTCAATATCTGGAAAATCGGGGTATTAAATATCATTACCCTGGGTGTCTGTTTGCTTGCTCTTTTTGTGCCATCACTATTGATCAGCAGAATAAATCCTGCAAAATCGATCCGATTTAAATAAACCGATTAATCGATAATTCACCCATTTCCCGATAAATTGGCATTGGAGCAAGGATAATTCCTTATTTTTGAGTGACTAAAAAAACATGAGAAATTCTTTTTTACTTGCTTTATTGATTTGTTTCAGTTTCCAGGGATTCAGTCAGAGAAATGTACGTGACAGCGCGATTGCTACCCCTTGGATTGCATTGCATTACGGATTGAATGCGCCTGATGGAGATCTGAAGGAACGTTTTGGAGTGATCAATCACGTGGGAGCAATGGCAGGTTACAAAACCTCAAGAAATTGGGTTTACGGACTGGACGGAAATTTCATGTTTGGAAACAAGGTTAAAACTTCGGGGATGTTCGCCAATTTAGTCGATTCGCACGGATACATCAATGATGTGAACGGAGATGTGGCGATTGTCGTAGTAAATATGCGTGGTTTCAATGCCAATGTGATGGTTGGGAAAGTATTTCCGGTACTCAGTCCGAATAAAAACTCCGGATTATATGTACACGCAGGATTGGGCTACATGCAGTATAAAATGCGTATTGAAACACAAGATCAGGTTGTTCCTACGTTGGAATTGAAATATAGAAAAGGGTATGACCGCTATACCACGGGACTGAATTTTCATCAGTTTGCAGGATATGCTTTTATGGCGAACCAGGGATTTGTTAACTTCTATGCCGGGTTTTATATCCAGGAAGGATTAACATATAATAGAAGAGATATCTTTTTTGATCAACCGGATGTGCCGGTTTCTAAAGCACAAAGATTAGATTTACAATATGGATTTAAAGTCGGTTGGTTTGTTCCCGTTTATAAGCGCAAACCGAAAGACTATTATTTTGAGTAAATGAGACTATTCTACGGATTTGGGATTCGGGCTTTTTATGCAGTCATGTGGCTTGCATCCTGGTTTCATCCCAAAGCAAAAAAATGGATTCTTGGGCGACGAATCCCGTTAAGTACCTACCGGGTCCCGAAAAATAAACCCGTTGTCTGGTTCCATTGTGCATCCCTGGGTGAGTTTGATCAGGGGCTTCCAGTAATGAACACGTATAAAGAAGCATTCCCGGAATCATTTCTTATCGTGACTTTTTTCAGCCCTTCCGGAATGGAATTTTACCAGAAAAGAGAACACCTGGTAGACCTTGCACTTTATTTACCCCTGGACACAAAGATCAAAGCCCGTAAATTCGTTGATCATTTCAAACCGCAAATGGTTTTCTTTGTCAAATACGAGTTTTGGTATAACCATTTGAAGTGTGCCAGAAGAAAGGGTGCGAAGATTTATGGAGTCAGCAGTTTGTTCAGGCCAGGTCATCGTTTCTTTAAGTGGTATGGCGGATTTTTCAGAAAGGCATTGCGTTTGTTTGATCATTTTTACGCACAGGACCAGCGTTCGAAAGATTTACTGAACAGTATCGGTATTGACCAGGTCACAGTAACCGGTGATACGCGTTATGACCGCATGATAGCTGTAAAAGAACGAAGTAAGGAAAATGAGATTATTCGGAATTTTGCAGAGGAAAAACCGGTACTTATTTTAGGAAGTTCCTGGACAATCGATGAAGAAATCCTTATTCCGGCTTTATTCGAACTGCGGCAAAAGTTTAAGATCATTATTGCTCCGCACGATATTTCAGAAAAACACATTGAACAGATCTCGGCAGAATTTGATGATGACATTGAACGCTACACGAATTTCCAAAACCTGGGAAAAGATATTCTTATTCTGGACACAATAGGTCAGTTGACCAATGCCTATCAATACGCCGATCTGGCTTATATTGGTGGCGGATTTACCGGTAAACTACACAACATTCTTGAGCCCGGAGCTTTTGGTATTCCGATCTTTTTCGGTCCGAAATTTGCCCGTTTCCCGGAAGCCCAATTGTTCCTTGACCATCAGGTAGCATTTACCATTGAAGATAGTTTCAGCTTTGAGAAAGCAGTCGAAGAAGCACTTGGAAGAAGAGCCCAGATCAACGAAAGATTGGCTGAAATCTTTGCCAGAAACCAAGGTGCCGCGAAGAAGATTATTAGTTCTTTAAGTTAATTCTATAGTTTCTTAGAAGCCCTCCCCCTTGATCCCCTCCAAAGGGGGAACCAGAAATCATACTCTTAAGTGTAAATTGGGCTTCGAAAAGAAATATATAAAATCAGATCAGAAACCATTCCTTTCTTAGGGAAATTGTAATCTCCCCCTTTGTCCCCTCCAAAGGGGGAGGAATAGTAAATTCCACTTTTTGGCGATTGAAAAAGTGGAAAAATAAATTTGTATAAAAACGTATTAAAAGTTCGGGCTGAGATCGTGTGTTTTGTAGAAATCATCCACATATTTTACCGCTTCATCAGCCGTGTCAACAATCGTCAAAAAGCGCAAGTCGTCCGGAGAGATATTGTGTTCTTTTTCCAGCATCACGTTTTTCACCCATTCTACCAATCCGCTCCAATATTCCTTTCCGACCAGTACAACAGGCCGTTTGGTAATTTTCTTCGTCTGGATTAAAGTAATCGCTTCGAATAATTCGTCCATTGTTCCGAATCCACCCGGCATAACTACGAACCCCTGGGAATATTTCACGAAAATAACCTTGCGGACAAAGAAATAATCAAAGTTCAAATGACTTTCACGATCAACATACTTGTTGTGGAATTGCTCAAAAGGAAGATCAATATTTAATCCAACTGATTTTCCTCCGCCCTGGTGCGCTCCTTTATTTCCGGCTTCCATAATCCCGGGACCACCACCTGTGATGATTCCATATCCTGCTTTTGCAAGCTTTTCACCAATTTCTACACTCAGTTGGTAGTATTTATTTTCTTCTTTGGTCCGTGCTGATCCGAAAATAGAAATACATGGACCGATTCGTGCCATGCGTTCGTAACCCTCAACAAATTCAGACATGATTTTGAAAATTGCCCAGCTGTCGTTTGTTTTTATCTCGTTCCAGTCCTTGCGTATTGCGTTCATTTCAATGCTTTAAGCAGCTTATTTGCTATTTCAGTAAAAATAGAGCTCTCAACTACAATATGAGCAGGAGCTATTTATTAATTATGAACTAAGATTCGTTTATAAGGTGATCCGGTACAAAAAAGAACAAAAAAATAACAAGAATTGAGAATTACATAATTAGTTAAAATATTGATTTGCAATCGTTTAAATTAACACACATTTCGATTGATTACCCGATTTTATCGACGATTCATTAAATTTAAATGTTAAAAATTTGGAAGCTGTTAAATTTTTTCATAAAGTTGATAACCTTAATTACGAATTCTTACTACCTGCTGACCAACAACACCATTTACCATCGGGTGTATCTACGAGTAATAAAGGCATCTAAAAACTAAGAAATATGACCATTATTTACTCGAATCGAGCCGGGATTCTTATGTCCTTGCTGTTTAGCTCCCTTTTCTTTCTGACTGCCAACGGACAATGTCCCGGATCAAGCACTGGATATGTCAATGCTCAAGTAAGCTTAAATAATGCAGCCGGAGGAACCGACCCCTGGAATAATTCCGACAACGCGCTAACCGATAACAACAGTTATGCGACATTTTCAAATGCGGCACTGCTCATCGGTGGAACAGTAAGAAGTTCCAATTTCCTTGTTCTCAGGAATCTGAATTTAAACATCCCGATCAATGCACAAATTTGTGGTGTCCAGGTGGAAATCAGGAAAGCTAGTTCCGATAATACCGCTTCAAACTGGACCAGGGATTTGGATATCCGTTTGCTAAAGAACAATCAGATTACCGGTACCAACCATGCAAATACAGGAGTCAATTGGCCAACAAGTGAAGCTGCATTTACTTACGGTACCAATGCCGATTTGTGGGGAACCACTTTGAACGGAATGGATGTCAGCAGCAATGGTTTCGGTGTTGCGATCGCGATCGAATCGCGTGCGGCCGGTTTACTTTTGCCAACAGTCATTTCATACATTGATGCGGTTCGGATTCAGGTACACTACTATGTTCCTGCAAGTGATACGGACAATGACGGAATTCCTGATATTGCAGATATTGATTGGGA
>CAMLLB010000034.1 GCA_946480815.1 uncultured Flavobacteriales bacterium
GATGCAAAGTTGTGGCAGGTCAAAAATCAAATTCGGTAATTAACTGATTACTGTCGAATATTTTTCGGTTACAACTGATTGAAATCGTTTTTAAAACTGATTATCAGATGTTTAATTAAAATAAATTCAGATTCATTTTTTATGAAGAAATTAGTTCTATTTTTGGTTTTCTTGAAAAATCACATAATCTATGACACAACGGAAAGGATTCAAAATCATCGGTATATCAACAGAAACATCCAATAAGGAGGGGGAAGCTTCAACAGCAATCGGAGCTCTTTGGGGACAGTTCATCTCAGAAAACCTGTTGGAGAAAATTCCTAATCAGTTGGACTCTGATATTGTTTGCATTTACACCGATTATGAAAGTGATTACACCGGGAAATATACTTGCCTGCTTGGACTGAAAGTTTCTTCTTTAGATCATATTCCGAATGGGTTGACTGGACGTGAATTTCCGGGTGGGAATTTTCAATCGTTCCAGGCGAAAGGCAGCTTACCGGAAGCACTTGTTGATACCTGGCAAACTATCTGGAACTTGGACAAAACGTTGAATCGCAGTTATACCTACGATTACGAAGTATACGATCACCGTTCCCGACAAGGAGAAGAGTCTGAAGTTGATATTTATATTGCAAAAAAATAACATTACTCATGACAATTTGTATTTCAGGTGCCAGCGGATTGGTTGGAAACGAAATTCTCATTCAGCTGCTAAATGATCCACGAACTGAAAAAGTATTGGTCCTGGCAAGAAACCCTTTGGGTTTTGGACATCCTAAAATGCAAGTTGTTCTTATTCCTTTTGATCAACTGGACCAACTGGAAGTGAAAGAAAAAATTGATATCGGATTTTGTGCACTTGGGACTACTCTTCGCAAAGCAGGAAGTAAAGCACGTCAACAGGAAATTGACCGGGATTATGTGATCTCTTTTGGTCGTTTTTGTAAAAAATCAGGTGTTAAAAAATTAGGTATTGTTTCTTCTATTGGGGCCAATGAGAAATCTTCCAATTTTTATTTACGAACCAAAGGGGAAATGGAAAAGGGGATTTCACAACTGGGAATTCCAACAACCGTTTTTATACGTCCATCGTTTCTGATCGGACCAAGAAAAGAAAGAAGCTTCGGCGATAAGCTAATCCAGGGATTTTCATTCATCATTAGTCCCTTATTGTTTGGAAAAGCACATAAGTACAAAGGAATTCACGGATCAAAAGTTGCACAAAAACTGATTGAAGTCACTTTAAAGGAAACAACCGGTATCCATTACATTTAAAATTTGATTTAGTATTAACTTCGCAAGATGAGTTTGAAACTGAAATATCCGAAGCACCGAGCCACAATTCATTGTTTGCTTTCCGGAGTTCTTTGCCTGTTTATATGTATAAGTCATTCCACTCATGCACAACCACTTGGAAAACTCATCGAATCTACGTTAGATACCAACTCACCTTTCACCATTCGTATTTACGGAACTGAAGACGGAGTACCACAGCACCAGATTTCTGCAATGGTCTCTGATAAAACTGGAAACTTATTGATTGGTACGGCAAACGGATTGGTACAATTTAATGGTCAAACATTTACGGATATCAATCCCACAAATGAGAGCAGGAAGATCCTATGCGTAAAAATATTCCTGGACCCGAAAACAAATGTGCTGTATGGTTTGGACAGTCGGGCACAACTCTATCAAATTTCTCCTGTTACCAAAGCTCTTTCAAAAAAAGACCTCTTAAGTGCGTCATTTCATCATGATTCTATTGTTTATATCAACTCCCGAAAGGAACTGCACATTTCCAAACTCGGATCAGTCAAAAGCCGGCTTATTTCCAAACTGGCATGTAATGACGTTGTCTTTGGGGTGGGAATAATAGGTAAAACTCCTTTCTTTTCAGATTCAAGTGGAACATATATTTTACAAGCATCCAAATGGCAAAAATTATCAAATGATATCTATTATCAATCCAGGAGAAATCCATATACCGGAGAAAACTACCTGCTTGGTATAAATAATATTGCCATTTATTACAAAGGAAAACTGCTTCTTCAAAGATTTAGGGAAAATACGACCGGAGTTTATTTTACTGATCTTGCATTTAGTCCGCACAAGGAAATTTTTGCGTCTTCACATAAAGGGATTTTCTTCAAGAACGAGCTACTCCCGTTTTTTGATTCTCAAAACACCAACCTCCCCAGTAAAATCATTCTGTCGCTTTACTACAATGCTGATGAAAATCTCCTTTTTGCCGGAAGTAGTGACAAAGGACTTCTCCAACTCAAGCTGAAACAATGCATGACCATTTACGATGAACCGACTTTGAAGGAATCATCTCTCAGTTCTATTATCAGAATCCCAAATAATAAGCTAATTATTTCCGCAACCCACGGAAATATTTTCACGTTTGGTATGAAATCAATTTCACCCTACTACAACAAACGTGGAGAATTTTCCTGCCTGGCAAATATCAATGGAGATGTTTGGGCTGGTACCTGGGGACAAGGAATTTGCGTTTTTCGAAACCGCAAATGGATCAAAACCATTTTCAAAGGAGTGGAAAAACATCCTGTTCACGCTATTTTCCAGGACCGGAAAAAACGGATTTGGATCGGAAAAGAAAATGGGATCTCTATAGGAAAAACAACAAATGATCTAAAACCGGCATTTGAATCCCTGAAAATCGGATTGGTAATTTGTTTTTATCAACTCAAAAACGGAGATCTTTTAGTAGGAGGTGAAGACGGTTTCTTTATCTTTTCAGAGGATTTAAAACTGAAAATGCAATTCGGGATCAGGAACGGTTTAAAGGGAAAAGAGGTGCGTTCATTTTACGAAAAGAAAGATGGTACTTTTTATATTGGGACCTATGGTGGCGGTTTGTATTACTGGGATTATAAAAAATTGCGCCCATTAAGCAGAATGCGGAATTGTTTACTCAACGATGATATTTTCACCCTGGCCCCGGATAAGAAAGGAAATCTGTATATTTCTTCCAATCATGGATTATATGTGATCAACGAACGGAAAATTGATGATTTTCTTGCACATAAAGTCAATTTCCTCGTTCCGTTCCGATTGGGACATGATGATGGAATTTTAAATACCGAATTCAATGGCGGATTTCAAAACAATTATTATTCAAGCGACAGCAAACACTTCTATTTCCCTACAATACAGGGAGTTCTGATCAGTTTTTTTGAAGTACCCAAGTATCGGAAATTACGTCCGTTTTTAAAAGAAGTAATGGTAAATGATAAGGTCCAAAAGCTTTCGGATCATGTTTTTCCACGTAATACGCATACGATTAATCTGCAATACTATTGTCCGAACTTTACCCATTTCTATAACCTGCATTACCAGTACAAATTAGTTGGTCCGGAAATTAAGGATGAATGGAGCGTACCGACCAAAAAAGGCGAAATCAGTTTTAAAATGCTTCCTCCGGGAGAATACAAAGTATATATGCGGGGGATCGATGGCTTCAACGATCACAGTCCGAATGAAATTGTTTACGCTTTTAAAATCGAGAAACATATTTACGAAACACTTTGGTTCCGATTACTGGCTTTCGGATTGGTTTTCCTGCTCATTTTCCTATTGACTTATAAACGGATCCAGATTTCAAAAGATCAGGAATTAAAAGACAGTGAGCACAAGAACACGATGTTCGAACTGAAATTGAAAGCGATCCAGGCAAAAATGAACCCTCATTTTATTTTCAATTGTTTGAACAACATCCAATACCTTATTGTGATGGGAAAACAGGACGAAGCTGAACATGCATTGAGTGATTTCTCGATCCTGCTCCGGAAATTTCTCCAGCAAAGTGATAATTCATTCATTACACTCCGTGATGAAGTCGAATTACTGAAATCGTATATTGCCGTGGAGCGTTTCCGTTTCGAAGAAAGCCTGGAGGTAGAAGTTAGCATTCCGGAGAATTTACTTCATTTAAAAATCCCTACTCTATTGATCCAGCCAACAGTGGAAAATGCCATCTTACATGGATTAACACATAAAAAAGGTGATAAAAAACTAATTATCGAAGGATACCAGGAAGATGACGCTATTATATTAAAAATTGATGATAATGGAATCGGGCGCCAGGAAGCCAAACGCATTAATACCTACCGGGCCAATCACATTTCACATGGATGGAACATGGTCCTTGACAAGATCAATTTATTAAAAGCGAAATACCAATATTCCGTTATCTTTGAAATTATTGACAAACCGGATAACGGTGGAACAACTGTCATTTTCAAAATTCCGTTGATGACTGAAGAAATGATGGAAATTTAATTCTTGAAACAGTGAAAGCACTCATTTTAGACGATATTCGGATCAGCAGAGAAGGTTTGGCAGCCTTACTTAAAAAGATCGATCCAACGATTGAAATTATTGCCAGTGTTGCAACTGTAGAAGAAGCAAAGCAGGTTTTCGATGAGATGAGTATTGATGTTGCATTCCTGGACATCCAGTTGCAATCGGGAACCAGTTTTGACCTCGTGGATGAAATTCCTTTCGAAACCAAGGTCGTATTCATAACAGCTTATGATGAACACGCAATTGCAGCGATCAGGAAAGGTGCTTTTGATTATCTTCTGAAACCGATCAATTCCTCAGATCTGCGAAACTGCATTCAACGCATCCAGGACGTAGATGCCCAAACTGCAGAAAGCCAGAATAATGCTTCTGATAAAAATGAAGAAAACCTGATCCAATCCGACCTGATCGGGATTACCGGACTCGATGCGATTATTTTCCTGAAGATCGATGATATTATTTACCTCAAAGCAGACGGGAAATACACCATGATCCAAACCACGAACGAACACATCACCAGTTCGAAGAATTTAAAGGTTTTCGAAACCATGCTTCCTGAATCCAAGTTCATGCGTGTACACCATTCTTTTTTATTGAACCTGAAATACATCAAGAAATTTCAGAAAGAATACAACATGCTGGTATTGGATAACGGCTCACAGATTCCGGTTTCCAAATCACGCAAAGACCTGTTAATGCAGCGATTGATGCATGTATAAAATACATCTCTTCGTTATATAACGAAAACATGATATTATGTTTTTGCAACATCAAGACATTCTGATATCATTAATCCTGACGTCTGCAATATGTTTCTTAAACTACAGTGATATTAAAGCTTTCATCCAGGGAAATCGCGCCTTCAATTACCTGGTGAGATCCCGGAATCAACAAACCTTTCATTTTTCCTGTTTTTCCTTTGGAAATTAGATCTGTCAATTGCTTTTCTGTCAATTTTTTACCAAGTAATTCAAACGGTACCATAAATCCGCAAACTTTAAAATTGCTGCATCCTACTCCCCGTTTCCCTGTCATGAGCTTATTGGTTTTACATTTGGGGCAATCCAGGTCTTCGATAGATTGTTTTTCAGCTTTCTTTCGCTCTTTCTTTTCCTTAACTACTGCAATCGGCTGATCCGTATGAAGCTGGATCCGAACCGGTGCTTGTGAAAAAATCACCTCATCCGTCAATTCACGGACCATGATCATTAACTCACGCTTGAACTGTTCCAGGTCGTATTCCCCTTTTTCGATCAAACGCAATTTCCGTTCCCATTGTCCGGTTAATTCCGCGCTTTTTAATAGCTCATTCTGAATTGTATCAATCAATCCGACTCCGGTACTGGTTGCAATCAGATTTTTGCGTTTCTTTTCAATGTATTTGCGTTTGAACAAGGTTTCAATGATGTTTGCACGTGTTGCCGGTCTTCCGATTCCGTTTTCCTTCATCATATCCCGCAGCTCTTCATCATCTACCATTTTGCCTGCTGTTTCCATTGCCCGCAGCAAAGTCGCTTCCGTGTAGGGTTTCGGCGGACTGGTTTTTCCCTGGTGAATGAACGGTTGATGCGGACCGCTTTCTCCTTCTTCAAAATGCGGCATGGTTTGTTCCGGCTTCTCAGCAGCTTTTTTACCTTCCGAATCAGACTCCTTGGTTTCTTCCCAAACAACACGCCAACCCGGTTCAATGATCTGTTTTCCGGTCGCTTTGAATTCGACCTGCCCTACTTTTCCTAAAACAGTGGTATTTGAAACTTTACATTCCGGATAAAACGCCGCAATGAAACGACGTACGATCATGTCATAGATCTGTTGTTCCGGATGACTCAAACCACTTGGCTGAACTCCGGTAGGAATAATCGCATGGTGATCCGTTACTTTTTTATCGTCGAAAACCGTTTTTAATTTTGGAATGGGTTTCGCTAAAACCGGTTCTGTAAATCGTGAATAATAAGTCAAGCCTTTCATGATACCATCTATCTTCGGGTGAAGGTCTTCACTCAAATAAGTTGTATCAACACGTGGATAGGTTACCAATTTCTTTTCGTAAAGGCTCTGAACGATCTTCAAGGTTTCCTCCGCAGAATTCCCGATCTTTTTATTGGATTCAACTTGCAAAGAAGTCAAATCAAACAAACGCGGATTCCCTTCTTTCCCCTCTTTTTGTTCAAACGAAGTAATCTCGAAAGGATGTTCCTGCAAATATGCCAATCCTTTATCAGCCTTATCTTGTGTTCTCAACCGGTCAATAGATGCCGAGAATTCCGTTTCACGGTAAAGGGTTTTCAACTCCCAGTATTCCTCTGAACGAAAAGCCTCAATTTCTTTTTGGCGCGAAACAATCATTGCTAAAGTGGGAGTTTGCACCCGGCCGATGGATAAGGTGGCTTTTCCCTGTCCGAACTTTTTGGTGAACAAACGCGTTGCATTCATTCCCAACAACCAGTCACCAATTGCGCGGGCACTTCCGGCCGCATACAAATTCTGATATTGTTCACCTGTTTTCAAAGCCTGGAATCCTTCCCGGATTGCTTCTTCAGTCAGGGAGGAAATCCATAAGCGTTTCATGGGAACTTTGCATTTCGCTTTTGACAAAACCCAACGCTGGATCAATTCTCCTTCTTGCCCGGCATCGCCGCAGTTGATAACTTCTTCGCAGGAGGAAACCAATTTTTCAATCACAGAGAATTGTTTCTTGACCCCGGAATCTTCTATAAGTTTGATTCCAAATTTTTCGGGAATGATCGGAAGGTCTTCCAGCTTCCAATATTTCCATTTTTCATGATAATCATGCGGTTCTTTGAGTGTGCACAAATGCCCGAAAGTCCAGGTCACCCAATAACCGTTTCCTTCGTAAAAGCCATCATGACGCTGTTTTGCACCAATGACTTCTGCGATATCGCGAGCTACGGAGGGTTTTTCGGCAATGCACAATTTCATAACTAGCAAAGTTAGTCAATGGGAATTGGCAGGACAAGACGGTTTTGAACAAAATAGGGAAATGTTTCAACAATTAAACGAAAGTGAACTATCAGACAACAGAACTGACATAACGATATGCCTTACTCAAAGCACTTTTGTTCAATTCTTATTTATTTTATAAATTCGATTAAAATTCGACCTATGAAAAACTTATCATCTAAATTGATTGCACTTATTTGTTGTGCCCCATTTTCTCTGTTCGCTCAATATGGGTGGATCCGAACAATAAACTCTCCGAGACACGGATATGCCGCTGTTTCAGATCAAAATGGACGTTTGAACTTTGGCGGATGGTTTGAAGGAGCAACTTCATTCAACCCATCGCATGTGGGAGATTCCGCAACTTGCGTAGACCCCAATCCCTTCCTGGTTCAATACGACAGCATCGGAAATCTGAACTGGTACAAACACTGGGAGTCAAATTACATGGCTTACATCATTTCGGTAGATACCGATCCAACAGGCAATATTTACGGATTGGGATCTTTTTCAAACAGCATAGATCTGGATCCGGGATCACCCGTTAACACCACTCCGACCGATGAAAACGGAATATTCATATTTAAACTGGATGCTGCCGGAAACCCACTTTGGATTAAAGCTGTTCATTCACCAAATGCAAATGGAGGATCCATACTGCCACGTCAAATTGCAGTAAGCTCAACCGGAGAAGTATACGTATCCGGAGAATTCACCGGGTCTTACGACTGGGATCCATCAAACGGAACACAAACACATTTCACGACAACTGGTAATAGCGCTTTTTTCATTTTACACCTTTCAACAAACGGCGATTACACCTGGTTCTCTCAAATGGACTACCCGAATGAACTAAATGTCGCAGCAGGTCTGTGTGTTGCCGGAAACGGACAGGTTTATCTGACCGGAAAATTTTCAAACACTGTTGATTTTGATCCGTCAGGAGCCGTTTTAAATGTAACCGAACCAAATGGCGCTGCATTTCTTTTGAGTTTGCTTTCAGATGGTTCATTAAACTGGGTCCACACAATTCCTGGAGGTTATGGATTTGATTGTGAAAGCATCGGTAATTCAGTAGTCTTCACCGGGCAGTTCAATACATCTGTTTCCGGCTCATTTGATTTCGACTTTGGGTCAGGTGTCCAGGATATTGCTTCTGACGGTATCGATGCTTACTTCTTAAGTTTAGATTTGTCAGGAAACTTTAATTGGGTCAATTATATTACCGGATCCGGAGATCAGTCATGCCGTTCAATCGACCTTGACACAGCAGGAACCGTATATGCTGCCGGACGCTTTGAACAAGCAATCAGCTATCCGGATTTAAATTACTCCCTGACCAGCCCTACAATTTCAGAATCTTTCATTTGTAAGCTTTCAAGTACGGGAACCTTCCTGGAACAATTTTCATTACTTGGAAGTGGAGTAACAACGGTATTTAACGTGACACACAGCAATGCAGGACCAACCTATATCGGAGGGCATTACTCCGGACAAGCCGATTTAAATATCAATACACACGTAAACAATTATTCAAGCGCGCAAGGAGTATATAATCCTTTTGCTATCAAATTGGGTGAATTAAATTATGCCGGTTTAAATGAGCAAGCTCAGGACAATTGGTTTATTTATCCGAATCCGGTTCATAATGAGTTGCACTTATCGGAAGTTGATCCTTCCCAGGATCTATACCTTTTCGATATCAATGGGAAATCCCTGAGCTTTATCTCTCAACCTGCAACTGTCATCAATGTCGCTCATTTACAACCGGGTGTATATTTTATTCAAAACGGGGTAAAACGCAGTAAATTTCTAAAAGATTAACGAGGTATTTGATAAAGACCGCATCCGTCGGGTGCGGTTTTGACACAAATTCCATTTTGCCAAATGGCAAACCGTACGTCCATTACTTCTTCGTGTACTTTTTCACCTGGAAACTCACCGCATGCTTTTCATCAGCTTCCTGCTCAAACACGGTCTCCACAATCCATTTGGATTCATCAAATTCCGGGAAGAACGTATCTGCTCCATAGGTATGGTTCACATATGTAATGTACATTTCGTCCAAAACATTTAAAGCCATTGCTTCTTTGTAAACCTGTCCGCCACCGATAATGAAAATGGTTCGTTCCGTTTCGTTTTTGTAATATTCCAGACATTCTTCCAATGAAGAAAACACAACCGCTCCCGGAGCCTCATATTCTTTGTTTCGGGTTAAAACAGCATTTTCTCTATTTGGTAAAGGTCGAAAACGTTCAGGAATGGAATCGTAATTCTTACGACCGGTAACAACAATATGACCGGTTGATGTTTCTTTGAAAAACTTCATATCTGCAGGCAGGTGCCACATCAGATCATTGTTTTTCCCAATTCCGCGTTCGTTGTCCATAGCAACGATCAATGATACCTTCATTTAATAACTTTATATTCCGTTGGTGAAATGAAAACCGTCTTAGGCTGAGCTATAAATGCTTCAGGAATAGGAGCTTTTTCCACATCCGATTCGGTTCCAAAGTAACCGACCACCCAATGATATTCTCCATCAGCACCCAACACTTTATGAATTAATTGCTTGAATCCCGGCTGGATAATTTCCGCATTCTTGTATACTTCAACAGGATATTCCTGAGCATAATATCCTTTCAGTAACTTACGATAAAGATCAGTTACAACAGGATCTGAAACAAGATATTCCGTTGTTCCTCTGGAATATTCTTTGAACAAAGCCCGCGAGTCAGAAAAGAATACATCATATTTCGCTTTCGCTTCCAGATCCAAAAATCCCGGACGGTCTTTGTTGTAATCAAAATCGGGTAAAATATAGAACGGCTTCACTATGGCCTCCTGTCTGGGGTAAACCCAGGTAAACACATGTTGTACCTTGCCCAAAACTGTTTTTCCTGAAACTTTATTCACTTCAGCCATCAGCATCATTCCTCCATCCTTGGTACGATCCCGCTGATTGGAAACAAAATTACCAAGCGACCAGGCTGTCAGTTTTTTTTCACCTTTGATCTCTTTAACCTCAACCGGTTGCAACACATGCGGATGGCCTCCGATCACCATGTCAGCTCCCTGATCGTAACAGAATTTCTCCCAGTTCTTTTGAAATGCATTCGGTAAGGATTGGTATTCAGTTCCCCAATGTAAGGTACAAACGATCAGATCGACGTTCATTTCACGTGCCTTTTTAAAATCGGCTTCCATGACCGAACTATCAATGTAATTGATGATCAAGGGAGCAGCAACCGACAATCCGTTGGTTCCATACGTATAATTCAGAATAGCTACTTTGAATCCGTTCTTCTCAACCAACAACGGGTAATTCTTATTCCGCTCTTCCTTATTTCGAAATGTTCCTGTGTGTTTTACTCCTAATCGATCCAACACATCCAGTGTTTTCACAACACCTTTCCCTCCACCGTCACAACTGTGATTATTAGCTGTGATAATGACATTGAATCCGGCATCTACCAAACCTTCAGATAATTCGGGTGGTGCCGAAAATTGCGGATATCCTTTATACGGCTTTCCAGCATGTGTCACTTCCAGGTTCGCTATCGAAATATCTGCTTTTTTAATAATCGGTTTCACAAACTGAAAGCAATCGCGGTAATCGTATGCATCTTTCTTTGCGTTGTAAGCTCCGGCAATTTGACCGCCGTGCTGCATAATATCCCCGACAAATAAAAAATTCAGCCGGGATGAATCAGATTGTGCGTGCGAAACAACAAATCCGAAAGCAACCGTGAGTATGCTTAGAAACTGTCTCATCTTATTTTTCAAATTTAATAACCAGTGTTTTGTCGGTTCTGACCAGGGCACGCAATGCTTTCTCCAAAGGAGCTTTTGCCCGTTCCGGTAATTTCAGGCGATTCCCCGAAGCAATCATTTTGTTTCGTGCTTTTCGTTGCAAACTCGCCCGTTCATAATCCTTCCACTCGCCATTTTCCAGGTACACTTCCGTTCCTTTCGGATTCAATGAAACGGAAAGCAGTTCAGGCTGTGGAATGACAATGGTTAAGGTATCGTCTTTAGGAATGAATTGAAAATCCTTTCTTTTCAGATCTACTCCATACAACAATTCCCCTCTGACAATCAAAGTCAGGCGTCTTTTGACACTGGTAGGATGCAATCCATGTTTGAATTGGTTCGGGTCAGTTAATTTATCCAATGTTCCCCAGATCACTTCGCTATCCGATTTGTAATATTCTACTGTATCAACAACGGTTTCATCCTGGAATTTCAGGGTGTTTAATTCCAGGATCGCACGAATTTGTTCGACTTTCAACGGAGTTTCCTCCAAAACAATGTCATCTGCAGAATCGCCCTTGAAAAACAATTGATACACCCAGTAAGCACCAAAGGCGATCAATGCAACAAGGACCAATCTAATGACCAATGTTCGTATTTCTTTTATCTTTTGGAGTTTCATGTACGATTACTTGTTCAAATCCCAGGTTCTTATAAAAATCAATAATAAAGATCTTTGCATTTTGCTCTGCTTCATCCAATATATCCAGTTTTTGAAGGTCTTTGCGAATGGATTCTTCTCCTTTCTTTAACACTTTTGATTTATCCAACTGCGAAAAATCCGATCGAAAACCATTGACATCTGTCATTTCGGTACGCACCAGATCCGGGTCCATTTCAAAGGAAACGATTTCCGGTGGCGGAAGCTGAACAATAATCCGGTTTCCTTTTACTTCGATATCAGATTCTTTGATGGAATTCAGGTTTACTCCTGCTTTCACGGTTGCTTTGCAGCTCAATAAAATTTTCCGGTCGCCATACATATACCATTCTCCTTCATCATCCCAATGAATGATCTTTCCCAAAGTATATTCTGTTGTGGACAAAGTACCGATTGCGCGGATCTGATAAATTTCCGTTTCATGCACCTCCTTCTCGTCTCCACAGGAAACCAAAAACAGCGACAATAAACTTAAAAACAGCCAATTTTTCATAGTTCTTATTCAAAAGCAGCTAAACACATAGCCTGCATTCCTACAATCAATGCTTTGCTGTCAATATCAAATTTCGGGTGATGTACTCCGTAAGTGATACCCAAGTCTTCATTCCGGACTCCCAAACGGAAAAAACAAACCGGAATTTCCTGTGCGTAGAACGAAAAATCTTCGGATGTTAACCGGATCGGCAGTTCTTCTACCCGCTCTTTTCCGAAGAAATTCGCACTTCGTTTCATCATTTTATCCGTCAAATCCGGATCATTTTCCAAATAAGGATAGCCTTTCGATATCTCCAGGTCGGCAGTAGCACCAAATTGCTCACATGTTGAATGAACGTGTTTGGCGATCATATCGAGTGCTTCTTTTCTCCAGGTTTCATTCATGGTACGAAACGTTCCTTTCAGGATCGCCTTTTCGGGAATCACATTCGTTGCTCCCAATGCTTCAAAATGTCCGAAGGATAAAACGCAGGGAACTTTCGGGTCGCATTTACGGCTGACAATTTGTTGCAAACCTGTCAGCAATTGCGCGCCGATCATAATCGGATCAATTGTTTGGTGCGGCGTAGCTCCGTGGCCACCTTTCCCATTGATTGTAAGATAGACCTCATCACAGGATGCCATATACAAACCTGGCCTGAATCCAACATGACCAACCTTCATTTCCGGGAAAACATGCAAAGCAAACAATTCATGTACCGGAGGATTTTTCAATGCTCCGTCTGCGATCATCAGAGAAGCTCCACCCGGATTTTTTTCTTCTCCCGGTTGGAAAAACAATTTAACAGGATGTTTCAGCAGGTTTTTATTCTCCCATAAAATTTCAGCGGCACCCAACAAAATAGCAGTATGTACATCGTGTCCGCAAGCATGCATAACACCATCAACTGTAGATTTGTAAACACAATTATTTTGTTCGGTTATCGGCAAGGCATCTAATTCGGAACGCAAACCAATACATGAATCCGTTTCCTGGTGTTTATCCGAGCGAATAAGTCCCACCACTCCGGTCCCGGCAATCTCTTTCTGATACGGAATACCGATCTTCTCCAATTGTTCAGCAACAAAGCTCATCGTGTTGTATTCCGAATAAGATAATTCCGGAAAACGATGCATATGCTCCCGGTATCCTTTGACTTTATCAAATAATTCTTTGGAACGGGTACGAATGATATGATGAATTGCTGAATCCATTTCTTGGTTATGACTTGTTATTCAAAAATAGTAAACTAATTACGAATGCCGAATTCCTAATTACGAATTATGGTTTTTTAATAGTTAGTTTCCTACAAGGAGGTTACAACCTCGGATGTCTGAATGATCAAAACGGCCCATGAGGCGTAATTTTCCTCCTTCGATCCGTCCCAGGTCCTGGGTTTCGATAAAAGCACAGGAATAAATATTTGCCAGGTCCATCACATTCACTCCTCCGGTTTTATCCTGAGCAAGCAACTCAAACGGATCATTGACTTCCCGCAATGAGATTTTCATCCAGGCAGGAAGCTCAAACACGCCGTTCTTATCACTGTAAGCCTGAGAAAGCAATTCGCACATTCCATATTCCGAAGCAATGTATTCACAGCCAAATCCGGCAATCAGTTCCCGGTGCATTTCGTCTTTGGTCATTTCCTTACGCTTTCCCTTCATCCCACCCGTTTCAATGATGGTGACATCCTGCAGGTCCGGTTTTAATTCCGCCAAATCCAATAAAGCATAGGAAACTCCAAATAACACCAGTTTCTTTCCGGTCCTTCTCCCTTCAGAAATTGCTTGCAGTAAATTTTCCGGGTTTTCAAGGTAATAACCCGACAAGCTATCTTTTGTCCCTTCAATCAGTTTATCCACCATGTACACCAAACTGGATTCGCCCTGCGAGACGTAATTCGGCAACAAAGCAAAGATGATCTGATCTTCCAGCCTCCCCAAAAACTGTTCATAGGTCGGGATAAAAGAACGCTCATAAATAGAAACGTCTGCAACATAATGCGTACTTCGGACCATTCCGGTGGTTCCGCTGCTTTTAAAAACCTGCTGAACCGGCTTCCCTTCCGCAAGGATCTGATGCGTTTTAAAGAAAGCTATCGGCAAATGCGGAATTTGAGAATAATGCGTAGGCTCCGGTCGATTAATCAAGTCCAAAAACGTTTTGTATACGGGAACATGTTCCTTTTGAAAACGATACACCTCCAGAGCACAATGATTAAAATCTGACTCCGTTTGAATGGAAAAAATGCGATCAATAAGCGCTTGCATCCGTGTGTGTTTTTGACTAGTTTGCGAACAAATGAATTCTATTCTTTTGCAAATTTCTACAAAGATAGAAGGAATTACTTCAGAGGAAATTTCAGAGAGAAGGTTGTTCCTTTACCCGGCTGACTCTTCACCTGGATTGTTCCTCCGTGTTCCTCAACAATCAGCTTCACATAATAAAGCCCCAATCCGAATCCTTTTACATCGTGAAGGTTCCCTGTCGGTACGCGATAGAATTTATCAAAAATCATTTTGAGATCTTCCCGTTTCATTCCTATTCCATTATCGGTAATTGTCAGGTAAAAGAATTGGGAATCGTTCCAGGTACGAATATCAATGTGCGGGACAGTGTTACAATACTTTACGGCATTATCAAGCAAATTGTAAATAACATTCGTAATATGAACCTCGTCAATCATCAGGGTTTCTTTCGTAGCATCAAGCAACAATTCAATTTCGCCACCCTGATCGGTTTGATTGATATCAAAACTTTCTTTTGCTTCCAGGATCAAATCATGGATCGAACAAGATTCTTTTTTCAAGCTCAGCTTTTCACGATCCAGTTTTGCCACGTTTAATACTCGCTCCACCTGGTTTTCCAGGCGTTTGTTTTCCTTATAAATGATTTCGGCATACCGGTGAAGACGATCCGGATCTTCTTTAAAATCTCCCCTCAACAACAATTCACTGGAAAGACCAATGGTTGAAATCGGTGTCTTCAATTCATGCGTCATGTTGTTGATGAAATCGGTTTTCACCTCCGAAAGCCGCTTCTGTTTCAGGATCACGTTCAGGGTAAAAACGAAGAACAAAAACAATAAAAGCAACAAGACTACCAGGTAAAACCATGGGTAAAAATCTGTTTTAGCCACTTCAATGGAGTTTGAGCTCACATTTGGAAAAAGAACTGTGAAATAATGCCCGTCGTTCTTCCATTTCAGTTGGTTGGAAGTCTTACCGACCGAATCATTATTCGTTACCGAATAAGATGAATCTTTGGTATACTTAATCAGGTTTCCAAATACGATCGAATCCGAGTAACAATCATAAATCCCATAAACGAAATCCTGGTTGAGGCTTTGATTATCAAACTCGCGCTTCAGCAATTGTTCCAGGTAAAACGGGTGCAACTCTTCTTCAATGTCCACTGAAAAATAATTCGGACGGATCTGTTTTACCGCTCCATACAAGTTCGCACTGATATCGTCTTTCGTATTGATCTGTTCCAGGACGTCTCTCAAAGCGATGTGTGCACGCTCCGAAAATTGCTTCAAATTCAGGCTGTCTTCCCGCTCCTGGATCTGAACTGTCAGGCGCTGTGCTTCGTTTGTTTTATGAATCCAGAACAATTGAATACTCAGAACACTCAGCAAAGAGAGTATCCCCAGGATAATAACGGTATTGATTGTTTTGCGATTCAAACTAATTGAGAATGTGACTTCGGCTACGCTCAGTCACCCTCTTTGCAAAAGGACGCTGAGCGTAGTCGAAGCGTCTTTTATTAATATGCCTCCATAGACGGATCTACTTCTTCGATCCATGCTAAAATTCCACCTTCCAGGTTGTACAAATTGGTAAAGCCGTATTGTTGTTCCAAAAAGGAGATCACATTTGCACTTCTTTTTCCCGAACGGCAATGAACTACTACTTTTTTGTTTTTGTCGATCTGACCGAACTCTGCAGGAATATCATTCATCGGAATTAAAATCCCATCCAGGGTACAAATCTCATTTTCATACGGTTCACGCACGTCGATCAGTTGAAAATCCTCGTTTCCATCTTTCCATGCTTTCAATTCGCTTACTGTAATACTTTTCATATTCTAATATTGTGTCTTCGACTCCGCTCAGCCACCTAACAAATCAAAGTTGCCTGAGCGAAGTCGAAGGTAACTTTAACTAAAAAAGCGATCCATGGATCGCTTTACAAAATTACTCAATAAGCCCGAAAGAATGTTCATTCTCAAGTCCTTTAACTACTTTTTAGCTTTTCCCGAATACTTTCTTCAATAGGTCGGTTACCTGCGCAGCCGGATCCTTCCGAATTTTAGCTTCCTGTTCGCTGATCAGGATCATTAGTCCGTCGATTGCTTTTGCGGTGACATATGCTTCCAAATCCGGATTCTGTTTTGTAACACCCGGAATTTTATTGTATTTCGTAACCAATGGATTCCAGTATTCCGTCACACGGACCTTGTCCATTGCCGTTTTTACGATCGGTTTGAATTTTTCAGTCAGGGAACCTGTTGTTTTTTCACGCAGGAAATGAGTCGCTGCCGTATCTCCCCCATTTAAGATTGCGAAACCGTCACCAACCGACATTCCCTTAACTGCTCCTGCAAATACATCAAAAGCGCTTTTTGCCGCTTCTTCAGCTGCGCGGTTCACAGATTCTTCAAATTGGGTTACCTGGCTCTGCATTCCCAACATCACCAATTTATCTTTCATGTTTTTCGCTTCAGCCGGCCATGGAATGAAGATCTTTTGATTCTTGTAGAATCCATCTGTTACACTTGCCGCATTTGCAGCTGTCTTTGCACCGGTTGTTAATGCTTCGCGTAAACCGCTTACTACCTCATCATTTGTCAATGAGCTTTTCGAAGAGGAAGTGGATGTTCCAGTGGTCAATTCTTTTCCTTTGGAAACTATTTTCCCTAAAGTTTGAGCATTCGACAAATAGCTGGCACTGATAATTAAGGCAATTGCAATACTGATTTTCATACTGTCTGGTTTTATAATGTATTCGAGGTCCAAACCAATAATAAGGTTTAATCCGTCATTGTTTTTAACGCTTGGTGTTACCAAAAATTGTTCCATAAAACAAGTAATTACGCCTTATTTAATTTGGCCACGGATTCACAGATTTTTTGAAGCGCTTACCAGTCGCTTCTTTTTATGATTTGTTAAACTCGTGAATTCTTGCAACAGCGAGCGCGGTAGCCGAGCCTGGAATCTGTGCATTTGTGGCAAAAAAAAAGGACGCGATGTATCGCGTCCAATATTTCGTATCATCACAATCCTATTGCTTCAAAATCCCTGCACCCCGTTTACTGTGGTGTATTTCAGGATGTTTTTCTTATCCGGGTGGATGCGTGCAAATGCGGATTGAACAGCCAAAGTTCCTTCATGGAAACCACACAGGATCAACTTCAGTTTATTTTCATACGTATTCACGTCCCCAATGGCATAAATTCCGGGAATGTTCGTGGAATAATCCAGCGTATTAACCTTGATCGCATTCTTTTCGATCTCCAGTCCCCAGTCAGCAATCGGTCCTAGTGACGGTTTCAAACCAAACAAAGGAATGAAGTGATCCGTTTCGCGGATTATTTCTCCCTGCGTATTGTGCTGAATCTTCACGTGGGTTAAAGAACCATTTCCTTCCACACCAACAACTTCGGCTTCCGTGATCAGGTTAATCTGACCATTTTCAGCCATATCAATTACTTTTTGGACCGAATCCAAATGCCCGCGGAACGAAGCACTTCTGTGTACCAACACAACCTCTTTTGCAATTTTCTTTTCAGCCAAAAAGATAGACCAATCCAGCGCCGAATCTCCACCACCTGCAATCACACATCGTTTTCCTCTGTAAAACTCAGGATCTTTGATGATGTATTCAATTCCCTTATCTTCAAAGTCGGCAATATTTGAAATAGGCGGTTTCCGGGGTTCGAAAACACCCAATCCGCCGGCAATCATTACGATCGGAGCCGCATGTTTCGTTCCTTTCACGGTAGTTACAATAAATTTCCCGTCTTCTGTTTTATCAATCGTCATGGCAGCTTCACCCAAAGTAAACCCGGGTTTAAACGGTGCAGCCTGCTCCATCAGGTTATCAATCAGCTCACCAGCCAACACAGAAGGGAATCCCGGAATATCATAAATCGGTTTTTTCGGATAAATCTCCGAACATTGTCCGCCCGGCTGGGGCAATGAGTCGATCAAATGACAATGTAATTTCAATAATCCGGCTTCAAATACGGTGAAAAGTCCTACCGGACCTGCACCAATTATAATTATATCTGTTTCAATCATTATTCCTATTAAAAGTGGCACAAAAATAAGGATTGTTTTCATACATAGAATTAGTATAAAAAGGGTATTTTAAGGATTATTCACGCTTGTTTCAGCTTAATTCTTTAACTTCATCAAAAATATCCACCATGAAATCAATTTTGTTTTTAGCACTCATTTTATTGGGCTTTTCTTCGCAAGCTCAGGACACCGAAATCGAAAATCGCGTATTCTCCCTTCTCACTGTAAAAGGACAACGCAATCCGAAAGAATTCCCGATGGATAACGATCTCAATTACCTTCAGATCGAAAACGGAGAAGCTGTTATCAATTACCGAAGCCGAGGGAAAGTTACCTTTTACCAGGGAGCAGTAACGGGTTACTCCATATCACAAACTGAAAAAGGAGAGACCATTAGCTTTTACCTCGCCCCTACCTGCCTTGGGAGTAAACCGATCTCACTGGAAATTTCCCTTCAGGAAAACGGAAAATACCTGATCCATCTTTTTGACAAATTGGGATCTTTGGACACGCTTCTGGTTGCCGAAGCTGCAAGCAAAGAAATTTTTAAATAGTAATTTCAAAGCTTTACTATTTTTGCTAAGCAATGTAGGTGAGCTATTATCTGTGCATCTGCGGGAATACTAGTAGCAATATTATCCAAGTGATGCAAACAGGAAAAAAAAACATTCCGGACTTTCTAAAAGAACATTCCATTATTATCGGGATTCTTTTGCTGGCACTCATACTGAGATGTTACGACTTGTTTTCCATTCCTTATACACACGATGAGCTCAGCGGATTGTTGCGCACCCGTTTTGATTCTTTTGATGAACTGATTGCAAAAGGTGTAAAAATAGACGGGCACCCGGCGTTTGTTCAGGTTTTTCTTTATTATTGGACCAAATTATTCGGGACCGCAGAATGGATTGTCAAACTTCCGTTTATTCTTTCCGGAGTAGGCGGAGTTTATTTTGCTTATAAAATCGGGAAGCGCTGGTCGAATGTAACTGTTGGCCTGATCGTAGCAGCTATCATTGCAACGAGCCAGTATCCACTGATGTACAGTCAGATTGCCCGGCCCTACACATCCGGATTCTTCTTCACACTGTTATTTGCTTACCATTGGGGAGAAATCGTCTTTTTTAAAAATTACACCCGGAAGCACCTCATCTGGTTCCCGGTCGCAGCAGCACTTTGTGCATACAATCACCATTTCAGTATGCTCACGGCAGGATTGATCGGAATCTTCGGAATCGGTTATACGTTTAAGGATTTCCTCTGGAAATACTTATTACTTTGTTTGGCAGCCATCGTTTTGTATTCCCCGCATTTCACTATTCTCTTTGCTCAATTGAAACAGGGCGGACTATCGGGTTGGCTGGGAAAACCCGAACCTTCCTTTTTACCTCATTATATTCAGTATATCTTCCAGTTCTCCGCGCTGCTGATCGTTTTATACGCTGGAATAATCCTTTGGACACTTTTCAAAGGTCGCTTCGACTACGCTGCGCCTTTGCTGAAGCTTCAGCGTAAGCATCTGCCACCTTTTGACGATTATTCAAGCTTCAGGAAACGAAACTCAAAGGCCATTCTTTTTGCAGGAATGCTTTTCTTTTCCGTATATGCTGTCGGGTATTTTTATTCTATTTATGCAGCACCGGTATTGCAGACTTCCGTGCTCATTTTTGCCTATCCTTTCTTACTCATTTTCTTATTTGGCTGGGCAAAGGAGCAAAGCAGGCTGATGAATTTAGCACTGGTTTTGATCATCACGGTTTTGAACTGCTATGTATTGATCTTCCAACGGCAACATTACACCGTATTTTACAAAACTCCGTTCAATCAATTGGTACTGGATGTTATGAACGTAGACAAAGAACCGGCGTATGCGCTCATTTTCTCAGACGAACCGAAAACACGCTTTTATTCCGGAAGAGGCGATTTCCGTATTCCTGAAAAGGTAACATTCATTACTGTTCCTGAGTTTACGGAAAAAGACCTGGAAGCATTACTTGAGAGGAACTCAAACCTCGATGAGTTTTATTTGGCGGCTACTTCTTCCCTGCCCCCAACTTACCGCGCCATTATTCTTCAAAAGTACCCGCACATTATCTGGCAAAAGAATTATTTCTCGGCCTCCACGTTGTTTCTTTCAAAGGGAAATCCAAGTGAAAAGCCCATTGCGGATATTGCAAAGAACAAAAATGCATTCAATGGGTACAATCCCGGGAAATGGTACGATGATGGATATCACTTTGAGAAGGACGAAGAATGGGGTCCCGGCTACTCCAAAGAATTGAGTAAGCTTGTAAAAAGACCTTCGGACCTGGTTGATGTGGTGGTGAAATTGAAACTGTCGGATTTGAAACAGGAACCGCTATTGGTTTTGAACATTCAATCGAAAGATTCGGTTTTGATCTATAGAGACACACCCGCATCCAGGCATACGATCAATCTAAAGGACAGTACGGTAACTTTGGTCCAATCGATTAAATTCATCGACCTGAAATACCGGCAATTTGAAAATCCGACTCTGAATACCTTCATCTGGAACCGGGATAAAAAACCACTGAAGATTCTTTCATTCCAGGTGATTTACAGGAAGGATAATCCGTTGACTTATGGATTGTATGAACCGATTGTAGAATAATTACGAATTTCTTAATTCAAAATAATTCGGAATTAGGAATTAGGCATTCGTAATTAAGAAATGTATTTCTTCGCGAACTCCCACAAAACGATCCCGGCGCAAACCGAAACATTCAGACTGTGTTTTGTTCCGAATTGCGGGATCTCGATGATATAAGTGGAAGCATCAATAACGGATTGGTCCACCCCATCCACTTCATTTCCAAAAACCAGCGCAAATTTTTGATCGGTTAATGCTGAAATCTCATGCAGCAAAACTGTCTTTTCAGCTTGTTCAATACTGCAAACAGCCACTCCTTCCTGCTTCAATTCGGTCACCAGGTCGTTAATGTCTTTCCGGTATTCCCAATGAATGGTATCTGTAGCACCCAAAGCTGTTTTATGGATTTCGCGATGCGGTGGCTGTGCTGTAATTCCGCATAAATAGATCTTTTCAACATTAAAGGCATCTGCAGTGCGAAAAAACGAACCGATATTATTCAAACTCCGAATATCATTTAGAATGATAATCAACGGGAATTTCTCCTGATCTTTAAAGGTTTGCTCATCCACCCGGTCAAGCTCCCACAATTTTAATTTTCGGTTCATGTTGCAAAAATACCTATTTTAGTGTTTTAGAAAAATCACCAAATTGTTCGCTTATGAAAACCACAATCCTGATCCTGTTTACCGCTTTTTGCGCATCACTGCATGCTCAATGTCCGAGTGCAGGGCAAGACAGTTCAGCAACTTATTGTCCGAACGAATTTTTTGATGTGGCGGATTTAAGGTCCGATGATGCCGATACTAACGGTGTTTTTATCAATCCGTGGGGCGACACCATGACCAATACCGTTACTTCACTTGTATTCCCGGGACAATACAGTTTTTTCTATCACGTTACCGATACCAGCTGTCCGGTTGATACGGCTAAATATGTAATTACAATTCTTCCGAACTCTGCCTGCTCGTGGGGGCTTACAGAAAACACCCTTGAAAACAACAGGCTCATTCGGTCAAACCCTGTCAATGACGAATTGATACTGATTGATCCCGACTACGATTTGCTGGAAATCCATGAAACTTCGGGTCGCCTGGTATTGAGTTTTTCAACGGAAAAAAGCAGTTTGGATGTTTCACCCCTTCAAAGCGGAAATTACCTGCTGATTCATGAAAAGAATGGGATCAGGCAATTTCAGCGATTCATTAAAAATTAACTCTCTTCGAATGTTATCCTGATCCTATGAAAAGCACCTCAATCATCTTTATTATTGTGACAATGCTGGCAATCGCCGGTTGTACCATTGAAAAGCGCCTGTTCCAACCCGGCTACAGCATTGAATGGAAGAAGAAGATTCCGCAAAAGGATGCGAATGAAACCGCAAGTAAATTCTCTGACAGCAAAGAAAATGCTGATTCAATTGCTCACACTTCTTCTTCAAACTATGCACTTTTAGAGAAGAATAAGCCCCTGCCGCTATCAGGAGAAGAAAATAGTCCTGTGCCGGAACTTACAAAAAACAATTCTGAAGTTCCGACTAAAACACAGGAACCAATTATTTCCTACCGGAACGAAAGCCATGAAATTGATCCTGTCCTTTCTCAAAAGAAAGCCATCGATATAATAGAAGCCGAAGACAAAAAAGAATTTGAGCTTTTCGGGATTATGTCGTTCGGGCTTTATTTCAGTTCGCTGGCACTTGCTATTGCCGGCATTGTTCTTTTAACTTCTCCGTATTTCTTTGTAGCTGCCGGATTTATGATCCTCCTTTCTTTGATATTCGGGATTATTTCGGTTGATAAGTACCGCAGGGACAAAGCCAAATACCGCCGGAACTTCTTCGGTTATTTCGGGATGATCGCTTCGCTGGCAACCATCACATTTGTACTTGGTTTGGTAGCATTTGCCTGGGGACTGGATTCATTCTGATGTTCTTTTTCCTTATGTGGTTTCATTAAACAGGAAATCGCAGAATGTTGAAAACTATCAAACCCAAAAATGGCGTTCCTTGGTTCTTTGATAGTAAATTTGAAGCATTCCATAATTCATACCTGCGTGTCAAAAAAAGAAAAAGACCCGGCTGAAACGCCCTTAATGAAGCAATACAATGAGATTAAAGCAAAACATCCTCAGGCTTTATTACTTTTTCGTGTAGGCGATTTTTACGAAACATTTGGAGAAGATGCCGTTACCGCATCAAAAACCCTGGGAATTGTTTTAACCAAAAGAGGCGCAGGATCTCCGTCAGAAATTGAACTGGCCGGATTTCCGCATCATTCATTGGAATCATATCTTCCGAAACTGGTACGTGCAGGTCATCGCGTGGCCATTTGCGACCAATTGGAAGATCCGAAAATGACCAAAACGATCGTCAAACGTGGCGTAACCGAATTAGTCACTCCCGGGATTGCTTTCAGCGATAAGATCCTGGACGGTCATCACAATAACTTTTTGGGCGCGATTCACTTTGGTAAGGACATTCACGGAATCTCATTCCTGGACGTTACAACCGGTGAGTTCTTTACAGCCCAGGGAAATACCGAATACCTCAACAAATTGATCCAGGGCTTTGAGCCAAGCGAGATCATTTACCAGAAAAATAAACATTCCCTCTTCCAGGAATTATTCGGGACAAAATACTACACCTTCCGCTTAGACGATTGGGTTTTCACCTCCGATTTCGGGAAAGAAAAATTGACCGGTCATTTCCAGACCAATTCCATGAAAGGATTCGGGATCGATGACCTGGAGCAGGGAATTGTTGCTGCCGGTGCGATCCTGCATTACCTGGGAGAAACCCAGCACGACAAACTGGGGCACATTACCCAGATCCAACGGATCGAAGAAGAAAAATTTGTGTGGCTGGACCGTTTTACGATCCGGAACCTGGAATTGATCGCTCCGTTAAATGAAGGCGGAAAAACCTTGTTTGATGTGGTCAACGGAACAAAAACTCCGATGGGTGACCGTTTGCTCAAACGTTGGATCGTGATGCCTTTGAAACATCCTGAACAAATTAATTTACGTGTGGATGCTGTTGCGGACCTGACGGAAAAAAGCAGTCTGAGAGCAGAAATCGAACATGAGTTAAGTGAGATCGGTGACATGGAGCGCTTGATTTCCAAAGTGGCTGTTGGCCGGATCCACCCGAAAGAATTGCGGGTACTTTCACGAATCCTGGAACACATGACCCCATTGCGTGATGCCTGTTCACACAGCGAAAGCGACTTACTGAACCAACTTGCAAAACGCATTGAGCCCTGCGAAGAATTTATCCAATCGGTTGAAAAATTCCTGTTAAAAGATCCGGCTGTCATGCTTGGAAAAGGACCTGTGATCGCAAACGGCGTCCATTCCGAACTGGATGAATTACGTGCAATTTCAGAGAGCGGGAAGGATTATCTGGAAGCAATGCAGGAGCGCGAATCTGAAAAAACCGGAATTCCGAGCCTGAAAATTGCCTTCAATAATGTATTCGGATATTACCTGGAAGTTCGTAATACGCACAAAGACAAAGTTCCGGAAGAATGGATCCGCAAACAGACATTAGTAAGTGCTGAAAGATACATTACTCCCGAACTAAAAGAATACGAAACCAAGATCCTGGGAGCAGAAGATAAAATTGCTTCCATTGAGGCACAGCTGTATTTTGAACTGGTACAAAAACTCAGTGCATTTGTCAGGCAAATCCAACGAAATGCTTACCTCATTGCACAATTGGATTGCCTTACGGGGTTTGCCGAACTGGCAGTACGGAAAAATTATGCAAAACCAACTGTCAACGACAGCTTTGTTATAGATATTAAAAACGGGCGACATCCCGTCATTGAAGGTCAGTTAAAACCCGGGGAGGAATACGTACCGAATGACGTTTACCTCGACAAGGAAGAACAGCAGATCATTATGATCACCGGACCGAACATGTCGGGTAAAAGTGCTTTATTGCGCCAAACCGCTTTGATCGTCCTGATGGCCCAAATGGGAAGTTTTGTCCCGGCTGATGCCGCGATCCTGGGAATTGTTGATAAGGTATTTACACGCGTCGGGGCTTCGGATAACATTTCATCCGGTGAATCTACCTTCATGGTTGAAATGAACGAGACTTCCAGCATTCTGAACAATCTTTCGGACCGCAGCCTGATCCTGCTGGATGAGATCGGTCGCGGAACCAGTACCTATGACGGTATTTCCATTGCCTGGGCGATTGCAGAATACATTCACGAATTCCCGCAAGCCAAAGGAAAAACCTTGTTCGCAACCCACTACCATGAATTGAATGAAATGGCCGTTCAATTCCCGCGCATCCACAATTACAATGTAAGCGTGAAAGAAGTGGGGCAGAAAATCATCTTTTTACGCAAATTGGTAGAAGGCGGAAGCGAGCACAGCTTCGGGATCCACGTGGCAAAACTGGCCGGGATGCCGAATAAGGTTATTCAACGTGCCGAACTGATGCTGGAACAACTAGAGCTGAACCACCGGTCGAGTGAAGTTCAATCGGTGAAGGAAGTAGTTGTCCAGGCCGGTCAAACGTCCGATATGCAGTTGAGCTTCTTCCAGTTGAACGACCCGGTACTGGAGCAAATCCACGACCAGTTAATTTCAATCGACATCAATACATTGACACCTGTTGAGGCGCTGATGAAACTAAACGAAATCAAGAAGTTAACGGGAGGGTAATCTGATCCTCTTATTGATTCCTGTTATTTAAATCGAAAAAAAATAAAAAAAAGTGCCGCAAACCTTGCAAATTGAACAAATGAATTATTAGATTTGCAACCCGATTCCAAAAGAGGAACGGTCTATTGCCCCGACGAGCATGTCGGGATCAATTTAAAATTGAAAATAACGCGAGAGTAGCTCACCCCGACGGATAAATATCATCGGGATTTCGTAGACTCAAGTTGCTAACGAGCATTTTGGGGGAGTAAAAAAATTGAAATAATATGCGAGAGTAGCTCAGTTGGTAGAGCACGACCTTGCCAAGGTCGGGGTCGCGGGTTCGAATCCCGTCTCTCGCTCTAAAATAAACAAAGGTCACTGAGCGCAGTCGAAGTGCCTTTTTTATTTTTAAGTCCGCTCGCAGTGCGAGAAATGCTCGAATGGTGGAATTGGTAGACACGCCGGACTTAAAATCCTGTGACCATCTGGTCGTGCGGGTTCAAGTCCCGCTTCGAGTACAATGAGCGCTTCCAGCTCATGAGATTAAGCCCTGATTTTCCTCGGAAAGTTAGGGCTTTTTTGATTTTAAGAATATCTGGTCGTGCGGGTTCATCCCGATAGCTATCGGGACCCGCTTCGAGTACAATGAGCGCTTCCAGCTCATGAGATTAAGCCCTGATTTTCCTCGGAAAGTTAGGGCTTTTTTGATTTTAAGAATATCTGGTCGTGCGGGTTCATCCCGATAGCTATCGGGACCCGCTTCGAGTACAATGAGCGCTTCCAGCTCATGAGATTAAGCCTTGATTTTCTTAGGAAAGTTAGGGCTTTTTTGATTTTAGGAATATCTGGTCGTGCGGGTCATCCCGATAGCTATTGGGACCCGCTTCGAGTACAAGAGAAATGAAGGAAGAGTAACATCTTCCTTTTTTGTTCTAAGAGCTTGTAGATTGGCTTCCATCTTCTACAGGAAAAGTTAAGTCCCGTTTGGATTTACACCTGCGGGAATTTTCATTATATTTAGTTATGGCTACTATTTACATTTTATATTCACCAAGTATTGATCAATTTTACATCGGGAGTTGTTTGGATCTGAAACAAAGATTGGAACAACATTTAAACAAATCATACCAGGTTGGATTTACTCATCGAGCTAATGACTGGGAATTATTCTATTCAATTGAAGGCTTGGAATATAATATAGCAAGAATGATTGAACAATATATTAAGAAAATGAAATCCAGGAAATATCTCCAAAATCTAAAAACTTATCCGGAAATAAAGGAAAAACTCATAGAAAAATACCGTGCGGGTTCATCCCGATAGCTATCGGGACCCGCTTCGAGTACAAGAGAAATGAAGGAAGAGTAACCTCTTCCTTGTTTTGTTCTAAGAGCTTGTAGATGGCTTCCATCTTCAACAGGAAACGAAATCCCGAATGTCTTTGATGTTCGGGATTTTTTTTTATCCAAATCAACATTTTCAATCACTCAAAAAATCATTTATTACATTTTCACTTTAATTTCTTTAACATAAAAACGCTTCCAAATACCTTTTTCTTTTTTTAAAACATAAACCCAAAATGACTCCCGATCAATATTACTTTCAAATATCTCCATATAGATATATTTTCCATTTTCAGACAGAATTGGTTCTGAAACCGAAAAGTACCACTGAAAAGAAGCAGGAATAAGCGCGTGAGTATCCTCTAATTGAAATCGTTCATACTCCTTGTACCAATACCTGACCGTATTTGCATTTACAAAACCATACTTTTTAAGTATGACAGGACTCAGAGGATGAACAGTCGATTTACTCAACTCATCCTTTGTAAAATACTTGAGCAAATCAATATCATTAACTGACTCTTCAAAATCATTCTTATCACTTAAATAATAGATAGGACGATGTATCGTTACTATTTCTGATGTCACAGAATCAAATTCTATTCGATTCCATTCGATTCTATCATCCAATCTCTCGACTAATTCAATAGAAAAAGAAATCAACGTATCTTTCTCAAATAATACTCCTGTATTCTTTTTGTTGATTTTTTGCGGATCATTACAACTTGTAAACAATAGCAAGATTAATAGGCAGGTTAAATATTTATTCATTTTCAAATATAGTCACTTATCCTCAGCCTCAAAACAAATTCTGAACAATCATTTGAAGAAGTAAACCAATATTCAATTAGTAAATCTTTCCCGTAAAAACCTTACGATCTTCCGGTGTAAATTTGTTCCTCTAATTAATCACTTAAACCAATGGAACACATTCTCCAGGACCTGGACCGCTATTTTCAGCATGCCAAAAGAACCCAACTCAACACTTTTACTTCGGCGAGTGTTATGGCAAACAATGCCACAAAAGCAATTGCCGGTTTGAAAACCTTACTTAACGATCCGGTTTACTCCATGTACGAACCTTTTCTGGAAGACGTCATTACCGGACTTTCGAAAGCCACGGGAATTTATGAAAAATACTGTGAGTCCCTGGATCCCGAATTGAAAGGAAACGACCAGTTATTTATCAATTTGAATCATGCCGTGTACAACAACCTGGACAGTTTTCTGCAGGTATTTTACCACACCGATGAAGAACACCTATAAGGATTCTCCCCATTTTTCATTCACCGAACTACCAGAATATGCCTTTTTAGTACATTTTTTTTAAGCCCGATAAAATTCCACTAATTCACTAGGGGAATCAAGGATTCAGAAATGATCAGGCAATCAGAATATTACCTGTTATCCCCTTATTTTGCCATCCATAAGTCAATAAAATTTTTTATTTCATTACTGATTCTTTATTTTTACATCAAATAAAAAAACTATGAAAAAAGTATACTTAGGCTTATTTACTTTAGTTATTGCGGGCTCAGCTTCAGCTCAGCTAATGAACAAGAACTTGCGTAGTGCGCAAAAAATTCAAAACATCGGTGAAGTTCCGGCAAAGGCAACTCACAATTCGGAGAAGGCAGTTGCTTTCTGGACAAACAATTTCTCCACTTCATCTGACTGGGTTATTGCCAATGCAGGAGCTTCAGGATCACCTGCTCACACTTTGGGAGACTGGGCTATCACAACAGACCTTAATGCGATTCCGGTTACAGCTTTGGAACCTGCCGGTCATACAACAGCGGCTAATGGTTATGCATTGATTAATTCAGATGCTGCAGGAGCAGGACAAACTCAAAATGCAACGATCGTTACTTCAGGTACTATTAACTGTACAGGAAAACCAAACGTTTCGCTTATTTTCGAACAATCTACCCGTCACTTCCAGGAGTTGTATTATGTAGTTGTTTCTAATGATAACGGTGCTACATGGACAGATTTCCAGGTAAATACATCAATGGCAGTAAACACGAACTCTGCGAACCCTTCAATTGCTCAGGTGAACATTTCTTCAGTTGCAGCAAACCAGGCAAACGTAAAGATCGGTTTCCGTTACGTAGGTGCTTATGACTGGTTCTGGGCAGTAGACGACGTACAAATGGTAGAAACTGATAACTACGATTTGGCAGCTACAGGATACTATTGGGGAGTTGAAGGAACTTGGGGAGCACGTTTACCGTACTACCAAACTCCGATCGCTCAGATCAACCCGATCCATTTTGCAGGATTGGTTGAGAACATCGGTGCGATGACTCAGTCTGATGTTACATTTAATGCAATTATCGCTTCTGCGGGATACAATCAAACAAGTCCACAAGGCACATTGGCTCCAAATGCGTCAGACACATTTGATATCGCAACTACATTTACTCCTGCAGCTTCAGTTGCAAGCTTCTCCGTTGCTGGTACTGCAGCTTCAGGTCAAACAGATGCTAACTCTGCAGACAACGTAGCTCCGGCTTTAACTTTCGCTACGACTCAAACAACTTATGCTCGTGATGCGCAAACAGTTCAGGCTGGTTCTTACAACCAGGGTGAAGGTTACGAAATGGGTAACATCTTTGATATTACAACAAACCAAACATTGACAGGTGTTGATGTATTCGTTGCTGCAACTTCAACTGCAAACTGCCAGATCTATGGTTTGTTATATACGATTGATGCCGGAACAGGTGATTTCGTTTACGGAGCTCCTACAGCACTTCACACAGTAACTGCAGGTGAATTAGGAACAATGATTACACTTCCTTTGAGCTCTTCATTCCCATTAACTGCAGGTAACTCTTACCTATTGGTAGTTGGTTCTTACGGTGATGGTGGTGCAACAGATGATTTCGTTGTTGGAACTTCAGGTATTTCTGAAGCACAAACTACATTCTATTTGGATGGAAATGAGAACACAGGTACTTGGTACTACTCTACTTCTACTCCAATGGTACGTATGAACTTCAACCCTTCATTGTCAGTTGCTGAAAATGCTGCTAACGTAAATGTTGCGATTTACCCGAACCCAGTTGTTAGTGAAGCTACAATTGAAGTAAACGGTGCTGCTGCTTCTACAATTACTGTAGTTGACTTAGCTGGTAAAACAGTTTATTCTTCAGCTGTTGCTGAAGGAACTTCTAAAGTATCTTTCTCTACAACAAACTTCTCTGCAGGAGTTTACACAGTAAATGTTGCTACAAGCGCAGGAACTGTTACTAAGAAAATGGTTGTTAAGAACTAATAACTTATTATAAAATAAAAGACCCGGTCCTGAAACAGGCCGGGTCTTTTTGTTTTGTTCAAAGAGGTTCAAAAGTTCAAAGAATAAAGCAATTTGATAGTGTTTTATTTAGTCTTCTCAAACTGTGTTTGCTCTTTTCAAAAGCTACGCTTACCCTAAATTACTTTCTCATAATCTGCCAGCTGGCGGACGTAATCTGGCCTTCAAAAAAATGTTTCCCTTTTAAAGTCAATCCTCTTTGATGAACTGCACTAACGCTTGTCTTTCGCATCAAGCAATTTGTCATTGCTTTGCTGCGCCTATGCTGTAGCTTCTGCGTAAGCATTCAGTCTTCACCAGCCATTGCTGGTTCTTATCAAAAGCTATTCGCTTTTCCTAAATTACTTTCGCACTAACGTTTGTCATAATTTGGTCTTCAAAAGCTGCGCTTTTTCTTATATTTGCCACCTCGAAAAAACAAATTATGAAAGCATATGTATTCCCCGGACAAGGTGCTCAATTCTCTGGAATGGGAAAAGACCTGTACGATTCCTCTGATCTGGCAAAAAAACTATTTGCTCAGGCGAATGAAATCCTTGGATTTGACATCCAAAAAATCATGTTTGAAGGATCTGATGAAGAATTAAAGCAAACAAAGGTTACACAACCCGCAATTTTCCTGCACTCAACAATTCTTGCTGCGTGTTTGGGAGACAGCTTTAAACCGGACATGGTAGCAGGACACTCTTTGGGAGAGATTTCTTCATTGGTAGCAAACAAAACACTTTCATTCGAAGATGGATTGCGTTTGGTTTACAAAAGAGCATTGGCAATGCAGGCTGCCTGTGAAGCTGTTCCATCCACAATGGCCGCAATCCTTGGACTCGAAGACCAGGTAGTAGAAGACATCTGTAAATCCATTGACGGGATCGTTGTAGCGGCAAATTACAACTGTCCGGGACAATTGGTTATTTCAGGAGCTATTCCTGCGGTTGAAGAAGCATGTGCAAAACTAACTGAAGCAGGAGCAAAACGCGCTATGATCCTTCAGGTTGGTGGAGCTTTCCATTCACCTTTAATGGAACCGGCAAGAGAAGAATTGGCGAAAGCAATTGAATCAACTACATTCAGCACCCCGATCTGTCCGGTATATCAAAATACCATAGCAAAGGCCGTAACAGATCCGAATGAGATCAAGAAGAATTTGATCGATCAATTGACAGCTCCGGTCCGCTGGACACAAATCATGCAGCAGATGATCGCTGACGGCGCAACTGAAGTTATCGAAGTTGGTCCCGGAAAAGTATTGCAAGGATTGTTCAAAAAAGTGGATCGCGCATTCCCTACATCCAGCGCAGAGATATAAACACACCCAATATAAAAACAGTAGGGGCGCGATTAATCGCGCCCCTACTGTTTTTATCAACTACGTATTTTTTAATTTCTGTACAAGGTACTTTTCACCGCTTTCACCAATCGTTCCACGTTTGGCAAAGCCGCATCGATCAAGGTCGGTGAAAATGCAAATGGTGTATCCGTTTGCGTTACACGCATCACCGGAGCATCCAGATAATCAAATGCATAACGTTGCAAGTGATAAGCGATCTCGGATGAGATAGAAGCCAACGGCCACGATTCTTCCAAAACTACGCAACGGTTCGTTTTCTTAACCGATTCAACAATCAATGCGTAATCAATCGGACGAATAGTTCTCAAATCGATGATTTCCAATTCGATCCCTTCTTTTGCCAAAACTTCTGCAGCTTCATGAGCTACTTTGATAATCTTACCAAAAGAAACGACAGTTACATGTGCCCCTTTTCGTTTGATATCTCCAACTCCGATCGGAATAATATATTCTCCTTCGGGAATTTCTCCTTTATCACCGTACATTTTTTCCGATTCCAGGAAAACTACCGGATCATTATCGCGGATTGCAGCTTTCAACAAACCTTTTGCATCGTATGGTGTGGAAGGAGTAATTACTTTCAATCCCGGAACATGTGAATAAAACGCTTCGAAACTTTGAGAGTGAGTAGCAGCCAACTGACCTGCAGTACCGTTACCACCTCTGAAAACAATCGGACATCCGTACTGACCACCCGACATTTGCAACATTTTCGCAGCGGAGTTAATGATCTGGTCAGCAGCCAAAATCGCGAAGTTCCATGTCATGAACTCAACGATCGGACGAAGTCCATTCATGGAAGCTCCTACGGCAATCCCTGCAAATCCCAATTCGGCAATCGGGGTGTCAATGACACGTTTCGGACCAAATTCATCCAACATTCCCTGGGAAACCTTATACGCTCCGTTGTATTCAGCAACTTCTTCACCCATCAGGAAAACTCCGTTGTCACGGCGCATTTCTTCCGACATCGCTTCACGAAGGGCTTCTCTAAATTGAACAGTCTTCATTCTTATTGTTTTTTATTTCGCTTAAAGCAGGGTCAAAATTAATCAAAATTCGTTTCTGGCACACCAAAATAAGGAGATAAGCACACACATTTTCCGTAAATCGTGAACAAATTGTTTAAAACCTACACTTATTATGAGTGCATAATATTTATTTCATGCGATGATTTGATTATTTTTGTTCCCGAAAAGAAGTTTAACAAGCTAAAACCTGAGAGTATCTGCTTCGGAAAAATCCGGTTTACGTTTAAATAAAATACGTTATGAAAATTTTGGTATGTATCAGTAAATCTCCGGATACAACTTCGAAAATTGCGTTCACAGACGGGAACAAGCAATTCGATGAAAATGGAGTTCAGTACATTGTCAATCCATACGATGAGTGGTATGCACTTGTTCGCGGTTTGGAATTGAAAGAAACATTAGGTGGAAACTTGACAATCATCACAGTAGGAAACGCTGCTGATGAGGCTATTATCAGAAAAGCACTTGCAATTGGTGCCGATGATGCAGTACGTATTGATGCAGATCCTAAAGATGCATATTTCACAGCTGTTCAAATTGCTGAGTACGCAAAATCAAACGGATTTGATCTGATCCTTACAGGTAAAGAAACGATCAATTACAACGGTTCGCAAGTGGCGGGAATGATTGCCGAAGCAATGGACCTTCCGTTTGTTTCTTTAGCAACAAAATTGGATATCAACGGTACAACAGCACGCATGGAGCAGGAAATCGTAGGAGGTGTTCAGGTTATTGAAGCAAATCTTCCACTGGTAGTTTCCTGTGCAAAAGGAATGGCAGAACAACGTATTCCAAACATGCGCGGAATTATGGCAGCACGTACAAAACCATTGACGGTTGTTACTCCTTCTGCTGCAGAAGATCTTACCGCATACGTTGAATACGGGTTACCTGCACCAAAATCTGCAGTGAAAATGATCGATCCGAACAACATGGACGAATTAGTTGCTTTGTTACACAACGAGGCTAAAGTTATTTAATCGACAATACGAAATCATGAATATTTTAGTTTATATCAATTCATCCAATCATTTGGCAAAAAGTGCGCTTGAAGCGGTTACTTATGCAAAGAAAATTGGAGGAACAATTACAGTTGTGGCTACCGGATCGGTAGACGATGCAACATTAGGAACTTTAGGTGAATACGGTGCTCAGAAAGTATTGGTAGACCGTTCGGTTGCTGCTGAGGATTCTCAACAGGTTACACGTTTGGTAGCAAAAGCTGCTGAATCGACAGGAGCGGAACTGATTGTTTTCTCTCACGATTTGGTTGCAAAAGCAGTTGCACCTCGTTTATCTGTTCGTTTGAAAGCAGGTCTGGTTTCCGGAGCAGTGGATGTTCCAAATGCAAGCGGACAAGTAAAAGTGAATGTATTCTCCGGAAAAGCATTCGGATTTGTTTCCGTTAAATCAGCGAAAAAGATCATTTCCCTTCTTCCGAATTCATTCCAACCTGAAAAAACAGGTTCGGCTTGTCCGGTTGAAGCTTTTGACGGAGCTGCGGGAACTGCATTGATCAAAGTAGTTGAAACAAAAATGCCGGAAGGTGAAATTCCGTTACCAGAAGCTGAGTTGGTTGTTTCCGCAGGTCGTGGATTGAAAGGTCCGGAGAACTGGGGAATCGTTGAAGACCTTGCAAAAGCATTAGGAGCAGCAACAGCATGTTCCCGTCCGGTTGCCGATATCGGTTGGAGACCTCATCATGAGCACGTAGGACAAACAGGTGTTGCCATTCGTCCGAATTTATACATTGCAGCGGGTATTTCCGGGGCAATCCAGCATTTGGCAGGTGTAAACGGTTCGAAGGTGATTGTAGTTATTAATACAGATCCGGAAGCACCTTTCTTCAAGGCTGCTGATTACGGTGTTGTTGGAGATGCTTTTGACGTACTTCCAAAATTAACAGAGGCGGTAAAAAAATTCCGCTCAACACCACACTAAGATTCATCAAATTAATTATTTTTACGAAAGTAATAAGAAGAGGGAAGCACATTACAATGCTTCCCTCCTCATTTAAACCCTTCGTAAGGAAAACGTTCGAATGGACAAGATTAAACTAGATATCATTGGACTGTCATACAGTCAAACTCAAAGCGGTGCTTATGCTTTGGTTTTAGCAGAATCAGGCGGGAAACGTCGTTTACCAATTATCATTGGCGGTTTTGAAGCACAAGCCATTGCCATCGAATTGGAAAAAATGACACCGACCAGACCACTGACTCATGATCTGTTTAAATCACTGGCCCAAACATTTTCCATTCAGTTAAAAGAAGTTGTCATCTACAATTTGCAGGAAGGAATTTTCTTTGCAAAACTGGTTTGTGAAAAAGAGGGTGTCTTTTCAGATATTGATGCACGAACTTCCGATGCGATTGCTTTAGCAGTGCGATTTGATTGCCCGATCTATACGTTTGAGTCCATTTTATCTTCAGCGGGAATCCTTTCTGATGAATTCCTGGAAGAAGATGACGAAATGGAAGTTGCTGAAACTGACGATAACGAGTTCACCAAAATGAATAAAGAAGAACTGGAAGAACAGCTTCAACATGCTATCGACAATGAAGATTATGAGCTGGCTTCCAAAATTCGTGACGAAATCAAAAAGCGCGGAGCGTAATCAGCATTCAATTTCTACTACTATGGGGAAATCCATCAAATTTCGTTTGACCGCAATGAGCTTTCTCCAATTTTTCGTTTGGGGAGCCTGGTTGACAACTATTTTCACTTACGGTACAAAAGGCAAAGGCTGGTCTGTCCAGGAAGTAGGAGCGATTTTTTCCACATTGGCAATTTCCTCTATTCTAATGCCGTCATTAACCGGCATCATCGCTGACAAATGGATTCGTGCAGACAGATTATACGCATTACTTCATTTGGCTTATGGTGGAATTCTGTTTTACGTTCCATTTGTAGACAATCCGGGTGAATTATTTTATGTGATCCTTGCCGCAATGATCTTTTATATGCCAACGATTTCACTGGCAAACTCTATTTCATACCGCGTGTTAACTTCCAATAACTTTGATGTACTCAAATCTTTTCCTCCTATCCGCGTTTGGGGAACTGTTGGTTTTATCGTAGCCATGTGGGTAACAAACCGCACCGGGAGTAACATTACTGCCAATCAGTTCGTTTTTGCAGGTATCGGGGCTGTTTTACTCGGACTTTATTCATTCACTTTACCGGCATGTACCCCCGAAAACCTGAATTCAGGTAAAAAAGGGATTGTCAGTCTCCTGGGACTTGATGGATTCAAACTATTTGCCAATTACAAAATGGCTTTATTTTTCATCTTTTCCATGCTGTTGGGAGCCGCACTTCAATTATCCAACATGTATGGTGAAGCCTATTTATTCAGCTTCCCCAAAGGATCGGTTATTGGAAATTATTCAGGAGTTATTTTGTCTATTTCACAGATTTCAGAAACGCTTTTCATCCTCACCATTCCTTTTTTCCTGAAACGGTTCGGAATCAAACAGGTCATGATGATGGCGATGCTGGCATGGGTTATTCGTTACGGATTTTTTGCCCTGGGAGATACTTCTGCCGGTTGGTTGCTCATCATCCTATCGAATATTGTATACGGAATGGCATTCGATTTCTTCAATATCTCCGGATCAATGTTTATTGAAACGAATACCGATCATTCTATCCGATCAAGTGCACAAGGCTTGTTCATGATGATGACCAACGGATTTGGAGCTTATATCGGAACCGTTGGGAGCAGTTGGGTTATCGGCAATTATTTTACGACTTCAAATGGTCAGACAGACTGGTCGGGCGCATGGTATGTTTTTGCCGCCTATTCTTTAGTTGTGACTATTCTCTTTGTGATTTTGTTCCGTCATAAACATAATCCGGCAGAATTGTCAGAAATTTCACACTAATTGTTTACTAAATAATTTAATGGTAATTTAATGTTTCAATAACATTGAATGAAAACTAAACTCTCCCTCCTCGCACTTGTTTCAAGTGTATTTTCCTTTGGCCAGACTTTTAACGGAACATCCGGAAACATCCAGGACAACCAGGAATTGGTCCGATCCGTAAACGTGAACGGACTCCCGACAAGTATCAACCAAACAACTTTCGGGTTGGAACAGGTTTGCCTCACGATCACACATACCTGGGATGCGGACGTTACCGCAACACTTGAAGCTCCGGACGGAACACAAATCATCCTTTTCTCAGCCATCGGAGGAAGCGATAACAATTTCGACGGTACTTGCCTGCGAAGCGATGCAACAGTTTCCATCACAACCCAAAGTGCACCTTTCAGCGGTATTTTTAAACCGATGAATTCGCTTGGTGTGGCAAACAACGGTCAAGCCCCCAACGGAACCTGGAAATTGAAAATCTTTGACTCTGCAAACGGTGACGAAGGAACACTGGATTCCTGGTCAATTACCTTCGGGAATGATCCTGCGACCTATCAGCCGTTCGTTAGCAGTAATCTGCCTATTGTGATTATTAACACCAATAATCAAGGCATTCCCGACGAACCTAAGATTGAAGCTCAGATGAAAATGATCGACAATGGTTTGGGAAATATTAACCATGTAAATGATCCTGCAAATGCTTACAACAACAAGATCGGGATTGAACGAAGAGGTTCCACATCAGGAGATTTCCCTCAAAAATCTTACGGATTTGAAACACGCGATATAAACGGAACAGTAAAAGACACCACTTTACTTGGAATGCCGGAAGAGCATGATTGGATCTTGTACGCCCCATACAACGACAAAAGCTGTATGCGCAATATTCTAACCTATGAACTGGCGAATAAAATGGAACATTACGCTTCACGGACCATGTTGTGTGAGTTGGTTTTAAACGGGCAGTACCAGGGAATCTATACCCTGATGGAAAAAATTAAACGCGATCCGAACAGAGTTGATATTGCGAAATTACTTCCAACGGATATTACAGGTGATGACCTGACAGGTGGATACATCATTAAAATTGATAAAACTACCGGTTCCAACAACGATGGCTGGACATCCGATTATCCGGCTGAAGATAATTCAGACATTAACTTTTTGTACCATTATCCCAAACCGGATGAGATCATGCCACAACAGGCAGATTACATCCAGGCATACGTGGATTCGTTTGAAACAGTGCTTGCAAGTCCTTCTTTTGCAGACCCAACTACCGGGTACAGAAAATACAGTGTCCCGGAAACATTTATCGATTTTTTAATCCTGAATGAGATCAGTAAAAATGTAGACGGTTATCGTTTGAGTACCTTTTTGCACAAGGAAAAAGATTCCAAAGGCGGAAAACTACGCATGGGCCCGATGTGGGATTTCAACTTAGCCTGGTGGAACGCAGATTATTGTGCAGGCGATGATCACACAGGCTGGCAATACGATTTTTCCAATACTTGCCCCGGTGGATGGCAGCTCCCAACCTGGTGGAAACGAATGTTGGAAGACGGCTGGTTCCAGGATGAACTAAAATGCCGTTGGACAACACTTCGTCAGACCTTTCTTTCGAATGATTCACTTTACGGCAAGATTGACTCCATTGCCCAGTACATTGATCAGGCAAAAGACCGGCATTTTGAACAATGGCCACTTTTAGGAATTTACACCTGGCCCAATCCAAGTCCGATCCCGGCAGATTATCCCGGAGAAATTGCAGCATTCAAGCAATGGATCGTTGATCGTGCAACCTGGATTGACAACAATATCCTGGGTACTTGTCATCTGGGGCTTATCGAACAGGAAATTGCTTCACTATCCGTTTATCCGAATCCTTTCAGCGATGATCTGCACATATCCTGGTTCTCAACCGGGATCAGTAATACCCAAATCAAATTATTCGACTTGAACGGACATGAAATCAGTTCCATACAAAAGACTCCGGTTTACGGAATGAACGAGGTGAAGCTGGATCATTTTTCGGGCATGTTAAGCAGCGGAATTTATTGGGTGGAAATCCAGGAAGGAACTTCGATCAGCCGCATCAAGGTGGTGAAAAATTAATATTTAACCACAAGGGACGCGAAGAGCACAAAGATTTTTTGCAGGATTAAATAAGGTTAAATAAACCTCTATTTATCATACCATAAAGTTTAGCTTATTAAATATACCTTGTGTGCTTCGGGGTCTTTGTGATTCATTCCAATATTAGATTTTTCTCAGGAAAACATCCGGCTGCGGGTAAATTCCCTTTCGCTCCAAGCGCTTGTCTTTTTTATAAAGCACATAACTTTCAGGGATAAATTGTTCTTTTAATTTGACCTCAAAGTAAATCGCGCTCTTGTCTTCTTTTATAAACTGGTATGTTCCGGTGATTTCTTTCGTGCCAATTTTTTCAAGCAGAACCCCTTCCGGCTTCAATTGAACTTCGATGAGTGCACTTTCCACCTGGAATACTTCTTCACCCAACTCCAGTGCGTAAGAAGGAATTTCCCCGGTGTAAACTCCCAGGTACTTCTTTTTGATCTCCTGGGAAATCCCGTTGATTGAGCAAGTAACGATGAAAAGCAATAAACAAAAACGCATTTATTAGTTTTGGGTAAAAATAGAGAAAGGAATCAACAATGCAATCGAATTATCAACCAAAACCACCTGCCTGTGATTAAATTCCTTAACTTCGGGTTTAGTTTTTCAATGCTCATTTCAAGACACCAATGAAACAATATCACGATTTATTACAGCACATTTTAGACAACGGAACTTTCAAGGGAGACCGCACCGGTACAGGAACTTTATCTACTTTCGGATATCAAATGCGTTTCAACCTGGAAGATGGTTTCCCGGTATTGACGACCAAAAAGCTGCACCTCCGTTCGATTATTCATGAGTTGTTGTGGTTCCTTCAGGGTGATACCAACATCAGATATTTGAAAGACAACAATGTTTCCATTTGGGATGAATGGGCTGACGAAAACGGAAACCTGGGACCTGTATACGGTTATCAGTGGCGTTCGTGGCCAACTCCGGACGGCGGTTCCATTGACCAGATCTCCAACCTGATCGAACAGATCAAGAAGAACCCGAATTCCCGAAGATTGATCGTCAGTGCATGGAACGTTGCGTATGTAGATAACATGGCCTTGCCTCCTTGCCATACGATGTTCCAATTCTATGTCGCCGAAGGAAAATTAAGCTGTCAGCTATATCAACGTTCTGCAGACACCTTCCTGGGCGTTCCGTTCAATATTGCTTCCTATGCTTTATTGACAATGATGGTTGCACAGGTTTGTGATCTGAAACCGGGAGAATTTATTCATACACTGGGAGATGCTCATTTGTATTCCAATCATCTGGACCAGGCTAAATTGCAATTGGAACGTGATTTCAGGCCGCTCCCAACAATGAAGATTAATCCGGATGTAAAAGACATTTTTGGCTTCAAATACGAAGATTTCGAATTATTGAATTATGATCCGCACCCGCATATTAAGGCCGAAGTTGCTGTTTAAAAATTGATTTATAAAAACATGTAGGGGCGCGATTAATCGCGCCCCTACATGTTTTTATAAATCAATTT
>CAMLLB010000035.1 GCA_946480815.1 uncultured Flavobacteriales bacterium
TTCCGATCTGTGAAATCCGGTTCCAAAAAGGTTTTCAAGAAGAATAAAAAAGAATACGATCGTTTGGCAGATCACATCGGGCATTTCCCTGTTGTAATGATCTCTCCCTACGATACGGACCTGATTTCGGAAGGGAGTGAAGTACGCAGGAAGTGGATGGACGGTATTATCTCTCAGTTCGATCACGAATACCTGAACGACCTGCAACGGTACAATAAAGTGCTCGATCAGCGAAATGCCTTATTGAAACTGCAATTTGAGAATGGTTTCTTTGAACGGGAATCCATCGAGATCTGGGACGAACAATTGATCCGTTACGGAACAGCGATCCACAATAAACGCGTTTCTTTCATTGAAGCATTCATTCCTTTGTTCCAGCATTATTACAAATGGATCTCACAAGAACAGGAGGCGGTTTCCCTGAACTATGAATCCAAACTTTCTACAACGGATTTCAGGATTTTATTGGAACAGGCTTATCCGAAAGATATGCGGGTCCATTATACTTCGGTTGGGATCCATAAGGATGATATTACTTTTTTGCTGGAAGGGCTGCCCATTAAACGTTTCGGTTCTCAGGGACAACAAAAAAGTTTCCTGATCGCTTTACGCCTGGCACAATTCGACTGGTTGAAAGAGCGCCTGAAACAAACTCCGATCCTGCTGTTAGACGATATTTTTGATAAACTGGACAACCTGCGCGTGGCACAATTGATGGAATTGGTCTCTAAAAACACATTCGGACAGGTATTGGTGACGGATACAGACGAGAATCGCGTTACAGCTATTTTTGATACGATACAGGTAAAACCAAATATGATCATTTTTAATTCCGAATTGGTATGAGCGAGTGGGACGAACGTAAAAGATCGGGGAATGCACAACCTATGAAAGAATTGGTGGATAAGCTGATGAACGCTTACCAATTGCAGGGGAAGCTTACCGAAATGGATGTGCTGAATAAGTGGGAGGAAATGATGGGAAAAGCGGTAGCTGTAAGGACGACCAATCTTCAAATCCGACACGGAGTTCTGATTGTTGCCCTGAATTCTTCCGTCATGCGGGATGAATTATTACACGGAAAACAGATCATTATCGAACGTGTTAATCAAACAGCCGGAAAACAGATCATCCACGATGTATGGTTCGAGTGACTTCGACTCCGCTGCGCCTATGCTGTAGCTCCTGCGTAAGCATTCTGTCACCCAGGTATCTATCTATAAAAATTACAAAACCAAAGGTCACTGAGCGAAGTCGAAGTGAACTTTCAATTCGCAATTCGCAATTCATAATTCGCAATTAACTAAATTTGTTAGATAAAATTATCGCTCATGTCTGTGCATAAAAATGTAAAACGCGTCACTACGAATGTTTTACAAGAAATGAAAAATTCCGGAGCAAAGATCTCCATGTTGACCGGATACGATTTTTCAATGGCAAGGATCATTGATTCTGCCGGAATTGATATCATTTTGGTCGGAGATTCCGCTTCCAATGTCATGGCCGGACATGAAACCACGCTTCCGATTACGCTGGATCAGATGATCTATCACGCTGCTTCTGTTGTTCGTGCGGTAGAAAGAGCATTGGTTGTGGTGGATATGCCTTTCGGTTCTTACCAGGGAAATTCCAAAGAAGCTTTATCGAATGCGATCCGTATCATGAAGGAATCCGGCGGACACGCCGTGAAACTGGAAGGTGGAATTGAGATCATCGAATCCATTCAGCGTATTTTAACCGCCGGAATTCCGGTGATGGGGCACTTGGGTTTAACACCACAGTCTATTTATAAATTCGGTACTTATGTTGTTCGGGCCAAAGAAGAGTCTGAAGCACAACGTTTGATTGAAGATGCGAAAGCCCTGGAAGAAGCAGGATGTTTTGCCATTGTGCTGGAAAAAATTCCGGCGGCTTTAGCAGAAAAAGTGGCAAAATCTGTTTCTATTCCGATTATTGGCATCGGAGCAGGGAATGGGGTAGACGGACAAGTGTTGGTGGTGCACGATATGCTTGGGATCAATAACGAGTTTTCTCCAAGATTCCTTCGTAAATATGCAAATCTGTATGACGTGATGACCGAAGCTGTTAAGAACTACATCGAAGATGTACGCAGCGGTGATTTCCCGAATCAAAACGAACAATATTAGTACATGGAGCAAATCCGCCCGGAAGATGTGCTGTATGAAGACAATCACTTGATTGTGGTCAATAAACACGCAGGAGAAAATGTACAGGGAGATATTTCCGGAGATTTTCCCCTGGTGGAAAAGGTGCGCGAATACATTCGTCACAAGTTCGAAAAACCGGGAAATGTGTTTTGTGGTTTGATCCACCGTCTGGACAGGCCGGTTTCGGGAGGGATTGTATTTGCACGTACCAGTAAAGCGTTGACGCGGATGAATAAGCTTTTTGCAGAAAAACATCCCCGGAAAGTTTATTGGGCGGTGGTTGAAAAAGCCCCGAAGGAAAAATCAGCTTCGCTCGTCCATCACCTGGAACGTAACGAAAAGCAAAACAAGACTTACACGTATAATGAGGCGCGTAAGAATACAAAAGAGGCTCGATTAAAATACCGGCAATTAATCAGTTCCGATAATTACACCTTATTGGAAGTGGAACTGGAAACGGGACGGCATCACCAGATCCGTGCGCAATTGTCTGCAATCGGCTGTATCATTAAAGGCGATCTGAAATACGGAGCGAAACGCTCAAATCCGGATGGTTCTATATATTTGCATTCCAGAGAGTTGGAATTTGAACATCCGACAACCAAAGAGATAGTAAAAATAACAGCACCGGTGCCAAAGGATAATTTATGGCAGTGGTTTCAAACCGAAATACAAAAGCATCACCGACGATAAATGTCGGTACTTAAAAGAGAAAAAAATGAAATTAGTTCCGATCTTTCTGCTCTTCACTTCACTCATTTTTGCACAAACAAAATCGTATTATTATCCGGTTGAGACTTCGCTGAAAGATCATCACATTACGGCAATTGAACAAGACGCATTCGGTCGCTTGATTTTAGGAACGGATAAAGGTGTATTTAGTTTTAACGGTTTCCAGTCAAAACAAATCGCTTCATCCAAACTATATTCCAAAGACATTGTTCAACTGATGAGGTTGAAAGATAAATTCATCGGCTTAAACAAAACGGGACAGCTTTTCGAAATAAAAGACGATCAGGTAGTCTTGATTTCATTACCGGAAATTAAAAATCAGATCCTGAAATTGGAAAAAACGAAAGAAGGAAAACTGAGAGTTCTTTGCCCGGATGCAGTCTATGTCTTCAAAACAAATCCGTTTTCTTTGGTATCACGAACAGAAATTCCGTTTTATGAAAAGGGAAAATCGGAATTGATCGATTACGCAGAGACGGGAAAAGGACGTTTTGCGTTACTTTCAGGTAATGAATTGATCGATATTGATGACCAGGTTTCCAGAACACTGCCGGGAATGAAAGGAAGATGGCTGGTAGGTGAGAAGAATGCCCTGATCATTTTCCCTTCAAAACCGAATTCAAACATCTCACTCCAATACATAAACAAACGGTTTAAAAATCTGAATAAACTGATCGGAGCATTCAACCATTCCATTCAAAAAATAGTGCGCATTGAAGGAAAAGTATATCTGCTTTCTGAAACGGGTATGATTGTTTTGAAAGCAGGGGATATGCGCGTGAAATCCATTATTGTAGGATTACATGTAACTGCGGTTTTCCAGGATAAGGACAAGAATATCTGGCTGGGGACCAAATCCAAAGGATTGTATTGCATACCGGCCGGTTCCTACAAATTGCTTAATTCGACCGAATTCAATTATTTGGACCTGAACCAGGGTGAGATCATTGCACGAAGCAATTCCGGGGAAATGATGGTCCTGAATAAGTTCGGGAAGAAAATCCGCAGTACGGTTCATAAAAATGAGGTGAAAACCGATCCCAAACAAGTCAGCATTCGCATGCCGCTTATTTTGACGGATGAAGTTATAAAGGAAATTTTACCGTTGAATAATGGAAGTTTTCTCCTTGTTTCTTCCAAAGGATTATTTAGCATTGAAGCAAAATCGGCCAAAGAATTGCGTGAGAAACTGACTAAAGGAAAACCACGCAATACTGTATTGGAAAGCCCCGTGAAATTGTTTCAGCAATCCGATACGAACGAAGTTCTGTTTTCAAATCTGGAAGGGTTGTTTAGTCTTGATTTGAATACCCTGCAATACCGTTCAATCCGTTATTTTAACGAAAACATTGATCCTTCTGAAATACTCTTTCACAAACATGTATGGTATGTGCTGAGTTCGGCCAATAAGATTTTTACCATTAAAAAAGGAAGAGTAACACAAGAACTGAATTTCCGGGAAAACGGAAGTAACCTGTTGGTTTCCAAATTGAAAATTTATAACGATCAGTTTTACATCCTTTCGGATAAAACACTTTACAGAACAAAAGTATTGAACGGGAACCTGGAACGTTTGGAAGCACTTTCAGGCATGAACGATTTATTCCTGAGGGATTTTGTGGTCCTGGATGACAAAGTGTTTGTAGCCACCCAATTCGGTTTGTTTGAGTTTAAATGGGAGAAAGTAAAAACCGACTTCCCGGCATTCATTTTGGGAAAACCGGAAGGGAATCACTCACCGAAGAACACAACTGAATTCGGGCCGGGAAACACCGAAATAACGATTCCTTATGAGTTGGTTGAATTAATGGGGAATCATCCCTATCAGTTACAATACCGCCTGGTAAGGAATAATGAATCGGATCAGACAAGCTGGACAAATTGTCCATTGGGATCAACAAAATTGAATTTTGTGCATTTAAGTTCCGGGCATTATACGCTGGAATTAAGAGTTTTTGATGATGGGACAGGACGCTATTCAAATCCTCAGCATACCATGTTTACAATAGGAGCTCCCTGGTACCAGGATATCCTGATTTGGTTCATTGCAGGGATTCTGATCGGGTTCTTCGGTCTGCTTTATTTGAAACGAAGAAAACACCTGAAAAAACAGGAACTGAAGTAAGTTCCCAAAACCGGATTATGAAAAAATTACTACTGCTTGGCTTACTGCTGAATTTTTTTTCTTTAGGAACTTACGCGCAATGTGATACCAATAAGATCAACCAACGGAATGACAAGGTATTGGATTTGTGTTACGAAAACCCGAAAGCGGCCATAAAAGAATGCCTGGAAATCGCCGAAAAGTCCAATAAATGTGCATTTTTTCCGGGAGAGATCCGGGCTTATATCCGAATCGGAATTGCATATGATGTGCTTTCTCAAATCGATTTGTCAATTGCCAATTATAAAAAAGCACTGGCAATAGCTAAAAAGCACGGGTATTCAAAAGGAATTGCTTCCTGTGAAAATAATCTCGGTTTAATTTACTGGCGGACAAATGACCTCAAACGTGCCATTCAATCCTTTCATAAAGCGAAACTGTATTTTGAGAAAATGAACGATTATCTCAATGTCGGGGCCACGCAAAATAACCTGGGCTTGATCTATGAGGAATTGGACCTTGGAAAAACTGCTTTGTTTTGGTACCGGAAAAGTGTTTCGTCATACAAACGCGCAAACGATAAGGACCAGATCCTGGATACGTATTCCAATATGGGAACTAACTTTAATACCATCGGATTAAAAGATTCAAGCCTTTATTATTCGGAACTGGCAATCGAGGGGTACAGAAGGACATCCAACAAATACGGACTAGCTATTGTTTTGTGCAATAAAGCGATGATTTTGGAGGATTATAAGCGCTTTTCGGAATCAGAGAAAATATACCGGGAAAGTGCCGGTCTTTCCAAAGAGATTGAAAATGAATATTTGTATCTCAGTACGCTGATCAATTGGGCTCAGGTTTACAAAGACCAAAAGGATCAGAAGAAAGAGGAGAAACTGTTATCGGAAGCTTTGCCCATCGCTGAAAAACTTCAGGCGAATGAACAGTTATATAAAATTTATAAAGCGCTGGGTTTGATTTACCTGGATCAAAATCAGAACCGAAAAGCAAAGGACTTCTGGAGTAAGTATGAATTACACCATTTGCGCTATTACAAAGAACTTCGCGATCGTACGATTTCCAGGACAAACGCTATCTACGACATCAAATCGGAAAAACAGCGTTCGGAACTTTACAGAAAAAAGAAAGATGCAGAATTGTTGCAGCAACAGCTGAATCGGAAGTTGGAAAATACCTACTGGATCGTGTTGGTCGCGATTTTGTTGTTAACCGTAATTACCTTGATATTCTATTTTATCAGGCGTTCCCTGAAGAAAGAATTGATTGTGCAACAGCAGGTATTTCAAGCTACAAACGAAGAGCGAAAACGAATTTCTTATGATTTACATGACTTGGTAGGCTCACAGTTGAGCTTCGTGGTCAATAACCTGGAATTGCTTTCTTTCAGTGATCAGGGAAATGAACGGATCAACAGGACTTTTCTGATGAGCCAGGAAGCAATGAGCTCTTTGCGGGATACAGTGTGGGCCCTGCATTCCGAAAGTATGTCATCAAAAGTCTTGTTGGATCGAATGAAGAATGTTGCCAAAAAATGGCTGGAAGACAATTCAATTAAGGTGAAATTCAACATTCAGATAGAAGATTCTGATCCCATGGTTGTCGGATTGGATCCGGGAGTTTCTTTACATGTGATGCGTATTTTCCAGGAAGGGATCAGTAATATTTACAAACATTCCCGGGCCCAAAAAGTAGAGATCGGTCTGAAAGAAGACGGAGAGTACCTGGTACTTTCAATTGAGGATTACGGTATCGGTTTTGATCCTGCCGTAAAACCCGAATTTCATTATGGTTTGAAAAGTATTGAGCAACGTGCAGAGAAGATCGGAGCGATCTATTCAATGGAAAAAAGTTCTGTTCACAGCGGAATGATCCTAACACTTCGCTGGAAGAAAAATAGCACAATTGCGTAATTGGAAATTCCTGAATAAATCCCCACATTTGCTTCTATGGGAATTTGTCCAATTGGAATTGTCGACGACAAGGTGTACAACGTGCAGATCCTGACTGAGAAACTGGAAGCGAAGTCGGGAGTGAAAATTACTATGACAGCTTTTAACGGTCAGGCCTTCCTTCATGTACTCCCAACCCTTCAACCGCTTCCGGAGATCATTTTCATGGATATTGATATGCCCTTAATGGATGGGATTGAAGCTGTGAAACAAGCCAAAGCACTTTTTCCGCAGATCCATTTTATCATGATTACCGTTTTTGATGATGAAGAGCGCATTTTTGCTGCTATCCAGGCGGGAGCGAGCGGTTACCTGCTGAAAGATGAATCCATTGCAAACCTGCATTCGGCTATCGATAATGTATTGGAATTCGGAGCAGCACCCTTGGCCCCGGCAATTGCAAAAAAGGCTTACAACTTCATTCAAAATCAACCCGGGGAAGTTTCAACGCAGGAAACAACGCCTCTGAGTTCCCGCGAAATGGATATCCTGAATTGCCTGGCACAAGGAAAAAGTTATACCACGATCGCGGATGAATTATTTATCAGTCCCCATACTGTGCGTAAGCATATGACTAACATCTATGAAAAACTGCATGTTAATTCCAAAGTGGAAGCTGTTCGTTTGGCAATGCAGAAGAAGTGGGTCTAGGGGAATTATCGATTATGAATGAAGAAAAATTATCAAGAGTTCTAAATCTTGATAATTGATAATTAAATTAAAATCCACTGAACTCCTTGGGCACTGATTTCATTATACATATACTCTTGCCATCTCCTTTTATGGTCGAAATAATCCGGTCTAATTCAGAAGCCAGTATTAAATCAGTGTAGTGAATTTTTTATTTGGCCCTTATGCTGAAAATTATAGTAATCAAATAAATGGAGCGAAAAAAAGCATTCCTTGTTTGAGTTCGATTCAGCCTTAGCTGATCGGACGAGTTTTGAATGCTTTCGCGCAATGCCATGTAGATTACAGATTTTCGAATACAGGCCTAGACTTTTGGCTCCACCTTTTTGGCAATGAAGAGCCAGCAGTGACTGGTGAAGACGAGGACTTTGCCTGATAAAGGCAAATAAGTCTGAGGTAAGGTGGAATTCGTTAGAATCCACTGAACTCTTTCGGACATTGATAGCGTCGTCTCATGCTTTTACTGTTCACATTTTTGGAGAACAACACCTTGGTAGGAATTTCAAATAAGAGTGAAAGTTCATGGCTCCCATAACTGCTTGTCTTCAGGCGGGAAATCGTCATGTCAAAATTGTATGTTACACGCCACAAAGTTTCATATTTGGTGCGCAGGTTCAAGCCAAGCGTAAAAATAAAGGAATCATATTGTTTGAAACTCATGGCAGCCGTTCGATTCCGCATCCAGATCCCGATGATAAACGGTTGACTGATGAAATTACTTCCGACACTGAATGTTCTGAATTCATTCTGCATTTCGTAGACAACTCCCGGGGAAACCACAAACTCATTGAAAAGCAGATTGGAAGATGCATGGAATACCAATTTGAAAGGCAATTTATCACCATCGGCGAGAAAAGCGTCCTTTGGTTGGGATAAATGATGAATTGCTCCACCCAATGTAGCATTGAAGCGCTTGAAGGAATTACTTTGTTTACGGCTGGAACCGTTAAAACGGGCAACCAATCCTGCACTGAAATCGGCATAGGAAACACTGTTGTAATTAGGCCTGTTAAAGCTGCTTTCCTTGATCTTTCCCATGGTTTCATCCAGCTGGTCCGAGAAAGTGAGTTTGGACCAATCGATATTCTTGTTGACAAATCCACCGCTTACTCCGGCCTGGAGTATAAAATTTTTCGTGTCGACCGGTCGGTAAGAATAATTCAGGTAAGCACCGGCTGTTCTCAAAAGAGCTTCACCGCCCACGTCCGAATAGGCCATGATTCCAAGTCCCATCTTGTACATGGTTTGTGCTTCGGCTGAAAAGGAGAAGGTGTTGAATCTTCCCGGAATCGGCCCCCACAAAGAACGGGCATTCAGCCTGACGGCAATACCATTATTTACCGCGGTCATGGAAGGGTTGTAATAGATCGGGTTATTGTAGAACTGTGAGAAGTTGGGATCTTGTCCGTAAACACTTCCTGCAGCAATTATCACTATGAATAAAATCAGTTTCCTCATCACTTAGCGTATTACAGTTACGGTTCCCGATCGTTTGATCTTACCCTTCGGATATTCCTTTCCTTCCCAAACATCCGCATTTTTGAAAGTAGCGCTTGCTTTCCAAACGTATGCGTCCTGTTGCACCGGTTCACCACGATAAGTTCCATCCCAGTATTCGGTTGGTCTTCCGTTTTCATCCAATGCAGTTGTCGACCAGATCAGGTTGCCCCAATCGTCGTAGATCAATAATTCGAATTCCTTCATATTGACTCCCTTCGGAACGAAGTTCGCCACTTCAAAGTCCGTATGTCCGGGACTCATGGCATTTGGAATGAACAATCCGTGGAAGAAATCCACCGTAATGGTTTTTACAAGCGTATCCGCACAACCATAGATCGTACTGGCAATTAACGTGACATTGAAATCTCCGTCTTCTTCATAACGGATTCGCGGATTTTCATCAGAGGATCCGGTTCCGTTTCCAAATTCCCAGGAATAGTAATCAGCCAAACTACTTAGATTGGTGAAGTCGACAATTCCGCTTAGCGGTTCCGGGCCTTCAACATTGGTATAGCTGAAATCTGCAGTTGGTTGAGGTAATACTGTGATAACTGTTCCGGAAGAAACGGTGTCATTACAGCCTCCGTTTCCATAAGCAATGAGTGTTACCGGATACGTTCCGCTTACTGCAAATGATGTCTCAACCGGATTCTGGGTCAGGATAGTACCATTGCCTAAGAACCAGGATACTGAATTCGCAAATTGGGTATTGGCTTGCAATAAGATTTCCTCTCCGACACATAAGGAATCTGTCGGTAAGGTGAATGAAGCAACCGGCATTTGATAAGACGATACAGTCTTTTGAACACTGTCGATACAACCGTTAACTGTAGTCCCCACTAAAGTTACAATATAGTCACCCGCCTGCTGATAAGTCGTACTTGGATTGGTCAATGATGAAGATAAACCGTTCCCGAAATTCCAGTTGTAACCAACGGCACCCATACTTTGGTTGGTAAAATCAACCACTGTCGGTTGAACACATGGATCAACCGTACTGAAGGTAAAATCAACTGCCGGTAAAGGATAAACAGTAACAATCTGGGTTGCAGTATCCGGGCAACCGATATTATCTAAAACGATCAATTGGACCACATAAGAACCCGCTGCGGTGAAAGTGTGCGTCGGATTGCTTAGAATGGAAGAATTTCCATCACCAAAATTCCACACCTGACTCACAATTCCCGCACTGTTGTTGGTCATCTGGACTGTCAAATCCATACAGCCTGTATTCGGGCCAAGTGTAAATTGAGATGTCGGTCCCTGGTTTACTTTAATGACTTTCGTTTTTTGGGTCGTACAACCATATGTTTGGCTGATTCCGGAAAGTGTTACAGTATAGTATCCCGGAGTGGAATAAGCATGCACCGGATTGGTTAAAACAGAACTTGTTCCATCCCCGAAATCCCAGTTTATGGATGCAATTCCCGTACTCAAATTCGTAAATACCAATCCTTCATTCAAACAAACTGAATCCAGGGAAGTAAAATCAATTTGTGGTAAAGGATGAACGGTTACAATGGTTGTCGCCGTGTCAAATCCGCAACCCGCAGCAAAGAGTGATACGACATAAGTTCCGGGAGTTGTAAAAGTATGCGTTGGATTGTACGCAGTGGAAAGATTTCCGTCTCCAAAATCCCAGGAAGAGAAGCTGGCACCCTGCGAAAATTGTGTCAGGTTGATGGTATGTGGAACGCAGCCGGAAGGATTATCGATATTGAAAAACGCATTAACCTGTGGTGGAAGTACGGTAATTTGGTGCTGAATGGTATCCGATCCGCATTCATTGCTTACGATTAATTGAATGGTATACGTAGTATCTTCTATTCCCGTGTAGAACGTATGCTGAAGTGTTGCAGCGGAAGTAGTGGAAGTTGACCCGTCCCCAAAATCCCATTCATAATTGTCCGGTAAACCGAAACTATTGTTTACCATATCAAGATCAAGCGGAGTACAGCCGATATCGGTCAATGTTCCGAAAACGGCGGTAGGTGAAGGCATTACAGTGATTTCTTCCGAATGTGTACTGCTACCGCAGAAATTCGTCAAACTCAGGGTAATGGTATAACTGGTATCAGTTGTATTGCTTGCCTGGTACGTTTGTGAAACCGGAATCGGGTTGGAACTTGTTTGCCCGTTTCCATAATCCCAGTTATAAGTCAAACTTTGTCCTAATGAAAGGTCAGTGAAATTCACTAGCATAGGCCCACAAGCAGAATCCGGAGTTAAACTGAAATCAGCAACGGGTGGAATCCGGACTTCTATTTGATGTGTAATGGAATCCAGGCAACCGAATGAAGTGGTCACAACTAATTCGATATCAAAGAATCCGGGAGAAGTATATGCATGGTTCGGGCTGACAGTAGAAGCGGTGTTTCCGTCACCAAAAGTCCAGTTATTTTGATTCGCCAAAGTGCTTGTATTCGTAAAGAGCTCGCTGGTTCCGATACAGGTGATCGGGTTGAAGTTAAAGTTTGCAACCGGCATCGGGTGCACAATGGCCAGCAAGGTATCACGATTGACACAGCCGGTAGTTGGGTTTGTATAAGTGTATACGATCGTATTGGTTGCAACGGGTGCTATTCCCGGGTCAAATGTTCCCAGAATAGCATCTGTAATTCCATTTCCACTCCAAACACCATTTGCCGGGTTTCCGGAGAAATTAACCGGATTATCACTCGGACAGAATTCTTCATCGATTCCAACGCTCACTACCGGTAAAGGATGAACTGTGAAAAGCATGGTATCACGTGTAAGACAATTTCCGGCACCGTTGGAAATAACAAGCGGGAAGGTCCCGGCAACGGTTGGATTGAACAAACCGCCAGTACTCACAAAACTTCCCGTCCAGGTACCGGAAACCGGTGTTCCGTTCAATTGTACATTGGGAGCATCGATACAGGCTTCCAGGTCAGGACCTGCATTTGCCTGAGTCGGATTGACTACCGTCACAACGCGGGTATCCGAATTGGTGCAACCGGATCCGCTCGTGAACGTATAGGTGAGGTTGAATGTTCCAACGGAAGACGGAGTAAAGAGACCTGAAGCAGTAATTCCTGTTCCGGTCCAGCTTCCTCCGGCTGGAGTTGCCGTAAATTGAACTGGGAAAGGCTGATTACACAAAGTCGTATCATTTCCGGCATTTACAAGCGGTAAGGGATTGACCGTGATAACCAGATTATCTGTGTTGGTACAACCGTTTCCATCGGTAAATGAATAGGTGAGTGTTTTATTCCCGCTCCCCACCATGGAAGGGGTGAATTCTCCTGTCGGATTGGTGATTCCGGTCCCGGTCCAGGTTCCGCCAGCTGGAGTTCCGGTCAAATTTTGGATTCCTGCATCAATACAGATACTGAAGTCGTTTCCGGCATTTACAACCGGTAAAGGGTTCACTAAAGCTACAAGCGTATCACGTAAAAGGCATGCTCCTGAACCTAAAGTATAAACCAGGTTGAAACTTCCTGCAGTAGTGGGGTTAAAAATTCCTGCCGATGTAGTGAAGGAACCGGTCCAGGAACCTCCGGCAGGAGTGGGAGAAAGTGTCACATTCGGAGCGTCAATGCAGACAGCAAAGTCCGGACCCGCATCCGGTTGAGTGGGACTGATAATTGTCACGATACGCGAGTCGGAATTTGTACAACCGTTGGCATTAGTGAAGGTATAGGTTAATGTAAAAGTACCGGTCCCATTCGGTGTGAACTGACCGCCCGGAGTAACGTTTGTTCCTGTCCAGGTACCACCGGGAGGGGAATAACTTAATTGGAACGGATTTGGCTGATCACAGGCCGTGGTATCAGGGCCGGCATTTACAACCGGGAGCGGGTTTACAGTTATAACCAGGTTATCCGTTGCAATACAACCCAATGCATCAGTGAATGAATAAGTCAATGTCTTATTTCCTGTCCCTGCAACAGCAGGAGTAAATTCGCCAGCCGGATTTGTAATTCCGGTTCCGCTCCAGGTCCCGCCGACAGGAGTTCCGTTCAGGTTTTGAATTCCGGCGTCAATGCACACGGCAAAGTTTGGTCCCGCATCTGCAACCGGTAAGGGATTTACAGTCATCAGCATGGTATCACGCGATAAACAGGTCCCTGTCCCGAACGTGTAAACCAAAGCATGTGTTCCAACCACATTCGGAGTAAATACTCCGGCAGCCGTAATACTGGTTCCGCTCCAGGTTCCTCCTGATGGAGTTCCTGTTAAGGTAATCGCTCCTGAACCAAAACAGCGTGAAGAGTCCGGCCCGGCAGAAGCAGGTGTCGGAGCAACAACGGTCACCAGAACAGTATCTGTATTTGTACAGCCATTTCCATTTGTAAAAGAGTAAACCAATGGGAATGTCCCTGTTCCGTTTGGCGTGAAAACTCCACCTGGGGTAACATTGGTCCCGGTCCAGGTTCCGCCTCCTGGTGTAGGAGTTAAAGTAAACGGGATCGGCTGATCACAAAGTGTCGCATTTGGTCCTGCATTGACAACCGGCAGCGGATTCACTGTAATTGTTGCTGTTGCAGAGCCTGAACAGTTTCCGTCAGATCCGACAATGGTATACGTTTGAGTAGTTGTTGGATTTGCAGTAACAGTAGCCACATTTGTTGCGGATAATCCGGTTGCAGGGCTCCAGGTGTAACTGGTCGCGCCCGAAGCTGTTAAGGAAACAGATTGTCCGTTGCAGATCGTTGCAGCCGGAGGAGTGACTGTGATAACAGGAATCGGGTTTACAGTCAATGTCACGGAAGCACTTGGTCCTGCGCAACCGTTCATGGTTCCGAATACCGTATATGTTCCTCCCTGGGCCAATGTTACGTTTGTTAAGCTGAAGTTTTGCTGATTGCTGGTAAATGAATTCGGGCCGGACCAGGAATAGGTCGTTGAAGCAGAAGCATCGGATGTGAAATTCGCCGTTCCGCCTGCACAAAGAGGAGTGTTTACCTGAGGGTTCAGAGCCGGAGGAATTGGTTTGATGACAACGGAAGTGTTTGCAGTTGTTGTACCACAGGCGTTGGTAACGGCCAGGGAAATTGGAAAAGTTCCTGCTGTTGGATAGGAAATTGTTCCGGGAATAAGTGTGTTTGCATTAGCTGGCGAACCGCCGGTAAAGGACCAGTTATACGTATCAGAAGGTTCAAGACAATCATTGACAACTGCTGTTGGATTGACGCTTAAACCTGCACACACACTCGGAACTGCATTGATCGATACCTGGGGTGGTGCCTGTGCAACAATGGCCTGGGTTGAAATGAACGAACCGCAGGTGTTCGTTAACGTCAAACGAATCGTATAATTTCCCGGCTGCGTAAATTGGATCTGGGGATTGACCGATGAAGCGTTTGTCCCTCCAACGAATGAAAATGCTCCTGAAGAAGGCAAACAAGGACTTCCGTTGAAAAGTACCGTCCAAACACGTGTCACATTACAGGTATTTGTTACTATCGAAGCATCCGTTACCTGTGTCGTAAACGGAATACAGGCTGAAGTTGGTGTAGCCGTAAATGATGGCATGGGCGGATTTTCAATGCAAACAGTACGTGTAATGACATTCGAACTACAGCTATTCGTAGCTGTAAGTGTCACGGTATAAGTTCCTGGCGCAGTATAAACATGAGTCGGATTGGTTGCCGTAGCTGTTGTTAAGGTTTGCCCGTCCCCGAAATTCCATTGAAATAAGGTGCTGGAACTGCAGGCACTGTTGAAACCGGCCTGAGTAGTGTTTAAAAACAATACGGGTGAACCAACGCAATTATTTTGGGAAGCAGGATTGAAATTTGCTACCGGCCCCGTATATACGCGAATTGGTGAGATTGAAGCCTCACTGCTGTCACATAAATTGATCGCTTTCATCCGGAATACAAATTGATTTCCCGGTTGTCCGCAGGAAGAAGTGCTGTATGTGTGGCATATTGTTGCGGGTGGCGGATGAGAAAGGGTGTCTCTCGGGGAGCCGTCCCCATAATCGACTACATAGAATGTTGTATTGTGATTGGAGGAATAATTGCTTAAGGGGAAACATAAGGTAATTGGACCACAACCGGTTGTTGCACCCGGATTTGCAGCTCCGATCGCCGGATTGGTAATGTTTGCAACGTTGTAAGGAGTGGATTGAACACAGCCATTACTTCCGGTAACGGTGTAAACTAATGAAAAGATTTCGGCCGTGGTGTATGTATGGGAAACACCTCCACCGGGAAAAGTCGCGGAATTGAAATCGGGGGAACCGTCTCCCCATTGAATCGTATAATTTGAATTTCCTGTCGTAGACGAAGCATCAAAAACGGTCATTGAGAAGTTTGATCCGTCGCAGTTGCGCATTCCGGCAACCGGATCAATCAATGCTGCTCCGGGAAGCGCATTCACGGTAACTGTCTGGGTGGAACTGGCCACACACCCGTTTGAATTCGTAACCACCAGCGTTACTGTATAGTTTTGGGTTGTGGGGCCGATTGCGTTATACTGATGTGTCGGATTGATAAGGTTACTGGTATTTTGAGCACCCGAACCGGGATCACCAAAGTTCCAGGAATAGGTTAAACCGCTTCCGGTTGAAGTATTGGTGAATTGAACGGGAATAGTAGAACAATTGTTATTTCCGGTAATAGTAAACGAAGCTGTTGGAAGCGGAGCAACTGTAATATTTACCGAATTATTGTCAGTACAGCCTGAAGATGAGCTAACTGTAAGTGTGTAGGTTTGATTACTGGTCGCTGTTAGTATTGGATTGGGACAAGTGGTGCAGGAAAGTCCGGTAGCGGGTGACCAGGAATAAGAAAGTGTACCTGGCCCTGTTCCTGCCGGTGTTCCGCCTAACTGAATAGCGGCACCGATACAAACAGTTGAGTCGGGACCTGCATCTGCACTGCATTGTGCATGCGTTCCCGTATGGATCAACAAGGACAGTGTAACAAGAAGTAATAATTGCTTCATTCGTAGTTTTGTAGCCGATACAAAGGACGGAAATAAATTTCAAACCTCAAATACCTCAATTGTAGTAATAGTACTTGTCTTTCAAGCTATTGATGAGCTAATTTATGGAATAAAACGCAAAAAAGAAAACCCCGAAGCAGATGTTTCCATCACTTCGGGGTTTTCTATGTATTTGGTAGACTATTTCTTAGTTAATAGTCAATTTTTTTGTTGATTTGATTCCGTTGGCAATTACAACTACGTTGTAAATTCCTGCCTGGAAATCAGCTACATTCAATGTTTGAGAAGTACCTGTATTTTGAGTTGTCAAAACAGTTCTTCCAGCCATGTCAACGATTGAGATCGTTTCGTTCCCCGTTAAACCTGAAATAACCACAGATTCGTTAGCCGGGTTTGGATACATACCGAATGCAGCTTTATCGTTTTCAGAAACTGTTAAAAACTCATCAGGCATTACGCTGCTCATAACGATATGTTGTGTAGTTGGCGTACCTGCTAATGTAATTACCAAAGTTGAGTGAACTAAAACAGGAAGGTAAGGGCTCGTCATTGTGTAATATTCGTATTGAGTTCTTTCCATTATTACATTTCCAAATCCCGGAATTGGAATTACAGCAGTTGCCTGATCATGCAATTTAAAGCGAGATACATTTGATAAAGTAGTTGCTGCATTTAATTTCAAAGTTCCTTGCCCGTCAAATTTAGTATCGATTGACCCTGATGTTGCTAATGATCCGAAATTGTCAGTGTTTGCGTTTCCGGAAAATGCATCCGTAAGGTTATCCGTGATAGCATATGGATAGTTCATAATTGTAGCGTCATTTGACCCACCACTGAAAACAACTCGAACAGTACCTGCACCATTTCCACCGTCAAAAACATATCCCTGAGAGGTACGTGTGCTGGCAGTAGATGTATAGTAAGAAGTCATAAAACCAGCAATATCAACCGCCCAGGTAGAAGAAGTATAATCACTTCCATATGTAGTTGCTGACGGAAGAGCTACGGAAATAACTTTTGTTTCACCATAGATCCCCGGAGTTGTACTATAATCCCAGGTAACTCCTGTTCCGGTAACAGCAGAATAATCAACTGCATTGGAATCCAAAAGGTACATGGTAACGGATGATCCCATTACCGGTTCATTCGATTGGGTGAACTGACCAAATGCAGCTCCTGTAATTAAGCTAGTAGCTAAGAGTAAATTTAATTTCATAGTTTATTTTTTTCTAAAATTACAATTTTACAAAGTTACCCATGTCATTTTTATTTGAATGGTAACATTTGTCTCCTCATTGAATGCTTATTTAACAAAAAGGTTGGAAAATTAATCTTTTTTCTACAGCATAATTACCAATCCGGTTCTTAAACTGAATAAATTCTGAAAACGGTATCGGGATAATTGGAGCTTGTGTTGTTCATCGTAACTTGAGCCGTTGTAATTCATTGTACCCAGGAAATCTGACAATAATACCTGTACCGGAAGGTTTATATGTGCATACCCGCCAAAATTCCATGCAATGTTTTTCGAAAGGGGTAAACGATATTCCAGGCCATACATCACTGTCAGGTTGATCGCAAACTCATTCTGGAATTTCAAATTCTGGTCGCTGATCGAAACGGAATCCGTGCTGTAGTAATAATTATATGTTTCGTAAGATGTAATTGCCTTGTAATTCCCTGATTTTAATTTCGAAAGTTCTACTCCAAGCCCCAGTACGTTTACTAGTCCTGTTGGCATATTTGAGCCCCGTGATCCGATCTCAATTCGTGGCATAATGCGTATAGTATTGTATTTTACACGTGCATCGTATCCACCAACCGTGCCATAATAATAACCGAATTCATCATATAGGCCTTTAGGGTTTGCACCTTGAATAAAAATATCGCCGAAGTAATAGTTAACGTCCAAAGACAAAGCAGTGCGTTCTTTCAGTACAAAACCCAAACTTCCATAGAAGCTGTAATTGAATTGGTCCTTATTGATCTGATTCCGGTAATTGCTGTAATATCCCTTGTTTTTAAGTTCTCTTTCTTTGGAACTTCCCAGTTTCAAAATGGTGTTGTGATTAACGCTGGCACCCAATTGAAGTGTAAAACGCTTTCCGTAGAATCCGGTAGTTTGATTTTTTTTCTTTGCTGCAGCATCAGAAGCCTTACCGGTCTGAGCAAACGAATTTAGAGTACTTATGAAAGATACTGCAATAAAAATGATTACTATTCTTGACATGTGATTTTTAGTTAGTTGATTTGAAAATTTCATAAATTTTGGATCCTAACAGGATTCTGGAAGGTTTTCCGCTGATCAGGTATTCATTGGATACGTCTGCATGACCGTTTTTCAAATCCACGCCAACAAAAGTGATACTTGTTTTTTGAGCGTCTAATAATTTACCTGTTAGAAAGATCAGGGCCATTGGTGGAACATACCAGGTCGCGATCACCGGTTTTGCAATTTCCATCGGGGCACTTTTCTTTGTATCGATATAAAAAATGAGTGGGATCATAATGACATCCGAGCTGTATTTCTTTGACATGTTTTGCAATGCCGTATAATCAACAGGGAAGAAGTTGACTTTAGAGTATCCTTCATTTTGTCTCAATGCCGATTTAAGATACGTGAAGGCATTTATCCCTTCAATGGTGAGATCACTCGGAGCATTATCCGTACTTAAATTATATCCGTTATCTGCTGCTTCCTCAAGAATCAATGCTGTTGAGTTCTCTTTAATGGATTCAGATAATTGGATCGTCTTTTTGGATGATTCCACGATTTGAATATCCGGTTCAACCAATGCGATGCTCTTACTTTTTAAATCCGGAATTGCAGGAATTAATTTGGATTTGTTTTCCTTGTTCTCTGCTGAATTCAATGATTTGTTGCTTGCCGATTTGAATGCTCTTACAAAACTGCTGTCCGACATAATGTCTTTCATTCCATACAAATAATAAACAGTTGAATCAAATACCTGCGCATCGATATTGCCGTCTGCGGAGCGCTTTTTCTTGATCTTGTCGTACTTGGATTCGGTCGTTTTGGTGGTTTCGGCTTTTAAACTGTCAACAGGGATTTTAGCGATCGAATCATTGTATGTTTTATTTCGCTGAATAGCCTGGTGGTAATCGTATTTCGAAAATGACTCCAATGCAAATTGTTTTGTATTTGCTGCAGTTTCTACCATGCGGTCATAGATTGCCTGGATTTCAGGATCCGACGCATTTGCAGCACGGATATCATAGATTTGTCTGAGTGCAATGGAAGAAAGTTCCAGTTTGTCCATTTTCTTCAGGATGGCATGAAGCACTGCTATTTCACCCTCTTTGTGAATTTTTGATTCGAAAGGTTTGGAAACCGAAGCTGATTTGGTTTGTGCCAGCGCCAGCCAGGTTTTAGCTTTCATTTGTGTCAAATATTCGGAATTGGGGAATTCTTTTTCCAAAACGAAAATAGAGTAAAGCGCATTGGTCAGATCAAGGGAAAGAATGCTGTTTCTGATGGATTCGAAACGCGCAATTGTCCGGATTTCATTGAATCGATCTGCACCAAGGATATTCGGGCTGCCTGTCCAGCCGGTTCCTTTTTCAAGGACTTCCAAAACCTGTTTTTTACGTTTGGAAATATTCGGATGTGAGCTCTTGCTGTCGTTGTAATTTTCCTCTGCGGTGATCTCAAAAGCTTCTTTCGGGAATTTAAAATCCGGAACGTAAAAATCATTTGAATTAAAAAAGTTTTGCGGGATCTTGACTTCGTCGAATGGCAGGTAAGAATACATCAATACATCGAAGGTTGGTTCGATCAATGCTTCATCGTACCCTGCTTTTTTGTATAGATCGATAGCGTCCGCATCAGCTTCCAATTCACGTTCCTTGCTATACGTGCTTAATTCGTAGTAGTTTGGGTTTTTTAAGACTGTTTTTTGCTTAAAACGCTCCAAAACGTGCTTATGCTTGTAGTGTGCAATTTCGTGCGCCAATACATACGCAATCTGAGCTTCGGAACTTACCTGGGAAATTAAACCGGTAGTAACGAAAATAATTCCCTGATCCGTAGAAATAGCATTTGTTTCATTCGACTTTAAAGTGTAAAAACGAAGTTGTTTAAAGGTTTCTTTGTCATCTTTCAATAAGTTTTTGGCGATGTCTTTCACATAGATCGAAATCGGATCTCCGAATACACACACTTCCGATTGAAGGATCTTATCAATAGAGGTATGGATTGCCGTGTAGAAATTTTTTCTCAAAGAAACAGCCAATTCCGGCCGGTCAGCTTTGATATCCCTTTCCACTTTTTCATAAGTAGAGAGACTGAAGTCTTCGGGAATGGAACCGGTAGAAAGCAGCGTTTTGTAATGGTTGAAGTCTGTTTTGTTCTGGGCTGATAATCCGCCCGAAAAGCTGATTGATAGCAGGCAGGTTAGAAAGAATGTTTGTTTTAACATAACCGGTTTTTTAGGTAAGTGGCTGTAAAAGTAGTGAATTCGCCAGAATATCGGTTAGATTGAAAAGGATTTATCAGATAAAAACAAATTCAAAGTTTGGAATACTGATACGATATTTATGCGAATAGTTTTGACAGCGGAGAAAATCCCAATTACCTTGTAGAGTGATCGTCACTTAAATTTGGACATTGTTCTTTGTAGTTTAGTTTCTCGTATGAGCGAAAGTCTGCTTTTTGTGCCTTTGCAAAAAGTAGGAGTTATTCGATTTAGATGAATAAAAAGCAGTCTTCCGAATAAATAAATGACCGCACTAACGTTTGTCATATCAAAAGCTAACGCTTTTTCTTATTACATTTGCTCCCCTTGCGAAATACTATGAAACAAAACTCTCTCTTCCGTAAAAAAACCGTCCAGGATATCCTGGCATCTACTCAACAAGGTCAATCCGATGGACACGAATCACTTGGAAAGCACTTGAAAGTACGGGATTTAGCGGCTTTTGGAATTGCGGCCATTATCGGGGCGGGAATTTTTTCTACCATTGGTGAAGCCAGTTCGAACGGAGGTCCGGCAGTGATTTTCTTGTTTATTTTTACTGCAATTGCCTGCGGTTTTGCTGCTTTCGCTTATGCGGAGTTTGCATCCATGGTACCGGTTGCGGGTTCGGCATACACGTATTCTTACGTTGCATTCGGAGAGATCATTGCCTGGGTGATCGGTTGGGCACTCATTATGGAATACGCTATCGGGAATATCACTGTTGCCATTAGTTGGAGTGATTATTTTACCGGAATGCTCGAAGGAATAAACATTCATCTTCCCCAATGGATCCAAACAGATTACCTGACCGCCCATAACGGTTACAACGAAGCTGTTGCTTTGATGCAGGGAGGGAAAACCTTCGAAAACCTGGATAGTGGACTACAAGCTGCACATACGGCCTGGACGAATTCACCTACGATCTTCGGGTTTCATTTAATTTTCGATCTGCCGGCTCTATTTATTATCGTGTTGATCACCTGGCTGGTTTACCGTGGAATGAAGGAAAGCCGGAATGCAAGTAATGTGATGGTGGTCATTAAACTGGCAATAATCCTATTGGTAATTGCTGTTGGGATCTTTTATGTGGATACGGAAAACTGGAGTCCTTTTGCACCGAACGGAGTTTCTGGTATATTAAAAGGAGTTTCTGCCGTTTTCTTTGCCTATATCGGGTTTGATGCTATTTCTACTACAGCTGAAGAATGTGAGAACCCGCAGCGGGATCTTCCGCGTGGAATGATGTGGGCAATCATTATCTGTACTATTTTGTATGTCATTATTTCATTGATCCTTACCGGATTGGTGAATTATAAAGTATTAGCTGTTGGTGATCCGTTGGCATTTGTATTCCGTGAAATTGATCTGAAATGGATGTCGGGAATTATTGCGGTTTCTGCAGTTATTGCTATGGCTTCCGTATTGTTGGTTTTCCAGATGGGACAACCGCGTATCTGGATGTCTATGAGTCGCGACGGGTTGTTACCGAAGAAATTTTCCAAAGTTCACCCGAAATACAAAACACCGTCATTTGCAACGGTTGTGGTTGGTTTTGTGGTGGCGGTTCCGGCATTATTCATGAACCTGACAATGGTGACTGATCTCTGTAGTATCGGAACATTGTTTGCTTTTGTCCTGGTGTGTGGAGGGGTACTCATCCTTCAGAATAAAACAGATATTCCGAGAGGGAAATTCAGAACACCATATGTCAATGGAAAATATATTTTGCCGCTTTTGGTTGTCGGAGGAATTGTCATTGGTTTTGTACAATATAAAAAAGAATTGACCGGTTTCCTGGTAAACGAATCCGAATTGAAAGAAACAAAAGATCTGATTGTTGACCTGACGGAAACGGAGTCTGCTCAATTGAAAGAAACGATCCTTGCAGCAGATAAAGAAGGGTTGGAGCGTATGGGGTCCGATTTGTTGGCTTATTTCGAACAAGCACCTAAGATCGACCTGAAAACGTCGCTTAAAGGAATTAAAAGTAACAGTAAAGCAGCAACGGTTGCTCAACTCGATCAACAAACCAAAGGCCGCTTGGTCCACTTCCTGGAAGGGTATGATGAGAAAGGATTGAAACTGATGGATTCGGATTTGGAGAAATATTATAGCCAGGGACCTAAAGTTCCGATCGAATCTGCGTTGAAGACGATTAATGTTGCGGGGAAACGCTTGTATAATAGTGGTTTTTCCCATTTTGCCCACAAAATCCCGACCTGGATATTCATCCTGTTTACCTTATTTATTACAGTTGTGACAATTCGGAAAAATCTTTCACTCATTCCACTTTTGGGCTTGCTTTCCTGTTTGTATATGATGAGCCAGATTGAATTGAGAAACTGGATTGCATTTGTAATTTGGTTGTGTGTAGGTTTGGTGATTTATTTCCTTTATAGCAGAAAGAATTCCAAATTGGGGTTGAGAAAAAGTGATTCAGCAAATTAGCAAATTAGCAAATTAGCAATTTAGCAATTTAGCAATTTAGCAATTTAGCAATATTACTAACAACTAATCCCTCGATGACCTCTTGAGATAACTACAAAGAGAATATACGTGCATTACTCACACTTGTAACACGACACATCCTCATCGGGAGCCCAAAATAAGTTTTGGAATACATCATGTATGGTTCAAGCATGGATTAAGTATAGATAGAGCATAGATAGAGTATGGAAATGTTATGGATTTAACACCTGATCGAAGGTGGTTTTACTGTGTTTCTAAGCTGTTTTGACGTCAAAATACAATCTTACTAACTAAAAAATTGAGCGATTATAGATCTGCTTTTGTTTCTCATAAATGTGCAATGTTGATTTTAGACACAATCAAACTTTTCAATTTTCCATGCGCCTTCGCTGAAGCTTGTGCCATCGCTAACCTTGCTCTGCCGTCTGCGTGCTGCTGAAGCTTTAGCAGAGGCGCAAGTGGCTTCACGAAGGCGAAGAGCTACTGGCGACATGCGATTAGCGCAAGCGTTTCTTCATTTTCAATTAGTTGAACCCTTTGAACTTTTTAATCTCCTTTCTATCTGTAACTTTATGAGAACCTTGTTTGTCTTACGGGTATAATAGGATGTTTAGTTCGTAATTCGTAATTTGACACCCGTAATTCTTTAAAAATGAAAGCTACTGCAATTTTCACTGCTTTATTCTGCGTAAGCCTTATTCTGGGAGCCTGCAAAAAGAAACCCGTTGATCCCAATAACGATGGAACTGATTACGCTTATATGGAAGTGTATAAAGAAAATACCATGGGAGTTATTTACAACGAAGCAACCAATAGTGTTGCCTATAATAAGCCGGATGCAAATGGAACATACAAAATCTACATTTCAAATTATGATGGGACCGGGGAAGTTCAGTTAACATATCCGGGATGGGCGGCAAACAGGCATCAATGGGCGGAAGAGTGGGATCCGAGCGGACAATACTTATACTGCTATATCGAAAAAACAGATTATGTCAATGAACCCGGTCATACGCGCATTCCGGAGGATGCAATTCCTGGTTATGGTGCCTACACGGACTTGTGGATTATTAAGCGGGACGGAAGTATGGCATGGCAAATGACCAATTTCCCGAATGACTACGATCATGGAATCATTCACGGGGCCATTTCGAATGATGGAACTATGTTTGCATGGACCGAGCGCGTTCAGGCACCGGTTTTCCTGGATTTGAACCTGGCTGCCGGAGCGTATGTATTTAAGGTTGCGGATGTGAGCTGGAATCCGAACCCGGTGTTTTCCAACATCAGAACGTATCAGCCGGGGGGTGAACTTGCCGGTGGGGAAGTGGAAAGCATCAGTCCTTCAAAAACGGATATCCTGGTTTACAGTACGTTTGAATCACATAATTTAGTTGCAACTCCGATTTACCGGATCGATCTGGCAAGTGGAAACACAACCAAACTAACAGAAGAAAGTTTTTCACAATCACCGACCTATACACCGAACGGGCAGCGGATTGTTTACATGACAGGCGCGTATTGTGATATTTTTCCGGGGCAACTCCAGGGCGCCGACTGGTGGGTCATGGATGCGAACGGCAATAATAAAAAACGCCTCACATACATGAATATGAAGGGCCATCCGCAAAGCGTGAACAGTTACCGTCTGGCCGGATCACTGTCTTTTATCAATGATTCTACCTTTATTGGCGGAGTGATGACACAATCTTTGGGATTAACCGGCTACAGTGCCTTGGTAAAGTTTTAATCCCCGACACTGATCTCATCCAGGAAAAACCAGGAAGGCTCACCTGCAGACGGGTGCCAGTTGAACAATTTTTTGGTTCCTTTTACTGTCAGTTTAACGTACCGGTAAGTTTTGTTTTCAGGATGGAACAGGTAGTTGCGAATAGCCTGTTCTTTTTGCTGTTCTCCCGCTACCGGGATACTCCCGACAGGAAAATAGGTAATCCCATCTGCTGAAATACTACAGGAAACTTCAGTAGGATGCAGGATCCAGCTTTTTCCGTTCCATAGTGAGTTGATAGAAATGTTTTTTGCAGTTGTTAAGCTGTCAAGGTCGAGGATCAGTTCCGTGTCCGTTCCGAACCAGCCCAGCCAATGAATGTTGTAATCACTGGCGCCGTTTACTCCGTTTGTCAGATAAGCAAGATTTCCGTCCAGGTATTTTTTGTCTGCTTGAACGGAAGCTGTAACAGACTTCTCAAAGGCTAAATTTCCTTCAATATTCACATCAATCATGCGCTTCAATGATTGGATGTACTCTTGTGGGGTCAATTCTGATTCATTGATCGTTGGTACCTGTTGTCGGATACAGGTCTTTTCAAAATCCTGAAGTGTTTCATGGAGTGCAGGAGCAGGTATTATTTTCCCATCTTTTTTAGAGTAAAAACCACGTTCTGAGAACATATTGTTTGCCGCGATCTCCATTTCTGCATATTGAAGTGGTAAACGCGCCAGTTGTACCCGCTCCAGTTTCTCCGGATTGTCTGATTTCAAAACGGCTTGTTCTGCCAGGTCGAAAAATTCATTGTACTCGGTCAGATGTTCTTCGGAGAAAAGTCCGTTTTGGTGTACGACCGGATGCTCATAGATCCAAAGCTTGCTCCCGGTTTCTTTCAGGTTCTTTTCCAGCGCACGGATGTACTGTGAAATGTACGGGGAAGCTGCTCCGTAAGTCGCATCAAGAAATCGCTGTTTCTCTTTTTCAAAATCCAGGTTTGGATTCCACATCAGTTTTGAGAGCAGGTATACTTTCAGTTCCGAAAATTCATAACCGGTAGTACTGTTCGATTGTTCAAACAAAGCATTGACATGGTTTTTGGTGAAAAATTGAATGTTCGGTTGAAGGATATGCAGGTTCGGAAAAGGAGAAATGCTGTGGTTGAAATTAATGGTGTAGTCCCACAGGAAGATGTTCGAACTGATTTTGCCCCAATCCTCCATATCTTTTTTGAAATCGGCACATTCCGGATTGGTTTCAATGGATTCATGCCGATGCAATTCGATGGTGCAAAGCATGATTTCTACATTTTTTCGCGGTTTAACTTTTAAAGGAGCTTTTCTGCTGTACTGATAAGCAAGTGTCGAAATAATTTTATCAGGAAATTGCTTTGCGATAGCGTTTACCAGCTGAATAATCGGTCCTGAAGGACTCTCTTCTTTAGCAATGATTTGCTTGCATTGGTCACACTGACAATAGGAGAAATTATCGTTTTGGCTCACAGACCATTTCTGTTTGTCGGGCTGTTTGCTCATTTCTATCCGCAGTTTTTCGGAAATGATCTTTCTGACTTCCGGATTACTGGGGCAAAGCTGATCAATACTTCTTTTTCCATTGACGAGTGCAAAATAATCCGGATGGTCCTGGAAGTATGTTTCACGCGGTACCAAGCGGTGAAAGGTATGCACGAAATAACCGTCCGGATAAATTTCTTCGATTGTATTCAGTCGCATCCAATCCTGGTATTCCGGATTATTTGGATAGTAAAGATTGATAATCCGGACATCGTTTTGCGGCTTGTCTTCCGTGATTCCGCACGGAAACCGGATCTCTTCCAGCTTCGGGTATTCGTAGGAATAGGGTGTGAAATAGTGAAATCCAAGGAGTTCTAATAAATGGTTTACGGCATAAGTTGTTCCTTTTCTGTTTCCACCTTCTATGGTCAGTCTTTCTTTTTGAACCGTAATACGGAATCCGTCCGGATGCAGTTTTTTGTTCTCTTTCAGGTGAATGTGAGTGCTTGGTCCAAGCGTTTCGGTTTTTGATAGCTGCGTTTTATTGATATTCATAAAGTGACGCTCCAAAAGAAGGAAAGCATTGCGCAGATCTGTTGATTGATCATTATCCAGGTAGATTTCCAACGTGGAATTGGATGCAATCCGAAAGAAGTCTTCCTTTGCAGAAGAGTTGTTCGGGTTAAGGAGAATTAAGATAAAAAAGATACAGAGTAAACGCATAAATGCAACAATTGAATTGCGAAAATAAGTCTTTTACCGCCTCCTTAATCCATTTTTGTCCGGATGAAAACAGGACAAAACGGTTCGCTGTAATTCTTCCGGTTTTTTCTTTTGCATTTTGAATTTTACATTTTCAATTAGTAGTATCTTTGTATTCGAAAAAAAATCGCTCAATAGCATGTTTGATAATCTTACCGATAAGTTTGAACGCGCCTTTAAAGTTTTAAAAGGACAAGGACAAATTACTGAAATTAACGTTGCAGAAACATTGAAAGAAGTTCGCAGAGCTTTGCTTGATGCCGACGTGAACTTTAAAACTGCCAAAGATTTCACCGTTCGTGTGAAAGACAAGGCAATGGGTGCAAATGTGTTAACAGCTATCTCCCCGAGCCAGTTAATGGTGAAGATCTGCCATGAAGAGTTGGTGGAGTTGATGGGTGGGAACGAAAGTGAGATCCAGATCCAGGGGACCCCGGGAATTGTATTGATGTCCGGGCTTCAGGGTTCGGGTAAGACTACTTTCTCCGGAAAACTGGCAAACTATTTAAAAACAAAGAAGAATAAAAAACCGTTATTGGTTGCTTGTGACGTGTACCGTCCGGCGGCAATAGATCAGTTACATGTGCTTGGAGAGCAGCTTGGAATTGAGGTTTACTCCAATAAAGAAGAAAAAGATCCGGTTAAAATTGCTACTGAAGCGATCAATCATGCCAGAAGCAAAGGCTTTAATGTGGTGATCGTCGATACTGCAGGTCGTTTGGCAATTGACGAAGCGATGATGGATGAGATTGCACGCGTTAAAGAAGCGATCAAGCCAACAGAAACGTTGTTTGTGGTGGATTCCATGACCGGTCAGGACGCCGTGAATACAGCGAAAGCGTTTAACGATCGCATCAATTTTGACGGGGTTGTCTTAACCAAATTAGATGGTGATACACGTGGTGGAGCTGCTTTGTCGATCAAAACAGTTGTAGATAAACCGATCAAATTCGTTGGTACGGGTGAGAAGATGGATGCACTGGATGTATTCTATCCGAAACGGATGGCTGACCGTATTTTGGGAATGGGTGACGTGGTTTCATTGGTAGAGCGCGCTCAGGAACAATTCAACGAAGAAGAAGCACGTAAGCTTCAGAAACGCATTCAGAAAGACCAGTTCGATTTCAATGATTTCTTAGGACAGATCCAGCAGATCAAAAAGATGGGGAATGTCAAAGATTTAATGGGCATGATCCCTGGAATGGGGAAAGCCGTTAAAGATGTGGATATCCAGGATGACGCATTTAAGCATATCGAAGCGATTATTTACTCGATGACTCCGAAAGAACGTGCAAATCCTTCCATTATGAATGGTCAGCGCAAAACACGCATTGCAAACGGCTCCGGAACAAATATCCAGGAAGTGAATAAATTGCTTAAACAGTTCGAGGATACGAAGAAAATGATGAAAATGATGAGTAATCCGAAGAACATGATGGGTATGATGAAGCAGATGAAAGGAATGCGTGGCGGAATGCCGGGTATGTAATTATGAATGATCAATGGATTAATTATCAAGTGATTTTCTTGATAATTGATAATTAACTCATTTATAATTTAATATGGTAGACTTCAAACTTTCATCAGACCAAACTTATTCTACGCGTTTTCGTGAAGCAGGAATGCATTTCTTCAAAGAAGCCTGTGATTTTGTAGCGAATCTTCCTTATGGAAGGAATGCGAACCGGGAGGATTTTGGCCTGGTACTTTCTGAAGGAAAAGGAACTTGTTCTTCAAAACATGCTTTATTGGCAACCCTGGCTTTGGAAAATGAACATCCTGAAATTGACTTAATTGCCGGGATTTTCCTGATGAGTGAAGAAACCCATTCAAAATTAAACGGTTTTTTTGCGGATAAAAGTTATTCAAATATTCCTGAATGCCATTGTTATCTTCGTTTCAATGGTGAACGTTTCGATTTTACAGATACATCCAATGGCTTGGAACGGATCGCTCCGAAACTGGTCCGGGAGCAGCGTATTGATCCGAATCAGGTGAGCGATTGGAAAGTGATGATCCACAAACATTACTTGCAAGGTTGGTTAAACAGAAATCCGAATCTTTCATTGACTTTGGATGAAATCTGGAAAGACAGGGAAGAGGCAATTGGATTGTTGAGTCAGTAATTACTAGTCTGTAGTAATTTTTTACAAATCTGTGTCGGATTTTACACGTGTTCGTGATATTGCGAAATTATGTCAAAAAGCAAAAAATGCACTCACTTTCGGTTACCTAATCCAGTATTTTTTTCAATTCCTCTTTGGAACAAGCACCTGTAATCCGTTTAAATTCTTTTCCGTCTTTAAAAGCGATAAACGTTGGAAAGGCTGTTGCTCCCAATTCTTTGGCCAGTTGCGTTTGAGAACCTCCGTCTACATAAATAACGGTATATTCTTTTGATAATTCTGTAACAATCAGGCTCATCTTTTTACAGGGCGGGCACCACTCAGCGCCAATGTCCACAAGAACCGTTCGATCCGTTGGAATGGAAGCTATAAATTCGGATAAATTCACTTGTTTGACCTCCTTTTTCCCTTCCACCGGAAGATCTTCCAGATTCCAGGCATTCATTCCGCCTTGCAAATTAAAGACCCTTTCAAATCCCTCTTTCATTAGCCATTTTTGAGCAGCAGTACTTCTGCCTCCGGCAAGACAATAAATGTAAAGTGGCTGATGCTTGTCAAGAGAAGCAACACGCTCTTTAAATTGCTCGAAATTGTTCCAGTCGGCCTGGAAAGATCCTGCAATATGTCCCTGATTATATTCATTGGCGGTGCGTACATCCAAAAGTTGCGGTTTATTCTTCTGAATGGAGTCGTAAAACGATTTAGCTGTCAATTCTCCGCCTTGTGAAAAAGTATATCCGGAAAATGTTAAGAAAAGCAACAATACAGTTTGTGCTGTGAAAAATTTAATATAAGTCATTGTTTTTCAAATAATTGTAATTTGATAAAAACAAGGGTTTGTTGAAGAATATTCAACTTTTGGAAACCAAATCACCCTTTCTGACGTAAATGTAGGCAATGTCCATTTGGAATAGTTGTAAAAAACTGTTAATTTCGATATCAATAAATGTTAGAAAATTCAAATACGATAGCTTATCAACACTTAGACTCTATGCTTCGCCGATACTTATTCTTGTTGATTTTACTTACCACAGTTACTTCTATAACAAGAGCACAGGACGTTTGGTTACAAAATCATTTTTCTCCGAATTCAGGGTGTGCTCTATCAAATATGGAGACGGTTACTGTTTTGGTGAACAATAATTCGGGGGTAATTATGCCATCGAATACCATTCAGGTTTATTATCGTGTTGATGGAGGAACAATAGTAAATCAACCCTTATCTTCCAATTTGACTGCCGGGGCTTCATGGAATTTTAGTTTTTCACAAAAGGCAGATTTGTCTGCTTGTGGTGCTCACATTATGAAGGTATGGGTCACAAGAGCAGGAGACGCTAACCAATTGAATGATACGTTGGTTTGGACGGTCCAGAATGATTGCCCGATCGTTCCGGGAACCGTTACTTCAGATATTACAGTTTGCCAGGGAGCAAATGCAGGAACGCTATCACTTTCAGGTTGGTCATACGGTACCATTACATCCTGGCAATCTTCTACTAACGGCGGAGCAAGCTGGACGCCGATTGCAAATACGACCCCGTCCTATGCATATAACAACGTTACTCAAAATACACAATACAAAGTCATTATAGATGGTGGTTATTGTCCTGATGATACTTCGGGATATGCTACCGTAAGTGTTCAGACTCCGCCTGTTCCGGGAACTTTGTCAGGATCAGATTCTTTGTGTGAAAACATGGCAAGTGGCGTTTTAACCCTTTCGGGAAATAATCAGCCGGTTATACAATGGGAATATTCCACCAATGGCGGCGGTACCTGGACAACTGTTGCAAATACCACAACGACTTACAACTATTCGGGTCTGACAAGTACAACAATTTATCGTGTATTGGTAGATGGTGCAATTTGTTCGGATGCTTATTCCGATACCGCAATGATCTATGTTGACCCGATTTATCCGCCAACAGTATTAACGGGAAGTGATTCTTTATGTATTACGAATGCAACCGGTTTTGTTACTGCAACCGGAAGTTTTGGACCGGTTTTAAACTGGGAATCTTCGATAGATAACGGCGCAACATGGACCGGATTGGGAAATACAGGAGGAAGTCAGGGATATGTTAATCTCACTCAAACGACTTTTTACCGGATGATAACGGAAGGCGGACAATGTCCTGACGTCATTTCCGATACGGCAATTATTTATGTTCAACCATTACCGGCACAGCCAACTATCGGGCTTTCCGATACGGTTTGTGCTGCATCAGTAGTTGGAATATTGAATATGACCGGTGCCACAACTCCTATCCTGGATTGGGAGTCATCAGTTGATGCAGGAGCCACCTGGACTGGACTTGGAAATACGACCGCATCTTATGACTACAGCGGACAAAGTGTAACGACCATTTACAGAGTGCAGTTGGAAGGTTTGTTTTGTCCGGATTATTATTCCGATACGGCAATTATAAAATTAGACACTGCTCCGGTTGTGGGTGTTTTGAATCAAAGCGGAAGTGCGTGTGAATACACATCAGAAGATTTACACCTGGTTGGTTCCGTTGCAGATTCCTTGTACTGGCAATTTTCTACTGATAATGGTGTGACTTGGCAAACCATTCCGAATTCAGATACCATTGATTACAATACTTTTGCAATTACACAGGATGTTCAATTCCAGGTCGTTGCTTTGAACGGAGTTTGCCCGCCGGCAACTTCCAATCAGGTTACAATTATTATGTTACCGGCTCCGATTGCAGATGCAGGTGTGGATACGGCAATCTATTTGGGTGAATCAGTCACTTTAAATGGTTCGGGTGGTGTTACCGGGATTTGGATGCCGGGTTCAACACTTTCGGATTCAATGATTACAAATCCGGTAGCGACGCCAGCTGTTACAACTGCTTATTCATATAACATAATTGATGCTTCCGGATGTATAGGAAGTGATACCGTAGTTATTACTGTTATGGATCCGATCCAATTTAATATTCGGAATATTATCACAATGAATAATGATAGTATTAACGATACCTGGAACATTACAGGAGTGGAATTTTTCCCGATGACATCTGTTAAGGTGTTTAACCAGTATGGAAAGCTGATTTATGAGAATGGGGATTATAAGAATGACTGGAATGGTAGTTACAGAGGCTCTGAATTGCCCAATGGGACCTATTATTATGTTGTTTTGAAAGGAGGAACGGAAGAAGAATATAAAGGAACAATTACATTATTGGGAAATGAATAAATTACTACTGCTTTGTGTTTGTTTATGTTGGGGAAGTCTATACGGCCAACAGGTTCCTTTTTATAATCATTATTTAATAAATCCATTTGTCTATAATCCCGCTTCTACGGGGGCAAGTGATTATGTAAATGCGAGTTTTGTCCGGAACCAGCGTTATTCTTCGTTTGGTTCTATGGCTGTAAATAATTACTTGACGGTAGAAGGACCGATTGCAAAAGGAAATATGGGCTTGGGCTTGATTGTTGCTCATCAGAATCAGGGGATTCAGCAGCAATTGATGTCCAGTTTGAATTATAGTTACAAATTGAAGATCAATGAGAATCATAATATTCGATTTGGTGTATCAGCCGGAGTTTTGGATAATCGTATCGATTACAATCAAATCAATGCGCAGGAGATTAATGATCCTTATTTAACGGGATTACGTTCAACAGCACCTGTTTTTGATATGAACGTTGGTTTGCTTTACAATTGGAAAGATCTGCGAATCGGCATTTCGGTGCCTCAGATCATCGGAGGAAAAGCAAAGTATGCCCGTGAAAAGAGCAGGGGATATTACCAATTGGAACGACATTATATGATGTCTTTGGAATATGATTTCCATGTGAATGAAAAGTTCATTATTCGACCGAATGGAGTATTGAGATACATGCCGAACATTCCGTTTCAATACGACGCGACACTTATGGCAATGTATAACAATATGCTTTGGGTATCCGGTACTTATAAATCAGATTACGCTGTCCAATTTAACGCGGGGGTCAGGGTCTTTGATTTCCTTCGGGTGGGATATAGTTACGAACTGCTGATCGGTTCAATGAAAACATACAATACCGGAATGAACCATGAGATTTTCTTAGGTTTTTCGTTTAAAGGAAAGCGTGAAAAAGAAATTCAGATTGTAGAGAAGGAAGTGCGTGTGGTAGACGATTTGGCTGCAAGGCAGCGAGATTCTGTTCAAAAATTAAAAGATGAATTACAGGACCAATTGAAACGTTTGCTGGAAGAGCGGGCCGAGAAAGACAGGCTGCAACGAGAAAAGGATTCCCTGGCGAACCTGGCTAAGGTTGTGAAACCAATTGATACGGTAAAACCTAAAGTTACCGCACCGGAAGTCATTCCGGTTGCAAAAGGGTACCATTTTATAAATCTGGATAAAACTGAATCACCGGATGGATTTTATGTCATTACGGGAGTTTTCTCCAATAGACAAAATGCAGATTTGATGCTCTCGAAGAATTTGAGTGAATATCCAAATTCATACCTGGTGATCAATCAATCAAATAATTATTTTTATGTTGTGATACTGTATTCATTAGATCAGGAACTTGCCACAAAAACATTTAATGATTACAAAACAAAGAAAAAACAAAAGGTTTGGATTTTAAATTATTTAAAAAATTAACAAAAACAGGCAACCCTTTTTAAAAAAAACAGTTAATACACCGAACTAGAACTCTTATGACTATGAAAATGACTACTGCTTTCAGATCAATCTGCAATGTCGCATTGCTATTGTTCGCTTTGGGTTTTTCAACCGTGTCCTTAGCACAGTTTCCCGGATGTCCGGATATCAATGCGGGGCCGGATCAAACGCTGCCATGTTCTACACCATGTACCAACCTGACAGCAACACCGTTCGCAACAGGTGCAACGACAACTTATTCCGTAGGTTCTATTCCTCACACACCTCCAATTGCTTATAACCAAGCCGGGGGAACGGCTGTTTCGGTTGGAACGGATGATGTTTGGTCAAACCCGATCGCCCTGCCTTTTAACTTTTGTTATTATGGTACCAATTACACAACTATAAATGTTGGTTCTAATGGAACCATCCAGTTTGGAGGAGGAACAGCAGGAGGGGCTACCAACCCCTGGTCTTATACAGCAAGTTGTCCCAGTACTGCATTAACAGGTGCCGGAGATATCTTTGGAGTTTACCATGATATTGATCCTTCCATTGGCGGAACAGTTAAATGGTATTTGTTAGGTACGGCACCTTGCCGCATTTTCGTAGTTTCATTCAATAATCTTCCTCACTACTCGGGGGCATGTAATACTACTCAGTTTACAACGTCAATGATGGTATTATATGAAACGACCAACGTAATCGATATTTATGTTCAGGAAAAAGATATTTGTACAAGCTGGAACGGTGGTCGCGCGATCATCGGGATTCAAAACCCGGCTGGTACTGCCGGAGTTGCTGCTCCGGGTAGAAATGCAGGGGCCAATTGGACAGTAGCAACTCCCGAAGGATGGCGTTTTACACCAACAGGGGCTCCTAACTATACTGTTGCCTGGTTCCAGGGAGCAACCCAAATAGGTACTGGAAATACCGTCAATGTCTGTCCGACAGCAACCACTACTTATACTGCTGTGGTTACCTATAACCGGTGTGACGGAACAACGGTGACGGACAACGATGCTGTGACAATCAACTTTTCGAATTTAACTCCACCAACCGTAACACCAACCGCGGAATCCTGCGCGAATTACAATAACGGTTCGGTGATTATTGATAACCCGGCAGGCGCCGGACCTTATACGGTCAATATTGCTGGGCCAACTACGGGGTCCGTCGTCGAAGCCAATACTGCCGGTGCTACCGCCAGCTTTACCAACTTACCGGACGGTAACTATAGTTATACCGTTACCGGAGCTAATGGCTGTACGACCAATGGAACATTTACAATTGGAGCAGGAGGTATTTGTTGTAGTGTAACTGCAAGTGCATCGAACGTGCTTTGTAATGGGGCCACGACCGGTTCTGCAACTGCAACTCCTGTAGGTTTGGCACCATATACCTATTCATGGACAGGTGGGCAAACTACGCAAACAGCTTCAAACTTAGGTGCTGGAGCTTATACGGTAACAATGACAGATAACTCCGGTTGTGTGGCAACCGCAAACGTTTCGATTACTCAACCAACAGCATTGGGTGGAACACTCGCAGCTGTTAATGTGAGCTGTAACGGTTCTTGTAATGGAAGTATTACAGCTACTCCTTCCGGAGGAACACCAGGTTATACATATAGCATTAACGGAGGTGCATTTCAGGCAGGTGCTACATTTAACGGATTGTGCAACGGAACATACGCCGTTACGATCAAAGACGCTAACGGATGTACAATCGTATTAAATCAGACAATTACACAGCCTGCAATATTGAATTTGACTCAGAGTGCAATTGCTCCGGCATCATGTGGTGCAAATAATGGTTCAGTGACTGTTGCTCCTTCAGGAGGAACACCTGCTTACACTTACACAATTGACGGTGGTGCAAGTCAGGCAAGTCCAACGTTTAACAGTTTGTCAGCGGGCGTGCATAACGTAGTAGTAACAGATGCAAATGGATGTACTAAAAACTTATCCATTACAATTGTAGCAACAAATGCTCCGATTGCTTCCATTCAAAGCCAAACGAATGTAAGTTGTTTCGGAGGTGTTAACGGTTCTGTAATTATCGGAGTTGCCGGTGGATCTTCACCTTTCTCTTATTCAATCGGCGGGCCTTCACAAGCTTCGAATACATTTACCCTGACTGCAGGTTCTTATACAGCGACAGTTGTTGATGCAAATGGTTGTTCTGCAACAGTGCCGTTCACAATTACAAGTCCGCCACAGTTGACATTTACTGCGACACCAACAGCAGCTTCTTGTAACGGTGTTTGTGACGGACAAATTCAAGTGAATGCATCCGGAGGTACCCCACCATATCAATACTCTTCAAATAATGGGATTACCTATGCATTGGCAAATCCAATGACTGGATTATGTGCAGGACTTATCCACGTGGTTGTAAAAGATGCAAACGGATGTTTGACTAACTCTGACGTTACAATTACACAACCTGCTACTGTATCAGGAACATTTGTTAGTACAAACCCAATTTGTAATGGTGCTTGTGACGGTACAATTACTGCAACTCCTTCAGGTGGTACTCCAACATACCAATATTCATTAAATGGCGGTCCTTTACAAGCTTCCAATACACTTACCGGTGCCTGTGGAGGAAACAATACGATCATGATCCAGGATTCACATGGATGTCAGTTTACTTCAGTACAGAACTTAATTGACCCTCCTGGATTCGGAATTGATACGACGAGTGTTACTGAATCAAATTGTGGATTCAACAACGGAGAGCTTATTGTAGCAGCAAATGGTACAAACGGACCATTTACTTACTCCATGAACGGTGGACCATTCCAGGCAAGTGGAACGTTTTCAAACTTGTATGGTGGTGCGTATGAAGTTATTGCGGTTGACCAATTAGGATGTACGGCATCGGTATTCTTTGGTGTTAACGATATTGAAATGCAAGGTATCGTCCTTATTCAAACCGATGCGAATTGCTTTGGTGTAGCGGATGGAACCATTGAGGTAACAAACGTGAGTGGAGCTTTACCTATTTCTTATGAATTGGATAATTCGGGTGCAACTCAGTTTAGCGGATTCTTCCCGAATTTAGCTTTCGGATCACATATTGTTACAATTTCGGATGCAGGTAACTGTGTATTTACAATTCCATTTACAACTGACGAACCTGCGGAGATTCAATTCGATACAGACTTGACAAACATTAGCTGTAACGGTGGAAATACCGGTGAAATCGAATTTATTAATGTAACAGGCGGAACAGGTGCTCATCAATATAGTATTGATAACGGTGCTACTTTCCAAACAGGGGCTCTTTTCCAGAACTTACCTGCAGGAACTTATGATCTGGCTGTTACCGATGTGAACGGATGTATTGTTTATACTTCGGTTACTTTAACACAGGCAGCACCATTGACACTGGCAACAACAGTATTTGATCTGGCTTGTTTTAACGATTCTTCGGGTGGAATCCAAATCGGATCTACTGGAGGTACCGGGGCTTACCAATATAGTATTGATAATGGAGCTACTTTCTCTCCAATCGAATCATTCTTTAATTTGGATGCAGGAACATACGACCTGATCACACAAGATGCTGCAGGATGTCAGATTACAGGTACTGCAACTGTAAACCAGCCAACTCAGTTAACAGCGACTTATACTCCGACAAATGCGCTGTGTTTTGATGCATGTGATGGGCAAATCGTTGTAAACGCTTCAGGTGGTACAGCTCCTTATTTATATAGTCCGGATAACGGGTTGAACTATTTTGTTTCTTCAACACTGCAAAACTTATGTGCCGGAAATATTGATGTAGAAATAAAAGATAATAATAACTGTTTCATTACAGCAGTACAGGTAATTGGTGAGCCTGCTCAGGTAACATTAAATGTAGTGCCTACTGATGAACTATGTTCGAATTCAAATGGTCAGTTAGTGCTTTCAGGTTCCGGAGGTACCGGTGCTTATACTTACAGTATTGATAACTCTGTTACGTATTCTGCAACATCAACTTATGGTTCATTATCAGCTGGATTGTACAATGTATTTATTCATGATGCCAATAACTGTGAGGATAGTACATCCGTTACAATTTCAAATCAGGCTTCTCCTGTAATTATTGGATCAGCCGTTGAAAATGTATCTTGTAATGCTGTATGCGACGGAGAATTGCAAGTAACTGTTTCAGGAGGTACGGGAGTAATGACTTATTCGATTGGAACTCCACAAACAGCGTCTTTAATTACAAATATTTGTGCAGGAAATTATACATTGATTGCAACAGATCAAAATGGTTGTTCGGATTCAGAGCAAGTTACAGTAACCGAACCAGCTCCACTTACGGCAACGATAACACCAACTGCTTTAACTTGTTTCAATAACAACACAGGTGAGATTACATTTGCTGCTTCCGGAGGAACGGCACCGTATACCTACAGTATTGATAACGGAGTTTCGTTCTCAAATCAGACAACAGTTCAGTTCCTGAGCGCAGGTACTTACAATACGGTTGTAAAAGATTCGAACGGTTGTACGGTCAATACTTCGGTAACCGTTACAGAACCGGCTCAATTAGTTGTTCAGAATATTGCAACAAATGATGCAAGTTGTCATGGAGTTTGTGATGGGGATGCAACTGCAACAATTACAGGTGGTACAACTCCTTACAGCTATGCCTGGTCTAATGGAGCAACAGGATCAAATACGACCAATGCTTTGTGTGCTGCTTCTTATGATTTAACAGTTACCGATGATAACGGATGTACTGCGGTTCAGACTTTTAGTATTAACCAACCACCATTACTGGTAATCACAAGTACAAGTGCAACGGATGCATTGTGTAATGGTGATTGCAATGGTACAATTACAATTAATTCGAATTTAGCGACAGGATACAGTATTGATAACGGTGCTACATTCCAGGCTGCCAATACATTTACAGGACTTTGTGCAAATACCTATACAATTCAAATCCAGGACGCTACAGGTTGTACTCAATCCGGCTCAATTACAGTTGGGCAGCCACAGCCTCTAGTTCAGGGTCTTATTCCTGAAGATGGATTGCTGATTTGTTATGATGGTTATGGTACTTTATCCGGTAATGCGGTTGGTGGAACAGCACCTTATTACTTTGTTTGGAATACAGGAGATACGACTCAGTATTTGAATGTGAACTTAACAGCACCGGCTACTTTCACATGTACCGTTTATGACCAAAACGGTTGTGTATCGAATGTTCAAAGTGCGGATGTAACGGTTAGAACACCGTTTGTTGCTTCGGTAACAACTCCGGTAATGGCATGTCCGGGACAAGCTGTTACAATGACCGGATCAGGAGTTGATGGTTTACCTGGTTATACTTATGAATGGTTAACTCCGACAACACATGATACATTGGCGAATGGTGCTTCCTATACCTATACTCCAAATGGATCAGAAACGGTATTGATGGTTGCTCATGATGAATGTTACAGATACGATACATTACCTGTAACGGTTCAGATTTATACCTTACCTAGTCCTGAGTTCCTGGCTACGCCGGCTTCCGGATGTTCACCATTAACAACAACATTCGATTTCCCTGCGGGAACGGCAGCTTATATTGCGGATGCTCAGTGGAGCTTTGGTGATGGTTCAACAGGAAGTGGTACAAGTGTATCGCATCAATATACTCCTGTAGGATGTTACGATGTATCAGTTCAGATTACAACAACGGATGGATGTATTACAGATACGACGCTGCAAAACATTGTTTGTGTAGTTCCGGATCCGATAGCGAATTTCACCTGGAGCCCGGTTCCGCCTACAACGGTTAATTCAACAATCCACTTCTCTGATGATTCAGAGAATGCAGTGGCTTATAGCTGGGATTTTGGAGCTTTTGGAACCTCGACACTTGAGAATCCGGTAATCAATTACGGAGCTATAGAAGCAGGAAGTTACGATGTGTGTCTAACAGTTACTTCACCTGAAGGATGTATAAATGAAGTTTGTAAACCAATCCTGTTTGTTGAAGAGTTCCTGGTGTACGTACCAAATACATTTACTCCTGACGGAGATGAATTCAATAATGTCTTCAAACCGGTGGTTCCTGCCGGAATGGTCCTGGATGACTATTCATTTACAATTTACAACCGATGGGGTGAAGTGTTATTTGAATCTCATGATGTGGAATTCGGATGGGATGGAACATATCACGGAGTTACCGTAAAAGAAGGAGTTTATACGTGGTTGATTGTTGCTAAAGGAGGGGGAGATAAAAAAGCCCGCAGATTCGAAGGACATGTCAACATGGTGAAGTAAGAGTCAGCCGAAGGCTGACGAAGACTGAGCACGGCAATGACAGATTGCCGAATGCGAAGGAAAGATAGGGCCAAAGGCTGACGAAGACTGAGCATGGCAATGACAGATTGCCGAATGCGAAGGA
>CAMLLB010000036.1 GCA_946480815.1 uncultured Flavobacteriales bacterium
GAAACGAGGGGCAATTCCTGCGTATGAAATGATCAAGTTTTCGATCAATATGCACCGGGGTTGTTTTGGTGGATGCAGTTTTTGCACTATTTCGGCACACCAGGGAAAATTCATTGCTTCCCGCTCCGAAAAAAGCATCCTCAGCGAGATCGACGAGGTAGCAAAACATCCCGAATTCAAAGGTTATCTATCCGATATCGGTGGGCCATCGGCGAATATGTATCGTATGAAAGGAAAGGTCGAAGCGATTTGCGAACGCTGTTCCAGCCCGAGCTGTATTCATCCGGTGATTTGCAATAACCTGGACACTTCTCACAAAGCCATGACGGAATTGTATCGAAAAATCGATGCACACCCGAAGATCAAAAAGGCTTTTGTAGGATCCGGAATCCGTTACGATTTATTGGTAGATGATTTCAACAAGAACAACGAAGACGGAAACCACGATGAATATATTGAGCAATTAATCACACGTCATGTGAGCGGCCGACTGAAAGTTGCCCCCGAACACACATCCGATGCTACCTTGCGTGTGATGCGTAAACCATCTTTTAAGTATTTCCATCAATTCAAGAAGAAATACGACCGGATCTCGGAGAAGAACAAGCTGAATCAGCCTTTGATTCCTTATTTTATCTCGTCACATCCGGGTTGTGAAGAAGCCGATATGGCCAATCTTGCGGCTGAAACGAAAGACATGGGATTCCAGTTGGAGCAAGTCCAGGATTTCACTCCGACACCTATGACGGTTTCAGAAGTGATCTATTATACGGGTGTTCATCCGTATACGTTGAAACCGATTTATACTGCAAAAGGTGCGGATGAGAAGAAAAATCAAAATCGTTTTTTCTTCTGGTATAAACGTGAGAACCGTGATTGGATCAAAGACCGTTTGACAAAGGCCAAAAGACCAGAGCTAATCTCCCAGTTATTAGGAGATCAACACGGTCAAAGTATGAATAGTGGTAAAACGAGTAGTGGTAATGCTTCAAAATCAAACGCTAACGTACCACATTGGCTTAATGAGCGCAGGAAAAAAAGGTAAGCAACAGGCCGCGAAAACTCAGTGATAGTGGAAGTGGTAATTTCTTAACGACCTGTTGCTCTAATATGGTTTTGTCATCAAATTGCAATATCACGCGAAGACCAAACCTGTAGCAGCGATTTGTTCATGTGCAAGTAACTTTCGATAGCAGTAATCGAAGAACCAACCTTCGATATACAATAAAGCAACTCTTCTTCAGAACACTTCAATTCACTACTCCAGTACGAGATATTCGTCTTGTTATGAATATCAACCCTTGGTTTGTTTATTAGATCATGTAACATCTCAAACAATGAATTTAATTTCTTTTTGTTGAACAAATGTATGTTTCGAGATTCAACCAAACAACCGTATTTTTACGGAAACTGCATTGCGGAAAACCACATTTTTTTCAATTTGTGAAAATTATAAAGCCATTAAAATCAAGGGTATGGTTGATTTCGCTGTTTTAACGGTTTGGAAGTTCAATTTATTCCATCTAATATTAGCCCCGTATAACTTAAACTAAATATTATGGCATTTAATGGAAGTGAAGCAGTTCAGATTACTTTAGAACAGGGAGCAGAATACACCCAAAGATACCGGACTGAAAACCCTGGTGCAATTAAAGGTGTTTTTTTTGGTAGAAGTCATATCGAGCGAATTTTAGCACAGGAAGATTGTAAAGGGTTACGACTGTATTTTGCAAAAGCTGAAGATGGGGTTCAGACTTTAGTAATGGTGGGTGCCGATTCTACAGAAAACGATATGTTAAATGTGATCGTAGAACAAGCACAGAGATGTCCTCCTTACTGTGCAAGTACCAATTCTTTAAACAGTGATCCATCACTAAAATAATCGATGGAAGTTTGGGTATACCTTGTAATTTCATCCTATATTTTTCCAATAGGAATCGGATTGGCGCTTTTGATTCAGAAGCGCCTTCCTTTTGTTGGGGGAATCTTGTTGATTTACCTCTCATTTACACTCTGTGTAGAAATTATGAGTGTGGTTTTAGCAAGTAGAGGTATCAATAACTTGTGGCTTTATCGGATTTATCTTTATGTAGAGTTGGTATTTCTGGTATTCTTTTTTTTCAATCAGTTTTCTAAAAGAAGAGGTAAAATGATGCTTCTGATTGTATTTGCCTTCACAATTGTACTAACGACCCTTACAAATTTCTTTGACAATTGGTTGACTCATGCTTCCTTGCAAACAGGAATTACTTTTGGTTATGTCGCGTTTATCATTATCAGTTACTTTATTGAAATGTTTCGCATGGAAAAAGTTTTCAACCCCTTCAAAGATATCTATTTTGTAGTTGGGGCTGTAATTCTTTTAGCACACTCAGGAACACTGATTTATGATGTCATTTACGATTATCTGATTAAAGTATACTTTGGATCTGACATTCATTTGATTTTGAATGGAGTTAATCTGGGGTTGATAGTATTTTATAATGTCTTATATTCATACGCATTATGGATCAGCAAGCTCCCTCGAACTTAGGATTATTTTTGATCATTGCCACATTGGCAATGTTCATCATGGCATTGAGTATTATCGTATTTGCGGTGCTGTACCAACAAAAGATGCGCCGTAAAAAGCAGGAAATGATCCAGCTGGAACTCAATTACAAGAATGAAATGGTTCAGGCTACATTGGATGCAAAAGAATTGGAACAACGCAGAATCGCTATTGAATTACATGATGATATCGGATCTTCACTCACCGCTCTGAAGCTTTCATTTGCCTCACTGCCTATTGATGAGGAAGAACGGCGCTTATTGAACGAAGGGATTCAAAATACGATCAATAAAGTCAGGAGCTTATCCAATCGTTTGCTTCCTACAATCCTGGAAGAACTGGGATTGATTCCGGCGGTAAAGAGTTTGATCAATACCTTGTCACACCAAATTCCCTCGGTTCAGTTTTCTGTTATTGCAGTGAATGATCCGAAGCATGAATCTCAAACAAGAGAGGTTAACCTGGGGGTTTATCGTATCTTGCAGGAATTAATAAATAATATCCTGAAGTATGCCGATGCAACAGTTATAGAAGTGATACTGGAGCAAAATGAAGAGGGTATCCGGATGAGTGTCATTGACAACGGGAAGGGATTTATTCCTACCAAAGAAGACAAACTAAAATCCCAAAGTTTGGGATTAAAAAATATTGAAAGCAGGAGCCAGCAAATTGGTGCGGAAATAACGTATCAGTTAATGGAACCCGGCACTAAAGTACTTTTAATATGGGAGGCGAAGGAAGAACAATAAGAATTGCAATTGCAGAAGACCAATCTATTTTCAGAAATGGGTTAATGAAATTGCTGAACGATATTGAGGGGTTTGAAGTGGTGCTGGCAGTGGAGAACGGACAATTGCTTGTCGATGCATTGGAAACAACAGCAGTTGACCTGACATTGATCGATTTTAGAATGCCGGTCAAGAATGGAATGGAGGCTACCAAAGAAATCCGGGAGCGCTTTCCGGAAATAAAGGTTTTATTGCTTTCCATGTACGATGATGTGGAATTTGTTGAATTGGCAATTGAAAATGGGGCCAATGGTTATTTATCCAAAGACGATGATGCTGAGGAAATCCAATTAGCGATCCGGTCAGCTGTGGAAACCGGCTATTACCTGAACGACCGTACTTCCAAAATGTTTATTGCCAAAATGGTACATTCAGGAAAGATCTTGCCTGCTTTTGAAATAAGTTCGGGCAGTATTTTTAATGAAACCGAATTGGTGATCCTGGAATTGATCTGCAATGAAATGACTACTCAGGAAATTGCCGATAAATTATTTAAAAGCAGACGTACGATAGAAAGTGCACGTACGCTTATGATGAATAAAGTAGGTGCACGAAATGTAGTCGGTTTGGTAATGTATGCGATCCAGAATGGAATTGTGAAATCAAAGTAGTTGTTGTGGCTTCGACTCCGCTCAGCCACCTTTTAATGATTTATTTGATTTAGAATTTCACTCTAAAGGACACTGAGCGTAGTCGAAGTGTCATTTGATAATTCTCGTTACAATCCCGTAATACAATTCTTTTCCGCTCGTCGTTTTAAACCACAATTCGGAATTTTCTACTTGTTTGGCTGGAATTCCCAATTCCTTTGTGATCTTTTGAATAAAAGGGATATCGACTTTGGGAGAATACGTATTTAAGATCAATACCCCTTGTTCGGACACCAATTGAATGGCTTCTCCGATCAAAGTTCCCAATAACTCTTCCAGTTTCCATTTCTCGCCTTTTGCACCTAATCCCCAGGCTGGCGGATCCAACTGAACCACGTCGTAAAGATTTCCACGTTTGACTTCACGCCGGATAAATTTCAACGCATCTTCATGTACCCATTTGATCCCATCCAGGTTCGATTCTACCTGGTTTTGGTAAGCCCAATCCAACATGGCTTTGACACTGTCACAATGGATCACTTCCGCACCTGTCTTTCTCCCGAATACGGAGGCAGCTCCGGTGTAAGCAAACCCATTTAAGAAACGTTTGGAGGAATCCAGTTTATCGGAAAGAAATGCCCAGTTGACCTGTTGCTCCGGGAAAAGCCCAACATGTTTGTTGTTGGTAATACGTAAATGGAACGTAAGTCCGGAAGTAGTAAACAGCCAGGATTCCGGTGCTTTTGGGTTCAATTTCTTCCAGGTTCCCTGAAGCGATCCTTCAGATTTCGGGATGAATTCCCAATCAGCAAGATTATTCCACTCTTTCCGGGTAAGCACAGCACCAAAATAGGCCTGGTGTTCCGGACGAATGGTTGTAACGGTTCCCCAACGTTCTAATTTCCTTCCGCCACCAGCATCAATGAGCTCATAGTTTTCCGGAAAATCAGCAATTACTTTCATCCGTTGGATTAACGCATTTTAGGCATCTTCTTACGACCGCCCATCATTTGCGCCATACGCATTTGATTTTTGGAAGGAGCATTTTGCAATTGGCCTTGCATCATTTTGATCTGGTCTTTCAACATACCGCTATCATCCATTTTCTTTGCTTCAGCCAAAAGCGTTACTGCTTCTTGTCTGCGACCCGTTTGAACACAAATCCCAGCCAAATGCATGCGTGCCATAGCCTTATCGTGACCTCTTTTCAGTCCCAGTTGGATTGCTTCGCGAAGCATTGACTCAACTTTTGCATGAGGAAGTGACTGCGCATTCAAAAGTGCTTGCATGTAAATCACGTAAGCTCTCTGACGTTTTGAAAGAATGAATTGCGGAGCCGTGATGCGGTTAATTGCACGCTGGGCTTTATCCTGGTTTCCGGTACGCATATGGTTTAGCGTAAAAGCCAGGTTTTCATTGTAAACGAAAGAAAGAAGAACCAATGCCAACGGAATGATCAGGGAAATTCCCCAACCCCAGTAACCGGTATAAAAAGAATAAACAGTTAAGAATAACATTCCTGCAGCGATTAAACTGCGAATAACAAATCCGATCATAATTTTATTTAGTCAATTGTTGCGATACACTTTAATTCAATGGCGATTGGAGTAGGAAGTGAATTGATCTCCACGGTTGTTCTGCAAGGCAGGTTATCTTTGAAATACTCAGCATAAACCCGGTTGTACACATGGAAATCGCGTTTCATGTTTACCAAAAAAACAGTTACGTCTACCAATTGGTCCCAGCTTGATCCTGATTCTTCCAAAATAATTCGCACGTTGTCGAAAACACTGCGGCATTGTGCTTCAAAATCAAACTCAATGAAATTCCCATTCTTATCCAGTTTCAGTCCTGGAACAGCAGAGTCGATATCATCAGATCCCGCTACTCTTGGTCCAACTCCCGATAAAAAAAGAAGGTTACCAACTTTGCGCGCATGAGGATACAAACCAACCGGTTTCGGTGCTTTGTTTGTGGAAATTCGTGAAACTTCTGCCATAAAATTTTTTAGCAAAGATAGTGCTTTCTGTTGGATTGCATAACGAATTATTTTCCCGTTTCGAAAGGAGCCGATTGAACACAACGAAGAGAATTATATGTACATTTGCCAAGACTATGAATAAGCGCATGAAAACCGTTGGTGTCATTGGAGGAGGTAGCTGGGCTACCGCTTTGGTGAAGATATTGTGCAATAATTTTGCACAGGTAAATTGGTTTGTTCGCAGAGAGGATCAGGTAGCTCATATCCTGAGATACAAACACAATCCTACTTATTTACAGTCAGTTGAGTTTGACCTGAACCAAATTCACGTTTCCAATAACCTGGAAGAAATTATCAAGCGTTGTGATGTATTGATCGTTGCAACCCCATCTGCTTTTTTGGTGGAGCTTTTTAAGGATACGACCCCGGATTTATTCAAAGGGAAAATTGTTTTTTCTGCTGTAAAGGGAATTGTTCCGGAGTACAATGCAATTCCGGCGCGTTTTTTTCATAAAACATTCGGAACTCCATATAAAGACATCGGGATCATTTGCGGGCCCTGTCACGCAGAAGAAGTAGCATTGGAACGTTTGTCTTACCTGACTATTGCTTGTCAGCATGAAGGAATTGCAGAAGAAATGGCACGTATGCTGGCTTGCCGTTACATCAAAACAACTACTTCGGACGATTTGTTCGGAACGGAGCTTTCCGCTGTTTTGAAGAATGTATATGCATTGGCTTCGGGAATTTGCTCAGGACTGGGTTATGGAGATAATTTCCAATCCGTTTTGATTGCAAATGCCATCCAGGAAATAGAGAATTTCATCGATGAGGTAAGTCCGATCCACCGGGATGTGAAATCGTCTGCTTATCTGGGAGATTTATTGGTAACGGCCTATTCCAAGTTTTCACGCAACCGGACTTTCGGTTTCATGATCGGGAAAGGATACTCTGTAAAAACGGCGCAGTTGGAAATGGATATGATCGCTGAAGGGTATTATGCGACCAAGTGTGTGAAAGAGATCAATAAAAAATTCCAGGTCGAAATGCCAATCCTGGAAGCTGTTTACAACATCTTGTATGAAAAGATCTCACCGGTGATCGAGATGAAAATTTTGTGTGATAAACTCACGTAAAATTGCATGTTTTCGATTCCCCCTTTGGAGGTCAGACGACTCTGATGAGTGTCAGACTCCGTCAGAGGGGATAAAGGGGGAGGATTACTTCAAGATTATTTATCCCTAAACTGCTTCGGCGTTTCTCCCGCATGTTTCTTAAAGAACAAATGAAAATAAGGGTAGTTTTCAAAGCCCAGTTCATCGGCTATTTCCTGGATACTTTTCGGGTCGCTTACCAATTTGCGTTTAGCTTCCAGGATCAGGCGCTCGGCAATCAATTGAGAAGTACTTTTCCCGGTGCAGGACAAACAAATCCGGTGCAGGTGCTTAGTGGTCATGGCCAGTTCAGAAGCATAGAAAGAAGCGTTTTTTTGCCGGATATAATGTTCGTCGAGTAATTTGATGAAACGGTGGAAATGGTCCTGGTACAAATGGTTCTTTTGGACCGTAGGTGCCGTTTGCTGCGCATAGATCCGGGTAAGATCGGCATAAATCAATTGGCTCAGGCTCGCAATTTTCAGAAAGGAATGTTTCGTGTTTTTCGTGTATTCAGACATAATCTCCGACAAGCGCTGTTGTAAAATAATTGCCGTTTCTTCTGTGATTTCCAGTTTCGGATTGGAATCCCTGGACTGGAAGAACGGCCATTGGTACAATTCAAAATGAGTGACATACAACTTGTAAAAGTCTTCCGAATGGAAAAAGATCCAGCCTTCCGCTTCTTCTTCAAATTCCCAATGGTGGATCTGTTCCGGTTGAAGAAAGAAAATGCTGTTGGGGTGAATGGTGTAAGAATTGAAATCAATATCGTGTCTTCCTTTTCCTTTCTCAAAGAAAACCGTCAGATAGAAATCGTGTTTGTGCGGATGCGTAATGTCCGAATGGTATTTTTTCAGATGTTCCGAAAAACGATTTACATAAAAAGCCTGTAACAAGCCGTTTTCGTCAAATTTTTCTATAGGAAGCCTCGGGAATTTCATCCTTAAAGGTATTAAAAATGTCCGAATAGTGTAATTATTTGGGTTAAAGAATAAAGAACCAAAAGGTTCGTTCCCGGTAACTTTGTAAAAAAAAGAGATGTCAGATTTTAAATGGGTACTCAATGGAACTTGTCCGATCTGCGGAAAAGGAAAAGTCTTCGAAACAAAAGGATCTTTACTGCATTTGAAAGCTCCGAAGATGTATGAGCGCTGCTCAGAATGTAATTACAAGTTCGATAAAGAGCCGGGTTATTTCTTTGGAGCAATGTATATCAGTTACGGAATGGCCATTGCGGAATTAATAGCCGTTTTCTTATTGATAACCTGGTTTGTTCCCCTTGGATTACTCTTTGGAATTATGTTCACGGTATTGATGCTGACGATGTTTTTCAACTACCGTGTATCCCGGATCCTTTGGATCCATATTTTTCATGAGTAAAACATCGTTTAAGATTTCTATTCAGGACTAAAATCATTCAACTTACTCAGGATTGAAAAATGGCGATTAGGTGAACAAGATCGGGTACCTGTGCAGTAAATGACAGTAAATTTCTCATACTGTTTGAGGCGGTACGCTGAGTTTATGAGAAATTCTGGCATGACCTGCTAACAGGTCGATCGGTTTACCCCCGCCTAGACCTTTTTGGCTCCACCTTTTTGTGGCAATGATAAAAAGGTGGAAAACTATTAGAGAAGTTGAAATCGTAGTTTTTTTGACTGGATGCCGATAGAAACATGAATTTGAAAACTCTAAGACATTAAATTTAGACTACTAAATCCATTTTCGTTCATCTTGATTTTCAGTTGTATATAGAATTAGATATATTAGTTGCGCGCTACAAAATGAAAATAGATGAAGAAAATCCTACTATTCACAAGCTGTTTTTTCGGCTTTGCTTCGTTGGCACAAACAAGCCAGACGAATTTTGAGAGTTATTGCCAACAGGCATACAGCTCGTATCCGGCAATTCCAAAAGGAATTCTGGAAGCAGTTTCGTTTACTCAAACCCGGATGTCTTATTTGACTGCCTCTGAGTTAGAGTCTTGTTCGGGACTTCCGAAATCTTATGGCTTCCTGGGAATGGTAGCAAAAGGAAAAGGTTATTTCAAAGAGAACATGAAACTGGTTTCTCAGCTTTCAGGAGTTTCGCTGACACAAATGAAACAAGACCCGGCTGCGGAGATCAATGCTTTTGCAAAAGTGGTTGATGGTTACATGACAGAATTGAAAGGAAATTCGTTGCAAAATTCACTAAAGGAGATTTTTAGCAGGTTGTCTTATTTATCAGATTCAGGTCGTGTGAATGCGTATGCAAGGGATGCTGAATTATATGAACTGTTCCGTTTCCTGAATAAGGATGAGAATTCCGTTCTGTACCATTTCCCGAATTACAATTTTGATTTGGTAAGCCTCTTTGGTGCCGAAAACCTGGCTGTGTTAAGTGCTCAAAAAGTAATTTTCTCCGAAACCGGTATCCAAACCAATTCCGGCCAGAAATACTTTCCGAAGAAAACAGGAACTTCTCTGAAATCTACAGAATACGCACCGGCAATCTGGAATCCTGCGCCTTCGTGTAATTTCAGTTCCAGAAGCGGGACCGCCATTTCTGCCATTACGATCCATACGATCCAGGGAACGTATGCGGGAGCAATTTCCTGGTCTCAGAATTGTTCTTCGAGCGTTTCTTACCATTATGTGGTTCGTTCATCGGACGGGCAAGTAACCCAAATGGTACTGGAAGCAAATAAAGCCTGGCACGTGGGATCAGAAAATCCATATACGATCGGATATGAGCACGAAGGTTATGTGAGCCAGGCGCAATGGTATACGAGTGCTTTGTACAACGCTTCCGCAGGAATTACGCGGGATATCTGCCAGAGCGGTTATGGAATTAATCCGCTTAGAACATTTTCGGGTGCAGCAACAACCGGCACCAATGTATTGGGAGGTTGTACCAAGATCAAAGGCCATCAGCATTTCCCAAATCAAACGCATACAGATCCGGGGATTTACTGGGATTGGGGGCTTTACTATCGTTTGGTGAATAACAATCCGACGCAAAATACGCTGAATGCAGCGAGTGGTACGTTTACCGATACCGGGGGAAGCGGAGCCAATTACAGCAACGATCAACGCTATTTTACCCTAATTCAACCGGCAAATGCAAGTTCGGTAACCTTAAATTTTTCCAGTTTCTCTCTGGAGGCCAATTGGGACTACCTCTATATTTATGACGGGGCTACGAATAGTGCTCCCTTGATCGGAGTTTATACAGGAACAACTTCTCCAGGAACAATTACTTCATCCAGCGGAGCTTTGCTGATCGAATTCCGCAGTGATTGTGCTACGACTGCTGCCGGGTGGGTTGCAAACTGGACGAGTGTGATTACCAATCCTGCTTTAGGAGATGCAATTGCTCCGATGACAACGATCAGTGTTCCTGTTACCTGGGTTACACAAGACTTTACAGCAAGTTATACCGATACGGACAATTCAGGAGGAAGCGGGATCGAGAAATCTTTTTACCAGGTGACAGATCTGAATGGAAGCGATTGGCGTGCGAATGGAACAAAAGGTTTTTTCAATGATAATTTCGATCAGGCTGCGATCCATTCCAGCTGGACGTCCCAATCGGGGGTGTGGTCTTTGAGTGCCGGTAATTTGCTCCACAGTGATGAAGCCAATGGAAATTCGAATCTCTGGGCAAGTGTTACCAGTAACCTGAGCAACCGCTACCTATACCACTGGGCGGGAGCTATGTCCGGAACCGGTACGAACCGAAGAGCGGGCCTGCATTATTTCTGCAGTGATCCGACTTTGACGAACCGGGGAAATTCCTATTTCGTGTTTTTCCGCCTGGACAACGATAAAATCCAGATCTACAAGGTTACCAATGATGTTTACAGTTTGGTGGATGAAGTGAGTTATGACTTCAATACGGACCAATGGTATGACTACAAAGTGGCTTATGACCGAATTACGGGAAAGCACCAGGTTTATGTCAATAATGTGCTTACAAGAACGTGGACAGATCCTGCTCCTTTAGCAAGCGGGAATTATATTTCCTTCCGGACAGGAAATTGCGTTTACAAGGTAAATGATCTGCGAGTGTATCGTTCAAGAAGTTCCAGTACAGCTATTTCGGTTGGTGCATCAGGTGATATGCGTTACGAAAGCCCGAATTCTTCTACTGCTGCCGGACGGATCAAGTCGATCGTTCAGGACGTTGCAGGAAATTTATCGGCTGTTTCTTCCCAGGATGTGAAAATCGACTGGACAAGTCCTTCATCCATTCAGACAGTTAACGATGGATTGTTTGCCGATGCATCAACAACAACCAGTAATTCAATGCTGGAAGCCAACTGGACGGTTTCTTCCGATACAAATTCAGATATAGCAAACTATTGGGTGGCGATCGGTACGGCTCCAGGTGCCGAAGACATTGTTCCGTGGACGAATAACTATTGGAACACGAACGCAAGTATCGGTGGTTTGAACCTTACAACCGGAACCACTTATTATGTTTCCGTGAAAGCAGAAAACGGGGCGGGAGCTTTCTCTTCCATTATCTCTTCAAATGGTCAAACAGTAGTGTTGCCGACAAATCCTCCTTCAGCTTCGTTCCAGTTACAGAATACCTATGTTTGTTCAAATGATTCATTGCTTTTCCAAAATACGTCTGTTGACGGTACAAGCTACTTATGGACATTCCAGGGTGGAACACCGGCCACGAGCACGGAGGTAAACCCGAAGATACAGTTTTCGGCTTCCGGTTCTTACCAGGTACAGTTGATCGCATACGGACCAACGGATTCGGATACTGTTCAGCAACTGATAGATATCCTGGTGAGTTTGCCGGTAATTGCGCAGTTTGATATCAATAATGATACCCTTTACTTACCGAATGCGGTTCTGAACTGTACCAATTTATCGTCCAATGCAAACGGTTATAACTGGGACTTTGGTGACGGAACTCAAAGTCAGGACGAAAATCCATGGCACACGTATCCGGCAGCAGGAATTTACGAAGTGATGTTGACAGGTGTAAATGATGCTTGTCCGGATAATGCAACAATGAAGTTGGTCCATGTGATCGATCTTGCAGGAATAAGTGATCCGGACGACTTTAAATTCAACGTGTATCCGAATCCGGCTACCGATCTTTTGATCATCGAATCGGAAGAAGTGGGAGGAATGCTTGTGTTAACGGATTGTTTGGGAAGAGTTGTTCGCGAGAAGAAAATGAATGCTAAGTTAACGGAATTGAGACTGACTGATTTATCAGGTGGAATGTATCAATTGGTTTACACTGTCGGCGGAAAGCATGTGCAAAAATCTGTTGTGAAACACTAAATTCAGGAAATCCAAAAAACGATTTTGTTCAAAATTGACGGTTAAAAAACTGAAAACTGCTTTAGAGAAAAACGGGAAGGAGAAAACCAAAGTTGCACTGTAAATTTGGCGTATCCTAAGTAGGTAAAGAAATTAGAGCCTACTTCCTAAATCTAATAGTTAGTTGCCATCTTTTGCGTAAAAGTAAAGATGGCTTTTTTATAGCGTAAAATTTTGGAAATAAAAAACCCCGACGATTCATTCGAATGTCGGGGTTCTGTTTAGATATTCTGAATCTTATTCATCATCATCGTCATCAGCCTCAGCAGCTTTAGAAGCTCCACGAGCCATTTTAACAGCTACTACAACTGCGTTTTTCGCTTCAGAGATAGATAAACCATCGTTTTCCAAATCTTTCACACGAATAGATTGTCCGATACGCAATTTAGTAATATCGATTACGATAGCCTCTGGCAAATCTGCCGGAAGACCAACTACACGTAAACGACGGAAAACCTGCATCAAACGACCTCCCGCTAATACACCACGGGAAGCACCTGTCAAACGAACTGGCAATGCCACTTTAACCGGCTTCTTAGAATCTAATTCCAAAAAGTCAATGTGCATTACTTTATCCGTGATAGGATTTTGTTGGATCTCCTGGATGATCGCGTTTGTTTTTTTACCGTCAATATCCAATTCGATATTGAAAACATCAGGGTTAAAAACCAATTTTTCAACTTTAATGTCTGGAAGAGAAAAATGTGTTTGAGTTCCTTGTCCGTAAAGAACACATGGAACCTGCCCTGAGTCTCTCAAAGCTTTAGCATCTTTCTTCCCTACGTTCGCGCGTGGCGAACCGCTCAATTGTGCTACTTTCATGTTTGTTTTTATTTATTTATCATCCGCCTTGGCGGACTCTTTTTTACGAAATTATAAAATGTGTGCTGATGGATTCGTTTTTAACCAGGCGATCGATCACATCTGCAAACAGATCAGCCACGGTAATTACCCGAATCTTATCACTTTTCTCTTTTAACGGGATCGTATCAGTTACGATCAGCTCCGTTAACTTCGAGTTATTAATACGTTCGTAAGCAGGTCCTGACAACACAGCATGTGTACAGAATGCACGAACACTATTTGCTCCTTTTTCCATGAATAATTCAGCAGCCTTTGTCAAAGTTCCTGCCGTATCACACATATCGTCTACCAAAATCACATCTTTTCCTGCAACGTCTCCGATTACAGTCATTTCCGCTACTTCGTTTGCTTTCTTACGGTGTTTGTGACAAATAGCCAAACCGGTATCCAACTTCTTGGCGTAAGCATTCGCACGTTTTGCACCACCTGCATCCGGAGCAGCCATAATCAGGTTACCGTTATCCAAAGCCTTCATTTCGTTGAAGAACAAAGTTGAAGCAAATAAATGGTCCACCGGAACTTCAAAGAATCCTTGAATTTGATCGGCGTGTAAATCCATGGTCATCACACGGTCAACACCCGCAGCCATCAACATATTTGCGATCAATTTCGCACCGATAGCAACTCTTGGTTTATCCTTTCGGTCCTGGCGGGCAAATCCGAAATAAGGGATAACAGCAATAATTTTACGTGCAGAAGCACGTTTTGCTGCATCAACCATCAACAACATTTCGAATAAATTCTCTGTTGGAGGCATGGTAGACTGAACGATAAATACGTCTTGACCACGCACTGTTTCTTCAAATGACGGTTGAAATTCACCATCACTGAATTCAGTAACTTTTACATCACCCAAGCTAGCTCCAAATTTGGTAGCTATTTGTTCTGCAAGCGATTTGGACGCTCTTCCTGCAAAAATTTTTACGCCGTAAGACATGATCTTTACCGTTTTAAGAGCGCAAAGATAGCAATAATATCCGAAACGGCATTATTTTTTAGCGGACTTCGAAACGATTTAGTCTTTGGTTTTTCGTTTCCGGGATAACCATCTTGGAAGAATAATTGATCCGATGATCAAATAGGGAAAATAGGAGATCAAACGCCACAAAACAGCCATCGTTCCCAAAAGGATAATACTTGCACTGAATTCGGACAGCAACTCACCGAATGCCCATTCTGCAACACCACTTCCCCCGGGAGTAGGAGAAATCCGAAGGAACATCCATAACACAAATTGTTTGGTGAAGATCTGTGCTTGCTGTAAAAACCCAAGACTTAAAAAAGCCTGCATGATGAAATTGATCACCAGGAAACGGGACGACCAGGAGAAAACAGTGGCACCGAAAGCTTTTAACCAAAAGGAAAAGGGTTCTTTTCTCATTTCAACCGCAGTGGATCTTACATCATTGCCTGTTTTTTCTGCACTCGGCCGGAAACGTTTCAGGAACGGAATCCGGGTGATGAATGTGAGCAGGTGAAAGACCAGTTTCGGATACAAAACGATGCTGGAAAAGAGTACCAGGCAAAGTATCGCGAAAATGAAAAAACCTGTCCAGAAAACAGCCATCATGGATTCATTCCCTGTGTTTGGGAATAATTTTCCTGCGGGGATAAAAAGAAACAGCAAGGGAATGATGACAACATAAAACAGGTTGTCCAGGAATGCGGTCAGGATTACGATAGCTGTTGCGCGCCCCAGCGCGATCTTTTCGCGATTTAAAATGAACATGGCAACGGTTGCACCGCTCATAACCCCGGGTGCCAATGCTGAAGCGAATTCCCAAAGCATAATCACATGGAAGGATTGCCGCCAGCTCAATTGCTTTTTGGTCAGGATCCGGATTCGCAGCATATAGCCCAAATCGCGGCCGACCATTCCAAGAAGTGCAAGAAACAACCAAAAAAAAGTAGAACTGTTCCATGAAATGTCTGATAACACTTCATAAGCGGATTTTTTTTCGAAATCCCCTTTGGGAACCAGGGCAAAATCTCCTGGGTCGTTATAATCGATTCGCTTATTATTGTTGAAATCCTCCCATTTGTAACTTCCTGTTCCTTTTTCCACTTCGTGCATTTCAGTCCGCGTAAAACTGTAAATGAGAATTCCACCTGAAATTGAAACACCAATCAGCAACGCGAGATAAATCCTCCATTTACTAAAGGTTTTTTCAATGGATTCACTCATGCGGTTGGAGTTCGAGGGTTTCTTCGATATCCCAGTTTGGTCTGAGTTTGGATTTGAGTTCAAAGCGAACTACTTCTTCCGGTTGTGTTTTCAATTCCCAGTTACCGGCATCCCATTTCCCGTTTCCGTTGGCATCCCGGATACAGCGAACCTGGTAAACGGCAGGAATGATATTCAGCCAGTCAATAACGGAGTCGGAATCCGACTTCATAAACGTGCGGATAGGATTATTACCGTCCATTAATTGGATCACCCAGCGACCTTTCAGGCTTCCGACATTCAATTTGAGATTTGCCAGATCAGAGGTCCGAAACGTTTTGAGTTCTGTTTTGATCGAATCATTTTGATTTTCAGATCCTTTCAATGCACCCATTTTGAAATTCACGATCAACTCGAAAGCAGTCGCAGATTTCGGAATAATCCGTACCTGGTTTCCTGAAAAAGCGAAATCGTACCTGATCTTTGATTTGGTTTTGTCTTCTACAACTATCAGCGAAGTGTCAACTTGATGAATGAACTCATTTGTTTCAAAAAGAAGCGTATCACCTAATAGCCAGGAGTTTTTGTAAATCTTGTTTGAAACGGAAAAGTTCTTGTTTCGATCCTTCAAAGGAATGATTTTTGTAATGGTATCCGTACCATCGATAAAAGTATAAACCTCATTCGGAATAGTTGGAAGAGCTACCAAAGCCGAATCTTCAGTGAATCGCCTGATAATCCTGACCGGCTGCGAATTAATAGTCAGGCTCGATTCAGTTATTTGTTTTCCGTAGGCATAGAACGTTCCCGGATTGAGTATTTTTACTTGTAATTGTTTGGCCGGACCTTTAGGTTTGGATGCCAGAATATGTGCGAATACTGTGCTGTCACCACTTGAAACCGTTTTGGTTGAATAAGCAATTTCTTCTCCGATAGTAGGAAGCCGGTCTTTATTCGAATCAAGAAAAGCAAATAATTGATATTCACCTGCTTTCAGGTAAGTGAATTCGAATTCGCCTTTTGAATTACTTTTACAAACATAGCTTGGAGCTTCTTTGTATGGGTCTTTCACTGAATCGTATAATCCGACAGTAAAAGCATTGGAAGGTTTGTTGGTAAATCCGTCGGTTATTATTCCGTTGATTTTCAATGAATCGATCTGATCACCTGTTGAAAAAACAAACTGGTGAATTGTATCGTTTTTCTCGTTCAGATCTTTAATTGTTCCGTTCAGTTGGATAATGTAGGTCGTATTCGGTTGGAGTGTACCATCCCACTTGATACTTAAGTCCCGTCTGCTGGAAGTAATATCCAGTTTCCCTGCATTCGGGTTCATAACTGCCGTATTCGCAGGGTCGTTCAGTGTAAAAAATTCATTGAATTTTACCGTGAGTTCATTTTGGTTCACGTGTAAAGCTCCCTGTTCCGGATTTTGGGTTCCTTCCACAGGAGTTGCCGCGCGGTCATCAGATGGCCCACCTGTTAAAGGAACAATCTCGGCACAGCCGGCTAAAAAAAGAAATAATCCTAGAAACAGTGAGTACCGACCCATTCGCAAAGTTCATTTAAATATCTTGCATCAACTTCATCAAAATCGTTCAATGCATTACTGTCGACGTCCAGGATAGCAATAACCTGACCATTTTTCCGGATAGGGACCACAATTTCACTTTTGCTTTCGCTGGAACACGCGATGTGCCCGGGAAAAGCTTCTACATCCGGAACAAGCAGGGTTTCGTTTTGTTTCCAGGAAGATCCGCAAACACCTTTTCCATAATTGATCCGTGTGCAGGCAATTGGTCCCTGGAACGGTCCGAGAACAAGTTGTTCGTTTTCAACCAGGTAAAATCCTACCCAAAAGAAATTAAAAGTCATTTTCAGAGCAGAAGCCACATTTGCCAGATTGGCAACCAAATTTGGTTCACCAGTACACAAAGCTTTTGCCTGTGGAAGCAAAGTGGTGTATTTTTCTTCTTTGGAAGTCTGAGCTATAATTAATTCTTCTGCCATAATGCACAAAAATAAGAAGAAAAAGCGTTAGTCTGCCGCGGCAGAAAGACTAAGTCACAATCCGTCAGCTGACGGATCAGTGCGGAAGTGACGAAGGAAAAAGCGATAGTCCACGGTGGCGGAAAGACTGAGTTGCAATCCCTGAAATCCAGTATCGACAAGTAGGGTTGTTCATGGAGTCGACCGGTAGGCGACTCTTTTAATTTGTGCATTTGCGGTAAAATCTCTCAAGGCTCATCATACAGATTTAGTAAAACCCGTAAAGAATAAGGAATGAAATTCCTTAAGCCAAAAAATGAATTTATTTCCGAGAAAAAATTGAAAAATTGCTTGACGGTAAATGATATTTTTACATAACTTAAATGGAAAACAAAATTTATTATGCTTGATTTGAGCCAATTGGACAAAATTCTATTCTTAGACATTGAAACAGTTCCCGAAGTTTACCACTATGCTGATTTAGACTTAGAAACCACCAAATTATTTGATGCGAAAAATGCGCGTTACCTGACTGAAGACAAAACAAAAGCAGATGTGTATAATGAGAAAGCAGGTATTTATGCTGAATTTGGTAAAATAGTCTGTATTTCTGTTGGTTTTGTACACCAATCAGTTACCGGAAAGTCTATTCGCATGACTTCATTTGCGCATGAAGACGAAGAGACTTTATTAAAGCAGTTTGTGCGCCTGTTGGAAAATAACTACAATACTCCGAAACACGTACTATGCGGTCACAATTCGAAGGAGTTTGATATTCCGTTTATTTGCCGCAGGTTGCTGATCCATGGGATCGGTTTACCGAATGTATTGAACCTTGCAGGAAAAAAACCATGGGAAATCCAACATTTGGATACGATGGAGCTTTGGAAGTTCGGAGATTACAAAGCATACACCAGCTTAGCCTTGTTGTGCCATATTTTTAAAATTCCTACGCCGAAGGATGATATATCCGGAGCAGATGTAGCGCGGGTTTACTATGAGGAAGGTGATTTGAACCGCATCCGAATTTATTGCGAAAAGGATGTTGTTGCATTAATTCAGTTATTTTTGAGAATGAACGGTGAGCCTTTGGTCGATGAAGGTGAGATTTACATTAAATGACCCGCCTCAACGGATAAGATAAATTAAACGACAACAAAAAACAACTACAATTTATGATTCTGACAAAACAAAAAGCGATGCTTTTCGGCATCTTTTTAATGGGCCTGAACTACCTGAATGCCCAGGATGTTATTAAATACAATGGTAAATCCATTACCATTCACGGACCTAAATGTTTCCTGATGGATGTCAATGGAACGGTCCTTGAATATCATCAAAAAATTGTAGGGGACGATTTGTATGCAACCGTATTAACAAAAAGTTCCGGAGGGACCGTTCGCGAGCTGACCGTTCGTAAAGTTTCGGTAAAAGTGATTACCGACAACGTTTTTAAAGTAGAACATGTCGATCGATATGGTGAAATGTATTCGTGTACTATTTTGACGGATTTGGATAAGGTGAATGCCAGTGTCTACGAAAAATCGGGATCGAAAATTTTCCAGGAAACGAATGTAACGATCTATTTCGCGGATAAAAAGCAGATGACTGATTTCATCGACGAACTGAAAAAGAAAAGAGGGTTCTAAAAAATCCGGATAAAGAAAACCCCGACATTTATTGTCGGGGTTTTTTATTTGGTTTCAGTTTATGACTGCACTAAGGCTTGTCAGGATTTTTCAGCTGTGGCTGATTCTTATTTTACTACTTCTTAACGAAAGTCAATGTTCTTTGACCAGTTGCATCAACCATCTGGATCAGATAAGTTCCTGCAGAAAGGTTTTCAGTTGCAATGTTAACCAGGTTGTTTCCTTCGTTAGCATTGATTCTGTGTTGTTGAATGCGTTTTCCGGTTAAATCAGTTACGTAGAACATGATCTCGTTGCTTCCTGTTTGCGAGCTGAATGAAATTTGAACTTCATTCTCAGCCGGGTTCGGGAACAAGTTGATATTTCCAACACTTCCAAGATCTGCCAGACCTGCAGTAACAGGAGTTTCAGACGGAGCTCCGGAATAAATGTTGATATCATCGATATAGAAGTTGTTTCCACCACCGTTGGTTGTTTGGAATTTGCAACGGAAGTTTTCATTCCAGTATGCTGATGTTACATTCGTTACGTGAACAGTTACCCAATCAGCAGCACCCGGAGTCCAGGCAGAAGCAGCGGTGTTTGTTCCTGACATAGTTGTAGCTGTTAATGTTTTGCGCACATCCCATGTTTCACCGCAGTCAGCGGTTACGAATACTTTTAATAAATCAGTATTGGCCGAAGTTTTCTTTCTGTAAGCGTATCTGAATGATAAAGTAACTCCTGTTCCGGAAGTAATGCTTGATAAGTCTACTGCTCCTGAAATCAATTCATCGATTTGCCCGGTGCTTGTTTGACTGAAGTTATCCAGTTTCGCTGAATTTGTTCCGGTTTTTGCTGCAGTATTCGTTACTGACCACGCGCTTCCACCTCCATTGTAAACAAACCAGCTTGGACTGTTCAGGGTCATAGAACCTTCAAAACTTTCATAGAACGGAAGGTTTCCTCCTGCCGGTAATACGGTAATGTATGCAGGAATGTTTGCCGTATTTGAATTCGATCCGTCGGTTGCCTGTAACTGAACAGCATATGTTCCCGGAGTATTGTAAGTAACTGTTGGGTTTTGTACCGTTGAAGAAGCCGGTGAACCTCCTGTGAAAGTCCAGTTCCATCCTGTAGCAAGGTTATAAGACTCATCTGTGAATGTAATCGATTCACCTGCACAGATTACTTTTCTTGGAGTGCTGAATTTAGCAGTACAAAGAATTAATGGAGTATTCGCCCCTACAGCTGTAAGGTTCGCTGCGGAAACCACGTTCGCACGACCTGTGCTGCTTACCGTCAACGCAGTTCTCATACGGTTAACCTGCCCGACTGTAAACATTTTTGAACAGTAAGAATAATCCATGTAGTTTTCAACGTTGTCAATTTGGTCAAATCCCCAGTATGCGTTATCTGTTGAACACGTATTTGCAGATGGATTACATGTTGTGGAACCTTGTGTTGCAGGTGTGTCCTGAATATTGTCAGTTCCACCACAACCTGCAGATCCAGGGTTGTTGTTTCCGCCCCAAACGTGATCCAAATTCAACCAGTGACCTACTTCGTGTGTTAAAGCACGGCTGTATGGTTCAGAAGAAGTTCCGATATTTCCGAAATAATTGTGAAGGATAAAAATCCCGTTTTGCATGCTGCTTGCAGACCAGTTTGCCGGAAGCATAGTATATCCTGCTGCCCCGCCAATATCTTCACAAACATACACATTCAGGTATTTGTTTCCTGGCCATTGTCCGTTGTAAACGTCATTTCCTGCAACAATCGCATTGATCTGAGCAGTACCGCTTGATCCATCATGGGTAATGGCGTTTTGCGTGCGCGTAATTCCTGAGAAACAAGCTCCGTTCGGTGCTTTGGTAGCAAGAACAAACTTCACGTCAACTTTACTTCTGAGTGATTGGAAAGGTGCCTGCACGGTTGCCGTATCTGGATTTAACATCGCGTAATCACGGTTCAAAATATTTAAAGCAGACATAATCTGCTCTTTCGAAACGTTTTCACTGCCATTATCATGCAGAATGTGGAAAACCACCGGGATAGTATAAACAATTGCTTTAGTAGTACTGTTGTCACCTTTTTTAGCCAACATCAGGTTCTCAAATGCTTCCTGCTCTTTTGCGTATTGTTTCGCGAATTCCGGATTTGATTTAAGCTCATTCATTTTTTTATGCGTGGTACAGTATTCTACATGTTCACCATCACGCATGTTGCCTTTATCTAAAATGCGTTCTTGCTTTTGAGCAAAACTCCATGTGGCAGAAAGTAGGGAGATACCTAGGAGCGAGTAAAATTGTTTTTTCATTTTTCTAGCTAGTTTATTACTAAAATGATTTAAATGATAGGGAAAAGTTGGAAAATAGAGTACAGTTCGATCCACGAAATTTACGTACTTTCTGAATTGTGTGTAGTAACTTTTGTTTTAAGTGTCCTAATCGTTGAGTGAACAGAAATAAATAAGGTTGGAAACAGCTTCCAACCTTATCCGAAAATGTTATTTACCGTTTCACAAATGAGAAAGTTCTTTCTTGTGAAGAGCCACTCATCTTGATTAAATAAGTTCCTGCAGACAGATCAGCAGTTTCTATGAATACAAGGTTTGTTCCTTCCTGTGCATTTACAGGGATTGATTTAATCATTTTTCCTGACAGATCTGTAACTATAAACTCCAATGAATTGTTTCCTGTTTGCGAGCTAAAACTGATCTGAAGTTCATTTTCAGCCGGATTCGGGAATAGATTGAAATCCTGGAATGTACCAAAGTCATTTAAGCCTAAAACAATATCATCGGATGGAGCACCTGCATAAATATTAATATCATCCAGGTATACGTTGTTTCCACCTCCTGCTGTAAATTGGAATTTGAATCTGAAATTTTCATTCCAATATGCGCTGGTAACGTTCGTAACGTGTACGGTAATCCAGTCAGCCGGAGCAGGAGTCCATTGTGATGTTGCTACATTGGATCCAGACATGGTTGTTGCAGTCAATGTTTTACGCACATCCCAAACTTCACCGCAATCTTTCGTTATAAACAGTTTCAGGACATCTGTATCGGTAGAGGTTCTTTTACGGTACGCGTATCTGAATGAAAGTGTCGCATTCGTTGCAGAAGTAATTCCTGATAAATCAATGGAGTGAGATTCCAATTCATCCATTTGAGCATCCGTTTGCCCGAAGTTTTGCAGTTTCGCAGAATTTGTTCCTGTGCGACCTACAGCCGTAGTTACTGTCCATGGATTTCCGCCGCCATTGGTAACAAACCAGTTCGGACTAGCGAAACTGGTGAAGGTCTCAAAACTTTCATAGTAAGGTATTCCGGTTGCAGCCGGCAATACAGTAATGTAACCTGCAATAGCTGCCGTATTTGAACTGATTCCGTCAGTAGCTTCCAGTTGAACTGCATAAGTTCCGGGAGTATTATAAGTAACCGTTGGATTTTGCACGGTTGAGGTTGCCGGTGAACCACCTGTAAATGACCAGTTCCACCCGGATACGGCATTGAACGATTCATCTGAGAATTGAATGCTTTCACCTGCACAAATCACTTTTCTTGGAGTGCTGAATTTAGCTGCGCAAAGTACCGGAGCAGTGTTCGCGCCGACTGCTGCAAGGTTCGCTGCCGATACAATATTGGCTCTTCCCGTTGAACTAACTGTTAATGCAGTTCTCATTCGATTGACTTGTCCAGCAGTAAACATTTTGGAGCAATACGAATAATCCATGTAGTTTTCTACGTTATCTACCTGGTCAAATCCCCAGTATGCATTATCACTGCTGCAGGTGTTCGAGTTCAGGAAACAGGAAGTTGAACCGATGCAGGCAGGTGTATCTGCAACCGCATCATTTCCGCAGCTTACTCCAGGGTTATTTGTTCCTCCCCAAACATGGGATAAATTTAACCAGTGTCCAACTTCATGAGTTAGTGTGCGGCTCGTATATGGAGTTGAAGTACCGATATCACCAACATAGGTGCTCAAAACCCAGATTCCGTTACCCATGTCAGATGCAGACCAGCTTCCCGGGTTAAAAGTATAACCGGCCGCACCACCGATATCTTTACAAATGAAGATGTTTAAGTATTTATTCCCGGGCCAGCTGCCATTGTAAACATCATTTCCGGCAACAATTGCATTTACTTGTGCATCCCCATCCTCACCATTCGTTGTTTGAGTACTCAAAGTTCTGGTAATTCCCGAAAAGCAAGCACCGTTCGGAGCTTTTGTAGCAAGTACGAATTTAATGTCTGCTTTACTGCGGATAGTTTGGAAAGGTGCCTGTACTGAAATCGTGTCTGGATTGAGCATGGCATAATCCCTGTTCAGAATACTCAAAGCGGACATGATCTGTTCCTTTGAAATATTTTCTTCTCCTCCATTATGTAATACGTGAAATACTACCGGAATGGTATAAACAAGTGCTTTAGTTGAATTGTCTCCTTTTTCTGCAAGTAAACTTTCGAATGCTTGTTGTTCTTTGGCATATTGTTTCGCGCGTGCCGGATCAGACAAAAGCTGATTCATTTTTTTATGGGTAACGCAATATTCAACATGTTCTCCCTGACGCATGTTTTCTTTGTCCAATTTTCGCGCCTGACTTTGCGAAAAGACTGAATTTGAAAGGCATAAGGTTAGTGTTAAAAGAGTAGAGAGTTTCTTTTTCATTATCTTAAGTTCTAGCTAGTTTTATTAAGTAACCGTAATTTGAGTGCAACAAGTTACAACATTTGTTTTAGAAATAGCTTGTTGTTTGAAAAGTTTAAAACAATTTGAGTAACAATTAGTTAAAATTTACTTTACAAATCGATATCACGGAGAGAATAGATAACCTGTTCCAAAGGCATTTCATGAATCAGTTTAGATAACTTTTTGGCAACGAGTTCCGGAGAGTAAAGTTGCCCCGAATTTTTGTATTCCTTGAAACGGGCTACTTCTGAAAACAAATCTTCATCTGTATTTCGAATAGTTGCCTGCATAGCTGTATCTACGACCCCGGGTGCAACCGAAAGGCAATGAAAGTTTCTTCCCAATTGCTGTTCTTCCAGGTGGATGGTTTGACAGAACAAATCCACTGCTGCCTTGGAGGCGCAATAAGATGCCCAGGAAGCAATCGGGCTCTTTCCTGCCCCCGAACTGATGAAAACGGATATAAAACGAGTTGTTTTGGGAATCTGCCCGAGCAATTTTTGTAAAATGCTTGCTCCTGCAAATAAATTGACTTGCATGACTTCGACAATCTCTTTGGAGTCCAGCCTTTCGAAATAATCTACTTTTCCCAAAATACCTGCATTGTGAATGAAAATGATTCGTTCGGAATCCAGTTGAGGAAAAGAAAGTCGTTCCACTGAGCCGGGGTTACTCAAATCACAATGAACGGATGAATAATTGGAATGTGAAATCGTGTGAGTTCTCCCGATTCCGATTACTTTTGGGCCTTGGGCCAGATAGTTTTCTGCAATTGCTTTTCCAATTCCTTTGGAGGTGCCTGTAATGATTACCATGCTTTAAAATTCAAAATGATGTTCCGATAACTATCGGAATCAAAATTCAAAACTAATTGAAAATTGAGAATGCAAAATTGAAAAGTAGAGATCTGTTTTAGTAGATCGATACGATTTATTTACAACTTAATTCCTTTTCAATTGTCCATTGTCCATTTTCAACTCATGCGGTATTAAATAAAAAAGCGTTTCGTTCGAATTGCTCGAAGAAACGCTTTAGAAAATTTATTTAATGCTTATCTTATGCCAATGCCTGCTTCAAATCCGCGATCAAATCATCTACATGTTCAACACCTACGCTTAAACGAAGTAAGTTGTCTACAACACCGGCCTTTTCTCTTTCTTCTTTTGGAATAGAAGCGTGGGTCATGGTTGCCGGATGATTGATCAATGATTCAACACCTCCCAATGATTCTGCCAACGAGAAAACCTGGAACGATGAAGCAACACGGTACGTGTTTTCGATACTCTTATCTTTTAGAACGATCGAGATCATTCCGCCGAAATCACGCATTTGTTTCTTTGCGATTTCATGGTTCGGGTGCTCCGGAAAGCCTGGCCAGTATACTTTTTCAATAGCAGGATGGTCTTTCAGGAAGTGCGCGATCTGTTTCCCGTTCTCGCAATGACGTTGCATCCGTAAGTGCAGGGTTTTAATTCCTCTCAATACCAAAAATGAATCCATCGGACCAGGATTTGCACCCGAACTGTTCAATATAAAGTACAATTGCTCGTGAATAGCAGTGTCGTTTGTGATCAAAGCTCCCATAACAACATCCGAGTGGCCGCCCAAATACTTGGTAACCGAATGCATGACGATCGTTGCTCCCAAATCCAGCGGGTTTTGCAAATAAGGGGATGCGAATGTATTGTCTGCAACCAGGATAATATTGTTTGCTTTCGCAATGTTTGCTACAGCTTCAATATCAATAATCTGCATGGTTGGATTCGTCGGAGTTTCAGCCCAGATTAGTTTGGTATTTGCATTGATGTATTTGTTCACATTGTCAGCATCGGTTAAATCGATGAAATGGAACTTGATCCCGAATTTCTCATAGATCTTTGTAAATAAACGATAGGTTCCGCCATACAAATCATCACCTGTAATCACTTCATCACCTGGTTGTAATAATTTCAATACGGCATCCGTTGCTGCAACACCACTACTGAAGCAAACACAGTGTTTTCCATTTTCCAATGCGGCAATGTTTGCCTGAAGAGCTTCACGGGTCGGGTTTTTCCCACGGGCATATCCATATCCTTTATTTACTCCGGGAGATTCCTGAACGTAAGTAGAAGTTTGAAAAATCGGAGTCATGATCGCCCCGGTAGTTTCATCCGGATGTACGCCCGCATGAATTGCTTTGGTACCGAATTTCATATCTTGTTCTTTCATAGAAATTGATTCAATTTTACAGAATCACAAAGTTAATAGTTCAATTGAAAATGGAGAAGTTAAAATTGAAAAGTCAGTTTCGATAAATACTTAAATCCCTTCAAAATGCTCCGAATTGAAATGAATTCAACGCTTTTCAATTCTCCATTTTCCATTTTCAATTCCGAAAGCATTATTTTCGTCAAGCAATTCCATGAATTACTCAGCAACAAATATCAGCGATTTTATCCATGCCTTGTCGGACATGCCGAAGACGGATATGCTGGTAAATCTGACGGAATCTTCCCATTCACTCATTAGCCTGGAGGAATTCCCAAAGGATAAGTTCCAGGTTCAATTGGAAGGTAAATGGAAAACGATCTGGCAAACAGCCAATAAATTTCGCCTGGAATCGGATGTTAACTCGTTGTGCCTGGTTTTCGGGACGGTTTCTTCACAATTTCAGGCAGGTACGGTCAAGTCTCCCTTGCTGATTATCCCGTTGAATTGGGAATATACACGCATCACCAACACCCTTCAATTGGAATTAATGGAAGAGGCAGCGGAAATCAATCCGTATATCCGCTTCCTGTATTCCGAATTAAATAAAAAGTCGTTGAGTGATCTGCCCGAAGAATTGAGCTTGTCGGAAAAATTGGAATGGGTGAGTGAGCAGTTTAAAAAGCTGGACGAGGAAGTCGTACTATCGCATGAAATTTATACAGGCAATTTCCATTACCACCGCTTTCATTTGTTGCGTGAATTGGAAGGGATTGAACGCTCTGAAAACAAAAGCGGACTGGTTGAGCAATTGCTTGGAAATGATTTCGAACCGGCAAAGGAACTGGATTTACCCTCCAATCTGATTTATCCTGCGGATGTGGACCAAAAGCGCGTTTTCAATGTACTTAGTTCTCAAAATGTGTTGTTGCAAGGTCCTCCGGGGACAGGAAAATCGCAGGTTTTAATTAATATTCTCGGTAAAGGGTTAAAGAAAAGTTTAAAAACGTTGGTCGTTTCTGAGAAGAAAGTAGCGTTGGATGTATTGGTCAAAAAGCTTGCAGAATTGGAATTGGATTCGTTTGCATTTGCAGTGCATAGTCAGACCAAGTCAAAAGATTTGCTGAGTCGGTTGAAAAGAACCTGGGACGTATTGGAAAGTGTGGAATTGCAAGCGGTACAAAACCTGCAACTGTCCGAACAACTCTACGCGAACCTCCAGTTGTTGCTGGATCGTTTAAATACATCCGACTATTTTGAAGGAGTTTCATACAAAGAACTTCAGGATTTGTTGCTGGAAACTCCCATTACAACGGATCGGTTTTCAAGTGCTATTCCCAAAATTGATGAGTGGATTACTTGTAGACCGTTGATCCAAAAACTGGATAAACAATTGAATGGCTTTTCGAGGTTGAGAGGACTAAAACCGGCATTTTTCGAAAAATGGTGCGGAGATCAACTGATCAAAAGCGGATTGACGTATCTGGATTCGATCCAACGCAAGTTGACAGAAGTCATTTCGTTTGGTGATCTGGAAAAAATGATCGCTGTTTCGGGTCGTTGTCAATTGGTTGAAAACGAATATTATAAAACGTATAGCCAACTTATTTCTAAGCCGAAGGAATGGAAAAAGTTTGAGAAGAATGTTCATTTATTCCTTGATTTAACGGAACGAATGACTGTCCTGGAAGCAGAAAACCAAATCTGGAAACAAGTTCCTTCCAAAAGTCAATTGGAATCCTGGGAGCAGGCAACTACATGGATCCGGCTTCGCAAACGAAAAAAGAGTATTGAACGCTTATTGAATGACCCTTCAATCCTTCCGGAAATTGCCGTTTCCAATTGGAAAAAGTATTTAACGGAAAAAGAAAAAGTTCAGGAGCTCGAGAGTTATTTCAGAGAATTGGGATTGGATCCGGGCAGACACGCCCTGGAAATGGGTATGCACTTTGCGACGAGCCTGGAGAAACAAAGCGGTTCTTTGTTAAGTGAAATTGCCGGCTGGACACAGGAAAAACGGATGTCAATTATTGCGCTGGCTCCAGATTTCGATCAGCTGAAATCCATTTTAACACGCTATTTTGATTTAAGCGATGAGGTTGTTCTAAGAGAATTCTTACTTCAAAAACAAGCAGATTTTGTGGAGTTGAGTGCTGTTTATGAAGACCTGAAATCGTTATCCCGTTTGTACTTCGGATTAATGGAGGAAGTGGATTCGTGGCAGGAAATGCAATCCTTAATTGTATTCAGCTCATTGAAGAAAATAGAATCGGTCAATCCGGAGATTGTTAAATTTTCAGGAGAAGCATTAAAAGAGCGCCTGGATAAACTGATTGAAACCGAGAATACTGAATTTGCTGATTTTGCCCGTTCACTTCGTATCCAGATCCAAAAGCAATTTGCAGCGTTTGAAGAACTCTTGAGAACACCCGCACAAAAACTGTCTGTTCCCCAAAAAGAGCTCAAGGCAAGATTAAAGAAAGGGAAATCATTGTTGGTGAAGGAATTCGCGAAAACCAGGAATCACATTACCATCCGGAATTTAATTGCAAGTGATGCAAAAGAATGGGTGCAATTGTTAATCCCGATCTGGCTCGCAACACCCAACCAGGTAGCAGATCATTTTCCTTTGGAAACAGCGTTGTTTGACCTGGTACTATTTGATGAAGCAAGCCAGCTTCCCTTACCGAATGCTTTGGGATCATTGTTCCGCTCCAAACGCGCGTTGGTTGCCGGAGACGATCAGCAAATGGCCCCGTCTTCGTATTTTGGTAAGAATTTCGGATTTCACGACTTATTACACCAGGCATCGTATTACTTTGAACGCGTACCGCTGCGACATCATTACCGTTCCGAATACCCGGAACTGATCCGTTTTTCAAACAAACATTTTTATAAGGACGAATTGATCGTTTATCCTTCTCCGCAGCGAAAACAAGTGCTTTTTCACCAGTATATTGAAAACGGGGTCTTTGAAGATCGGAAGAATCAATCAGAGGCAAAGGCAGTTGCAGATTATTTAGAAACGTTTAAAAATTGGGAGAAACAAACCATTGGAATTGTGGCGTTTTCCGAAGAACAATTAAAGACGATCTGGAACGCATGTTCGGTTCGGGTGCAGGAACTCATCACCATCAGACAAGAGGAAAACATGCTAAGCTTCAAAGCACTGGAAAATGTGCAGGGAGATGAAGCCGATTGCCTGATCATCAGTTTAGGTTATGCAAGAAATCCCGAAGGAACCTTTCAAATGCGTTTCGGACCTTTGAATCAAGCGAACGGGCACAAGCGATTGAACGTCTTATTGACTCGTGCAAAACAGGAAATGCATTTTTTTACTTCTGTAAAAGCAGCGGATTTTGAATTATCGGAAAATGAATCGGTGAATCTATTGCGAAGATTCCTGCAGGAACTGGAAGCATTTCAAACTTCAGGTAAGGAGTTGGTTTTCCCATATGGATTGGAAATCGAAACGATTGAAAATAATAAAGTCCGTTTCAAAAGCACGTATTCCCAAATTCCGAACGGACAAGATCTGGTCACCTTTCATCGCCTGATGAATCAGCGAGGGTGGAAAATGACTTATTAAGGCCAGAGAAAATGAAAACGAGAACGATGATTTATGTTCTCCTCATTTTCATTCTGTTTTTCATTCTGTTTTTTGTATATTGGACAGCTTAAAAAACTGAAAATGAAAAAACTACTCTCCTCATTGTTGTTCCTGACAATTCTAAATGTTTGTTTCGGACAAAGCGAATTGGCTTCAATTCAGCGCTACTTGCAGGACCATGCAGGTAAGTGGAACCTGAAGGCCACAGACTTTTCCACGCTTGAATTTGTTTCAAGTGCTTCTTCGAAAGCTTCCAATACCAGGCATCTGAAAGTGCGGCAGACTAAAAACGGCATTTCAATTATTGACGGTTTCGGCATCATTACGATCAGTGATAACCAGGTGATCCACGTAACGGCTAATTTTGTTTCTGTTTCGGAACCAGCGAATCAGTCGGCCTTGAGTGCAACGGAAGCAGTGAATGCGTCCCTGAGGCATTTGAACCTGTCAACTGCTGCATTGAAACAACTTCAGCAGAAGGGAAACAGTTTCCTTTTTTCAAAAGAAGGAATCTCGAAGGAAGATATTCCGGCGAAATTGGTGCTTGGTAATCACAAGGGGCAATTGGTGTACTTGTGGGATCTAAGTATTTGTCCGTTGAGTTCAGAACATTGGTGGTCGATGAGATTGAATGCGGAAACCGGTGAAGTGATTTTTCAGAATGATTGGATTACACATTGTTCCGCAGAGCATTGTTCTGATGAAAATCACCACATTGCTCAATCCATGATGGTTCCGCCGCCGCCGCCCGGAGCAGATCAATACAAAGTATATGCTTTACCGAATATCAGCCCGGCGCACGGAGATCGTGTTCTGGTGGTAAACCCTTCTGATGTGACTTATTCTCCTTTCGGATGGCATGACACGGACGGACTTGCAGGTGATGAGTATACGATCACTCGCGGGAACAATGTGTACGCTTCTGATGACATCGATAATGATGATATTCCCGGTTATTCCCCGGATGGAGGTGCCGCGCTGGATTTTGATTTTGCATACGACTCCCTGGTAGGAGTTCAGGGGAACCTGGATGCGGTAATCACCAACTTGTTCTACATGAACAATATGATGCACGACATTTGGGCACATTATGGTTTCGATGAAGAAAGCGGGAACTTCCAGGAAACAAATTATTCCGGTTCGGGATTTGGATTTGACCAGGTAATGGCTGATGCCCAGGACGGAAGCGGAACGAATAATGCCAATTTCGGAACACCGCCCGATGGGATGAATCCGCGCATGCAAATGTATTTATGGACGGAAAGCAATGTTCCGGACCTGTTGACGATCAATGCACCGGCAATCATTTCCGGGGCTTATAACTGTTCTACGGCAGGATTCGGGCCACCTGTACCAACTACTCCAATTACAGAAGATATCGTCCTGGTTATAGATGACGGAACAGATACAACCGATGCGTGCGGAGTGATTACAAACGGCGCAGCTTTGGCCGGAAAAATTGCCCTGGTGAGAAGAGGTTCCTGTACTTTTGCTGACAAAGTGATGGCTTGCCAGAATTTTGGTGCAGTTGCAGTAATTGTCATGAACAATACCGGTACAAGTACGCAGGCAATGGGAGGAGGAACCGGAGCAGAAACGATTCCAGCTATCATGGTTTCAAAACCAAATGGAGATGCTTTCGTGAGTCAGCTTAATCAGGGAACCACAGTAAACGGAACCATTGTAAATCCTGGTGATTTAACAGCTACTGATTCCGATTTCGACAATATGATCATTGCCCACGAATATGGGCACGGAATTTCAACACGTTTGGTTGGTGGAGCAGATAATGCAGATTGTTTGTGGAATGCAGAGCAAATGGGTGAAGGCTGGTCCGACTGGTTCGGTTTGATGATCACACAAGTTGCTTCTGACCAGGGAACGGATGGAAGAGGAGTAGGTACTTATGTTACGAACGAGCCGAACAATGGCGGTGGAATCCGCCCGGCACGATATTCCACAGATTTTGCGATCAACGATTATACCTATGGAAATACGAACAGCAATGCGTTGAGCCAGCCTCACGGAATCGGGTTTGTTTGGGCAACGATCCTATGGGATTTGAATTGGGCCCTGATTGATGAATATGGTTTTGATCCGAACATGAAGACAGGAACAGGAGGAAATAATAGGGCAATGAATCTGGTGATCGAAGGATTGAAATTAACCGCTTGCGGACCAGGATTTGTTGACGGTCGTGATGGAATTCTTGCTGCAGATCAAATCCTGTATGGTGGTGCAAACAAATGTTTAATTTGGAATGTGTTTGCAAAAAGAGGAGTTGGTTTTTCTGCAAACCAGGGAGATACGGATGATCGAAACGACCAGGTGGAAGCGTTTGATTTACCGGTGGAATGTACTTTAGGATTGACTGAGAATAAAGCTGTGGTATATGTGCAGGTTTATCCGAATCCAAGCAACGGAAAATTGACAGTTAAAAACAACCATTCAGAAATCAATGAGATTGAATTGATTGATTTGAGCGGAAAAGTAGTTTACACGAAATCTGTCAATGGAAACGAAGTGGTGATAGATATCAGCGCTCTGAACAAAGGGTTGTATTTGATGAAAGTGAAAACTCAAAACGGAACGGAAACTATCCGGGTAGAACGTTTTTAGTTCTTTTTAAATCGAATATTTTGCAAGAATCCGACGTGGTAAGATTGAACTTCTGCGTCGGATTTTTCTTTGGTACCTGATGTTACCTCAAAATACAATTCGTTTTCGGTCCATTCATAGACGGAAGTCAGCAGAATTCCTTCGACTTCAAAAACAGAAACCAGGCGTTTTCCGAAGAGATAAGAGTCGAGTTTAATTCCATAACCTTCGTCGATTTGGTAATAGTTTCCACCCTTATAAACCAAATGATAGTCTTTTACGATGGGATTTTTGGTCGACAGGTATTGCATTTTCCATCGAAATACGGAATCATCCTGTTGCCTGACTTCCAATATAACAGGAACGCTATCCGTCAAAGCACCTTCACTGTAAATATGCATGGTTCCCTTCCAGTTCCCGACACAGTGGAGACCAAAATTTTGCTGGGAAAAGGCATTTCCGGAAATCAGAACCATCAAGAAGACAATCCAAAGGAGTTGTATTGGTTTAATGCGCATCCAGCCAGTTATTTGCCAATTCCATTTCCACCTCCATCGGCACAGCCAACGAAACCGCAGTTTCCATTGCTTTTTTCACTAAAGCTTTCATGATTTCCTGCTCGTCTTTGTGTACGTCGAAAACCAATTCATCGTGCACCTGCAGGATCATTTTCGATTGGACCTTTGCTTCGGTCATTGCTTTGTCTACTGCTACCATGGCAAGTTTCACGATATCTGCTGCAGAACCCTGGATCGGTGCATTAACGGCATTTCGTTCCGCAAAACCTCTTACAACTGCATTTGCCGAATTGATATCCGGTAAATAACGTCTGCGTTGCATGATGGTTTCAACGTAACCGTTCTCACGGGCATTTTTCACCGCTTTGTCCATATAGGTTTTGATAGTAGAATACTGCGCGAAGTAGGAATCAATGATCTGTTTTGCTTCTGTTCTGCTGATTCCAAGATTCTGTGAAAGGCCAAATGCAGACTGTCCGTAAATGATTCCGAAGTTCACCGCTTTTGCTGCACTACGCTGATCTTTCGTTACGTCGTCCAGTTCTACATGGAATACTTTTGCAGCCGTCGCGCGGTGAATATCCACCTTATCGTTAAATGCCCGGATCATATTTTCGTCATTTGCCAACGCAGCAATGATGCGCAATTCGATCTGGGAATAATCCGCAGACATCAACTGAAAATCTTCCGAGCGGGCAATAAACGCCTTCCGGATTTCCTTTCCACGCTCACTGCGAATCGGGATGTTTTGTAAGTTCGGATTATTGGAACTCAAACGTCCGGTTGCCGTAATGGTCTGCATGTAACTGGTGTGCACCCTGCCGTCGATCGGGTCTTTCATTGTTGGAAGCGGGTCTACGTAAGTAGATTTCAACTTCTTCATTTGACGGTAATCCAGGATGCATGGAATGATCTCATGATCGTTCTTGTGCTGTTGCAAAATATCTTCAGATGTAGCATATTGACCTGTTTTGGTCTTTTTAGCTTTCGAAGAAATCTTCATGTGCTCGAATAGCACATCACCCAATTGTTTCGGAGAATCTACGTTGAAATCCATACCGGCCAATTCTTTGATCCTGATTTCAAGAGCTGCTGTTTCTTCAGCCAATTGTTTCGAATATGCTTCCAGGTGAGGAATGTCAATAGCGACACCTTCTTCTTCCATTTTTGCCAATACGGAAACCAACGGCATTTCCATTTCATAGAACAGTTTTTTCAAATGTTCTTTCTCGATCTGCGGTCCGAATAATTGTTTCAATTGAAAGGTAATATCCGCATCTTCACAAGCGTAGTCACAGATCGCTTCCGGTGGAAGATCTCCCATATTTCCCTGGCCTTTTCCTTTTTTACCAATCAGTGTTTCAATACTGATCGGAGTATAGTTCAGGTAATATTCCGCCAGGAAATCCATTCCTTGTTTGGATTCCGGCTGGATCAAATAATGAGCGATCATGGTATCGAAGAGCGGTCCGGCAAATTGAACTCCGTAGCGATGCAAAACCTGCATATCGTATTTCATGTTGTGAGCGATCTTTTCGATCGTTTCACTTTCAAAGAACGGCTTGAATTCATCAACAATTGCCTGTGCTTCGGCTTTGTCTTTCGGAACAGCTACATAGTACGCTTCACGTGCTTTGAAAGAAAAAGACATTCCCACCAGGTTGGCGTGCAAGGCATTTACGTCGGTTGTTTCTGTGTCAAAACATACCGATTTTTCTGCCAGTAATTTAGTCAGTAAAGCTTTACGTTCTTCTGGCAAGGTAACTAAATGATAGGATGGCTTTTCGGTTGCAATGGTCTTCACACCGCTTGTAGGTTGAGCTTGTTGTACTTCTACCAGGCTTTGTGTTCCGAACAGGTCCAATTGACCATTTTCATCTACTCCTGCTGAAGTAACCACAATTTCTTCCCCGGTAATTCGTTTAGCCAGATTCCGGAATTCAAGGTCTGTGAAAATGTCGAGAATAAGATCTTTATCCGGCTCCTGGTGCTTTAGTTCTTCCGGATTGAATTCTACCGGTGAGTCGAGAATGATCGTTGCAAGGAGTTTGGAAATGATTCCCTGTTCCTTGAAATTGATCATGTTTTCTTTCATTTTCCCTTTGAGAGCTTCCACATTCTCAAATACACCTTCCATGGACCCGTAATCGGCAATCAGTTTTTTGGCGGTTTTCTCACCAACTCCCGGAATTCCCGGAATATTATCGGCAGCATCTCCCCACAATCCAAGGATGTCAATGACTTGCATTGGATTTTGGACCTCAAATTTCTCGCAGACTTCTTTTACGCCCATTACCGTCGCAGGATCTCCGCCTCGTCCGGGTTTATAAATGAAAATATTTTCGCTTACCAATTGACCGAAATCCTTGTCCGGTGTCATCATATAAGTAAGGAATCCTTCTTTTTCTGCTTTTTTAGCCAGCGTTCCTATCAAATCATCCGCTTCGTAGCCTTCTACCACATACATCGGGATCCGGAATGCTTCAATGATCCGTTTGATCGGTTCGATCATATTACGAATATCTTCGGGCATTTCTTCCCGGTGTGCCTTGTAATCGGCAAAGTCCACATTTCGGTTCGTTGCACCTCCAGGAGGATCAAAAACCACCGCAATGTGTGTTGGTTTCTCTTTATTGAGAATATCGATCAATACATTGGTGAAGCCAAAAGCTGCAGAAGTATTTTGTCCTTTCGAATTCACGCGTGGATTTTTTGCAAAAGCGAAATACGCTCTGTAAATCAGCGCGAAAGCATCTAAGAGGAATAATTTTTTATCTGACTCCGGAGTAAGCATAATCTTCAAGAATTGTGAGGTACAAGTTTAAGGCAAATTCAGGAAATTTCGATCCGTTTTCCCTGAATGTTTTGAGTTTGATAATCCTCCCCATAATCGCCCTCCAAAGGGGGAAGCGCCAAAATTCTCTTTTGGAGATTTAACTTTGCTTCAAAAATCTAATATAGAAAGGTGTATTGTTCCTTTTGGAAGTGGATTGAAATCTCCCCCTTTGGAGGGGGACCAAGGGGGAGGATGTGAGAATTTGGTTTCAATAGGTAGAATTAACACTCTGAACTGCATAACTATTCAAGCCTCTTTGATTTTTTAGTTTTCAATTCACCGAAATTTGTAGTGTGTTCAGAGCCTTTAAATTAGTTGTTGCTTACGGGATTGTCTTTTTGGTCGGTTATCTCGGAACGGGTATTACATTGCATTATGTAAAACCTGAAGTGCGCATGTTGCCTGAATTCGTGGAGAACATCCTGGATGGCGGTGCAATTTGGAAGGTCCAATACCCGGAAGAATCCGATGTTTCCATGTTTGATCAGCGGACTTACAACCCGGAAGGACACGATCCGGAAGAAGCAATTTTGTTTACGGACGATTACAATTCGGAGAATGGCATTTTCTGTTTTAGAGGAAATGCTCAGCGCAATACACCAACTCGCGGTGTTTTGAAAGGAAAACCTGTAAACGTTCGCCTGGATTGGGAATTTATCACCGGCTACGACGGCAGAACAACCGAATATGGTTCCTGGGGTGGTGGTTCCGGATGGACCGGTCAGCCCTTGGTAGTAAAGTGGCCGGAGGCCATGGCAAAACGACTCCATGGAATTGACCCCGAATACCTCAATCAGCCAAATTTCAAAGAAGTGATTGTTGGAAGTTTGTGTGGTGATATCTACTTCATTGATTGGAAGACAGGGAAAGCAACGCGCCCGCATGTCACGATCGAAAACCCGATCAAAGGCACTGTATCAGTCGATCCAAGGATGAACGGTTTGTTGTACGTGGGGCAGGGAATCAAAAATGGTGAACGTTTCGGGTCATACATCTTCAACATGTTTACAGGAGAGGAAATTTTCTTCCGGAGCGGTTTGGACCCGAAAGCGAGGAGAAATTGGGGCGCATTTGACAGTAATTCGCTGATTGATGCAAAAACAGGATATTGGATCCATCCGGCAGAAAATGGCCAGATCTATAAAACCAGGATTGCTAATGGTAAAATGATTCCGAAGCCCTTTATTTTCAATTATCAAATCCAAAGACACCCGGATTTGGGAATCGAATCGAGTTTTGGTGCCTGGAATAACCTGGGTTGGTTCGGGGATAATGGCGGAAATGTATTTTGCCTGAACCTGATGACCATGAGCCCGGTTTGGTATCTGGACAATTACGATGACACAGATGCGTCGATGGTGGTGGATTTGCAGGAAGATAATCATCCTTATTTATTTATAGGGAATGAGGTGGATAAACAAGGAGAAACCGGAACGGCCCATATTCGCAAGATTGATGGAATTACCGGGAAAGAAATTTGGGATGTCTCCCGTAAATCGACCAATACAAAATTGAACGGACGTGTAAATTCCGGAGGTGTTTTGGCTTCGGTTTTACCTGGTAAGAAAAAGGCAAAGCAGCTGGTATATGGAATTTTCTCGAGGATTAACGGAACATTAGCAGGAGAATTCGTGGCAATCGATAAGGTTTCCGGTAAAGAAAAATTCTCCATTCCCATGGATTATTACAGTTGGGCTTCTCCGATTGATTTGTATGACAAGGAAGGGAATTGCTATATTTTCTTCACGGACGTTTACGGAACAATTTACCTCGTTGATGGTCTGAACGGTAAGATTATCGTCAAACGCAAGACGGATTGTGTCTGGGAATCCTCTCCTGTGGCCTGGGGAAATCGAATTGTTGTGGGGAGCAGGGGAAAGAAGATTGTGAGCTTCATAATAGACTAAAAGACATGAGACGAAAGACCCAAGACAGAAATCAGTCTTAAGTCTGCTGTCTTTTGTCTATCGTCTTCCTTGTTACTTTTCAAAACTTTCACATTTTCACCTCAATCAGTCAGCAACTAAAAATGTATCTTTGTTTTCAATGAAAAATTCGAATCGCCCACTCATTTTCGTAACCAATGATGACAGTCTTCATGCAAAAGGAATTGCTTCCTTAGTCGCTGTTGCTCAGGAATTTGGAGATGTAGTGGTAATAGCTCCTGATAAACCACAGTCAGGAATGGGTCATGCCATCACGATCTCACATCCATTGAGATTGTTTCATTCAGATATTTTTAATGGAATTGAATCTTACTCATGCAGCGGCACACCCGTAGACTGTATCAAGCTGGGAGTGTATGAAGTGTTGCATCGAAAACCGGACCTGATCTTGTCCGGGATTAATCATGGATTGAATTCATCGACGAACGTATTGTATTCCGGAACGATGTCGGCAGCAGTGGAAGGGGCAATGGAACACATTCCAAGTATTGGTTTTTCATATGGGGATTTTGATCCGGATGCCGATTTTTCAGCTCCCATGCATGTGGCAGGACAAATTATCCCGCAGATCCTGAAAAACGGGTTGCCGCAAGGGGTTTGCCTGAATGTAAACATTCCGAAAGGACCGCTTGAAGCATTGAAAGGAATCGAAGTTTGCAGACAAGCGTATGCATTTTGGGAAGACCGTTTTGATAAGCGGATGGATCAATTCGGAAGGCCGTATTACTGGTTAACCGGAACATTTGATTCGCGTGAAGATGCAACGGATACGGATTTACATTTTCTGGATCAGGGCTATGCTACGATCGTACCTACTCAATTTGATTTGACTGCTCACCAGACAATTGCTGGTTTAAAAAAGATATTCTAATGAAAAAAAGATTTAACTGGAATTCACGTGTAACGGTTGGAATGATCATCGGGGTTTTATCTCCGTTTCTATGTGTTCCGCTTACCATCCTGATTATTTCCTGGGCACAGCATTATTCCTTTTCCTTGTTTTGGGATCGGTTTTTTATGGATTTGAACGTCATGAGTAAATTTCTTTCACTTTCCATTATTCCAAACCTGATTTGGTTTTATGTATTCCTGAACAAGGAACGTTATGACCTGGCACGTGGAATTATTGTGGGATCCGGCTTGTTCCTTCCGTTTATTATTTACGTCAATTTGATCCGTTAAATGAGCAAGAAACTGTATATTATTTCAGGTGAGGCTTCCGGGGATTTACATGGAGCAAATGTGATGAAGGAGTTGTATGCGGAACAGCCTGACCTGGATATTCGTTTTTGGGGAGGAGATAAAATGCAGGCCGTCGGAGGAACAATGGCAAAACATATCCGTGATCTGGCATTTATGGGATTTGTGGAAGTATTGATGAATCTGCCTACGATCTTACGAAACATTCGGTTTTGCAAAGAGGACATCCTGAAATTTCAACCGGACGCATTACTGTTAATCGATTACCCGGGTTTTAATATGCGGATTGCTGAATGGGCAAAGAAAAACAATATCAAAGTCTATTATTATATTTCTCCAACCGTTTGGGCCTGGAAAGAAAACCGGGTGCATAAGATCAAGAGAGATGTGTTCAAATTGTTTTGCATTCTTCCGTTTGAAGCGGATTTCTATAAGAAATACAACTACGAAGTAGAATATGTTGGTCACCCGTTACTGGATGAGATTGAACAATACCGGGAACTTCCAAAACAAGAATTGGAGCTAACTGCAACAAACAAACCCATAATTGCTATGTTACCGGGCTCCCGAAAACAGGAATTACGGACAAAATTGCCTGTTATGCTTCCCCTGGTTGATCTTTTTCCACAGTATCATTTTGTCATTGCCGGAGCACCGAATATGGATCTTGCGATCTACAAAGAATTGATCGGTGACAAAAAAGTGGACGTTGTTTATGGACAGACATATCCTTTATTGCAGCAATCGGAGGCAGCAGTGGTAACTTCCGGGACGGCTACGTTGGAAACAGGCTTATTTGAAATTCCCGAAGTGGTGTGTTATATCGGAAATGCTATTTCTTATCAGATTGCCAAAAGATTGGTCAAAGTGAAATACATTTCATTGGTGAACCTGATCCTGGATAAAGAATCTGTTACTGAGTTAATCCAAAATGATTGTACTACAGAGCGCTTAGCGAAAGAATTGTCGCTCGTCATTAAAGGCGGAAGCAAGCGTGAGCAGGTACTGGAAGACTATTCCAAATTAAAAGCGTTATTAGGAAAAGGAGGTGCATCCAAAAAAGTTGCACAATCCTTGTTGAAAACTATTTGAGTTCGAACCGATTTCAGTTTGGTACAGAACTAATTTTGTAGGATGTTGCGCTTATTCGTGCTCATAGGGTTC
>CAMLLB010000037.1 GCA_946480815.1 uncultured Flavobacteriales bacterium
AAGTAAAAAATTAACGCTTTGAATTTCCCGCGGAGGAACGCAGAAGAACGCAGATCTTAAATTCCCCTTTGGAAAGTCTGTCCCGGGAGGAACGATACCGGAGGGATTAAGAGGGAGGATGTTTTTGGAAATTTTGTCTGTATTTACTCGGTAAGAGGGAAAAACAACCCAAACTTTAATTGTTTCCCCGCGATCTCGCTGATTAATGCAGAAAATATAACCGCAAAGATGCAAACAGCGCAAAAGTGCTCTTTCCAAAGCATCACATTGATTGTCAGTAAAAAATGTGGTAAACCACACCAAAGATATGTGGTAAATACGGTTGATGCTATCTAATTAGATCATTAGGTTTGCGATATAATACTACTCGAACAACAAATGGGAATCTACAGTGATTATTTAGAACAAAATCTTAGTTTCAGCGAACTTACTGCTAAAAGAAAAGAACAACTTGAAAAAATAAGCCAATTAAGAGATAATAGGGATGTCGTTGTATATGCCAGTGACTTGAACACTAAAGTTAATGCGCCTATTTCCATTGACTATTCGGATATTCTCCCATTTCAAGATCAAATTTCAAATTTGAATGGGAAATCAATTGATATAATTATTGAAACGCCAGGTGGTATAGCAGAGGTTGCAGAAGATTTAATTAAATTACTACGATCTAAATATGACCATATTGGTGTTATTATACCTGGGACAGCTAAAAGTGCAGGAACTATATTTTCAATGGCTGCCGATGAGATATTAATGGGAACAACGTCCTCACTTGGTCCCATTGACGCACAAATTATGTCGAATAACAAGAGGTTTTCTGCAGACGCTTTTTTAGAAGGTCTTGAAAAAATAAAAAAAGAAGTCACTAAAGTGGGTAGATTAAATCCCGCCTATATACCAATTTTACAAAACATTTCTCCAGGTGAGATACAACACTGTGAAAATGCACAAAATTTTTCTAAGAAATTAGTTACAGAATGGTTAACTCAATATAAATTCAAATACTGGGATACCCATAGCTCTACTGGGGAAAAAGTAACTGATGAAGAAAAAAAGAAAAAAGCAAGAGAGATTGCAAATGAATTATGCAAGCACTCAAATTGGTTAACCCACGGGCGCTCCATTCAAATTCCAGAGCTAACAAAAATGGGACTTCGAATTTCTGATTATACGAAAGATGAAAAACTAAATGAAGCGATTACAAGATACTATACTCTACTTAAAATGTCCTTGGATTCAACTAACATGTATAAAATCATTGAGACATCCAAAACACAAGTAATGAGATTCGCTGCTGATAATACTATCCCTCAAAACTCCATAAAAAACAAACAAGCGGCAATAATTGAATTTGAATTTAAATGCTCAAAATGCATGACTCCTCATAGACTTCATGCTAAACTAGATTCAAGTGCGACCCTACCTACTGGGGCATTACAATATCCGGCCAAAGATTTATTTATTTGCCCAAATTGCCAAAATAATAATAACTTAGCACCTATTAGGTTACAAATTGAAGCCCAAACAGGTAAGAAAATTGTACATTGAATTATGAAAAAAAACGCAAAAGTTTCGACAGTAGAGAATTTCAATATTCTCTTTGAAAAATTAGAAGAAGCAAAAAAAGAACAAGAATTAGTATATAACCTTGATAGTAAAAGTCTAGAAAACACATACAGCACTATTGAGCTTTTTAAAGAATATCAAGAAAGTAAATTGGAATCATCCTATACTACATTTACAAGATCCTAATAGCATAAGTAATTTGTTGCATTCTATTTATTTACTTTCGGTTCTTTTCATTTCCGAGCCAATAAAACAGATCAGATAATTAGTGGAGGTTCAAACAATCGCAATTAAAAAAATATTTTTATTGGTAAATGTCTTACTATGAAACTAATCTACTTTCTTTTATCTGTATTTCTCTTTTCCTGCGGATCCCAGTCACAACCACCTCATTTAAAACATGTCAAAGCAGGTAATCTGCAATTCTTTGAAACATACTCTTTTGCAGAAATCGCTCCTTCATGGGAAACGGCTTGTAAATGGATCCATGAACACGATACGTTAGCTGCTAAAAAAAACCTGAGCATGACGGAAAATCCAGGAGGTTTAAATGCACTTGTTCGCCCCAATAGCAATTTCACGATGTGGTATGCTAATGAAGAAGATATGTCCAGAGTTGATGCTATGCTTGCGATCCCGGAAGTTAAAAAGATTTTTCCCGCTGATCTTCGATTCATGTGGTCTTACGGAGTAGAAGAAACCCAAAATGGACACAAAATGTATGCTTTGTATGTGGTTAAAGTTCCAACCGGAAACAAAGCAATTGTTGATGGGAAATCTATCATAAGCGCCGAAGCAACAATCTCCGAATACATGCAAAGACCGGTTGTATCGATTACCATGGATAGCAAGGGAGCTCACGATTGGGAAATAATGACCCGTAAAAACATCGGACGTACTATTGCTATCACGATAGACGACCACGTACTTTCATGTCCGGTAGTGAACGATGCAATTGCAGGTGGAAAAACGGAGATCAGTGGAAACTTTACCAAAGCAGAAGCAGAGGAATTGGCGGCACGGATTTATGCAGGAAGAAAATAAATAACTCTAATTAAACCGCTAAATTCAATTTAAAAATACGGATACCAAAGATTCAAAATCATTTTAAAAGATTCATACAGCAGAATCACCTATATTTATAGACAACAACCTGATATCGAATTCATGAAACAATTAAGTCTTATAGGATTGGTCTTTCTGACCCTAACCGCTTGCAAAAAAGAAAAAGATCCCGAATCCCAACCAACTGCAAACTACTACACATTTGCCGGCGGAATGGGAACCAATGATAATTCAACCTGTTTATCCAGTGATGGGAATTTATTGATTTGTGGCAATACCGGTTACGGAGCGGATATTTCTGTTCTCAAAATCACCAAATCAGGAACACAGGTCTGGAGAACCGATTTTGATGCGGGAGCTTTAAGCTCTGCCAAAGGAATTGTGGAAAAGAATGGTGAAATCTTTGTTTGTGGAACAACCCACCGGAATGCTGGTTCTCAAATCGATGTGCTCCTCATAAAATTAAATGCCTCCGGTGACACTATCTGGACCAAAACCTATGGTTCAACGGATGATGATTACGGATCCAATATCATCGTCACTTCTGACGGAAACATCCTGATTTCCGGTTTTACCAATAGTTTCGGTGCCGGCTCCTTTTCTGATATCTACCTTATAAAAGTTGATTTGCAGGGAAATTTGCTGTGGGAAACAAGTTATCCGAATGCTGATCAGGAGACTGCTTTTCACTTATTGGAAACTCAAAACGGAGAATACCTTGTAACAGGCACCGATGAAGACCCTAGTGACAGCGGCAGATCACTTCTACTGTTGAAAGTTAGTGCTTCGGGTCAGCAATTATGGTCACAAAAAATCGGCCCTATTTGGAAATGGGGATTTTCAACTATTGAGTTAGCATCCGGAGAATTAGTAACCTGTGGACAGCGCACAATACCTTTTCAGCAAACCCAGGTGATGCTTGTAAAGACCGATAATTTGGGGAATGTGATCTGGGAAAAAGAATACGGTAGCTCCGATTTTGGCATTTCAGAAGAAGGGAACTCTGTCAAACAAAACCCGGACGGTACTTTTACCATCTGCGGATCCGTTTATGATATAAACAATGGGCAAACAAAAATCATTCTCTTAAAAGCAGATGAGAACGGGAACCAGGTTTGGTTCAAAAAGTTCAATGATTATTACGGTGGAAATGCGCTAAACCTGCTGAAGGACGGAAATGATAATATACTTACAGGCAACAGGAATGGAGAGATGTTTATGACAAAAACAGATAGCGACGGTAACTATAAATAGTGATCTATGAACTTAAACCAAATAACCGTTCCTTCCCTCGATATTCCAAAGTCGATTGCTTTTTACCAAACACTGGGACTGAAGCTGATTGTTAAGTCGGACCATTATGCACGTTTTGAATGCCCGGATGGAACTTCTACTTTTTCGGTCCATTTAACGGATCAGCTTCCAAACGGTCACGGAATTTCCGTTTATTTCGAATGTGAAGACCTGGATGAAAGAGTAAATCACCTCATCCGGAAAGGAATTGTATTTGACAAACCTCCGAATGATAAATCGTGGCTTTGGCGGGAAGCTTATTTGAAAGATCCGGATGGAAATCAGCTGATCTTATTCTTTGCAGGTGAAAACCGTTTGAATCCACCTTGGAGAATCCAATGAAAAGCGATTCAAAATATACCTTCAAGCTCCGACCAGGTTATGGTTCGGAAGAATTGCTACTCGAGCTCGATGGGAAAGATGAACCCAATCAGCTACAGGAAGATCTTTTTCTCATTCTTTTACAAAACGGTTTCAAACAAGGAAAAGCAGAAGATATCTGGCAAAACGACGAATGGTGTTTTTACTTTCATTCCAAAGAAGGAACGGTCCTACTTTCAAGAGATACCGTATGGGATTTCTTCTTTCTGATAGGTGAAGACAAGAATCAGGCAGATATATTGAAACTGGAACAATTGCTTTCGGAAAATCCGCTTTTTGAAAAGATCATGGTAGATTATTCTGACTATAAATAGATTTATACCATGAAAAAAATAGTCACTTATCTAATAATCGGATTGATCCTTCTTGTTTCAGGTACAGGATTATTGCTTTTTGCAGGTTCTGAACATAAAGGAAAAGCAATTACTCTGGTTATCCCAGGATTATTTCTAAGCGCTGCTTATGGGATTACCTTTTTGCAAGTCCGAAAACAATTTCTAAAGAAAAACGGTGCGGACGATATATTGGATCAGGAATAAACCCAAAAACACCGATCCTTTCCGTACCTTTAACTAATGGAAAGTCCAAAGCATTTTACACTCAAACAGGTCGCAGAATCGATACGCAAAACGATTGCTGAACGCTATTCGCGTACTTACTGGGTAACGGCTGAAATGCACAAGCTGAACCAAACCCGGAAAGGACATTGCTACCCGGAACTGGTCCAGAAAGAAGAAGAATCCATCGTAGTAGAAATGCGCGGGACTATCTGGAAACAAAATTTTGACCGGATCCAGCAAAAGTTCTTCGAGATTGTAAAAGAACCGCTGCACGACGGAATGGAATTACTGTTCCACGTGAAGATCACCTATCACCCACTCTACAATATCGGATTGGAGATCATCGACATTGATCCGAATTACACTTTGGGTGCCCTGCAACGTGAACGACAGGAAACGCTCGAACGACTCAACAGGGAAGGAATCCTCAATGCAAACCAAAACCTGGAAATGGCATTGGTCCCAAAACGGTTGGCCATCATCTCACAAGCCGACAGTAAAGGCTATTCCGATTTTGTAACCTTGCTGAACGGACATCCGAAACGTTACCACTTCAGTACATTCCTCTTTGAAGCAACACTCCAGGGAGATGCCGCTATTACCTCCATTCAAAATCAATTGAAGCGCATTGAAAAAGTGAAACAGCATTTTGATGCAGTTGTCATTATTCGTGGTGGTGGCGGTGAAATCGGGATGCATTGTTATAACAATTACGAACTGGCAAAGGCCATTGCAACCTTTCCTCTTCCCGTTTTGACCGGAATCGGGCACTCAACGAATCTCACCGTTTGTGAAATGATTGCTTTCCGGAATGGGATCACCCCCTCCGATATGGCCTATTTCCTGCTTCGTATTTTCGAAGAACTGGATGAACCATTGGATGAAATTTTATGGAAGCTTCCTAAACAAATTCAGCATTTCATCCAGGGAGCCAATAATCAATTCGGACAATTGATCCGTACTTTTCAGCAGGAAGTTCAGGCAGCCATTCTCTTTGAAAAGAACAACTTCCTGAATACCGTCAGGAATTTCGAGTTCCGGGTGAAACATCGGATGACTTATTCCAACCAAGTCTTAACAGAACTCCGTAACCAAATACGTTCTTCTTCTTCCTACTTATTCGAAGCTCAAAAAAGTAAGTTGGAAAACGATACCAACCTGCTTCAAATTCATAGTAAATCGGTGTTGAATTCGAACCTTCAAACAGTATTCAATCAACAAAATCAATTGGTCCGCATACTTCCGCGAGCTCTTGAAGCGGAAACAGTTAAGCTGGAACAAGCCGAACGTCATTTGAAATTGCTGGATCCGATTACTGTTCTGCAAAGAGGATACGCTATTGTGACAAATGAAAAGGGAGTGCTTTCTGCAAAGAACCAGGCAAAAAAAAATGATGAATTGAAAATTCTTACGGAGGCTCAGGAGTTTAAGGTAAATGTCAAATGATCATACCTTCAGTTTGACGTAATAACGCAATATTACGTCATGGTATTAAAATTCCCTTTATTTCCGTAAATTCGTTTAGTGAAAGAAGAAACATTAACATACGAAAAGGCATACGAAGAATTGCAGCAAATTATCTCGGACATCGAATCCGGCGAGATTTCTGTGGACCTGTTATCGGAAAAAGTGAAACGCGCTGCAGCCTTGATCCAAATTTGCAAAAACAAGCTGACATCCACTGAAAACGATGTACAGCAGATCCTAAACGACTTAAAGTCCGATCAGTAAGATATACCACAAACAGGGTATTTAGTTTTTCAGTTACTTCCGGTAATTTTGCTGCACAAAATTTTCAATTTCGATTCGATTTCCATGAAAAAACTTGCGCAGCTTCCCTTGCATCAAAAAGCCAGAGTACTTGGTATTTCTGAAAGCGAACTCAAGCCCAAATTATTGGAAATGGGGCTTTATCCCGGAAAGGAAGTAGAAGTTTTGTTCAAAGCTCCGTTCGGAGACCCAATTGCAGTTGATATTTCCGGCTATACCTTATCGATGCGTCTTTCTGAAGCTAACCTGATCGAAGTTGAATAATGAAGAAAATCGCTCTTTTCGGAAACCCAAATACAGGAAAAAGTTCCCTGTTCAACCGCTTGACAGGCCTTCGTCAGCATGTGGGGAATTTTCCCGGAGTAACTGTCGATAAACATTCGGGATTTTTGAATGTCAACGGCAAAGAAGTGGAACTCATCGACTTCCCCGGAACCTACAGTATTTATCCCAGAAGTAAGGATGAGGAGGTTGTTTATAACGTAATATCAAATCCGAAAGACTCAAATTTTCCTGAGAAGACAATCGTTGTTCTGGACAGCACAAATCTAGAACGTAACCTTTTACTATTTACTCAGATTTACGACCTAGGATTTAATACGGCCCTGGTTTTGAACATGACCGATGTAGCTGCCAAAAACGGTTTTGAAATCAATCATTCTGCTTTACAAGCGGCTTTTCCGGATGCAAAAATTATCCGTACGAATGCGCGGATCGGGACCGGACTTCCGGAACTGAAAGAATGGATGGCTGAAGATCCTGTTCCGCGTGAAACCAGGCGGGAAACATTAAAAGCAAAAAGTGATCTGCAGGGTCAGATTGCAGATACCAACATCCGTTTCGATCGGATTAAACAGATTGTGAACCAGGTTGTAAGCAAAAAACCAACGGAAGTAAATTTCTCCGCAAAACTGGATAAATGGCTGGTTCATCCGGTTTTTGGCTACCTGATTTTCCTCACCATCTTACTGGTGATCTTTCAAACCGTTTTCACCCTGGCTTCCTACCCCATGGACTGGATCGATCTGGGGACCTCATCCCTGGCAACCTGGTTGGGAAGCATTATGCCGGAAGGTGTGTTTACCTCTTTAGTCGTTGACGGAGTAATTCCGGGAATTGGAGGTGTCCTGATCTTCATTCCTCAAATCGCGCTGCTCTTTTTCATGCTTTCTATCCTGGAAGAAACCGGATACATGGCCCGTGTTGTATTCATAACGGATAAACTGATGCGTCCATTCGGACTGAACGGGAAAAGTGTTGTCCCTTTGTTATCAAGTGCTGCCTGTGCTATTCCGGGAATTATGGCCACACGCACCATCAGTTCCTGGCAAGAACGATTAACGACAATCCTTGTAGCACCTTTGATCAGTTGCTCGGCCCGTCTGCCCGTTTATACTTTGTTAATCGCTTTGGTCATTCCTTCAAAAATACTCTTTGGTTTCCTGAATTTGCAGGGGCTCGTGCTTTTCGGTCTGTACCTGCTCGGAGTCATTTCAGCCTTGTTGGTAGCGTGGATCATCAAACAATTTTTCAAAAAGAAGGAACTGAGTGTTTTCCTATTGGAAATGCCTGCGTACAAAAGCCCGCGTTGGGGAAATGTAGGAATTGAAGTTTTTGAAAAAGTGAAAATTTTCGTGCTCGATGCCGGGAAAATTATCCTGGCAATCTCCATTATCTTGTGGGCTTTGGCAAGCTTCGGTCCGGGAAAAGACATGGAAAGATGGGCAAAAACAGTTCCGGCACCAGTTGCTCAAACCGAAAAGGCCATAGCAGATTATGAAAGCCAGGTTGCTTCTGTAAAACTGGAACATTCATACATGGGCCATTTAGGGAAATTCATTGAGCCCGTAATTAAGCCTCTTGGTTACGATTGGAAAATGGGAATTTCACTCCTTACCTCTTTCGCTGCACGTGAAGTATTTGTAGGATCCCTTGCCACAATCTATTCCGTGCATGAAGCAGATGACAATCCGAAGCAATTGATCGACAAACTGAAAATCCAGAAGCGCGATGACGGAACCCCGACATATACATTGGCAAGCGGACTTTCTTTACTGGTTTTCTACGTCTTTGCAATGCAATGTATGGCAACTTTGGCAGTAGTGAAACGTGAAACAAAATCCTGGAAATGGCCGATCGTCCAGGTTGGATATATGGGCGTTTTGGCGTATCTTGGAGCTTATATCACTTTTATTCTATTCAGCTAATGCAGCTTGTTTTAGTCATAGTGGCAATTTTAGGAGCAGGATTTTACCTGGTTCGCCGTTTTGTATTGACCTCCAAGCGAAAGAAACAGTCGGGCTGTGAAAAATGCGGGTTAAATCCGAAAGGGGAACACGAAGTTTACTGACAACTAATTTTTTGGCCAGTTAAAACTCTCTGAATGCCTTGTCAGCAAAGGGTTGTTTCTAATATCGCGAACTTGCAACGGGAAGGCAAAGTGTAACCAATTCGAAATCCGGAGTTTGAATGGTACAAACCCATTTTTTCCAAACTTATGAAACCAATTCGACTCCTGTTGGCAGCGTTTTGCTGCGTCCCGATAGCTATTGGTACTACCCATGCACAAACCAGCTATCATTTACAAGTTGTAAATAATCAGAATCAGCCCGCCGGAAATCTTTCTGTTCGCTTTGTTGAATCGACCACTTTTGAACGTATTGAAAAAAAAACCAATGCTGCCGGGACTCTGGACATGGTTTTTGATCACGGTGAAATCTGGATCGGTTCCGTTGGGGAAATGAACAATTGCCTTTGGGTGGAAGCCTGGGGCAAAGGAACTGCCAGCGGTCATATCACCTACGACCTGGAGGTTTGGGAACGTGAAAACCGTATTTTACCCGACCGGTCTACTATCGTCTTCAAAAAGACAACTCAGAAATATCCTTCCATGCCACGTCCGGATGCTACACATTGCGGTTTGAAGGTTGTTGTGAAAAACCGTGAAGACAGACCCCAGGCAAATATCCCCGTTACACTGACCTGCTTTGCATTGGCAGAACAATTTACAGGTACAACCAATGCTGCCGGAGAATGTATTTTCCTGGTCCCGAATAAAAACGATTACGAAATTGATGTTGCAGACATCAACTCCATGGACTGGGCAGATTTCGGTGATGAATCCACGGCAAGAACTTCTTTCCTCACTTACGAAAAAAAGGTTTTTAGTGAAAAACAGGAAGGAAAGTACACTGTCCAAACGATTCCTGCGGGAATTAAACCGAGCAGCTCCCATGCAGTAGTTGACCTGACTATTCGCAAAGGCGGCTCTCCAATAGCCAATGAGCCCGTATATCTGAAAACAGTTGGAGGTTCGATCAAATACAAAGGGAAGACCGATGCTACCGGGAAGGTTGTTTTTATGCTTCCGTTAAAGACAAAATACGTGGTTGATTTTACCTTTCAGCGGGACGCAAGTGTACTTGATCTAAGCAGGATGAAAGGATTTGCTACAATGGGAAAAACGATCAACTACATCCCGGATCCGCGCCTGGAAAACATTGAGTCCTTCATTCCACGCGTAAAAGACCTGGTGGCTTTAAACGTAAACGATTTTGTAACTGCTCAGTATCCGTCAAGTGACAATGAGGTTGACCTGTTCCTGAAATGGGGAAATAAATTCAATGCATCTTCCAAAGAAGCTGTTTTGGAAGTCGGTTTTAAAGTAAACAGCAAAAACAAAAAGGCAGCTATTCCAAAAAATCTCCTGTTGGTGATCGATGTTTCAGGCTCCATGTCAAACGATAACAGGCTGGAATTATTGAAAAAGACCCTGCTGGAATTGATCAATCGCATGTCTTCTCAGGACCGTATTGGCATTGTTGCTTTCGACGATCAAGTCTATAAAGTTTTACCTTCCCAGTTCATTACCAACAAAGCCGCCATTTCGGACATCATCAATGCATTGCAGCCAATGGGAGGAACCAATATTTCCATTGGTTTCGAAGAAGGGCTTAAACAATTGGAAGCCAATAAAAAGCCAAACATGGTCAATCGTTTGATTCTTTTAACTGACGGATATGGTGGAGATGAACCGGAAATTTCGGTGAACCTGGCTAAAACCTATGCCGCAAAAGGATTGCAAATTTCGGCAATCGGTGTTGGCTATGATTACAATGCTGCTTTATTGGAACAACTGGCAACTATTGGAGGTGGAACCATGCAAATGGCCGGTGATCCTACTCATTATAGCCAGGCATTTTTAAAAACTTTTGATGGGATCATTGATCCGATCGGGACGGATGTTAAGCTGGAGATTTTATTCAATGATCAAATTGCTTACCGCCAATTATTGGGTTATGAAAATGCGAAAGTGAATGCCGGAAAAGTAACAGTTGACATCGATCATTTGTTTCCCGGACTGCAAAAAATGGCCCTGGTTAAAATGGACATCATCAACTCAACTCCTGCGATTGAACAACAAAAAGTGCTTGCCCGTATGACTTACACCGATCCGGTAAGTAAAAAGCAAAAGGTTGTTGAGAGAGAATTGCAACCGGAATGGAGTCCGGCAACCGGTTTATTGGATATGACACTTGATATGAATCACAAGCGCATGATGACCGTGGCAATAGTAAATCAGAGCATGAAACTGATGGCTGAAAGATTTGGCGCGGGAGACAGAGCAGGGGCCGAAAAAGCGGCCAAAGGTGGAATTACGCAAATTCAAAAACTTTTTCCACAGGCAATTCCTGCCGATTTAAAAGGTTTGTTCCAAAAATTAGAGGAATACGTGAGCGTGTTTGAGCAATTGCGGGCAGAACCTTAAATTGTCTCTTACTTTTTTCCAAGGCAAAAAAAGTAAGCAAAAATGCCTTTGCTCAATTACATCATTCGGCCAACCCCGCCGTTGCGGAACGATCCACGAAAAGGTGGGATCAGGATCCAAAATGCAAACCTAAAGCAGTTTTACAAACACTTTAGGTTTAGCACTTTTCGGGATCGCTAACCGCAACGGCAGGTTGTCACTCCTACATATCATCCGGAAGGTCAGGTAACGATTGGAAGATTCTATTAAGTTTATCCAGTCGGGTAATTGAGCGTTTTTCTTCACAAACATAAATCCACTAAGCAGGAATCAATTCAGCGAAAAGTTCTCTTCCAAAGGGCAAAAATGATTAAGAAAATAAAGGTTAATTCTTGATTGGTCTTAACTCTGCATGAATTATTTGAGTACTTTTCGGCATGATTTCCTTACTTATTGCCGGTGGAGTATTCCTCACCATTATCATCATAAGCCTGATTTTACACAACCAGCTGATCGGTTCCCGGAACCTGGTAGAAGCTGCTTTTGCAGACATGGACGTTCAACTTCTGAAGCGACATGAATTAATCCCGAAACTGGTTCAGGTTGCCTCCGGATATGCCAAACACGAAGCCGTTCTATTGGAAGAGCTTGCTGAGAAACGGGCCGGAATCTGGGACAAAGACGATCAATTTCCGCAAATTTTAAATAAAATCAACGTTCTTAAGGAAGCTTATCCCGATTTGAAAGCAGATCAAACTTTTGAAAAATTACTTCTTCAAATCACGGAAACACAAAATCATCTGCTCTATTCCCGGCAATTCTATAATGGTGCGGTAGAAGCCTACAACTCCCGCCAGGAAAAAATTCCGTACAGTTGGATTGCCAAAATTGGAAAACACACCAAACGCAATTACGTTCAAGCAAAATCCGAACATCATGACATTCCTGACAACTTCTAAGATCCTTCGATCCCTTTTCACCGGTTTGATTATTCTTCTGAGCATCAATTCAATTGCCCAGGAAGAAGAAATAGAACGCATTATTTATTTTGATGCTACTTATCGGGTGAATCAAAACTGTAGTATGCAAATCACGGAGCGCATTACCATTTATTGCGGGTTGGGACAGATCAACCATGGAATTTACCGTGATATTCCTCTAAGTTATGACTATGAAGGCGGCAGAACAGACGTGGATTTCAAGTTTATTTCTTTGAAAAGAGATGGTGAAACCGAAGACTACCACACCGAAGACATGGATAACGGGATTCGTACGTATTTCGGGAACAAAGAAACCACCTTGTCAATTGGAAAGCATGTCTATGAATTTACTTACGAAGTAAATCACGTTTTACGCTTTTTGGATAAATCGGATGAATTGTACTGGAATACAAACGGAAACGGCTGGGCATTCACTATCGATTCTTTACGAGCTACCGTGCAACTTCCAAAAGGAATTAAGTTCAGACAATTTACCGCCTACACAGGAAGTCAGGGAGCTTCCGGGGAAAATTTCACGGTCATTCAAAATGGGGATAACGAACTGGTTTTCAAAACAAAACGGGGATTATCCTGGTACGAAGGATTGACTTTTGCCGCATCCTGGGATAAAAATCAATTGACCTACCCAACGGGTTTTGACAATTTCATGTATTGGGTTAAAAGTCACGCCCTGTGGGTTTTATTAATCTTCATGGTTGCCTTTCAACTCATTCGGAACACGCTGCTTTGGCGGAAATATGGACGTGATCCGAAACCGGGAACAATTATGCCGCAATACGATGCTCCGGAAGGATTTTCACCTGCAGATGTTTATGCTGTTATGAACAGAGGTGTAGTCACTTCAACTGCATTTACCGGCCAAATAGCTGCTTTGGGAGCAAAAGGCTGGATGAAGATTAAACAGGAAAATATACAAGGCGCCACCAAATATACCTTTACCAGATCTGACAACCCAAAACAGGATTTAACCTCTGCGGAAAACCAAGTTTACCAGGCTTTCTTTTCGAATAAAGATTCTTTTACATTTTACGAAAACACCTACAACGGCACCTTGAAAAAAGGAATGGACGATCTGGGAGAAAATATTTCCAGAAGTCATAAGGAAAAATACCGCTTATTAAATTCACGGATTAACGGGACCCAATACCTCTTTTTATTCCTGTTCATTCTGATTGCCTTCGGATTGAAATTCCTGTTCGGTGGTTCCTATTGGGTGATCGGGCTCATTGCCGCGCTTGGTATCGGCATTAACCTGCTTTACGGGTACTTATTCGAGCAGCCGACACCTGAAGGAAGAAAGGTCATGGACCACATTTCAGGGTTGAAATTATTCATTGAATACGCTGATAAAAAACGCATTCAATTCAATAATCCTCCGGATCTCAATTTTGAGACTTTCGAACGTCTTTTACCTTATGCGATTGTACTTGGATTAGCCAAAGAATGGGAAAACCAGTTTGATCCCGTGGAATTAAAAACAGGATACGGAATGAGTGGTTACTGGTATGCAGGAATGGGAATGTACGGATTCTCACATTTCAACGCGAGCAGTTTTTCTTCTGCAATTTCCGCAGCTTCTACTCCACCAAGTTCATCTTCCGGAGGGTCTTTCTCCGGTGGCGGCGGATTTTCCGGCGGCGGAGGTGGCGGCGGAGGTGGCGGTGGCTGGTAAAAACAGCCTCATTTTTTACAGATAAGGAACTCATTTAACACCAACACGTCCAGCGCTGATTCCTCGAACAATGCAAGCGCTTGTTCCGGGGTTTCTACTATGGGCATGCCTTTTTTATTAAAACTGGTATTGAGTAAAACACCGATCCCGCTTTCTTTTTGAAAAGCCTGTACCAGTTGGTAAAACAATGGATTCCAGGTCTTGTCTATTGTCTGGACCCTTGCTGTCCCATTGACATGCGTTACGTTTTTTAATTGTTCCAGGTATTCCGGTTTGGTGTGATCTATGAGGATCATGTAAGGACTTTTTCTTCCCGAACGAAAATAAGTGGAAGCAAATTCAGGCAGAACAGCCGGGGCGAAAGGACGAAAATCTTCGCGGAACTTGATGGCAGCATTGATGTGATCTCCCAGGCCGGGAATTCCCGGATGTGCCAAAATACTCCGGTGTCCAAGGGCACGGGGACCAAATTCACAGTGATCCTGGAACCAGCCTACAGTCAAGCCATCCGCCAGTTTTTTTGCCGTAAGCGTCAATAAATCTGTAATTCCTGATTCGTGAATTTCCCAGCTTTTTGAACCATTTGCGAGATTATTTAAGATTTCTTCTTTCGAATAACTTTTTCCAAAACAAGTGCTCTCATTGTGCTTCACTTTTGGTTTTTTCAACACTTCCAGCCAACCATAATAGGCACATCCCAATGCCAAACCATTGTCTCCGGCAGCCGGTTCGATGTAAAAATCACTTACAATTTCCTCATTCAGTAATTTTGCGTTCGCTACGGCGTTCAAAGCAACTCCACCACTGTAACATACATTTTTATGCGGAAAACGGCCCAAACGGTCTTTAAAACAGTCAAAAACTGCTTTTTCCACTTGTTCCTGCGCCCAAAAAGCAACATCGGCATAATACTGAAAGTGTTCTTTGAAAAACGTGTATCCGCTTGAAGGCATTTTCAACTCATCCTGCCAATCGGTGCGGACTTCCAATGAACCATTTCTGAACTCAAACGCTTCCTTCCTGATCAAACCTTCCTTTCCATAAGGAGCAAGGCCCATCAGTTTTCCCACATCATCCATGTTTCCAAAGACATAATGGCTTATTGCCGCATAGAACCCGCCAATGGAATGTTTCGTTGTGGGAAGTTTCAAAGTTTCCGAATCCTGTGTTTCAATCGGACTGAAATCTTTCAGCAAAGTGGTCAACTTTTGCCCGTCGAAATGATAAAAGCTGTCTTTTTCACACCACATCCCATTGTCGGCAAGTTCCTTCAAATTCTCCGGGAGAATGGTTCCTTGTGAAACATCGGAACATTGCTCATAAGGACTTCCGCATCCGTCAATTACCATCACAACGCATTCGTCAAAATCGCAGGTTCCGGCCGCACTGTAAGCATGTGCCAAATGATGGGAAATACTGATCATTTTTGGGTTTTCACTTCCTGCAAATAAGCGTTTTCCGTGAAACCGGTCCCGGTCCGGAATTTCAAAATTGGCTGTTTGGACAACCAGTTCTACATCCTGCAAAGAAATTCCTTCTGCATCCAAACAATATTGAATCGCTTCCGAATCATTTCCTCCATCGTGTTTCAAACGGGTAATACGTTCCTTTTCAATAGCTACACAAACAACTCCGTCCTTTAACAGAACAGCAGATCCGTTGTGTGAAAGTCCTGTTCCCAGAACATAAATTGGTTTTGACATGGATAGTGAATAGTTTTGTGGTTTTCAGTTAATCTTCGTCATCGTCTTCCAGCCACTCAAAAAAGGATTCCAGGTTATCCCGATCTTTGCGGGAAGGACGGCCTGTTCCATATTCCCGGTATACGCTCTGTGCAGCCTGGTAGGTTTTGAATTTTTCCAGTTCCAGCGGATCTGTAATATCAATCAGGTAATCTGCAACCAGCTTCGCTCCCACTCTCCGGTCCAGCAAGTCTTTGATCTTGTAACTGAAAGTCGCGTTGTTCTTAATGATTGAAACCGTATCACCGATCTTTACTTCCTTGGAAGGTTTCACAGGCATGTCATTCAGCTTGATCTTGTTTCGCTGAACCAACTCGGTTGCAAGGGTCCTGGTTTTAGCCAGTCGTACAAACCACACGTATTTATCGATTCTTAAGCTCATCCTGTAATTTTTTGGGAAGAGATGAAACCACCAGATCGTAAGAATGTACGATTAACTCTTTTATCAGCGCGTCATCGACCAATCCTTCTAATGAAACGGTGTTCCAGTGCTTTTTGCTCATGTGGTAACCCGGCTGGATCCCGTCATAGCGTTCACGCAGTTCTATTGCTCTTTCCGGGTCACATTTCAGGTTAATTCCGGTGGGATCTTCCACATCAACCAAAGCAAACATTTTGTTCTGAACCTTGATTACAAGTGTTCGTTTATCAAAGGGAAATGTTTCCGTTGCTCCGGGAAGCTGAAAACAAAAATGGATCAATTCGTCAAAATGCATGGTGGAAAGGTAGTAAACGGAATTCAATCCCGATAGCTATCGCGGATAAAAATACTAAATTCAAAACTTTAATTTTACCATTATCATGATCGCCATTGGTATTCTTATAATTGTTGGGTTGTTCCTTTTTTTGGGCTGGAGGTCCTACAAACAGGCTGCAAATCCCAACTGGCAGGTTCCACGTGAACCTTTTCCAAACCAATGGAGAGAAATCCTGAACCGTGAAGTGCTTTTTTACACTTCCTTGAATGAGACAGAAAAAACACGCTTCGAATTCAAAGTGCAGGAATTTTTGCTGAATTGCCGGATTACCGGAATAAAAACGGATGTGAACCTGACGGACGAATTGCTGGTGGCTTCCAGTGCGATCATCCCGATCTTCGGTTTTGAATCCTGGAAATATATCAATATCCGCGAAGTACTTCTTTATCCTGCCATGTTCAATGAAAACTACGAGTTTGACGGGGAATCCGAGCGCAGAATTCTGGGAATGGTCGGGAACCAAAGCATGGAAGGAATTATGATCCTGTCGAAAAAAGCATTGAGGCTTGGATTCAGCAACGAATCAGACAAACAAAACACCGCCATTCATGAGTTTGTGCACCTGATCGATAAATCGGACGGTGAAATTGACGGACTCCCGAAAGTGTTGATGGACAAACAATATGCACTTCCATGGATTGACTTGATGAACAAAGAAATTGACCGCATTTATGCCGGAAAATCAGATATCAATCCGTACGGAGGAACGAATCGAGCAGAGTTCCTTTCCGTCATCAGCGAATATTTCTTTGAACGCCCCAAATTATTGGAAGAGAAACATCCGGAATTGTATGCTTTGCTGGAGAAAATCTTCAACCAAAACATAGCTGACAGAAGTCTGAACCGCAGAAAAAAGGCTATTGGAAGAAATGATCCCTGCATTTGCAACAGTGGTGAAAAGTTCAAACATTGTTGCGGAAGTGTGCATTATACAAAATCTTAAAAAAAGTTATAATCACACTAATTGATTTTAATTGTCCGTTAGGACAGACAATCATTAAAAAATCAACTTATGTTTACAGCCATCCAATACACATCGCGTTTAAAAATCAGAGCACGTTTTGTTGAAGTGCTGAAGGTTTATTTCGTAATCAAACCACTACAAGTTATTTTCAAAAAATACAGTGCCAAACAATTAGATCTGCTTCAAAACAAAAAACCGGGAACAGTCGGTTTCGATCTTGCTCAACTTCTTTCAGAAAATGAGTTAACCGTTATTCCAAGGTTTGAAGATCATGACTTAAAGCATTTAATACTGGGTTATGGGATGTCCTCCATGGAAGAAATCAGAATGCAGGCCTATTTATTCGGCAATGGGAATCGGAGTCCGTTTTGTCTTATTTTCTTAGCTTCGGGATTCATATTCCCCGAAGAATGGAAGTCATTTTATGCTGCATTCCAAAAAGGAAGGTGCGCACCAAACATTCTGCAACTGAACGTTTCAGATTGTATGGATGAGCCAACTGAAGAAATGATTAGAAAATATCGCGGCACTTAAATCATGGTCAAATAGAACATTATGAAAATATTACTCTTGTTTCTTTGTCTTTCATCCTTTCACCTTTTTTCCCAAGGCTGGAAAGAATATATTGCTGAAAATGCCCTTCCAACAGGAAAAAGCCTGGAACTCGACTCTTCTCATTATGCTTCCTTCAAAAAGTATAAACTAATCATGATGGGAGAAATGCACGGAACACAGGAGCCGGCAAAAATGACAGAACAGCTTGCGCGTTTGATCCTGCGTTACGAAGACAGTGTTTCGATCGGACTGGAAATTCCTGAAAAAGAAATGGAACTCTTTCTAAAAAATCCTTCCGAACAAAAGTTGAGATCCAGCCACTTCTTTTCGAAACCAAATGAAGATGGGAGAAACGGACAGGCATGGTTTGAATTGGTGAGGTATTGCCTGAATGAACCGCGGATCAGTATTTTTTTCTACGACAACTTTGTTTCACTGGAAGTTCCGCGTGATTCAATCATGTACCTGGAAGTCAAAAAACAGGCACTGGCCCATCCGAAAAACAAAGTCCTTACCATTTCAGGTAATATTCACAATCAATTGATTCCAAGGCCGAGCCAGAAAACAATGGGATCTTATCTTTCAAATGATTCGCTTATTTTTCCAAACAGAAGTATTTGTTCGATTTATCATCTTTATTCTGAAGGTACAATGATGAACAACAGTGGGAATGGACTGGGGTTGAAAACAATCGAATTTCAGGAAGGTGATTTCACTTCCGGGCCTTCGGAGAATTATGTTCTCTTTTATGAATCCGTTGAGCCAAGTTCGAATAATTGTATTTTCTATACGCGGAAAGTGCATCATTCGGAGAGCCTGAAACAATAAACCCTCACCATTTTTCAAATTCGCTAATTCGCTAAATAGCGAACCGAGCCATGGTAAAGGATTTCAGGATCATTATTCGCTCTAATTCTTTTTACCAAAACTCTTGCAACAAATCACCTTTTTTCCTAAATTAAATAAGAAAGAAGTTATGGGCACAACTAAAATCTATCCCTACTCAGAGCAAACCCTGCAATTAGCGCAAATTGCCAAAGCACTCGGTCATCCCGCAAGAATTACAATTATCAAATACCTGTTTGAAAACCGTCAGGCAACAAATGATACTTTTCAAGGAATTACATCTTTAGCCAAGTCCACCATTTCTAAACACATCAAAGAACTGATTCATGCTGATTTAGTCTATTCAGATTACAAAGAATTCGAAGGAAACTACTATCTGAAACAGGAAGCCGGAGATCTCATTGAAATGCTTGTGCAAGAGATGAATCAGTAAAATTCATTTCCGTACCTTTGCTTTCGTAAAATCTCATTATGTCTGAGAAAACAGCATTCTGCAACGATCTATTTAATCGTGAGCGTTTTGAAACGCGTGAAGTCAAAGTTGGAGTCACTGCGATCGGTGGAAAAAATCCGGTCCGGGTCCAATCTATGACCACTACCGACACGATGGATACTGAAGACTCGGTTGAACAGTCCCTTCGAATGATTGATGCAGGTTGCGAATTGGTGCGTTTAACGGCTCCTTCAAAAAAGGAAGCAGAAAATCTGCGCGTAATCAAAAATGAGCTGGTTAAACGCGGTTATAACACACCATTGGTAGCAGACATTCATTTCACACCGAACGCAGCAGAAATCGCAGCAAAACTTGTCGAAAAGGTGCGTGTAAATCCGGGTAACTATGCAGACAAAAAGAAGTTTGAAGAGATCGAATACACGGAAGAAAGTTACCAGGCTGAACTAATTCGCATCGAAGAGAAATTTACCCCGCTGGTATTGCTTTGCAAGGAATCGGGAACCGCGATGAGAATCGGGACCAATCATGGTTCTCTCTCTGACAGAATTCTCAGCAGATATGGTGATACACCCGAAGGAATGGTACAATCGGCCATGGAGTTTATTCATATTTGCCGAAAGAACGATTATCATGATCTCGTGATCTCCATGAAGGCAAGCAATACACTCATTATGGTTCAAGCCTATCGCCTTTTGGTGAAGACCATGAAAGAGCAAGGAATGAATTATCCTTTGCACTTGGGTGTAACAGAAGCAGGAGACGGCGAAGATGGAAGAATCAAATCAGCTGTCGGGATCGGAGCATTACTGGAGGACGGATTGGGGGACACCATTCGGGTTTCACTAACCGAAGACCCGGAATTTGAAATTCCGGTAGCTCAAAAATTAGTGCAAAAGTTTGAAGAAAAACCAAATTACAAACTAAATTATTCATCAAAATTATACTTCGACTATTTTCATCATAACAAACGATCAACCAAATCATTATTAAATATCGGTGGAAGTAATACTTCAATCATATTTTCAGATTTATCAAAGAAAGAAAATATAGTTTCAACTAATTTTTTTGGTTTTGGATACAGTTATTCTGAGCAACTGGACAAATGGAATATTTCTGACCAGGCAGCAGACTATGCTTATCTTGGAGATCAGTCCATCGACTTTGAGATTCCAGGAACACTTCGCCTGGTCCAAAACTATGAAGCCTGGAAAAAACATAAAAGATCAGATACTTATCCGCTTTGTACCTTAAAAGAATATCAGGCACATAAGCCAGAAGGAATTGTTTTTTTACTAGTTGATCTCGATTCAGAAATAATCGTTTCGGAGCTTCCAGCAAGTGAAATTATTTACGTAATTGAAACTAAGAAAAAGCAAAAAACACAAATTATTCGCAAATTTCAATACGAATTAGCGGAATCAAACAACCAGACGCCCGTTATACTGAAGTTGAATTACGACTTGGAAGAACTGGAAATGCTGCAATTATATGCCAGTTCAGATGCCGGAATTCATTTCATCGACGGTTTTGCAGACGGACTCTGGATTACAGCACCACGCTCATTAGTCGATCTGAACAGTCTTTCTTTCGGGATCCTGCAAGCCACACGAACACGCATTTCCAAAACAGAATATATTTCCTGTCCTTCTTGCGGAAGAACCTTGTTTGATCTCCAGGAAACAACTGCCAAAATCCGGGAACGTACATCACATTTAAAAGGCCTTAAAATCGGGATCATGGGATGCATTGTAAATGGCCCCGGAGAAATGGCCGATGCGGATTATGGATATGTGGGAACCGGTCCGGGCAAAATCAATTTGTATAAAGAGAAAACTGTCGTGAAGAAAAATGTCTCAGAAGAAGAGGCCGTTGATGCATTGATCGAACTCATTCGCGAAAACGGGGATTGGATTGAGCCGAATAATTAGTTCACTAAAAAAATTCACTGACAGAATTCACGGTCACTGAGCGAAGTCGAAGTGCCGTATTCTCCTAAAAAACCCTCGGAAAGTTAAAAATTTCACTTGATTTCCTGGTAGATCCCTCACCACCCAAGGTCTTTCCCTTCCAAACACAAAAAAAGCCCTTCAGAGGGCTTAAAAATGCTATTTCTTGCGAAAAATATAGATCTGGGAACTCGACAAACCTTCCTTAGCCTTCCGGTTTGACAAAAAGCCAATTCTCATTGCCTTCAGCATGGAACCACCCTTGTATTTCTCACTTAGCATCGAAACGTAGTAACTGTCAAATTTCATTGGAAGCATAAGCTCAAATTTCAACTCTTTTGATTCAACTAAAGGAATAATTGATTTGGGAGAGAAATGATACAAGTGACGTGGAACATCATAAGCCGCCCAATACTCTTTGTAATATTGCGCATCGAAAGAAGTATAATTTGGAACGGCAATAATCAAAACGCCATTTTGGTCAACCAATGAAACGATCTTCTCCAGGTCTGTTTGTAAATTATAGACGTGCTCCAATACGTGCCACATAGAAACAATGTCGAATGATTCATTCAAATCATGAAGTAAACCAAGATCCTTCAGTTCTATTCCATTTTCAGACATAGCAACTTTTCGTGCATCTTCATCTGGTTCCAAACCCAAAACAACATATCCGGATTCCTTTGCTTTCGCTAAGAAATGGCCAGTTCCTGCGCCAATGTCCAGAAGTCTTTTTCCCGGTGTCAACTGTTTTAACAAAGAGATCTTCTTCTTCAAGGTATAAGAACGCACCCATCCATAAACTTTATTCACGAATCCTTTCTTGGTTGAACTATGGGAAACATATTCCTCCGACTTATAATAATCGCCAATATGTTCTATGCTTGGTCTTGGATTTGTAAACAACAAACTACAAGAATCGCAAAGCTCCAGTTTGAAATCTTCTTTCGAAAGAAAATGGTCCTTTACGGTCAAATAAGTACTAAACGAGTGTGCTCCGCAAGAGGGGCAAGTTGATTGGTTTAAATGTTCCACGTGAAACTATCTTCCTAAATGAATTAATAAAACAGAAATATCGCTAGGGGAAACTCCACTAACCCGAGATGCCTGGCCAATTGTTACCGGTTTAATCTTCCCCAACTTTTCCTTCGCTTCCGAAGACAGTGATTTTAGAGAAGAATAATCCATCGTCGCCGGGATTGAAACCTCTTCCAAACGGGACAATTTCAAGGCAACTTCTTCCTCCCGCGCAATATAACCTTCGTACTTCAAAAGTATCTCAGCTTGTTCAACAGCATCCTCATGTTCCACGTGTAACTTATCAGCCAACTCGCGTACATTCTGACTCATTTCCAACACATGTTCCATTGTAACATGTGGGCGTGTAAGTACAGAAGCCAATTTAACCTGTTGAGAAAGGGGAGAGCTACCAACTAAATCCAATACAGGGTTTGCTACTTCCGGACTAACACCTTCCTTACGCAAAGCACCGATTAATTCTTTTGCAGCATTTACCTTTCTATTCACCCGGTCCATCGCCTCCTGGTCCTGCAAACCTAGTTCAAATGCGATTGGAGTCAAACGGACATCTGCATTATCCTGGCGCAACAAAATACGATACTCCGCACGAGAAGTAAACATCCGGTATGGTTCCTGCGTTCCTTTTGTGATCAAATCGTCAATCAATACCCCAATATAAGCCTCACTTCGTGAAAGTATGAACGGATCCTTTTCCTGAACCTTCAATGCTGCATTGATTCCAGCCATCAAGCCTTGACAAGCTGCTTCTTCGTAACCCGTTGTACCATTAATTTGACCGGCAAAATACAATCCATCGATCAATTTTGTTTCCAACGTGTGTTTTAGTTGAGTAGGAGGAAAGTAGTCATACTCGATTGCATAACCAGGTCGGAACATTTTTGCTTGTTCAAATCCCGGAATAGATCTCAATGCTTTCAACTGCACATCTTCAGGCAAACTGGTAGAAAAACCATTTACATAGATTTCAACTGTATTCCAGCCTTCCGGTTCAACAAAAATCTGGTGCCTGTCGCGATCCGCAAAACGATTAATCTTATCTTCAATACTTGGACAATATCTTGGCCCGCTGCTTTTGATCGCACCATTAAACATCGGCGAGCGATCAAATCCTTCACGCAACAAATCATGCGTTAGGGTAGAGGTATAAGTAATGTGGCAAGCGCGTTGAAACTTCAAGGCTTCCGAATTTCCATAAGAGAACTTGCTTGGGTTTTCATCTCCATCCTGCAATTCCATTTTGGAATAATCCAATGAGCGACCATCAATTCGAGGAGGTGTTCCGGTTTTCATTCTTCCGGACTCAAATCCTAAAGCAACCAAATCTTCAGTGATTCCGGTAGCACCCTTCTCACCAATTCTTCCACCTCCAAATTGTTTCTCTCCCAAATGGATCAATCCATTCAGGAAAGTTCCATTTGTCAAAACAACTGCTCTTCCATAGACCGGAATTCCAAGTGAAGTTCGAACACCCACAACAGCACCATCCTCAACGATTAACCCATTGCACATGTCCTGCCAAAAATCAACATTTGGATTTCGCTCGAGCAACAAACGCCACTCTTCAGCAAACATCATTCGATCATTCTGTGTTCTTGGTGACCACATTGCCGGACCTTTCGAACGATTCAACATACGAAATTGAATTGCCGACAAATCTGAAACAATTCCGGATCCACCGCCAAGCGCATCAATTTCCCGAACAATTTGCCCTTTTGCAACACCCCCCATTGCAGGGTTACAACTCATTTGAGCAATTGTATTCATATTCATTGTAATCAACAACACCGAACTACCCAATTTCGCAGCTGCATTCGCAGCCTCGCAACCAGCATGTCCGCCACCCACTACAATGACATCATAATTCTTCAACATATTATTTCATGTTTCACGTGGAACAAAATTACTACCAAACAAGTCAAGCCTTCAAATGTTCCACGTGAAACTTACGCAACATTAACATTTGAAACTCTAAAACTCAAATCAAAAACGATCACAATTCAAACATCCAGGGAGAGGTCCCACACGTTTCACGTGGAACAAAACCAAATCACCTCAAATGTTCCACGTGGAACTTTCGAAGCTCCAACATTTCATTTTCCTTTGATCGCATTAAGGTCTCATCGCTTTCCGACTTATCCTTATACCCACACAAGTGCAACAAACCATGTACACACACCCGGTGCAATTCATCCTGGAAAAGCACATCAAACTCGTCCGCATTATCTTGCACACGGTCAAGACTGATAAACAAATCTCCGGAAACCAAACTCCCCTGCGTATAATCAAACGTGATGATATCCGTGTAATAATCATGGTTCAGGTACTCTTTATTCATCTCAAGCAAATGCTCGTCCGAACAAAAGATGACAGAAACTTCTCCCAACTCCATCGCTTCCACTTCACACACGTTCGAATACCATGCAAACAAAAATTCCGGATTTACACCCGGAACTTCTTTTATATCTTCAAAAAAAACTTCTACCATCATCTATTAAAAAAAACACTTACTTCATTTCCTTTATCATTAAACAAGACTTCGTCAGCCAGGTTTCTCATTAGGAAAATTCCTCTTCCGTTTTCCTTCTCAATATTCTCAGGAGCAGTAGGATCGGGGAGGTGTTCATGATCAAAACCGGTTCCTTCATCACATATTGTAAAACCAAAACCATCATTGGCCTCATAAAATTCCAACTTCACTTTCTTACCAACGCTCATCGAGTTTCCATGAATAATGGCATTATTCACCGCTTCAGTAACAGCTATCAACACATTACCATACATGTCCTCATCGATACCAACAGTCTGACAAGCTTTGTCAATCATTGACTCAACGACCGGTAAATTATTCAACTCTGAAGGAATGCTTAACGAATCAATTAAAGTAAACCCTTCTTTCATTCTTTTAATTTAATGTTCTACGAATGCTAGAACTGATTGAAGTATTTACCCGCTTTGTCTTTGTAATACTTCGTTAACAAAGGATCAACTGCACGCAACAACTCAACTTGTCCAAGCTTGTTACGCTTATACTCATCAAATCGAATAAGGTTACCATAATTTGTGTTTTTTCCGGAAGTTGATTCTCTTTTCTCTTCAAAACCACGTTCCTTCAATGCTTTCTCACTTTCAAGTAACCGTGTTAAAATATCCTGTTGACGACGAATCATCTCCGGAGAAAACTGTTTATTGATCAAATTCTTTTCCTGTTCTTCCAATTCCTTGATCAACGGATTCAATTGATTTCCCTTTCCGTTTCCTTCTTTGTTCATTTCATTTCGCATCTGTTCCAAACGCTGACGAATCGCTGTTTGCTGAGCAGCCATCTTGGCAACTTCCTTGTTACCCAATCCAGGCATTCCCTGAGATCCCTGCCCTGGTTTATCGCCTGGTTGCTTTCCTCCCGGATTCGGGCCCTTCTTCATTTGCTCTAATTGCTTCTTCAGCATTTCCTTCATATCACCTGGCGACATTTGTCCGCCGCTTGGTTTCTGTCCGGCGCCACCCGGATTGTCACAAGAACCCGAACCGGGTTTTTGTTGTTGTGCCTGTTGCTGCATCGACTGCAAACTTTCATTCAACATCAACGCCAGGTTATTGTAACTGGTCATAACGTATTGTTGATGCTGCTGCATTGCTCTGCGATTATGCTCACCAATCTCATTGGTTATTAACCCGAAATTCGAACGGATATCTTTCAACTCCTTGTCAATAAAGGGAGCTATTTTCGTTTGCCGTTTTGCTAAGGCCATTAAGCTATCTTCAACCAACTTATTGTCATCAATGATGCTTCGTTGTTTTCTCCCCAACTTATTATAATAAGGATCCATGTCTTTCACCTTCCCGAACCGGTTCATGACATATTCCTGATCAAAACTCAAAGACATTAAATTCTCAAGCAATAAGCGAATCAAACTCATGTCCTCTTCATTTTGTTTCTTGTTTGCAGATTCTTGCTGGTTGTTTAACTGATCCGAAAGCTCCTTCATTTTCTCAGCAGCTTTCTTCTGGTTCTCTCCGGCTTTTCCTTTTTTACCCTGATCAAGTTTACTTTTTGCATCATTCATTTCGTCAGAAATTTCCTGCTGCTCATGGTCAAAAGAATCTAACGGCATTGGCCGCTCCAATTCTTCATTCAGCTTCTGAAGTTCCTGCATGTCTTTTTTCAAGTCATCAAACTTCTTGTTCAACTCATCCTGTTTCTTCGAAGCTTCCTTCTCAGGCACCTTTTCCTCCTTAATATCCTGTTCTAATTTTTCCTGCTCTTCAGCCAACTCATCCAATTCCTTTTCAAGATCATCAATCTTCTCGTTTACCTGCAGACGCTTCAACATCTCCATTGTACGATCCAATTGTTTTTTCATCTCATCACTTGATGCATCCAACTTTTCTGTTTCATTCTTCATTTGAAGCTGATCGTTTTTCTCCATCAACTTCTCGAGTTCATCCAATAATTTCTTGAGCTCATCATCCATTACTTCTTTCAGTAATTCCTCGATCAATTCCTGTTGCTTTAACAGTTCCTCGTCCTGTTCACTCAACTTATTCTTTTCTTCGTTACTCGCGTCCAGTTTATCCTTGATCGATTGTAATTCTTCCTGAAGTGATTGTTGTTGTTGTTTCAAGGATTGAACTTGCTCCATATTCTTAAAATCACTTTTTGATTTATTCATGAGTGATTTCTGCAGTTTGTTTACATCTTTTTGGAATTGCTCTGTCTTCTTAAAAACATCCTTGAGAGAGTTTTTTAATTCTTTCTGAACTTCATCACGTTTTTCATTCAGATTGGTGAGTGTCGGCAACTCATACACGAAATTCTGCGAAGAAGTACTCTTTGATCCGTTTACACCATCATTATCAAATACTAGGAAGTGGTACGATATTTTATCTTCTACATCGATATTGTCGCGACTGAAATCAACAGCAAACGAAAATTTGTCATTGGTTGAAGCATACTTGTCTACCAACATCTTTCGTTTCAATTCCGTTCCGTTCTTCTTCTTTATCGTGTACATAAAATAAAGAGCGGTCAACCCGTAATCGTCAGAGATCAATCCTTCGAAAGACCGGATAGAAGCCTTAACCGAATCTACGCTTTCCGAAACCAGGATCGATGGATATCCATCCTTAATGACATGAATCTGGATGTTTGATGTGTCCAGGACATTCAAGTCCTTATTCTTTAGAACAAAATTGACTGACCCGTCTTCCTTATAAGTAGATTCAAAGTTTCCGCTGGATTCATTAAACTGTTTCGAAAAACCCTTACTAAAGACTTTAAACCAACTCACATTTCGCGCCTCTACATTCCAATCTACTTTTGTTCCTTCCGGAAGGTCCAGGTCTGCAATATTCAACAGGCGTTCATCTTTTCTATGCAGGTACTTTGGGTAGTGAAGTGTTGCAACAACTTTTCCTAAAGAAGCATTTCCTAATACGCTAACCCGGAATTCTTTCGATTCATATCCTTCACTTTCAAAATGAAAAACAAGGTCAGACTTCAAATTGTCAATAGGGAAAGCAAGGCGGTTCTTACGAACTTTATTCATTTTATACCTGCCGCGATTCGAAACCAGGAATACATGTTCCGGAACATACAGACCCGTAATGTCAACCTCCACATTATATGAACTTCCTTCCCGCAATTTATCCTTATTGTTCACCAGATTGAAATCAAACGGTGCTTCCTGCGCCTGGGAAAAATTAACCACATTGGAAGAGCCTTTTGTAATCCAGCGCGGAGCCACTACCGCAATCGTTCCAAAAACGAGAATGATCGGAATAACATACTTCAAGTATTTTTTCGATTCTTCGTAACGGACCGCTTCCTCGAATTTAACTGCCAGCAATTCATTCGATTTTTGTGACACACTTGCGCGAATCAGTTCAAAACTTCGGTCGTCCTCGTTTACAATTTCATTCAACTGAAGTGTGTTTAACAAGCGATCAGAAACGTTCGGAAAAAAAGACCCGATAATTCGAGCTGCCTGGGTTCGATTAATTCGTTTCCCGAAAGAATACAATCGCATAAGCGGAAGGGCAAAATAACGAACAAGCAAATAGCCGTTCATTCCCAGGAATAAAATCAACAAGATAAAGCGCACGGAACTTGGAAAACGACCAAAGTATTCCAGGACACTCACGGTTAACCACGAGGCCAACAAAAAGCCAACGACTATCAGAACACCCTTTAATATTTCACTCTTGTAATACTTCCGGATGAAGGCGTCTATTTGCTCAATTAAGCGATCAAAAGCTGACATAAAACAATTCTTATTCGAATAACTTACTAAAGTAGAAAAGTTCATACAGAACATCTTCTTCAAATTCCAAACCACTGTACACTTTACTCTTAAAAAAGGTTAATCTTTCCGATGTTTCACATGTTGCCATTTTCGGAATCGGGCCATTTATTTAATTACTTTTGCATAAAATTTACAAGCATGAGTTCCTCAAACGTACGCGTTCGTTTCGCACCGTCACCAACCGGACCATTACACATGGGAGGTGTTCGAACAGCACTTTATAATTACCTTTTTGCAAAACACAATAATGGAACCTTCATTATTCGAATAGAAGATACCGATCAAACCCGCTTTGTTCCGGGTGCACAGGAGTATATTATGGACTCTTTGAACTGGTGTGGGATCATTCCGGATGAAGGTCCCGGAATCGGAGGAGAATATGGTCCTTATATTCAAAGTGAGCGTAAGGAAATGTATCGTCCCTTTGCTGAAGAATTGGTTGCAAATGACAAAGCTTATTATGCATTCGATACTCCGGAAGAATTGGAAGCAGTTCGTGAGCAGGCGAAACAAATGGGGATGCCCAACTGGCAATATAACAGTGTTACCCGTACGAACTTGAAAAACTCGCTTACACTGCCTGCAGATGAAGTTAAACGCCGTTTGGAGGCGGGTGATCCGTATGTTATTCGATTCAAAATGCCTAGAAATGAAGATGTTAGATTCGAAGATATCATCAGAGGATGGGTTGTTGTAAACACTAACAACCTGGATGACAAGGTGTTATTCAAAAGTGATGGAATGCCAACGTATCATTTAGCGAATATTGTAGATGATCATTTGATGAAAATCTCACACGTAATTCGTGGAGAAGAGTGGTTACCATCTGCTCCCATGCACGTAATGTTATACCAGGCTTTTGGTTGGGAAGCACCACAATTTGCCCACTTGCCATTGTTATTGAGACCCGACGGAAACGGTAAATTATCCAAGAGAGACGGGGACCGTTTAGGCTTTCCTGTATTCCCTGCAAACTGGACAACAGCTGAGGGTGAATTGTATTCCGGGTACCGCGAAAACGGTTACTTCTCAGGCGCATTTATCAACATGCTTGCATTTTTGGGTTGGAATCCCGGGACCACCCAAGAGATCTTCTCAATGGATGAATTAATCCAGGCATTTACCTTAGACAGAGTAGGTAAAGCAGGAGCTAAATTTGATCCGGAGAAAACAAAATGGTTCCAGCAACAATACCTGAAACATACTTCAGAAAAGGAATTGGCACGACTATTAAAGGCGCAGTTCAATTTAACGGATTCGGAAGAACGTTTGGAAGCATTTTGTCATTTAATGAAAGAACGCGCAACATTCGTGAAGGATATGATGGCTGAAGGATCTTACCTGATCAACAAGCCAACGTCGTATGACGAGCAAACCGTTTCCAAAAAATGGAAGGAAGATTCTTCTGCTTTAATGAACGAATGGAAAAGCAAATTAGATGCACTTTCAACATTTGATGCACCGACAATCGAAGCTGCATTTAAAGCGTTCCTGGAAGAGAAATCTTTGGGTATTGGTGCTGTACTTCCTTTATTCCGTTTGTTGCTTACAGGAGCCGGAACAGGACCTTCCATGTTTGAAATAGCTTCTTACCTGGGGAAAGAAGAATGTTTGAATCGCATGAATGACGGATTAGCAAAACTGGGATGAATCATATCATTGAAGTAAACGGAATAAAACTCTATGCCTATCATGGATGCTTAGAGGAAGAAGGGAAAATCGGCGGAAACTATGTGGTAGACGTTCGTATGAAAACCGACTTTCAGCAAGCAGCATTGAATGATGAATTAAGTCAGACTATCGATTATGTGCATATCAATGCGATCGTAACACAGGAAATGGCGATTCGTTCCAAACTGATCGAACATGTTGGACAACGCATTGTTTCACGTATTGAGCAAGAAATCAAAGGATTAATCGGTTTACGCGTGAAAGTCACTAAAATTTGTCCTCCTATCAATGGAGACGTAGATAACGTAGCAATTATTATTGAGACTGGAACTTGGTAATTATATTAGAAAAATTACTATTTTTGCGACCACGATAAGGTCTCGTGGCCGAGCGGCTAGGCACCGGTCTGCAAAACCGTCTACTCCGGTTCGAATCCGGACGAGACCTCTTAAAAGTCTTCATCAAATGATGAAGACTTTTTTGTTTCTTATAATCCCAAAAATTGTTTGCTCCGGTTTCCCGCACATGCGGGAGACGAGATCTCAGAAAGCTTCGCAAATTACGCGAAGCTCTTTTGTTATCATAGAATATCGTTTTTACTCACCACATAGAACCAACGCTTACGCTGATCGCATGTCGCCAGTAGCTTTAGCGATGGCACAAGCTCCAACGAAGGCGCATAGGGCACATAGTAATACGCTTTACCATTGTTTGAATAAAACTGAATAAATTCCTTATGAGTTATAGAAAACAAAAATTGTTTATTTTAGATTATACGCAAATATTAAACGTTATCTGCGATAAATAAACCTATGTGTCAAATTCACTTGAATAAGCTTTGAAAATCCTGAAGCTTGTGCGCTTAGTGCCCTTCGTAGTAATATAAAACCCGGTTATGTGTCCTATGCTCCTTGTGTTTAATAAAGCAAAAAAGCACTCGTCGTTTGACGAGTGCTTTTTCATTTTGTTTCAGTATACGTGTAATTATTAGCGTCTTAATTCGAACAACTGAATGTCCCTGAAGCTTTTTCCGTTTTGTTGTTTTCCGGTAACGATTGCTGCATAAGAACCGCTTGGGGCTTCTTCACCAGCTTTATCTCTTCCGTTCCATCCATCTGCCTCTCCCGGAGAGTTTGAGCGGAACATTTCGCGATTATTCTGATCAATGATTACCAACTGGAAGTCATTGATGTTTTCAGCTTCTACGAAATAAATATCGTTACTTCTATCTCCATTCGGAGTGAATACATTCGGGAACTTGGTCACTTTCGATTCCAACTTCACAAAAACAGGCTCCTTGGTATCTTCCGGATGTTGTTTTGATTCTTCTTTGGAATCTACAGTATGGTCAACAGGTTCTTTTTTAGAATCTGTTTTATCTGTCTGTTCCTTTTTAGTGTTGCCAACGGTCGAAACTACTTTTTCCTCTGCTTTTCCTTTCTCTTGTTTAGGAGATTCGGAAACATTATTCTCTTTTACAACAGGATCAACATTTTCCTTGTATTCTTTACTATATGGATTTGTTGATTGCGGAATATCTTCAAACGGTTCCGTTGAGTTCAACGCTTCCGGTTTAACGGAATAAGTGTTTTCATTCCTAACACTCTGATCTGTTTTACTTTCTTCAGGACTTGTTACAGTCGTATTCTGAGAAATCTCTTTTGGAGAATCCGGCTTCTTAGTCGCAGATTCCTCACCTGAATTCAAAGCAATAACAGTAGTGACCACACCCACAGTTCCAACTGCAGCGGAGCCAATGATCCATCTCGTCAAAGCAGAAAGGCCTTTTGTCGCAACAGTTGCTGTTGAAGCAACACCTGCGGCAGCCATCTTAGCCTGAACACCAGCCCATAGCTCCGGTTTTACCGTAGCGGTTTGGTTTTCAAATGCTTTCGAAAACAGTTCTTGTATATTATCTTTTTCAATCACGTTCTAATAATTCTAATTGAGTGCGTAGAAAAGCTCGTGCACGCGAGTATTGTGATTTGGAGGTATTCTCCGTTACTCCCAATGTATCTGCTATTTCTTTATGCGAATAACCTTCTATTGCAAACATGTTAAATACAATCCGGTATCCATCAGGCATTGCGTCAATCAACTTCATTAACTGTGCCAGATCCATTCCATCAAATTGATGGTCTGTAAAGGATACTTTGTATTGAACCTCTTCGACTTGTACGTCATCCAATAACTTTTTGTTCTTTCGAATGGTATCCAAAGCCGTATTTACAACAATTCTTCGTATCCATCCTTCCAGAGATCCTTCCATTTTGAAATCCACAATCTTCTGAAACACCTTTACAAAACCATCCTGTAATACGTCTTCAGCTTCCTGGTTATTTCTCAGGTAACGCTGGCAAACTGCCAACATTTTGGGAGCAAACTTATCAAACAACGCCCGCTGTGCTTTTGAATTTCCTTTGGCGCATTCACTTACCAATGTTAAATCATCCATAGCACTTGCTGTATCAATAGACTCTAAACTACCAAAAAAGGTTGCACGAGTCAGATTCTTCAAAATAAAAATATAATTTAGTAGCACTTTAACACCCCAATGAAAAGACGTATTATCTCCTCGTTTCTGATCCTTTTTTCAGCAACATCTGTATATGCTCAAAAGATCCCGCTTCTTACCGGATCTTATTCCGCTTACCTTCAATTAAATGAAACAACTCAATTACCGGTCCATTTAACGGTAGAAAAAAAACAGAAAAGAATGCTCCTGGTAGTTCACAATGCGGAAGAGCGAATAGAATTAATGAATGGGATTAAGAAAGGGGATACCATTATTTTACCTTTCCCAAGCTTCGATTCCGAACTGCGTTTTATTACCTACAAGAAGAAAGAAATAAGAGGATTTTGGTTCAACTACAACAAAGGTGCAAATTACAAAATTCCTTTTTTCGCTAATTTAAATCAAAAAACACGGAAAAAAGAAGCTCCGGGTGGCGATTTGAGCGGTAAATGGGAAACACATTTTTCTCCCAAAACTTCTGATGAAGAAAATGCCCTGGGGATTATCGCTCAAAACCAAAATCACATTACAGGAACTTTCAGAACCGAAACAGGTGATTACCGTTTTTTGGAAGGAAGTATTGAAGGATCCAAATTTTACCTTTCCGCTTTCGATGGCTCTCACGCTTTTTTGTTGAACGGTACTTTAAAGGACCAACGGGTTCAGGGTTATTTCTACAGCGGCAAACATTATTCTACGGATTTCGTTGCAACATATAATCCAAATTACGAATTACGTGACCCGGATTCCATAACTACTTTGAAAAAGGAAAATAACGTGTTCGGCTTTAACCTTAAGATGGTTAACGGAACGGATTATACGTTTCCAAACCCGGAAACAAGGGGAAAAGTGGTTATTATACAAATCATGGGGACCTGGTGTCCGAATTGCATGGATGAAACCAATTACTATAAAGAACTCTATGATAAATACCATTCAAAAGGACTGGAGATCATTTCGATCGGATATGAAGCTGCAGACTCTTTTGAAGAACAGGCAAAAAAGATCCTGACTTTAAAGCAACGGAAAAACCTGGACTTCACTTTTCTGGTTGGGGGCAAAGCTTCCAAGGTAATTGCTTCCGAGCAATTTAAAATGCTGAATGAAGTAATTTCTTTCCCGACATCCATTTACATCGGAAGAGATGGTGAAGTAAAACGCATTCACACCGGATTCAATGGTCCGGGAACAGGAGAAGTCTATACGGAATACGTTAATAAAACCAATGCTTTGATTGAATCCCTATTGGGAATTAGCGGTTCAAAGTAAGTCTCTTTGAAGCATCTGAAATTTCCCAGGCAGTAAAGAAAACCAGGCGTGCCACTCTTTCTACTTTCGGGAAAATGATCTTCTCAACATCATCTGTTGGCTGATGATAATCTTCATGCACTCCGCTGAAATAGAAAATAACCGGGATGTTGTGCTTGGCAAAATTATAATGGTCTGAACGATAATAGAACTGGTTCGGATCCGATAAACTGTTGAATTTATAGTCCAGTTTCAATTGCGTATATTTTGTATTTACCCGTTCATTGGCGTCGTGCAGATCATTGCTCAACATATTTGAACCAATAATATAAATGTAATTCGTATCCTTTTCATGAGCAATATCGTTTCGACCGATCATGTCAATGTTCAAATCTGCTACTGTATTTTCCAATGGAATAATAGGATGCGAAGAATAATAATCTGAACCAAGCAATCCTTTTTCTTCACCGGAAACCGGCATGATCAGGATGGAACGTTTCGGACCCTGACCATTTTTCTTTGCTTCCATAAATGCTTCAGCCAACTCCAGCAGTGCAACCGTCCCGGTCCCGTCATCATCAGCTCCATTGTATACAACTCCGTGATCCACACCTATGTGATCGTAATGCGCAGTAATCACAACCACTTCCTTCGAAAGCAGCGGATCACTTCCTTCTATATAAGCCAATACATTTGAACTGGTTAGTCTTTCTTCCTGTGTATTTAAATGTGCATTTAGGGTAAACAAAGGTTTCGGATGCTCTGTTTCCTTGAATTTTCCTTTCCCGAACAAATAGGCATTTGACTTATTCTTCAAAGAAAGGATTGCAGAATCTTTTACAAAAAGGATGGGGAATTCCTCCTTCTTCTTTTCATCTGCCAGGTACATCGTTTTCGTAGTTACATAATGTTCCATGTATTCATAAAGTGTTCCGTATTTCTCCGAAACAAGGATAACTCCTTTTACATTCTTTGATAATTGCTTCTTCAAAACAGAAACTTCTTTTCGAACTTCCATGCTTTTCATAGCATAGATCACATAGCATGGTTTTTCTCCGACCTTTGGCAATTGCTCTGTGCTGTAAACAGGAAGATTTTCCAAATCTGTTTTAGACTTACAGGAATAATAAATAAAGTCCGTTTTGAAATCAAGCGAGTGATTATTCAATGACATCGTTCCACCAGGCGTACTTTCAATGACATCAAAGCTTTGTTCATAACCCGACATTCCCGGAGCAAAAGAACAACCCAGCTTTTTAAAATAGGCACTCAGGAATTCAGCTGTCATTTTCTGACCTTGTTTTCCGGTTTCCCTTCCCAAATAATCATCGGAAGCTAAAATCGTCAGATTCTTTTTCAGATCGGCTTCATTAATATAGGAGCTGTATTTTTTAGCGATATCTGCCTGCTGAGAAAAACAAACGCACAAAGCACTTGAAAATAATAGACTGGTGATTCCTTTCATAATTACAATTGAGAATGTACAATTGACAATTGAAAAGCTATTGAATTCTTTTTCAATTGTCAACTATCAATTTTACATTATTATAGTGCGATTTTCTCAACACGTTTCTGGTGTCTTCCACCTTCGAATGCAGTATTCCAGAAAATATCCACCATTTCAAGTGCCTCTTCTACGGAAACAAAACGTGCAGGTAAAGTCAAAATGTTTGCATCATTGTGTTCCCGTGCCAATTGAGCTATTTCTTTTTTCCAGCAAAGAGCTCCACGAATTCCCTGATGTTTATTAACAGTCATGTTAATTCCGTTTCCGCTTCCGCAAATCACGATTCCTTTTGATCCCTCATTTGCTTCCACATGATCGGCAACCGGGTGACCGAAATCTGCATAGTCAATGCTTTCTTCACTGTAACATCCGTAATCCTTTACCTGGTAACCAAGTGATTCTAAATGTTTAATAACTTCTGATTTCAATTGAAATCCTGCATGATCTGCTCCGATTGGAATGATTTGTGACATAATACTGAAAGTTTTGTCAAAGTTACGGCTTATCAACAAACGGAACAATCAATTAACAATAAGAAAAAAGGCATTATCGGAAAGCCCTGATTTTCTTAAGCTTATTAAATTGAGTTTTACACACGAACAAAATCCAAATTGTCAATATCTGTTGGAAAGATTCAATAAGTATTTCTAGGATATTTAAACTATTTCATCATATGTACAAGTTTTTGAATCGAGCACTCAAAAGTTTGATGAAATTATCGCTCTTTTATCACCATGTTAAACACATATTAACACAATCAAATCAAACTATTTTATCCACATTAACAATTTGTTCCAATTTGTTCATATCTGCGTAAACTCTTGTAACAGAACTTCAAAACAGATATATCAATTGTCAATAAATCCATCCGAATAACTCATAAGTTAAAAAAACGAATCTTTCCACCGGAAGTTTTACACGAACTAACACCCCTAATAGATATAATAGATTTCTTTTTTAAAAAGTTTTTATTCTATTTATTTTGTTTTCGCTCTTTTGAGGACTAATTTGCACAATTCATAGTTAAAGTTTATATTCGAATAGACGAACAAAAGTTAAGCGTCTACTAAATAATAAGAACAGATTGTAATTAACTCTCAAAATTAATTACTTTTGACTCCAAAGCTGTAAAGAATGACGAAAGCTAATGTATTAGTTGTAGAAGATGAATTCATTGTTTCGAAGGATATCCAATCCAGTTTGAAAAAGCTTGGTTATCACGTTGTTGGTGCAGCTCCTTCGGGTGAAAAAGCACTCGAATTATTGGAAGCAAATCAGCCGGATATTGTCCTGATGGACATCATGTTGAAGGGTGAAATGAACGGGATTGAAACAGCTGAAATTGTTCGGAACCAATACTCCATTCCGGTAATTTATTTAACTGCTTACGCAGATGAAGCTACCTTATCAAAAGCAAAAGTTACTGAACCTTACGGTTATATTTTAAAACCTTTCAAAGAAATCGATTTACATACATCGATTGAAATGGCACTTTATAAACACAAAAAGGAACAAGAAGTGGAACGCGAACGCGATATGCTTTATTCCCTTGTTGAAAATAAAGAGAAGGATTCTTTGAATGAGTTTATTTTCGTGAAATCCAACAGCAAATTGGTGAAATTAAATATGAATGATATTTACTTCATCGAAGCTTTAAAGGATTACGTGGTTATCAATACCAATGAAACACGTTATACGATCCATTCCACGATGAAGGATATCGAAACGAAATTGGGAACAGACCAGTTCATTCGTGTACACCGTTCATTTATCGTTCGCCTTGATAAAATTGCATCCATCGATTTCCCGAACCTTCAGCTGGAAAATGATCGCAAATTAATTCCTATCGGTGGTTCATACAGAGATGAACTGACCAATCGCATCAAAATGCTTTAAGAAAACACCTCACGGTTTCTTGAATACGCTTCCCTCAATAGTTTGAGGTGTACGCATTTTAATTTGAAGCGATGTTGAAATATTCATTAGCATTGATAAAAAATAACTGCTTATGAAGATTATTCTACTCACCGTTTTATCCTTTTCCTTCGGAATTACATTTGCTCAAAACGGATCCAAACAATTAGTACACGTAAAGTTTCGTGACGGATTGAATGTGCATGCACAATCGGGTAAATTGTTTTCAGGAGACGGATCTTATCCGGAAACTTCCAAATTGGAGCAATACGGACATTGGGAACCCTTTTATTCTATCCCGGCCGAGCAGTTGCAGGCTTACTATTTAAAAGCAAAACAAAATCTGAAAAAGAACCTTTCGGACCCGAATACCCTTTTTGAATTTCATATAAACCCGGGGCAAAATATCCAGGAAGTAAAACGAAAACTGGAAACATTGGCCGAGATAAAATATGTGAGCATTCCACCTCAATTGAGTATGCCGGTGGTACCGAATCTTCAGTCGACACAACTTTACTTATTTGACCAGGAACCGGGAATTCACGTACAGGAATTTTGGAATGCATATTCCGTTTTTGGAGCAGGAGTGCGGGTTTGTGACATAGAATATTTCTTTAATCCGAATCATGAAGATTTACCCCAGGTAGTTATTGTAGGATCTCAACTGGAAGATCCTGGTTTCGGACCGGATCACGGAACGGCGGTATTAGGCGAAATAGCTTCTTTGAATGATGGGGTCGGAACCACTGGAATTGCTTATGAAAGCCAATTGTATTTTGCAGGTGCATTTATTAACCAGACTTATTACCTGGAAGAAGCATTGATCAACACGCTAAGCGAATTGACAGAGGGAGATGTGGTTTTGATAGAACAGCAAATAGCAGGTCCGAGTACAAACCAGGATTATGTACCGGTTGAATGGTATGAACCTTTCTACGACGCTATTCAGCTGATATCAGGAAACGGATTGATTGTAGTGGAAGCCGCAGGGAATGGTAACCAGAATTTGGATGACCCTATTTTTAATACAGATAACGGCGGACATTATCCTTTTTTAGAAGAAAATTGGTCGGAAGCAATTATGGTTGGCGCCGGAGCAGTTGGGATTGATGATGTGTCGCGTTCCCGCTTGTGGTTTTCAAATTACGGAAGCCGCATTGATTTACAGGGAAATGGTGAAGGTGTTGTTACAACGGGTTATGGTTCGGCCTATGCAGCCGAAGGTCCGAATAAAGAATACTCGGACAATTTCGGTGGAACTTCCGGAGCGTCACCGATTGTTGTTGGTGCTGTAGCACTTTTACAATCGCTTTCCATCAATCATACGGGAAATACCTTGTCGAGAGATGTTATTAGAGATGTATTGGTAAATACGGGAAAACCACAGGTTGCCGGTGTTCAATTCCCGGTTTCTGAAAAAATCGGTCCTTTGCCGAATGTCTTTGCCGCAGGGAATTATTTGGCCGACCAATTAGGGCTTGAGGAAGCTTATGATAAAAACGGATTTTCTGTTTTCCCGAATCCGAATACCGGTTCTTTTTCTGTTTATATTCCGAATGAAGTTGTTCAACAAATAAACTTACGGGATGTTTCCGGAAAAGAAATTCAAATCAAGCAGTTGAAAACAGTTATGGGATTTGAATTGGAAAACGCGAATCTGGAATCAGGGGTTTATTATTTATCATTGACTTACAAAGACGGTACGGTTGTTACCAAACCGGTTCAGATTCTTCCATAATTTATGTTATATGATTAAAATGTAGGGCTTAAAAATTTTTAAGCCCTACTGTTTTTATACAGATTGTTTATTTTTAATTCATGGAGAATCTGATCATCACATCCGACAAAAACAAACTGGACCTGGATTACATCACGGCGTTCATTTCACAAACATATTGGGCAAAAGACCGCACCCTGGAGAGCATGCGCACCTGCGTTGAAAATTCATTGAACTTCGGTGTTTTCCTGGAAGGGAAACAAATCGGTTATGCCCGCGTTGTAACGGACTATTATCAATTCGCTTATTTGATGGATGTTTTCATTGATGAAAAATTCCGGGGGAAGGGTTATTCCAAACTATTGGTGAAACACATCCTGGAAAACGAATCGCTGAAAAACATCAAAGTATGGCGCCTGGCAACGTCTGATGCACATGGCTTGTACAAACAATTCGGGTTCACGGAATTATCGAAGCCGGAAAACATGATGGAGTTGATGAGATAACAGGAACAACCAAAAACCCAAAATTTTTCGGCTCCGCCGG
>CAMLLB010000038.1 GCA_946480815.1 uncultured Flavobacteriales bacterium
GTGTTGAACTTTAAGCATAGCCAGAGACAGGAAATAAATGATGGAAATTGTTTTGTGGAGGTGGTTTTGTTGAAACAGCATGTGAGTGAGGAAAAACAAGCTGAACTCAAACTTACACTGGAAAATTAAATTGGTCTATCTTTACAACCAAATCAATTGAACATGAAACAAATCATCTTTTTATTTTCTCTGGTTACCTTACTTTTCTCCTGCAACGATCCCAAAAAGGACCTGGTGATTACCTTTGAAGAAATCAACGGATTGAATGAAGGTGATGATGTGATTATCAAAAAACAGGATGTGGGAACGGTGACCAAAATCGAATTCAGTAATGAGTACAAGATGGATGTTCACATTCACCTGGACATGGTTGATCACCTTCCGCGCGATTCCAAATTTATCATTGGCAAAGACGGAATATTCAGCAATGCGGTTTACGTTGTTCCGGGAGAATCCAAAATCGACTTAACGAGCAAAGACAAAGTCTACGGGAAGGCCATAAAGGAAATCGATTGGGGCAAAGAATTCAATGACTTAATGGATGAAAGCTTTAAGAAACCTGCTCAAACACAAGATTCCATGCTTCATGAATTACGTGATATCAAACAGGAAGTTCATGAGGTGAATGAAAAGACGAAGTAAGGAAAGGCTTGTGAACTCCATTCATACCGAATCTGTGAATGATATAAAAACCAAGCGATTTCTATAAGACTTTTTGTGTGGTAATCCCTTAACTTTCAATGATAAAACTTGGGATTATGAGCTTGAGAAAATCAAAAAGAAAGGAGAAGAAGTCCGGGGAAGAATTTCCGGGATATCCTTCCTATCCGGAGAGCGAAGATATTTACCGCACCGACAATGAAGAAAAAGACCTGGACCCGGAAGACATTACTCAAAAGAAAACTTCGAACAAAGCTTCTATCGATAAAAACCTGGATGTACCCGGGTCTGAATTGGATGACAAGCAGGAAGATACGGGAAATGAGGATGAAGAAAACAATTATTACAGTTTAGGTGATAACTAGTATGATTGTAAGATTAGGGAAGATTGAAGTGGATTAAGCGGGTTGACAAGAAATAAAGTGGTGAAATTTTGCAAAAGCAGCCTTAGAAAGTCTCCAGGCTGCTTCTTTCGTGTCTTGTTTGCTTAAAGAACGACGGGGAAAGCCCTGTAATTTTTTTGAATTGGTTGGACAAGTGTGCCACACTGCTGTAATTCAACTTATATGAAATCTCCGTGAGGTTCATTTCGTCATACATCAGAAGTTCTTTTACCCGCTCGATCTTGTTCATGATGATGAACTGCTGAATCGTGATTCCTTTTACTTTCGAGAATACATTCGAGAGATAAGTATAATCGTAATTCAGTTTTTCACTAATGTAGTCCGAATAATTGACTTTTGGAGCTTCATCCGAATAATGGATCATTTCAATCACAACTCCTTTAATTTGTTCGATCAGGATACTTGTCCGGTCTTCTAAAAGCTCCAATCCGCACCGGGACAAATTGACCCTGATTTTTTCACGAAGCTCGTCCGAGATGTTTTCCCTTATCTCCACTACTCCCAAATCTACCTTGGAAGGACGCAAACCTAAGTTTGCCAATTCCTCTTTCACAATCATCTTACAACGAAGACTAACCATGTATTTTATAAATAACTTCAAACCACTAAATTTTTAAATTAAAAACTAATTCTATCTATTTAGTTATCCAGGTTTAGGAAAATTTGAGGTATTTCTTTTCGAAAAATGTAGTTGCTATATACTTTGTAACGTGTGTGAGTTAGTCCAAGATATAACGAAATATGTTTCCGGCAAAACTTCATGGTTATGTTTTATAATTATTTCACATTTACATTACCTGCCATTTAAATAAAAAAAAGACCACTCAGCAAGTTAATTTGCCGAATGGTCTTCACTAAAAATCAGATAGTATTTCCTAATCCTTCCTTCCTGGAATCAGTTGTAAAACCAGTGCGATCAGTGCGATCACTAATATTAAATGAAATAAACCCCCTGTATGGTAACCGAAGTACCCGATGGCCCAACCGATTACTACGAGAATTGCTATGGTGCTCAATATTGCTCTCATGATTGTTTGTATTAATGGTTAATATTTGTCCCCTTCTGCTTAAAAAAAGGGAACGATCTGTAAGTTCAACAATTGACCGGTTGAAAAAAAGGAGCCCGCCGGGGCGCACTCCTTTCTAAACCAATTCTAACTTATCAACACGGTATCTATAATGACCGCGCTAACGCTTGTCTATTATCGTCTGCCTCCGCAGACTCCTATTTGTATTACTTTACATTATCCTTTCCAAGATCTCTGAAAGCCTGTCCAAGTTCGTCCATGTCGTTATTGAATTCTCTTTTAAAGGCCTGCCAATTTTCTCTTGTCGTATTTTTCATTTCCCGGATCCGTGCTTCCATTTCATCGTTGCGTTTTTTAAGTGCTTCAATCCGTTCATTTCTTTCCCGAATGGCTTCTGCCCTGGCGTTGATCCGTTCTGCTCTCAATCGTTCGATCTCCAGTTTGTTGTTATCAATTTCTGCCTGTACCGAACGCCGGTATTCCGCCACCTCTTCTTCGTATTCTCTCTGCGCCTGATTCAATTCCTCTTTTGCATCCCGAACTTCGTCTGCGGCCCTGTCGGACTTTTTAGATTTAGTATCCGTGCAACTCGCAAGAATGACTATCAAAAGAGACAATCCCAGGCGAATTAGTATCCTTTTCATGACTATCCAGATTAACCGTGAATCTATTTTCACTTATTACAAATATGCAACCCGGAGCTCTTGAAAGCATTACACCTTTTGAAGGAATTGTTGCATATTTTACAGAATGATTTGGGTGATTGGGCTAACAGAAAAAAAAGCGCCAATCTGATGACTGACGCTCTCTCTAGATAGAACCTAACAGTTACTATTAGTCGTATAATAGTAGCTGTTGGTTTTCCCATCTAAAAGTGGTTACAGATTGAATTTCTCGGACTGATCCCGATCGGACCGGTTGGCCTCATTGGAGTCATTCGATTGATTGAGTATATTAATCACCTCATCACGTGACTTGTTGAGTTTTGTTCCAAGTCGGTCCATTAATTGGTTTTCCTGTCCGGGTTGAAAATCCAAATCTGAATCACTAAGCTCACTATATCTATCTTTCAACTGAGAAGATTGTTGTTTCCAGTTACCGGTAATTTGAAAAGGTGCCGTGTTTTGGCCGGTTCCTCTATTCTGATTGGATTCCTGACCTGCATGCATGTTTGCACCTGTTCTTTCAGTTCCGGTAGTTTGGTTTTGATTGGTACCCTGGTTTTGGTCCCGATTCTGGTTTCCCTGGTCCTGATTTCCCTGAGTCTGATTAAAACCGGTATTCGGATTTGAGCCAGTTGTTTGGTTCTGTTCTCTATCGCGATCCTGATTTTGATTTTGATTCGGATTCTGGTTCTGGTTTTGATTCGGACCCGTATTTCTTTCTTGTTCTGACATAACTTTTGTATTTAATAATGACTACTCTGTTCCTTGTTAAAGCTTCTGCATAAGCATTGCTTTCTTACAAAGTTCTTTCATTATCAAGCCATTATCATTACAAAATGTTCCCCGATTATTACATAAATCTCACCCTTAACAGGGGTTTTACTTTACAAATTGAGCTTTTACATACTCCAGGTAATCTGCCTGAGAAGGTAAATCCGGAATGTTGCACTTTTGAAGGTAAGGATAGATCTCAACAACCATATTCTTCATGATCTCAAAATTGTTTGCAGCTTTTGCTTCCTGATAAGTTGTCATGAAGTAATCGTTGATTTTCGCCAAATAAGATTCCTGGTCTTTTACATTCTCCTCGTTGTTAAGGAACTCCTTGCTCAAAGGTGATTTATAATCGTGGACCGCTCTTTTAAACACTTGCAACTCAACCGGATCTTTCAAATCCAGGTTTGGGTATTTTTGATAGTATTCTGCAGCATATTTGCTAAGTGAATCATGTTCATTATCTGCCAAAACCTGAATGTATGTTTTGAGATCTTCCCGTTTCTTTTTCGATTTCTGATAGGTTTTATTTGCTAAAAAAACCGGATTTCCTTCCGGATTTACGACCTCTTTTCCTTTTGCCAGTAATTGTTTTGCCTGCTGACCACCCACTACTTTCGCTACCAGGTCTCCGTTTGCATTAAAGTATAACAACGTTGGATAAGCAGTAATTCCATACTTCTGCATCACATTTGGTCCGTCGTTCTTTTCACCATCCAGTTTCAAAGAAATGAAGTTTGAATTGTAGTAAGAAGTCACTTCCGGATCGATGAAGGAAGTTGCCGCCATTTGTTTACATGGTCCGCACCACACTGCGTAGACATCGACAAACAAAGGTTTTCCGGCTTTTTTTGCCTTGGTTAGTGCTTCATCTAATGTTCCATGCTCAAAAGTAATTTGACCAAACGATCGGGTACTGATTAAAGCTATCAGGAAAAGGAATGTCAGTTTCATTTTTAGATTTTTTTGTTGAAGTTACGAAAAGACAAATATCAAGCCAAATAAATCGGGAGGTGAAAATTGAAATGTTACGCTTCGACTTCGCTCAGCGTCCTTTTTCAAATTACGCGGCTGATCGAAATCATCCCAGCAAATGGACTTCCAGTTCTACCAACCGAGGTAAAAGCACATCGTCTTCCAAAACCGCGTGAATTGCCAGATCTTTTTCAAAATGCTCCAACTGTGTCAGGAAAATGCGAAAAGCCAAAGGTGTTTTCAGTCCTTCAATATTCCTGGTAATCTTGTTTCGTACCTCGATCAGGTCTTCTTCGAGATTCGAGTGGTTCTCGAAAAATTGTTTCAGCGTGAAATTACCAAAACGTTCCCTGTCGATCGGTGTTCCCGACTTCTGAAATTCCAATAAGGATTCGATATAAGGAAATAAGAAAACCTCTTCGTATTGAATGTGTGCTACCAGTTTCTTCTGATAAGAAATAAAGAAACCGCATAACATCAGCAACACATTGTCTGAATTGGTTTGTTTGCTATACAGATTATAGATCGATTGTTCTATTTCCGGAAGCTTACAATTCAAATAGTTTCCGTGCGATTTTTTAAGTGCCTGCAGCAAATCCCGGATCGCCACATCGTGGATCAACTCCTTTGGAAAATCCGTAAGTCCTTCCTGTGCCAGATCTATCAAGCGGTTCAAGGCATTTTCAGAAGAATTCAAAACAGGCATATTATTCAGCCGTTCTTCTAATAAACGGCCTGTCAAACTTATGCCCCATTTTGTTTTTTGTTCTTCTTTCATTTCAGTTGTGAATTGTAATCAATCAACTTAAAACAAATGTACGAACAGGAACTTGTTCTATCAATACCGTAAATGTGGTAAAGCCCGGTTGAGCTTGTTAAATTTTCAGAATGAAAAGACAAATTAAACGAACGATTCTCAGCAGATCGTAATGCGTTCCTGACATGCTGGGACTGCCACTTTCTCCTTCGCTACTGACGGATCGTATCTCTGTCTTCAAAAGCTTCGGTTTTTCTTAACTTAGCAATTCTATTTCGTATACATGAAGTTCTGTGCCCTGCTTGTAATCTTATTTCATTCTCAATTTTTGTTTTCCCAGGTAAGAAACCAGAAAATGCGGGAATTGAATCACGTTGTGGAATTGATGAACACATTCGCTCATTGCAACCAGGATTGGTATTTTGATGCAATACAGCTTCAAAAAGCATTGCATGTAAGCGCCAAAAAGATCAACGAGAACTATTTCTACTGCAGTAAGACCCAACAAAGCAGCCTTTTAAGCTATACCGGGATTGAAAGCACTTTCCGTTTTAAAGAAATTACACCCAATTCACACAACCAAATTCCGGCTTACCAGGCAGATTACCTACCCTGGCTGGAAGCAAAGGAGATCGTTTCAAAAATTCTGTCAAAGCCCAAAAATGAATTCACTTCGTTTGCTCCCATTCTGAACAAATACCAGGCTTCAACGGACAGCTTATTTGCGTTTCATTCCAAATTGAACAACTATGTTGCGGAAAAGGCCTTCCGTTCCGATACCGGGTTCCAAACTGCAAAAAGTATTCTCAAAGGACATGAGCGGTGGTTCAAACAGTGTTATATCCATTCAAAAGAACTGGACAGTGCACTTGTTGATCATTGCAATTTCCATTACCCGCCTTTTCAAACTCATAAGGAGTTACAGCAGGGATTACAGGAATTAAACCTGACGATGAATCTGCTGACGAACTGGGAAAAGGAATTGTATCACGAAAACCTTTCGAACAATGCAAAATTTGACACACAGATCCGCTTGTTAAATGCAGAAGGATTGAAAAACGATTCGCTTTATCTTTATAAAACACGCGGGTATGGCAATTTACGCAGCGGTTTCTGGCTGCATACACGCTATCGCACGTTTTATACTTCTATGCAAAGCCGGATCTATTGGTTCGCTGCTTCAAAATACCCATCAGAACCCTTTGTAAAAAAAAGCCAGCAAGCTTACAATGATTTTGTACGCAGTTACAATGCGATCGTGGAAGATTACAACGATTACATTGAGATTGCAGACGGTTTGAACTTCCGGAAAATTGCTTCCTGCTGCCTTTCCGCTTCTGAAATTGACACAAATCAGAATGTATTGCTGATGGCTCCTAAACTGCTTTACAAGTTCGAATACCAGGAAGAAATCCAGAAACCCATTCCAGGCGATTCTGCTGTAGCCGGGATGAGTTCTGAAGAATTGTTGATCCATCGGGCAGCCCCGCACCATTTGGTTTATTTACTGGATGCCTCGTCTTCCATGAACGAATCCGGAAAACTGACTCATTTAAAAGAAAATGCAAATAACCTGGTTCAGATCCAACGGGAAGTTGACCGCATTTCAATTGTTACTTTTTCAGGGAAATCGACTGTTTTGCTTCAAGCTGTTCCCTGCAGCCAGAAAAAACACATCCGGGAAAAGATCGAGCACATTCATGCCTTTGGACAAACCAACATCACCAGCGGACTTGAAACGGTCAAACAACTCCTGGATTCAGATAAATTAGAGAATGGCGTGAACTCGGTCCTGCTTCTGACTGATGGGGAATTCGAACTAAGTGACGAAACAAAAAAACTGATCGGTGAACTGAGAGCAAAAGAAATCGGGATTTGTTTTATTTACCTTGGTAAAGCACTTAGCAAAAAAAGCACCCGATTACTTGAGAAGGCTTACACAAATCTCGGTGTGATTTTCTATGACACAAACCACATTGACCTAAAAGAAGCACTGCTAAAGATCGCCACGGAATAGGTTCTTAAACCTTTCCCTATCATTTTCATCTAACAAGTGACAAAAACGCGTATGAAAACACACCTCATTCTTTTGATCTGGATCATAGTTGTCCTTGATTTCAATTCTTTTGCACAATACTGTAACAGCGCAAACCGCTTTACACAAACTCCCGTTTTTTCAATTTCCGATATTCAGAAAGATTCGATGGTTTATGCCAATGCAATTGATTGGCAAGGTGTTAACCAATCACTGAAACTCGACGTATTCTATCCCAACAACTCAGTGGATACGATCTCCAAACGCCCCATGGTTCTGATGATTTTCGGAGGCGGTTTTGTAAATGGAGACCGGGGCCAGGTAGCTGGTTATTGTATGAACCTGGCAAGACGCGGTTTTGTAGCGGTGGGGATAGATTATCGATTAGGAAAAGAAACGGTGCTGCCCTGTTCTGATACGCTTTCACAAGAGAAAGCAGTTTATAGGGCCATCCAGGATGCACATGCAGCTATACGTTTCATGGTTGCACATGCAGCTTCTTACAAAATCGACACCGCATGGATTTTTGCCGGAGGATTTAGTGCCGGTGCAAGTACGGCAAATGCTTTGGTTTATAACTCACAAGCCGAAACCAATCTTATTTATCCCGGTATCGTTGCAGAATTGGGTAATCTGAATAATTCAGGGAATAATCTGACTACTACATTTGCCATTAAGGGAATTTTCAACAACTGGGGTGGCGTTTCTTCTGATTTTTTTGATTCGGACGAAGCTGTACCGACCATTTCCTTCCATGGAAGCAACGATGGTGTTGTTCCAATTGATTCGGCACTGGATGTGACTTGTTTTACAACAAATCATTACATATTCGGTTCTCACGCCTTATATGAAAAATTAACTGCAGTGGGAATTTGCAGCGATCTGACTGTTAAAATGGGTGCAGGACACGGAGTTTACCAAGGAGGAGAAGGTTTATTGATGCGGGTAAACCGGGCTTCTTGTTTTTTCAAAAGCCTTTTTTGCAATACCTGTTCGGATTACGCTTCAACGGACAGTCTGACTCCGAATTGTGCCGAACAACCTTTACGCGTGAATAATCTTCCTGATCAGGAAATTTCCATTTACCCGAATCCAGCTAACGATGAAATACAAATAGAAACCGGAACTGCATTCCCTTTGAAAATTCAATTATTGAATGCACTGGGTATCCCGGTTTTAACTGCCGAAAATCAAAAACTGATCTCTGTTAAGCACTTGCCTGAGGGGATCTATTTCGTTCTTTTATACCAGGAAAACAAAATCTATACACGGAAAATTGTGAAGCTGGATCGTGGAAATTCGAATGAGTAAGTCACTTCCATATCCCGAAAGGTAAGCGAGAACTAAATTATTTAAAATGCAAAGCTGTTAGGGAAGCTATCACATTCAGATCGGTAATAATTACGGCTTCAAACACTTTATTCTCGTTGGATTTAATAACCGATGGAAAAGGATTTCCTTCATAAATACCTGTAAACACGTCAATGTGATTTTTCTTGATTGCTCCACCGGTATCGCCAGCAAAGAAATAACCATCGTGGATTGCCTGTTTGCCATTTGGCAAACTGACCAATTGACCTTTTGCTTCGGGAATAAAAATCACTGTTCCATACGGAATGGTATTCGGATCTACTGCAATCGTCCGGAAGGGAACCAAACGGTAATTCTTTACACCATCTCCAAAACCTGCCGATTTGTTCCAAAGTGTCTTGCCCCAACTTTCCACTTTAAGTTTGCTTTTGCTGTACTTTTTACAAGCCCTGCAATCCACAAACATTTCTTCTCCGGTTCGTGCAAAATTGATCACGTTTATATTCCCCAATGAATCACGAACATAAGCAGTTCCTTCCAAAGAGGCATTGCAAAAGTCACACGTATCCGCATACAAGCCCGAAGACTCTCCGTTTGCGTATACTATGGGAATGTTGCCTGAAGATTGAAACTCGTGGATATAATATTGAGTAGCCCAAAGTACCAGAGAAGTCGTCTTGCTTTCCGGTTCCGGCAAATTGAAGTCATCGGATGAAACCTGTGCGTGAATTGATGAACCCGCAAAGATCAAAAGTCCGATTAAAATGAATTTCAAATGCATATTCCCTTTTTTAATAAAAACCACATTTACCCAATTGGTTACTATTTTAAACGCAGTGGTGACTGATTCTTTTATGACTTTATTTTCATTACTAAGAAACAACGCTTGCGCTAAGCTCTATTTTGTTGTCTTCTTTTTGTCTTTAAAAACGTTGTCGCTTAAGCCCGTATTGACTTTGTAATCACTTAAAGTAATGGTGATCGTTCCCTTGGAACGCGGTTTCGTTTTCTTTTTCTTATCCGAAGATGTTTTATTGATGTCAGCGGCCACACTTTTAGGCATTTTAAACTTCTTCACATCAATTTCGAATTTCAATTCACTGGGAAGTCCATAACTCAATTGCGATCCGTATTTGAAATCGGTTTTAACGGTCCCGTTGGTTTGAGTGGTTACCTGGGAACGAATAATGACCGAATTCTTTTGATCGACCCAAATCTTTGCCAGGACAATTTCTCCTGAAGCGGAATTCGGAATGATGTTGATCAATCGTGTATCAATATCCCTGATCTTGAGTGAATCTCCAAAAACAGCCGTGTATTTGGATTTCTCGGACAGAAATGTATTTAGTTCGGTGAATCCCTGCTTGGGTAAAATGGTAATTCCTTTCGATTCGATTTTGATCTTGTCTTTTTGCTTGAAGTAAATGGTGGCATTGGAAGGCATGATCCTGATCATCGGAATATCCGCATCGATGTGTGCATTCACAGTATAATCTTTTACTGTAGCCATTTTTGAAACGATCTTGTCAATGATCTTTTCCGCATCTTGGCTGAATGCTCCGAAAGTCAGGAACAAGAGACCTGCTAATAGTGCTTTTTTCATTACGATGTGATGTCTTTTCTATTAAACTTAAATAAGGTAATTCCTACAAGCAACACAATATGTGTAAGCAGGATAACAATTGAATTGAGAATATCATCAAACGGAACAGGATCTTCAAAGAAGCTGCGCCAGGATGCCATGTGTGTTGTAAACAAATACGGTTTAATGGAATCAAAGACGGTCACGTCCAAACTTCCGATAATGGTAAAAATAATGATGATTGCCATGGTTGCCACAATAGGCCCGATCGAGTTTTCAGCAAAGGCCGATAAACAAATCGAAAGTGTTGCAACCGTGAGCAAAGACAAATAAGCAACGCAGAAAGCCAATCCGAAACGCCACAAAATATCTGCTTCAGGCAAAATAACCAGTCCATCACTGTTCAGCACCATCAGATCACCCGTTCCGAAAACCAGGTGCGAAACCAATAGAGACAAGATCCCCAACCAAAGGGTAATTACCAGCGTGTAAATAGCACCGGCAATAAATTTGGAAAGCACTATCTGTGTGCGTGAAATCGGTTTACTCGCCAGCATGCGGATTGTTCCCATGGCAGCTTCACCGGAAATCAAATCTCCTGTTACCAATGCAATCAGCAACGGAATATGGACCACCAGCATTTGCAAAATGATAAATGCGATCAGGTTTCCATTTACCAATTTCCCGTTAAATGAAAGGGTTTGTTCGAAACTGGCCGTTACAAAAGAAACCATGGATTCGCCGTCTGCTTTCATCGCAAAAATGATCAGGCCGATCAACAGGGTTAAAGCTCCCAATCCCAGGTAACTTCGTGGCTTCGCCACGATTTTAATGAATTCGTTGTACGTGTTTTTGAAAAGCATCAGGACTGAATGGTTTTAATGAAATAATCTTCCAGTTTACGTTTCGGTTCAATTGCATGGATTGTAAATCCTGCCAGGACCAATTCTTTCGTCAAATCAGGGACCTTGTTTTTTGAAATCAGCACTTCCAGTTCTTTGGATGACGTTTGCGTGATTTCTGTCGAATGGAACTTTGACCGGATCAATTCCATAGCTGACTCCACGGCATCGATTTCAATTCGCACCACCGTTTCCTCGCTGTTCAGTAACTCTTCCACCGAGCCTTCTACCAGCGATTTCCCCTGATTGATGATCACCATCCGATTGGCAATTAATTCAATTTCGGACAATTGATGCGATGATAATAAGATCGTTTTATTCTGTTCGTTCTTCAACCGAAGGATCAGGTTGCGAATTTCAATAATTCCCTGCGGGTCCAAACCGGTTGTCGGTTCATCCAGGATAATCAGCTCCGGTTTATGCAACAAGGTTTGTGCAATTCCCAACCGCTGTTTCATTCCATGAGAGAAACCTTTCACTTTGTGTTTTGCACGATCGCCCAATCCCACAAAATCGAGCATTTCAAGAATCTCTTTTTTCGAAACGGCTGCCCCCGAAATACGTGCAAAAATCTCCAGGTTCTTTTGTGCGGACAGGTATTTGTAGAAATCCGGTTTTTCGATAATACTTCCAATATTCGCAAGGATTTCCGAACGGTTTTTCTGCAAAGACTTGTCAAATAATTCGATTGTTCCATTGTCAGGACTGATGAGAGACAATAAACAGCGGATCGTTGTACTTTTCCCGGCTCCATTCGGTCCCAAGAAACCGAAAACATCCCCTTTATGTACGGTAAAAGAAACGTTTTTGACTGCTTCGAAAGAACCGAATTTTTTGGATAAATTCCGGACCTTGATAATGGTTTGTTGTTCCATAACCTTAAAAACAGATTAGTCTGTCTTTCATTAGAAAAGACATTTAAAATTACGCATTATCCGAATTCGTCAGACCCAATTTTCTCCAAAAATCGGTGAACCGTATCCCGAAGGCGGTACAATGTATTTCGCCCTTTGTCTTTAAAAATCCCAGGCTGCTCTTTACGATTCCGGGGAAACCCTGCCCCGGCTTTTGAACTAAAAAACAAAAAAGCCGGCTTGAGAAATTCAAGCCGGCTTTTTTTTATGCAGCATACCTTTAAAAAAGATAATTACTTCGATATATAAATGGTTTCGCGTTTTAAACCACAAAGAAGATAGTATGTTCCAGCAGGCCACAATGCCGTTTCTATCAACTGAGTTCCACGGATAGTGCCCGAATACATTTCATTGCCTTGTGCATTGACCAATTGAAACGGTACAGCTTTTGGTGTCACCACTTCAAGAGTCAAGTAATTTGAGTTGAAATTATTGTGGATATTGATCGTCATGGATGAAGCCGAAGTTTCATTCACATCGGGAGCATTTTCCAATAATGCTGTTTCATCGACTAGTTTACATACAGGAATCGGCTCATATTTCTGAGAGAAAGCAAACATGCTGTTGATTACAACTACCGCTAAACTGATTGAAAATATAAAACGTGCCATACTCTTAATTTTTAATGAACCGTTTCAGCCTGGTAATGTGATATAGACAACAACTATACCAAGCAAAAAAAGTTACATTCCAAGTATGGCCTGTAAAAACTAAATCGTTTTCAAAACATCTGAAAACTATACAAAAAACACAGAAACTACCTGTATTTACTGGTTATCCGCATTTTAACATTTTTATACTTTTCCAAGGAATTTGGAGGTATTCCATTCAGAAGGGATCAAAAAAAACATTCAAAATGAAAATTGGTTTTTTCAATTTGAAAACAAATTATTCCAAACCGTTCTTCATAGCCCATTTCAATAGGATGTTCTTTTCTTTTGGCAAACCCAATTTTTCAATAATATTCGAACGGTGTCCTTCAATGGTCTTTTCAGACAAGAAAAGCATCTCTGCAATTTGCTTGCTTGTTTTTTGCTGCGCGATCAATTCAATGATCTTTCGCTCAGAAAAAGTCAATTTATCCAATTCACTGGTTCCTGTTTCCCGGACGCTTACCAGGTCATTCAGCAAAGAATCACTCACATACTGATTCCCTTTCGCTACCTCGGCAAGGCAATTTTTCAATTCAACCTGAGCATGTTCTTTCAGAATATAACCATACACCCCATATTCTTTCGATTTGTTGTAAATGGTCATCTCATTGTGCATGGTCAACAAAATAACTTTGGTTCTGAGCTTTAACTCCTGTACTTTCTTGGCAACGTCCAAGCCATCCAAAGCAGGCATGTTGATATCCAAAATAGCAATATCCGGAGTCCGGAGCTGAATCATGTTTAAGGCTGAAACGCCATTCGCACACGTTGCGATAACCTGGTATCCGTAAGATTCCACGAAACTTTGGGTTCCCTGGAGTGTAAACGGATGATCGTCAGCAATTACGATTGTCATGTTGTTTTCTTTAAGTCAATAGTGATTATAGTACCGTTTTTATCGGAGTGGATTTTTGCAAATCCGCCAATAGCTTTACTTCTTTCAATAATATTGTGCAAACCGAACGCATCTCTTTTGGAAAGTGTTTCACCGACATTGAATCCTTTTCCATTGTCTTTAATCTGGATCGTCAGATCTTCCTGGCTTTCGCGGATAATAATTTTTGCAGCCATGGCATCGGCATACTTGATAATATTGGAAAGTGCCTCCTGTATGATCCGGTAGACCTGCAATTCATCTGAAACAGACAAGGAACCACAATAAACAATATCGGAAGTAACCATTAGCTGATTGACTGATTGCGCGCGGTCCAGAAGCTGGTTGATACTTGCAGACAAGCCCACTTTCTCGAACATTACCGGATGCAGATTCCTGCTGATACTGCGAATGTCTTTAATGATCAGATCGATCTTCTCTCCTGACACAGCTTTATCTTCCAGTGAATGCTTCAGATTCAGCAGTTCATGGCTCACACTGTCGTGCAGGTCGCTCGCGATGCGTCTTCGCTCCTCCTCTGTTTTATCCAGTAAGCGTTTTGTATATTGCTTAGCACGTTTATTCTCCCGTTTGATCTTTTTCTGTTTCTGACGGGAAAAAACAATGAACACCACTAAAAGTAAGCCCATCAGAAGAGAAAACAATAATGCAATGGCTGTCTTCCCATTGGAGATCGTTTCTTTTTGCCCTGCGATTTGCTCTTCTTTTCGTTTGGTTTCATGCAGCTTATCCAACTCCATGGTCTTGGCTATGATCCGCTGATCACTGATCATATTTTCTGCTTGTTTCAGCTTTTCAGAATAAAAGTAAGCGCGCTTATAGTTTTTCTTCAAAACGGCATTCTCCTTCAGCACTTCAGCAAAGGCAATTTGGTTTTGATGATCTTCCTGTTCCTCTACAGCTTGTAATGCTTTCTCAATCAATACAATATCCTTAATCCCTTCTCCGGATCCGATCTGGTATTCTGCAAGAGCAATCAGGTATTCAATATCCGCAGTGGGAGCGTTTAATTCCTCTACGAGCAACTTCATCCTATCCACAATTTCCTTTGCTTCCCTGATCCTGTTTTCCCGGAGCAGGCTCTGTATATAAAAACCGGACAAGGAAAGTTCCAGTGATTCATCAACCAGTTTGCTCTCTTTAAACACTTGATACGTCGAATCGATCAGCTTATACTCATCCGGATGTTCCATTTCCTGGTAAAGAATGATCTTGTTATACAGTGATGTGAACATATTGACCGTATCCTTTACTTCTTTAAAAGCCTTCATTGCCTTGTTGAAGTAAGCATCCGCCTCTTTGTAATTTTTAGTATACAGGTTTACCAATGCCAAATTATCGTAGATTCCTCCTTTTCCGGTAAGATTGTCTGTTTTATCAAACCAATGGAGCGCCTTCAGATCATTTTGAAGCGCTTTTTCATGCTGACCCATTGCAAAATGGCAGAACGCCAAATCACCGTAACCGTGTGCTACTTCCACACAGGTGTTGTAGTCGAAGGGTTTATTTCTCACCAGACTGCGAAAGTATGGCAGTGCCTTCCGGTATTCATTCTGATTGATATGGTAATTTCCCTGGTACGAATCCACGAAAAGTGTCTGGTCCCAGGGAAGTTTGGCCCTAAAATATTTTTTGAACTTTCGGACTTTATCCAGGGTGCTTTGCTGAAAATTGGAAAAATACATCTCCTGCTCTGTCAATTCTCCTAATGCAATCGCTACTTTGTCATAATGCCTTAGTTTCAAATGCTTTTCATAATAGGCATTGAAAACGGAATAAAAATTCGGGTTGTGAAAATGGGATCTTTTCGAAAGCCAAATGCAGGTATCATCCAGGTGGGTCCTGGTACTTTGATGATAAATGATCTTACTTTCAGGTTTACTGCATGCACCTGAAAAAAGCAGTAACAGTGATGTAACACCCAACAGTTTTATTAATCGTTTATTCATCAACAGCGAATTTCGCTCTAAAAATACCTGTTTGAAACGGATCACACGACCTTTGACCTAAAATTGAGGGTTTCCCCTTAGTTGATAAAACAAGTAAATCACTGACATTTGTTGCGTACTAAAATTGGGAAACAATACGTACGTATTTCCTCATTCGACCAAAACAAACCAATAATTATCCCTATAACTACTACTTGTAGCGTAAGAGAAAAATCCTCCGCCGGTGAAAACCAACGGAGGATTTTTTGTTTTACTACATCCTCATTATAACATGATTTTCCTGACGATGTAACTTTACGCAAGTGTAAGTGGTTCCATACTTATTTCAATGAATAGTCCTTAAAAAAGCAGAGGTCGCTACTACCTCTGCTTTTTCATGTGAAAGCTAACATTAGGTTTTGTTGTTGTAGTTTTTGTCTCAGTGTATAGCGGTGGTAATATTTTTTACATCGCTGCTTTTTCGTTATTAATTTCTTGTTGTAGTGTATTAATTGCACTTTTCAACTGATGAATAAAACTTCTGCTCGGGAACTGATCGAAAACCGATTCCGGAAAGTCTGAAGGAATATCCATTCCATTTGCGTAGTGCAGGTACAATACATAATAGTTCTTCAAATACTCATTTTGAATAGCCAAATACGTATTCACCGTGTTCATTTTATTCGCTATTGCAGTCATCAGCAGCTGTTTATAAGACCCATCAGGAAACTTATTCAGATACTTCTGAGGAAAATCAAAGGACAACATTTCTCCACGGGAAAAATGCCAATACAATTCAAAATAAGACTCCAACTCTCTGATCTCACCAAGAACCATTTTAGCATCCGGAAGTGGTGAAAGCCCTATATCTGCACGTATTTCCATTTTTCTTCACTTAGCCTGCAACCCTTATTAGAATTGCATTGTTGACTAGAACAAGTATAGCTCACTTCCGGATACGAAAGCTGCAGAATGTCATGAAATACGGAATCGATGTCATGAAAAGACGAAAATAAAGCATGGGATTTCGGGGAACAATTATCAATGATTAATTATCAAGCAGCATAGAGCGCTTACTTGATAATTAAACCATTTATCATTGATAATTGTTTACTTAATAATCTTGAATTGGTTCAGAACTTCTTTATAGTGATCACTAATGGGAACATGCGTTTTGTTGCTCATCACCAATAAACCGTCGGATGGTTGAATTTCCTCAATTTCGTGTGCGTTTACAATGTGATTGCGGTGCACCCGATAAAATTTAGCCGGATCCAGCAGGTTAATCACTTTCGTAAGTGAGATCTGGATTACGAACTTTTCAGTTCCTGTAAAAATGGAGCAATAGCGCTCCTCCACTTCAATATGGATGATATCGGAAACCGCTACTTTTTTGAGCGCGTCTTTTTTCTTGATGAACAAAAAATCGGAACTGATGACCGTATCTTCCTCATCGCTTTGAAAGATATCCGGTTGTCCGTAGAATTTCTCTATCGCCATTTCCAGGGCATAAAGCACTTCTAAGGGATTAAACGGCTTTAACAAAAAACTATAGGGCTTTGTCAGTTTTGCCCGCTCAAAAATGCTTCTGTCTGTAGAACTGGTTAAGAAAACAAAAGGCCGGGAAGACTCCGGAACATTGTTCAATGTTTCTGCAAAAGTGATTCCCTCAGGAATTCCATTCAGGAAAATGTCGATCACTACAATGTCTACTTTGTTTGCGTAAAACAGTTGCAATGCTTCCTGGTGTGATCGTGCCACACCCACAACGTCGAATTGACTTTCCGTCAATGTGTCAATCAATTTATCACTTTCTGCTACCGTATCTTCAACAATCAGGACCTTAATTTTTTCCATCAGCACATTTCTTTAGGGTAACGATCATCTTCGTTCCCTCATTTTGTCGACTCCAAATATCTAACTTCCCGTCGTTTTTTGCTAGCATTGCGCGACATAAATTCATTCCCAAGCCCGAACCGATTGTTTTTTCGTGGTCTTTTTTCGTCAATTGCGGTGAATCACTGAGCAATTTCTGGCGGGTTTCTTCCGACATTCCCCTTCCGGTATCTTTCCAGCTAAAACAAATAAAGTTTTCATTCTCACTTTCCAAACTAACCGAAATATGAGCTCCCGGATCCGAGAACTTGATGCTGTTATCCATGAAGTTACGCAATACGATCTTCAGCGATTCGGCATCTACAAACACTTTTATTGCTTTTGGCACCGTATTTTCAAACATGATCCCTTTCTGATGCAAGACTCCTTTGAAATTAAAAGCCACCTGATCGATCAACATACTCAAACGGTGTTCTTCCTGCTTAAAATATCCTCCTTCTGTTTGCAGAAGCGCCCAATTCAGTAAATTATCGAGCATGTTGTAGGTATTGGTTGCAATCACACTGTTTTCCTCCAGTTGATTTTCCAAACTGTTGTATTCCTTTTTCTGAACCTTGTCCTTCAATTTGGAATTACTGACACTTAGTGCATGTACTGACGACCTTAAATCATGACTGACAATGGAAAACAACTGATCTTTGGTCGCATTCAAGAGATCCAGTTCCTGTTTTTGGTGCAGGATTACCCGTGAACGCAACACATTCTGGCGGTAAAAATAGGTCCCGAAAATGATAATAGCAACCAGGAGCAAAGCTGCAAAAAGATAGGTGTTTAACCGGGCCTGTTTCAGTTTATTTTCGCTCTCCAAAAGCTCTACACGTTTCTGTTTATCCGCTATTGCCAACTTTTTTTCTATTTGGGCAACTTCGTATATTTCATTTTGATCACTGAGCGAATCATTCCAGCTTTCAAACTCCTTTCGATAAGCCAGCGCCACCTCAAAACGTTTCCTGTTTTCTTCAACTACAGCCATGTTGTAGGCAGTATTCAATTTTAGATCATATGATCCATATTTTTTTGACAAATGATATGCCTTTTCATAATAAGCAATTGCTTTCTCGTCCTGGTACTGCTCATAATAAAGGGAACCCAAATCAATATAAGAATGAATCAATGAAACATAATCTTTTCGTTCCTCGATTTTTTGAGATGCTTTAAGAAGATACTTTTCAGATTCCGGGTAATTCCCCAAATGCAGGTAACAAACCCCCATGTTCTGCAATAAAGCATCGATTCGAATAGTTTCTATGTCCTTTCTATTCGCTGTGTCGATCGTCTTAAACAAGTTCAGGGCCTGATCGTACTTTTCCTGTGAAAGCAAAATCCCGCCTTTGTTGAAGCGAATCATGGTATGGAATTCAAAATCCTTCCGCACCAGATCAAATTCCTTCAATGCATATTTGAAGATCCCTTTTTTATGAAATGCTTCGGCTCTATAATAATGAATAAAATCGAGTATTTTTTTATTCCTGATCTGTTGTAAACATTTTTGGGTATTTACCAAGACAGAATCCCAATTTTCATCTTTTGCAAAGGCAATTGTTGCAGATAAAGCATTAAAAGTCGAGTGCTTACCAGCCAATTCACTTGCTTTTTGGTCAATAAAACGGTTGCTTTCATCCCGTTTCCCAAAGGAGTGAAAGGAAATCAAAAAAAGTGCCCCCAGCAGAGACACTTTTAGCTTACCTATAAATGTATTCAAACAGAACATTCTTTTTATTGCTCTGTGGTTCTAACAGTAGTCATAACACCCCGTGATGTTTTCGGACCAACCGAATTCACCAGCATATTATATACAGACATAATTGCCCCCAACTCAATTGGATTTCCGTACACATCTACCGGACTTGCCTTAAATGAGCATGTCAACGGCTTCGCATCTTCAGTTGATTCGGAGCTGTAAACAGCATAAAACTCAAGGACCGTGTTGTGCGAAGAAGAATAATACTGCTTGATTGATACCTGGTTCGGATTCAGATCTCCGGGAAGCATAATCGTGATCGTTACAGTTAAGTACCCGCTTGATCGGTCATATACCGCATCAAGAACCACCGGATCCGGCAAATTAGGTGCACTTGTTGGTACAATCGGCAAGGCAACCGGCTGAACAACATAAGTTTGAATGGTAGTTTCCATAAAACGCTTTTTTTAGTTAGACAAAAGTTTGTTATAATATCCCTTTTTACCAAAAAGATATCGGCTTTTAAAAATACCTAAATTTTGTTTGAAAAGGTTTTCGGGACCAATTAATATCAAAATTTACTAAACAGATTTGTTCAAATAAGGAAACTGAAATCCCTTGACGGTCAAATTCAACCGGTTCACTCAATTTTCAGGGTAATTCGACACCTTTTATTTTTAAAGCGGTATCATCCACCGTAGTTTTGCACTATTGAAAGAACATCTAGCGTAAAACATGCTCTTTCAGGAATACAACTTATACTAGCAACTCTTGTTCGGTTAGAAAAAAAACCGCGATCTCCCATCAGATCGCGGTTTTTTCGTTTTAAGGGTGCTATGATTTCGAAAAAATCGGGTTTATTGTCACTTCTCATGTTTCAATGCGGGGCCATTTCCATGCATAACGTATGATCAGGATAAGAAGAACAACTTCTACAGCAGCGCCAAATACCATATGTATCCAAGCCTCTCCTACCAGATTAAACAACATATACGGAATATGAATCGCAGCCACAATGATGTTTGTCCAACGATTTATTTTAGCGGGCAAGGCAAGAGAAAGGAAGATCATTAACACCGGAACCGTCACAGCGGCGAGTACTATCAAAAGAAATGTTTGAGTAACTTCAAACGTAAACACCTTGCCTGCTAACATACTTTCCAGTGAACCCGGCATAAATAAGTGGAAATAGTCGACATAGATATAGAGAAACATAAAACTTCCCCATAATGCTGCAAGCTTCAGTTTCAAACTGATTTTGAATTCTTCAAGTGGATTTTGTGTTGTTTTTTGTGTATTCATAAGTTATCAATTGCGAAACGATACCGCAAAAGTAGATTGGAGAGATGCCTTAATACGTTCACTTAAGTTAAGAAATGTACCCCTACCCCTTATTTTTCTCTATAATTCGTGCTCTTAACCTGCTTAATGATTGAGGTTTGATACCTAAATAGCTCGCTAACTGGTGTTGTGGCACACGCTGAATAAGGTCTGGTCGCGATTGCAATAAATTCAAATAGCGTTGTTCAGGTGAAGACGTTTTAAACGCATCAAAATCTATTCGTTGTTTGGCTAAAAGTTCTTCTGATAATAATCTGCAGAGGGCTTCAAACTTCGGAAATTTGTTATTTACTTCTATTTCCATATCAGAATTCGAAACCGTAAGTATCGTGTCTTCTATGCAACTTATATAAAGTTCGGACGGAGTTTTGCTTATTACACAAGGAGGTGTCAAAGCGTCCAATTCTGAGTAGAAATCAGTAGTTTTTTCTTCACCATCTAAAACATAATATGTCCGAATACAGCCTTTTAGCACAAAATAGCTATCCTTTGTTCTTTGTCCTTCTTTGAGTAAAATAGTCCCCTTTTTAATAGAGCGGAATATGTCTAACGACAGTATGGTATTTTTCTCTTCTTCTGTCAAGGGAATGTATTTTGATAAAAAGTCAAATAGGATGTTTTGCATTGTTTTTTTATCTAAATATAACTTCTTAAAATCAATTTCTCACATGAAAGAAGAGTCAGCCATGGCTGACGAAGACTGAGGCTGCATCTCACAAGATGCAAAAGCCGAAGGATAGTTCAGTGTGAGTATTGAGGGCAAAAAGAAAAAGCGAATTACTAACGTAGTTCGCTTTTTCTTTTTGTGATCCTATCGTGATTAGAGTCGACAACTAAAAAATCTCTTACCGAGAAAAAATCTGAATCTGAATCTGAATCCTAATATGATTCGAGCCAGGAAAAAACTTCAAACCCTTATTTTGCGGAATAAGACTGTTAACTGCTTTTTAGTTACCAGCTGGTGGCAGAGCCATTTCCGGTGGTGGCTTCATCAAAAATGGTGAATTCCTTTCCTGATTTGCATTTATAATTCGTTTTACGTTGTCATCGACATAAATATTTTTCAATTTTAAATTTTTTCGAATGTCAAGTTCCGTCAACTTATTATTATCTAAATATAATTGACTCAATTCAGAGTTCTGTGAAATATCTATAACCGAAAGCTGATTATCACAAAGCCATAAATCCTCTAACAAAGTGAAATTTGTTACATCAATGTTAGTTAGAAGATTTACACAAAGCCCCATTACTTGAATATTGGGACAATTGATAATTTCAGCAGATGTCAATTTATTATTTCCTGCTTCTAAAACTTTTAGCGATGATAAATTGACTAGTTTTAGAAATCGCATATTATTAGTTCCACAATTAATCTCTTTTAGCTTTAGTAAATCACGAATAATTAAGGAATCAATATCATTGAAATAACACTCTAATTTTTCCAAATTTTTAAAGTAATTTATTTCTGAAATATTAATTATTCCTTTCCTACTCAAATTCAAACTTGTAACTAATTCTGCTTCTATGAACTCAATTTCACCATTGTTGTTCAAATCAATTTTTGATTCTTTATCTAAAAGATCTTTTTTCAAAACTGAGTCAGTAAATTCTATATGCTGTGCGAAACTGTATTGTCCAACGACAATCAATATTAGCATTAATTTGATTTTTGACATTCTTCTCTGATTGCAATTAATTTTCGTTTCGTTATTGCCCCAATACTAATCAATAATTCTGAAAAGCAGCAAAGTGTTTTAAAACTTCCAAAAAGAAATTTAGCCTGAAAGCCAACGGGATTCGAACCGGTGTAAAACTGAATAAAATCAATGATTTGCGGAAGATCAGGCTTATCCTCCCCCTCGATCCCCCTCCAAAGGGGGAAGACGGAATTACAGCTTAGAACACAGATCCCGCTCTCCGCTCTCATTCTCGCTCTGAAAGAAAAAGAGCTTAGAGTGAGAGCGAGAGAAGAGTGCAAAAAGAAAAAGAGCATTCAACTTGCGTCAAATGCTCTTTTTCTTTTTGTGAACCCGCTTAGAGATATTTCGAATTATTTATTAGAAGATTTGAATTCTTTAATATCATTCTCTTTTCTTACCAACTTGAAAATCAACATAATGGAGCTGTATGTTTAGTTTTTCAAATTTAATGTCCATTTTTTAAGGTAAAAATTATAATCGTATGAAAAGCTATAATATCTTTTTTTACCTGCTTTATCTTCATAAGTTCCCTCGATGAAAAATCCTGTTTCTTTAGTAATTTTTGATCGTTCATAGAGTGAATTTTTTTCCGAACATTTTCCCACTCCTAGATCCATAGCATCTTGTATCGCAATTTTTTTAGTTATTAATCCATTGTTTTTTTGCAGTCGATACATATCAAATTTTGTATCGAACGCTTCTGCTGTTCCTGAATTACAAAGCCATACGCTAACCTTGTAATAATTATTTATAGAATCAAAATTAATAGTGAAATTGGTTGCAACAATCAAGGGAGAACCTGGTTGTTTTCTAACAACGTTGCTGTCACGAATTTCCAAACCCCATCCATCTAACTTACGAATGTATTCTGTCATTTCCATCGAGTGAAGCGTATCACTTCGAACGATGTGTTGAGACATTGAGTGAATTGAATCAATATAAATTCTTGAGTGAATCATTTCAAGAGAGTCACTTCTCTTGAGAATTTTTTGAATGGTATCTTCATAGTTATGTCGAGCTATTTCATTTAAATTGTCATCATGTGCTGATTTCACATCTTTTATTATCGAAACACTAAAAAGAAGAAGAAAGAGTGTGATGAACCATTTTCCAGCAGTCGTAAGAGTCTTTAATCTAGGTCTTTTAATCGTCGAGAAAGATGGAATAACTGCAACCGCAGTCCCTAAAGCATAAAATAATACTAAGAGAATAATATCGAATAGTGTCATTAAATCAATCGTTTATTTTTCAATTCCTTTTGAACATACTAAGAATAATAGATGATCCGAAGGAGTCATTCTTTTAATAAGAAGTTAGACTTTTTATTATTGAGCTCTCTTCATTCTCACTCTCCGCTCTCGCTCTGAAAAAGAAGAGCAAGCGTAGCTTGTGAAGACTGAGGCTCTGTCTCGCAAGACAGATAGCAGAAGGATAGGCAGAATGAGAAACAGAACGAAAATGAAGTACAAAAAGAAAGCCTTAACGAACAATCATCAAGGCTTTCTTTTTGTTGTGATCTTAATGTCAGATATTTCGAACTATTTGGTGGGGGATCTGAAAAGAACTTTAGGTTAATTGGACAAATTTAAAATCGGGTGATTTCAGAAATCCAAAAGGTGTTGTTATTTTTAAGCGTTCACAAACTATAGAATTTATGACCATCACAATCAAAGATGAAACATTTGCGGGACAGGTCTTACATCAGGTCCTGTTGGGGTTTCAAACACAAACCGTTACAGTAAAAGAGATCATTGAAAATAGAGTTACAACGGAGGTTGAAGCGTACAACCAAAAGATGCCTGATTATTTCAAGGGTCTCATTGAACCGACAGAAGCCGAAAAAACGTTGAATGGATATAAACTGAAAAATAACAAGCGACGTATTGATGCAGAGCAGCAGGTTTATACAGCCTTAGATGCGTTTCAGAAGAACGGTTTTTTCATGCTTATTGATAATTTTCAGGCAGAGTCACTGGAACAGTTGATCGAATTACAACCTTCAACAACGATCAGTTTTGTAAAACTAACTCCACTAGTCGGCGGATAATTATGGGACTATTTAATAAAATCAAACAAAGCCTTTCAAAGGGTTCAGCGTCCAATCTTTCGAAGTTCGACGATGTCATTATACGCGCACAAATCGAGAATGCAAAAACAAGCTCATGGTATTATGACGTAAAGCTGAATGATAACTCAGTGTACAAAGACGAAGTAGCAACTTGGGAGGATAAAGAAAGAGTAGAATTTCTATTGTATTGCATTGAAAAAATAGATACCTATCGACACGAAGTGGAGCGTAGGGATGCACTAACATACGTTTGTTTTAGTTTTGTACAGCAACTACTGAGAATAAATATCAATCTTGATGCAACGGATGCAGAGCAACTATTCCAACATTTTATTAAATATAAACGGTGGGGGACTTTCAATATAATGGAGTGGCCAATAGGCCTCGCGATCGGTCAATTAGTAAAGAAGTATAAGAATACCCCGCTTGACAGCGATATGAGACGTGTGTTGTCCGATTTTAGAGAAACATTAGCATCAATCACAAGCGAATATGAAAACAAAGAGAGACTTAAAATCCTGGAAAAGATAGATACATTACTACACATTGGGGCAGAAGAAGAAAAAGCAGTGTTGTTCTTAGGGAAAGATCCGTTTCAATATTTCGCAAACAACATGATTGAAGCACTTCCTCAGCAGGAAAAACAAATATGGTATAAACTAATCTCAAAAGCCCAAAAAGCTACAGCAGGAAAACCAACAGCTAAGTACTTGAAAGAGACCAATGAATTACTGAAAGAACTGGGAACGGATAAGTTTAAGAAGGTGTTCAACGAATGGTTGATTTTCCTGGTAGATCTCAAGGAAGATATTAGATCTCCTTATGATTTTCTATACGTTAGTTCTGTAAATGCAGAAGCAATTAAAGGATTTGTTTGGATGGCTTCCCATTTTCATGATCAGGTAACACTCCGAAACGTTGCAGCAATGGCTGAACGATCTTATCGAAAAGTTCCCGGTTTTGGACCTGTTGCAGCAGCAATAGGTAACGCTTGTTTGTTTACATTGTATAAATCAAGAGGGCTGGATGGGATTGGTCATCTTTCCAGGTTAAAACTCAGAATAAAACAAACAAGTACTCAAAAAGTTATTGAGCAATACATTGAAAAAGCAGCTATAGAACAAGGTGTTTCTACCCATATGATCGAAGATATGGCAGTCGAATCATTCCGGTTTTTGGATGGCCAAAGAGAATTCCGATTCGATGATTACAAATGTATTATTAAGATTACGGCTCCCGGTAAATCGGAAGCGAGCTGGTTTAAACCGGATGGTTCTCCTCAGAAATCGATTCCAACATTTGTTAAAGACCGATTTGCAGCAAAGTTGAAGAAAATGCGGGAAACCCAAAAACAGGTAGATCAAACCACATCGGCACAGAGAGATCGAATAGATCGTATGTTGAAATCAGGAAGGTTGATGAACATGAATGAATTTCAAAGTAACTATCTGAATAACGGCCTTATGTCATTCCTCTCCAAAAGAATTATCTGGAACTTTTGCACTGACAATACAATTCAATCGGCAATTTTTCTAAACGGAAAATGGGTCAATAATCTAGGTATTGAATTAACTCTTTCGGATTACACGCATGTATCTCTATGGCATCCTGCTTTACAAACGATTGCAGAAATCAAAGCATGGAGAGAGTTCCTTATTGCAGAAAAGATCAGCCAACCCATTAAACAGGCATTCCGAGAAGTCTATCTGTTAACGGATGCAGAATTGAACACGAAATCCTATAGCAATAGAATGGCAGCTCATGTTTTGAAACAACATCAATTCAATGTATTGGCAAAAACCAGAGGCTGGAAGTATTCTTTATTGGGCGCTTTTGATAATGGGATCAACAATGATTTGGCATCTGTCATTTTACCCGAATACAAACTTCGGGCAGAGTATTGGGTCAATGAACTAAATGTTGATGATGGCTGGAATGATACTGGAATTTGGAATTATATTACAACAGATCAAATTCGTTTTGTGAACCTGGAAACCAATGAAACAGTTGATCTGATCGACGTCCCTCCTCTTGTGTTTTCTGAAGTTTTTCGGGATGTCGACTTATTTGTTGGTGTGGCAAGTGTTGGAAATGATCCTACATGGCAGGATTCGGGAGGAATTCCTGCGTATCGGGACTACTGGCAAGGATATGCTTTTGGTGAACTTTCGGAAATCGCCAAAAACAGAAAAGAGATTCTCACCGGATTGTTACCACGTCTGAAAATTTCTAAAGTCGCTGAGATCCGGGATAAATTTCTTGTTGTAAAGGGAACTATGAGAACCTATAAAATACACATCGGAAGTACCAATATTTTGATGGAGCCCAACGATCAATACCTTTGTATTGTTCCGGACAGGAGTCAGAAAAATCATGCAGAAGGTGTATTTCTTCCTTTTGAAGGTGATAGCGGACTCTCTATTATTTTATCAAAAGCATTCTTATTGGCCGAAGACAACAAAATAACCGATAGCACGATTACATCCCAAATTAACAGAAAGTGAGATCCCGATATACTCCCCAACAAATGGTTCCTGAAATCGGAAAATCCGGACAAGAAGCACTTGAATCCGCAAAAGTCTTAATCATCGGTGCAGGTGGACTTGGAACTCCCGTTGCAACATATCTTGCCACAGCTGGTGTGGGAAAAATCGGAATTGTGGATGGAGATACTATATCAGAATCAAATCTGCATCGTCAATTCATGTATCGTTCAACCGAAATCGGTGAATTAAAGGTTCAAGTCTTAAAAAAGCGATTATCGGAGTTAAACCCACAATCAGAAATCTCAACATTTCCTTTTTTTCTTGATCGGATTAACGCTGAAGAGCTTTTTAATCAATACACCATTATTTGTGATTGTTCTGACAATGCTGAAACCCGTTTATTGACAGATCAACTTTGTAAGATTCGGCGTAAACCTTTAGTGTATGCAGCAGTTCGTGATTGGCAAGGATACTTAACAGTCCTGCACCATCAGAATAATATTGAGCTGGGTGATTTGTTTTCAATGGAACAATTGCAAGAAACTGATAATTGTTCCATTGCAGGAATTGTTAATACGACTTGTGGTATTCTCGGGAGCCTTCAAGCATGTGAAGCAATAAAGATCGTTATTGGTCAAATCAGCGAATTGGATGGAAAGATACTTTGCGTCGATACACAACATTCTGTATTTAAACTTTTTCGAATAAAACGTGCAAATTCATAAGATTTAGTAAATCGCAGCACAATAGAATGTAAGTTGAAAAGTTCGAATCTTTGAATTAGCACGCAAGTACTCGGAATTTTTTGAGAAAATAAAGAAATCGTCTCATTGGGTTCTAATAATTAAATAAGCCTTACTCCGCATGGGATAAGGCTTTCGCATTTTTGTAATCCTAATGTCAGATGTTTCGAACTATTTCGAAGGACTTGAAGCATATTTGAACAAAAGAAGAATCCTTATTTTCTTCCGGATCTTCCAATTGAGTAGTGAAGTGCATCTTTGATCAACCCTTTATTTTCCGGGTTAAAGTACCGCAATTCTTTCACTATTTCAGGATTATCGTTGACTCTCGCCGCAATGATTTCATAAGCCATTTCACGAACCGGTTCTTGCAATTCACCTTGCTGGTAATAATCATTCTTTAAAACGGACAGAAACTTTTCTTGGTTTGATTCATTCACATCTTCCCTATACAGTCGATCCAATTCTTTTTTCAAATCAGTGGTACTTTCAAAATCAGATAAATACATCTTCAGACAATTCACCGAGTCATGATCTGCTCTCCAGCCTTTCATCAAAGTTTCCTGGGCAGAAGCGTTCAGATGCATTTTGTTCTTATAAATCAATGAAGCTTTGATGTACTGGTTCGTTTCCTGATGGTGCGCGGCTACTTGTTCATAATAAACATCTGCCTCTTTTTTGCGATGAAGGATCGTGTACATGTCGCCCACTTTCTCATGGTCTTTGAGTTCTTTGTACAAATCAATCGCATTGGAAATCAGGTTTCCCTTTACAAAACAATCCGCGGCCTTTGGTTTGTCATTCAAAAGTTTCAAATAAATAGACGCAGCATCCTGGTACAATTCTCCTTTTGCCAGTGTATCCGCAGCAGAGCGATCATCTTTCAGTAGCTTCATGTAAACAAACGCTGCTTTCTCGTAGTTTTTCTGTTCAATTAATTCTGTTGCCGCTTTCCGGTATTGTTCCTTCAACGATCCATAATAATCTCCGATATCAACCGCCCCACCGCTTCGGTTATTTGACACTTGCCTGTCTGCAAAAATGGAAAAAACCGACCAATTCTTTGAAAGTTCCAGTCTTCCGTTGCTTTGCCCACGGGAACTTCCTGTTTCATCCAAAGGAATGGCGTATTTCAGTGCTTCATCCGGATTGTTTCGGAGCATATCCAACAACTTATCCAGCTGCTTTTGATTCCGTTTCTCTAGGTCTTCCAAATTTTCCTGGACCCGGTCGTTGTAAGTTCCTTCTTTCTTCCCGTTAAAAGGTTTCATCAAAGCCTGCATAAGCTTTCCAAACCTATTAGGCTCTCCTGTTCTTTGAGTTGAAGCCGAACTGTCCGATCTCACCCCACGCTTATTGCCTTCCTCCTTTTTCCGGAATTGCAGCTTGTAAAACTGCATCTTTACTTTTTCAAAGAAACTCAATGGTTGGTCTTCCATTTTCTCGCGTTTCGGAAAAAATTGCTCTTCCAATTTTTCCAAAGCCTTTTCTACATCTACCGGAGCAACCTGGAAACTTTTTATTTCCTTCGGAATAAATGGAGCAGAATCAGGGCATATTACACGAAGAGATGCTGATTGTGGTAATGTGATCAAGGTACTCAAATCCACTGTTTCTTTCAATTCTACCAGCCCAATTTCCGGATGCATCAGCCAAACCGACTGCGCAAACAGTTTTTCCAGTTCTGCTGTCGTTATTACGGGAAATAATTCCGATTTATTGGCTATAAAAAAGGTAGGCGAAACCTGCTGACAGATTTCATTTTGTTCCAAATTCAATTGACCGATTACCGACTGAGGAACAATCAAACATCCCCAAACGGAATTTGCAGTCGTGCCCGGAAGCGGATAGACCGAAACGCGGTTTAGGTTCAACTCCATGCGTTGAAGTTCCAATAACCAACTTTTGACTGAAGCTCCTTTTACCAGGATTCCATTCAAAGGAAATCGATTGTATTGAGAAGGTTTTAGACTAAGCTCCATGGGATAGTATATTCTTTAAGAATGGATGCATAAATCTATCAAAGAATTCCTTGGTAGAGATGCTTTTTCCTTCGGTTTTCTTGAAGAAATCGTCTCCGGAGAACGCATTATTTGTAGCCACTCCCAATTTGGTTTCCAAAACAGATGGAATAAAGATAACCGGAATGGAAGGATTGCTGCTTTTCAAAATAAGCATTCCAGATTGATTGACTTCGATACTACTTCCATCAGCAAAAGCAAACTCATTTGTACTGCTTTGAGCAGCTTCAAGTACCTTTTTGAGGTCTTTTCTATTTGTTATTTTAATAGTACCGGAAGTGTGATTGAATTTCAATTCATGGTCGTTAAAAATTAAGTTCTGCTGATCGCTGATCGCAATAGAGTTGATGTGTTTAAGAACACTTCGATGAGTCAGCATACGAGGTGATTGAGAAGACTGTCGGTTTCTTGCTTCTTTCAAATCTGCTCTTGTAATACCCGTTTTAGAAAAATCTTTTTTGACTTCGGCGGTAATCGGGTCAATGATCCAATTCCCTTTCGAAGAATGATACCTGAACTGATTGTCGTGGAAATGCAAGCCTCCTCTGGTAATACTGTTCTTATCAAAAAAAGCCGTTTGCTCTTTTCGGGTCGTGATATTATAAAGTGAAATGTTATTACTAGTGGTATCAACACTGGCAAGAACCAAGTCATTATTTACATCAACTCCAACCTGGTATTCACAAGAAGAAGGAACCTGATTCCAAATTAGATCCAGACCTTTTTTAATAGAAAGCGTACTATTGCCTTCCGAAAGGTCTTCAACAAAACGGAATAATTTCCAATCGTTGGATATTAAAAAACAATTACTTTGCGGAGCATACAAAAAGTGATATTTACTCCCAGGATGAAACAAAATCGGATAATTTCCCTGGAACTCTTTTCTAGTCACTTTTGATTTAGGCGCCTCTTTTTTCCAGAGCTCTTCAAGCGGAAGTTTGATGTGCTGCACCGACCGTTTACTTTGCTGCTGCTTTTTATAGATATCAATATTTCCTATAGCATCCGTATAAATCCAATAAGTTACTTCCTGGTGCAATTCATTGATTACTTTCAACATATCCGCCTGTTTCAAAGTAGACTTTTCCGTGACTATAAAAATCTCCTGCTGCTTGTTGGGTCTAAAATCATTCAAATATGATCTGAATCCCTGAGCAGCATTTAATTGTGCGTTCAAAATACTCAAAGCATCAATTAAGGATGTAACAGAATCCGAATTGATCGGAACATAACCGTCACCAATGACGAAACTGCGGCATGGAATATCTGTTTTCGGGTGTTTGGCTATAGCTAACATAATGGCAAAAGCCACCGTTTTGGGTGTTCCCCAATTCTTGAGTGAACTGTCAATTAGAATAATCCGTTCCAGTTCGTTTTGCTGCGGAGGAATTTCGCGCTGAATATAAAGTGCTTCGTTATTCGCCAACCTGGATAAGAAAACCAAGTCGTCGTTTGCAAATTCGGAGATCAATAGTTTATCAAAATCACCTTTGTTTGTCAAATCAGAAATTCCGCCCAATGGCTGGCTGCTTGGCAATGCACTGTGAAACGGGATATTTAATCCACCCCACAAATGCCTGATCAGAGTCCCAACCGGATTCGTTCTGTCATTCGCAATTAATTCGTCTATAAAATCAGTAGGAACAGCGGTCGTTGTTTCCGAAGCTTCCGGTTCCAATAATTCAATAAAGTCAGGAATTTCCGGGAGTGCAGCAACTTTGTCCAGGATTTGTTGGACAGAAGTCAATTTGAACGAGAGCACGCTGAAAACACGAAGGTCTTTTTTGAGCACATGCTTGTTGAAAGGCTCCGGGATTAAACATTTATCCCATTCACCCATACCACTAAGCATGCGGATTGCTTCCTGAGAGGTTCTCTGTGAACATACCGCATGGCACTTTTCAAAAATGGCCTGGAAAAGCTGTATTTTCTTGGACCCTTTTTTAAATTCTTCGGGAACAGAGGCCAACAAGTGTAAAAAAGCATGTGCCTGTCCTCTTGTTATTTCCATCGAACCATCTTCGTCCGTGATCCGGCTATCCAATTCATTCAACACTTGTTTTCCATTGGGATTCGTGGCAATAATTGCCAATAACAAAGCTCCGAACGGTGGCAGTCCCTGAACGGAAACAAGCGGAATCACGTCTTTCAAAAAAGCTTTATAGGCAATGGTACTTCCGCCTGGAATACAAACCACTTCTCCCATTTCTTCCCACTGCCAGAAATAGTTTTCAAACGATTGAAAATAATTCAATTTAGCCATGCCTGCTTAGGTAATACTTTTAATATTCACGCGAAAGGATGCCCGGGAAAGCGGCTTTAAATCAGTATGTGCCAACTTGAGGGGTTTACCGGATTTCAACCACAAAATACGATCCGAATCACCTGCTTCGAGCACGTGTTTCAGTTCCGTTTTTAGTGCATATAGTTCCAAATCAAATCCAGATGGTAGTAAAAACACATCGCTTTGCCAAAAAACTTCTCCCTGAATGGACAATAAGGGAGTTCCCAGAATACATGCCGTGTAATCATCCAAAATACACCAGGAAAGGTTTTTCAAACGGACTTCGGAAACATGTTCAAGGTAATCTTCCAAAACATCCAGATCTACAATCATTGCTACGGATTCTTGTTCATTTTCAGCCGCAATCAATCGCATTATAAGTGTTTCGTTTACTCCAAAATAATTGTGGTTCAAAACAGGCAAAGTAACCGGGATAGCCCGATCAATCGGAGTCCAGATCAATGCCGGCACGATTCCCTCAGGCAATAAGCTATTTTCAGGAAATAACCGGCCGTTTTTCTCGTAAAAAACTTTCTTGTAAGGGATTGTTTTTACTTCTGTGGATTGAATTTGGGCATAGTCAAAGTCTTTGATCCAGATTCCCTGTTCATCAAAACCGACTTTGAGGTTATTCCAATGTCGAATTCCACCCAAAAACAATTGGTGATCTTCTTCAAGCAACAAGAAATAATTCAGATTGTCTGAAGCATTGTTTGCCATAATCCTTCTATTTCATTTTGAATGTGCTGCTTGTGTTCCGGATTACGGATCCAGTTGCAACGCGATTGGACGTAACGCAATTTATCTTTGATCACGTTTTGCTCTTCAAACGACAAGTTTTCAGCGACCCATTTGCTTTTCAAGAGCTCCACTTCCTTCATCACTTCTTCCGGATTCGGCACTTTATTAAACAGCGCCTGGGGATGTGCATTTTCGGTGTTCTCTTTCTCAATGATGTGATCAATGATTCCGGCAAGAATCTCAATTTGTTCTTCTGTATCCCAAACGTATTTCAACACCCACAGATCGGATAAAATAGCCTCCGTGCGGTTGCACATCAAAGCACTTGCAGCAATGATGTTCTGTATTTTCACTGCTCGTCGGTCCGAAACTTTAATCCCGGTATTCCGAAGGTTGTGAATTAAGTCCACGTATTGTTTTCTGATAGGCGAAAGATCCACCTGGCGGCTCAATTGCTGCAATTCGATAATTTCTGCAGGAGTAATGCTTGGTTTATCCGTATTCACAGTGTTTTCCATTTTCCAACCAGCCATTAAGACTTCCTCCATGCGATCTGTATCTACATAATCACATTGAATGCGGATCAGGAAACGATCCAATAATGCGTTCAGAGATTCATCTTCCGGCAAGACGTTACTGGCCCCCACAAACATTAGCGCAGGTAGTTTTCTGGTCTCTTTTCCCCTGCGGAAAATCTTCTCGTTCAAAGCCATTAGCAAGCTGTTCAAAATGGCACTATTGGCATTGAAAATTTCATCCAAAAACACCATGGAAGCTTCCGGCATCATTCCTTCCGTATTGGTAATGAGTTCTCCTTCTTTCAATTTACGGATATCAAAAGGCCCGAAGATTTCATTCGGCTCTGTAAAACGCGTCAATAGATATTCGAAATTTTTTCCATTCTCAATGCAGCTCGAAAACAATCGGATAATAGCACTCTTTGCGGTTCCGGGAGGTCCCAGCAAAAAGGCATTTTCGCGTGCAATCAAACTGACTCCCAATAAATCAATGACTTCATCTTTTCCAACAAATGATTTTTTTAGAAAATCAAGAACATCTTTTAGCTTATCACTTTTATTCATAATCCGTTACTAATGTAAATTCTATCCAAAGCTGTTTCCCATGGATACCGAGGCTAGCTTTAACCGCATCGTAGCAAGCCGGGTGCTCTGCAAGTTTCAATTTTTTATATTCAATAATTCTGTTCACATACAGTTGCTTCAAACAAGTGTCGGAATTCATCCATTCAAAACTCAAATGTTCAATTTCTAATGGATACCTTATTGCCGAATAATGCCATCTATAAGCAATTGTTTCCAGGAGTCCTATCAATCCATCCTGGTTATCAATGACTTTCAATTGAAAGAGCATATCCGGTAAAAAACGTAGACACAGATCCGCCGATAATATGGCAGAAGCATCCAAATCGCCCTCAAAATCCAAAAACAATTGCCCCAAATCATTTTCCTTCTGGTCGCGATAAAGAATCAGCTGTGCAGCCAGGTAGATTATTTTTGACGCCCACAAAGCAGCTTTGGAGTTAAACTCAGGAATTTGATAGGGATAATTCAGGGATTCGTTTTGGTATTCCAGGGAGAGAAAATCAATCAATTCCTGTTCCTCGATGTTCTCCCACGACATGACTTTCTCGTACAGAAGGATTTCTTCACACTCACGCAAGTGTTTGATCATTTGAAGAAAGTACCGTTGAGACATGTTTAGATTGGTTTTCAGTTTTGTAAAAATAAAGAAAATAAGGATTTGTAGTATGGAAGATATTATGACTGAAAACCCATTTGGATTCGAACTACCTTAAATATTAGAAAAACTGAATAAAATCAATGATTTGCGAGAGATTTGGAGTTCGCCATCCTCCTCGGTCCTCCTTCAAAGGAGGAAGTTCAATCGAAACTTCGAACACGGATCCTCTTCCTCATTCTCACTCTCCGCTCTCGCTCTGAAAGAAAAAAGCATCTGGGAAAATCGGGAAGAATGAGAAACAGAACGAGAATGATGTAAAAGAAAAAAGCATCACTTTCGCGATGCTTTTTTCTTTTTGTGACCCTAATGAGAGATATTTCGAACTTTTTGATTGAAGATTTAAAGAAACTCGATCATTGATTTAGTCCTTTATAATTATTCAATTTACAAAGGCGATTTAAATTCCAATGAGTGTAAGAATATAACTTCTGAACTGTTGAATCTTCAGTGACCCCATGAAATTTGTATAGCAATACGGAAAGCACCATTTCAAGTGAATAACCCACCAAAAATAACTCAACCTCGTCTTGAAAGATCATGGTGTATTCACCATCGTGAGCCAGATGGTCCCGACATTTTTTTACTTTCCGGATCAGTTCTTCAATCGGGATTTTGAACAAATCTTGTACAACTTGGCTGTAGTCATTCTTCAAGTCAATCAAGCGGTCAAAAAGTGTTGGGTTCTTCCAATGCGATGACTTTTCTAGAAACCATTTCTGTAATTCGGGATTTTCCGCCAGATAACTTTTGATTTGTACTCTTTTTTCTAGTATTGAATGGTCTCCCAGTGAAACATTTTTCTTAACGAATCGGTTGTGAAAACTCTCTAGTGCGACGCACATATTCAAAAAATAGCGTTCCTTGGATAGATCTATGTTGTATTTCCGCTCCAAGAGTAAATCCCGAATGTTATCCATTTTCGGGTATCCAAACCAGTTCTGGAAAATGGTTCCCAGCTCCTGGGCAATTTCTGCAAATGAAAACTCCACAGCATTTGTGAACCAATCGCGGTTGAATTCCTGAACTTTGCGAATTACAAACGACTCCGCTTCATTGTAGTGCAAAAAATGCAGTGTCGGATCGTCATTGGTTAAAAACAGGATCAGATTTTGCAGTTTATGATGCAGAACACCAAATTCATAGATACTTAAAGGCTTTAGAAACAGCATTTCGATTTCTATTACAGGTACGGTATTTTCGTTGTATGAACCTAAATCTCCATTCCAGACAACTTTTATTTGGAGGTCTTCGGCTTCCATTTCAACAACATGTAATGGATGTGTACTTCCCAGGTGCTTTTCAAGCAGCGAAAGATCTTCACAAAACCATTCGTTCAATGCTGCTGACCACAGCGTAACAGATGAAATAAACTTTTGAGTATGATCTTGTATACTGGTTCCTGTAAATAGCTTGATAAATTGTATTGCACCGGTGAATAACCCTCTGTTATTTAGATAAAGTACTTGAAAACAATCTAGAAAGGTCACTTTTCCTAATTCCTCGAATTCACCGTGTAGAATATTCCACCTTTTCTTGTCTTCGGGATCCAATTCCTGAAATCCATATAATAAGTATTCAGCCGGAACAAAGGTGATGTCAGAATAAATATCCAGATGAGAGATATAAACTTTCCCCCTGTATTCTTGATTTAAGGATTTACAATGCATTAAATTGAATCAATTAGAGAATTTAATATAATCATTTTAACAGAATGCATCTGCGAATTGAGTGTTTAAATGATTTTAGGAAATTTTTCTTGCCACCGCCTAAGTCTTTCCCGAAGTGTTGAAACAAATGCCTCAAGGGAGGAAAATCAAATTGAAACTTTCAGATTCCTTCCTCATTCCCACTCTCTGTTCTCACTCTGAAAGGAAAAGGGCATTTAGTGAAGGCAAAAAGAAGAAAGAGCGGCTAAACCCGGTTAGCCGCTCTTTCTTCAATTCCGAACTAATTTGTTTTATTCTCAAATTTAGGACGAGCGTTAGTATCAATATCAATGATCAGTTCATCAAATGTTTTGATTTTTACTTGTATTAAGTCAGTATATTTTTTAGGACTCCCGATGAAGTACAGTCGTAAAGTATCTTTTTCGACTTTAAAAGTTTTCAAGTTAGTAGAAATACATATTGTATCCGTTAATTTGTTTTTTTGTACAACTAAGTAAGTTGGAGATTCTGCATACGCCGTTGCATAGGTGAACACCTCTATTGCAAGTGATTTATGCTCTGATTTTTTTAGAATAGATTTACTATTCGAATCATCTCCAAAAGGTGTTAGTTGATCACAACTAAATAAGCCGACTAGTAGGAATAAAATACAATATTTCATCATTTCTTGTAAAATGTTTTAAAGAATCCGTAATAAATATAGGAACCAGAGTAAGTATGCTCGCCATAGTAAGGAAAACCTGCATTATAACCGTTTCCTCCATTATGTTCCTGATTATATGCACCAACTTTTGGCATAACTAAACTATAAAATGGTATTTTGCGCATATTAATACCCATATCTGATGTAATGGCCATGTTTGCACCAAAAGCGGCATTTCCTACCCCTCTAAGAGTTGTGACTTTAGGTAAATCGTATCCGTCTTCTGACATCAAAACAGGAGTATATTTATGCATGTTGAAACTAACTTTAACATCCAATGGTCCATCATTTCTGGACATATCTTTCAAAATACTTAAAACCCCATATAACGTTGATGGAGATTGACGATTAACTTCAAGTTGAAAGATTTCCTTTAGCCAACCCATTAGTACTTCCCGTAGTTACGAATTTCACGATACTTAAATCCCTGCCCAGTGCGTCTTTGATATACATTTCCTGCGTGGTTTGAGCGAAAGATACCACTTTTTTTTGGCAATACGCAGATCTGTGTAGTCATTCTCCAACTCGAAATCTTAACGACACAAAAACCTTCCCTATCAATCATCCGTTTTTGGGTGTTGATAACTTTTAAAGAATGTACCTTTTTGATACCCGGTAAAACAAAAAACGCACCCAAAAGAGTGCGTTTTGTAATTTTTATCCGTTACTCACCAACAACATTGAAAATAGTAAGAATACTATTTCTACCATACGACAACCCAATAAATAACGACTTTATCTTTTTTATTATAGGCTATCCCTTTAGATCTTCCATGCAAAAGAGATGGTGGCATAGATGATTTAGAAGCATCTATTTTTTTCGAAAACATACCTGTTTGGGTATTGAGTGGAACGATTTCAAAGTCCTTTGGTAATTTGTAAAACGTGTCTGTATTTTCATACTCTAAACTCCAAAAATTTGGTAAAGGAATCAAATCTTTTTCTAGAGTTTTGCTGTATTTACTTTTTTGCACATCCAACTCATCCCCTAAATTTTTTATGGAAAGAAAATCATTGATTGTGATGAAAATGCTGTCGTCGGCATTGTATTTTCGAATGGACTTATATTTTTCCTCAATGCGACCAATTTCCTTTTCAGAATCTTTCTTGTTTAGCTGAAAAATGAATGATTCCGTATTATGATGGGCAAACGTATCGACAATAAGACTACTTTCGACCAGAAAATCTTCCTTGCCAGTCGGGAAATGCTTACAGTAAGATTTATCAAAATAATCAAGCATGTTTTCATATTCTATCAAATCTTCAGATGAGGACAAAGTACATGCATGAAGGAATAACGTTACTACTAATGTAATAAATAAATATGGTGTCTTTCTCATTATTTTTTCGATTTAATTAATTTTCCTGACATTTCAGCAATGGCTTTGAATATTCTTCCAGATGCATCATTTGAAGTTGAATTTAATACTCCATATGTATCTGTAGTAATTTTTTTTACAATAACCTGTTCCTTCAACACCCCAGTTACCAACGTTTTTGTTTTTTTTGAAATTATTTCCTCTTTACCAATTTCACTCTTCTTTGCATATACAAACTCACTTGAAAGGACTTGATTTTCTTTCATTTCAGTAGTAATATTACCATCTGGTTCCGGTGATTTATCAATCAATGTTGTTTCTTTTATAACTTCTTCCCGAGCTCTTAAATATCCATTCTTTTTCATGAACTCTTTTGGATTCTTTATTAAATGAACATCCTTATCTAATACATTTTCTGCTGAGCCATTTTCGACCTTAGAACCGAACATACCATCCCCACCCAATCGTTTATAATCTGATGGACTAAATGGTGAATGTATTTTGTCTAAATCACTTTGTTCAACTGTTGACTTACCTTTAACATAAATAACATTACCTGTTTGAGGGTTGAAAAACCAATCCGTCGGACCTTTTCCAGTCGGATCAATCAAAGAAATAGGATTCCCCATCACATAATTATACGTACTCCAAGCAGGATATTGGTCAGCCCATGGGTCAGTTGATAAGAATCTAGCAACGTCTGAGTCGTAATACCTAGCCCCCCTATAATCCAAACCGGTTTCTTTGTCTCTTTCGTGTTGTGTGGTCAGGTATCGATCTCCTGCACCGTTATCGTATTCTCTTAAAATTTTTCCATAAGAATAGTAATCCATCGCATTAACGATCAATGGAACATCACTGGAATCTACCATAAAAGCAACGCGGGTGTTTCCCAAGTGATCGTACAGGAAGTAGGTTGCTTCATCCGGCTGAACCTTTTGATCGGTTGTATTTATAGGGAGAACACGTGCAACACGATCGGTACCATACACAAAGTATTCGGTATTGGATGTAGTTGTACTTGTACTATCCGTAGTTACGAATTTCACAATACTTAAATCCCTTCCCAATGCGTCTTTGATATACATCTCTTGTGTGGTTTGAGCTAAAGTTACTACTTTTTTGGAAATTCGCTGATCACCGCCATCGTATAAATAATAGGAATTGTAGGTTTCCGAGGGTGTTACCTGGGTAACACGATACGGATAAGAGCCTCGTATATAAGCTGTCGCATCGATATCCCGGTAATCGTCCGTGAGTAAATTTCCGTTGGCATCGTAAGTGTAATTGCGCGCTGTTGCAGCAACCAGGTCTTCTACTTTCGTCAAATGATTGGTCCCATTGGCATAGGTGTAAGTGAAGTAATCCAAAGCAGATCCTATATTCGAAACAGCTCCGGGTTTTGCCTTGTATTGCCCGATTATATTCCCGATCTTATCATACCCCCAACTTTCATCCCCGATTAAAAAGGATTCTGCCGGATTCAGGTTACTTGAATTCGCAAACTGCGCATCAATAAAATCTCCTACCAGGGCATCCACTACCACCAATCGATTAATCCGGTCGTATTCGTACCCGTTAACTGTTTCTTTTGAGA